>NZ_JBVIPT010000014.1:0-339877 GCF_055577685.1 Streptomyces sp. NPDC033178
TCGTGTTCGCCGAGTGGAACCCCGACTGGTTCAAGTTCTTCCTCTGATCGATGCTGCTCCTCTCTCCCCCCCCCCCCCCCCCCTCCCCCCCTCTCCCCCCTCCCCCCCCCCCCCCCCCCCCCCCCCCCCCGGCCCCCGACGAGACGTCACCGGGCGTGCTCCGTACGGCCCCCCAACGGTGGCCGCATGATCGAACCCCCACCAGATTGGGCTGAGTGTTCGTCAGTGCCCGCCCAGGAGAGGGTCTCTTATCGTGCGTGCCCAGTCGCTGACGCTGGCCGCGGCCGGCGCTGCCCTGCTAGCCCCCACCACGATCTCCGACGTCGCCCCCCTGCCCGACGCCGTGCACGAGCGCGCGGGAAACGCGGGCCCCCCGGGGAACGCCGGATCCGCAGGGGGTGTCCGGGCCGCCGACCTGCTGGCCGCGGTGCGCGACTGCGTGCCCGTCTCCCGCGGCCTCTACCGAACCGACAACGGGGCGCCCGCGGACATCCCCGTCTGCGGAAAGCGCGGCGCGGTCTTCTGGAAGGCCGACCTGGACATCGACTGTGACGGCCGCCGCGGCCCGTACTGCAACGAGAGCACCGACCCGCTCTTCGCCGACGCCACCGCCTTCCAGCAGTCCGACGGCAACCAGCTCGACGCCGCGACCCTTCCGTACGTCGTCGTGCCCGCCGCGAGCCACATCTGGGACCACGAGGAACACGGCGTCCGCAGCGGCACGGTCGCCGCCGTGATCCACGGCGACCGTGTGCAGTACGCGGTCGTCGGCGACCTCGGCCCCGAGGACCTCATCGGCGAGGCGTCGTACGCCACGGCCCGGGGCCTCGGCATCCGCCCCGACCCGCAGGGCGGCGGGGCCGCCTCCGGGGTCACGTACATCTTCTTCGAGGGCTCCGGCGTGTCTCCCATCGAGAACCCCCGGGCGGCCGTCGCCGAGGGCGAGCGACTGGCCCGGGAGTTCGTCCGCCGGAACGTGGCCCGCTGAGGGCGCCCCTCTCACACCTTCCGGTAGCTGTACGCGTCCGCGGCGGCCGCCTCCACCGCCGCCAGGTCGGCTCCCGTGGACGCCGTGACGACCGCCGCCACCGCGCCCTCGACGAAGGGCGCGTCCACCAGACGGGTGCCCGCCGGGAGTTCGTCACCCTCGGCCAGCAGCGCCTTCACGGTGAGGACCGCGCTGCCGAGGTCGGTGAGGACGGCGACACCGGCGCCCCGGTCCACGGCCGCGGCCGCGGCGGAGATCAGCTCGGCGCTGGTGCCGAAGCCGCCGTCCTCGGTGCCGCCCGCGGGTGCCACCGGAGCGGTCGTACCGCCGCCGGAGAGCCCCTTCGCCAGTTCGGCGACCGAGGCGGCCACCGCCGCGCTGTGCGACACGAGCACGATGCCCACCAGCTTCTCGTCGCCTCCCGTCGCGCTCGCCATGTCACTCACCGGCCGCCTCCGCGAGCGCCGCGATCAGCAGGGCCGAGGAGGTGGCACCGGGGTCCTGGTGTCCGATGCTGCGCTCACCCAGGTAGCTCGCCCGGCCCTTGCGGGCCTGCAACGGCGTGGTCGCCAGGGCGCCCTCCTCGGCGGCCGCCCGTCCCGCGGCGAAGGACTCACCGAGCGCGTCGACCGCGGGCACCAGCGCGTCGATCATGGTCTTGTCGCCGGGCGCGGCGCCGCCGAGCTGCATCACCGCGTCCACACCGGTGCGCAGCGCATCGGCGAGCCCCTGCTCGTCGACCTCGGCCGCGTCACCGAGCGCCTTGCCCGTGCGGCGCAGCAGCGTCCCGTACAGCGGCCCGGACGCGCCGCCCACCGTCGAGATCAGCTGCCGTCCGGCGAGCATCAGGACGGCGCCGGGCGTCTGTGGCGCCTCCTTCTCCAACGTGGCCGCCACGGCCCTGAAGCCGCGCTGCAGGTTGCTGCCGTGGTCGGCGTCGCCGATCGGCGAGTCGAGGGCGGTCAGCCGTTCCGCGTCTCGGTCCACGGATGCGGCGGTCGCCGTCATCCAACGGCGGAAGAAGTCGGCGTCGAGCACTGGATCTCCTTGCGTGGTAAAGGTGTTGACCGGTCGCACCGGCACGGGCCGGGGATCGCACCGGCACGGGCCGGGGGAGCGTCACACGCCCCAGCGCAGGCCCGCCGTACGCACCGGCGCGTCCCACAGCCGCAGCAGGTCCTCGTCGACCTGGCACAGGGTCACCGAGGCGCCGGCCATGTCGAGCGAAGTGACATAGTTGCCGACGAGCGTGCGCGCCACCGGGACGCCGCGCTCGATCAGCACCCGCTGCACCTCCGCGTTGAAGCCGTACAGCTCCAGAAGCGGCGTGGCGCCCATGCCGTTCACCAGGACCAGGACGGGATTGCGGGGGCTCATGTCCTCCAGGATCGCGTTCACCGAGAAGTCGGCGATCTCCCGCGAGGTCATCATGGCCCGCCGCTCCCGGCCGGGCTCGCCGTGGATGCCGACGCCCAACTCGAGCTCCCCGGGCGGCAGATCGAAGGTGGGGCTGCCCTTGGCCGGAGTCGTACAGGCGCTGAGCGCGACGCCGAAACTGCGCGAGTTCTCGTTGACCTGGCGGGCGAGCGCCTCCACCCGCTCCAGTGGCTGACCCTCCTCGGCCGCTGCGCCCGCGATCTTCTCCACGAACAGCGTCGCGCCCGTGCCGCGGCGGCCGGCCGTGTAGAGGCTGTCGGTCACGGCCACGTCGTCGTTGACGAGGACCTTGGCGATCTGGATGCCCTCGTCCTCGGCCAGCTCCGCCGCCATGTCGAAGTTGAGCACGTCACCCGTGTAGTTCTTCACGATGAACAGCACACCGGCGCCGCTGTCCACGGCAGCCGCCGCCCGCACCATCTGGTCCGGCACCGGGCTCGTGAACACCTCGCCGGGACAGGCTGCCGACAGCATCCCGGGGCCCACGAACCCGCCGTGCAGCGGCTCGTGCCCCGAGCCGCCACCCGAAACAAGGCCCACCTTCCCGGGCACCGGAGCGTCCCGCCGTACGATCACCCGGTTCTCGACATCCACGGTCAGCTCGGGATGCGCGGCCGCCATGCCCCGCAGCGCGTCCGCGACAACGGTTTCCGCGACGTTGATGAGCATCTTCATGGGTACCTCCTGGTGAGCCCGGCAGGCGGGCCTCGTCCTGCGTTCTTGGTCGGACATGCGGCGGCTGGAGTACTGCTCTGGGCAGTATCAACCTTGTGGCAGCGAAGGTCACCTGCGCCTGCGCCGTGGCTTCCCACCGCGGTGCACCTCGCGGGTCCGGGTCTACACCTCGATCTGCGACCCCATGATGACCGTGCGGTCGCGGGGCAGGCTGAAGTACTCGGCGGCGTCGGCCGTGATGTACGAGGTGGCGATGAACAGCCGTTTGCGCCAGGGTGCCATCGTCGGGGCCTTCCCGCGACGGAGCTCGATTTTCGACAGGAAGTAGGACGCCTGGTCGAGTTGCAGCGGTCCTTCGGTGTCGGCCGGGTCGAGCATGGCCAGTGCGCCGGGTACGTCCGGCGTCTCCATGTAGCCGAACTGGGCGGTGACATGGATGATCCCGTCGTCCGCGTACCCGAGGTCGTCGACGACGATTCGCCGGTCGGCCGGGACGCGGGGCACGGGCTCGGTCCCGATGGACAGGATCACGACCTGCTCGTGCCGCACGTGGTTGTGCTCGACGTTGGCCCGCATGGCCAGGGGCGCGGTCTCCTTGTCCCGGTTCAGGAAGACGGCCGTGCCCGGCGCCCGGATCGTCGGCTCCTGCCCTGTGCGGAGGTCGTCGATGAACTCGGGCAACGGCCCTTCCTGGCGTGCGCGTTCCTCGGTGACCAGTTGGCGGCCGCGCTGCCAGGTCGTCATGACCGTGAACGCGGTGAGGCCGATCAGCAGCGGCAGCCACGCCCCGTGGACGAGCTTGGTCATGTTGGCCGCCACGAACAGCAGGTCCACGAGGAGGAGCACGCCCGCGCCGATGGCGAGCAGCCAGGGCGGCGTACCCCACTTGCCACGGGCGATGTAGAAGAAGAGCAGGGTGGTGATGGTGATGGTGCCGGTGACCGCCATGCCGAACGCGTAGGCCAGCGCCGCGGAGCTCTGGAAGGCGAAGACCAGAGTGAGGACCGAGACCATCAGGAGCCAGTTGATCCACGGGACGTAGATCTGACCGATGGTGGACTCGGAGGTGTGCGCGATGCGCAGCCTCGGCAGGTAGCCCAGCTGGGCAGCCTGGGAGGCGACCGAGTACGCGCCGGTGATCACCGCCTGGGAGGCGATCACGGTCGCCGCCGTCGCAAGGATGACCATGGGCCAGCGTCCCCAGTCGGGCACGAGCAGGAAGAACGGGCTGCTGATGTTGTCCGGATCGTCGAGGATCAGCGCGCCCTGGCCCAGGTAGCTCAGGACACAGGCGGGCAGTACGAGGAACAGCCAGCCCCGGGTGATCGCCCGGCGGCCGAAGTGCCCCATGTCGGCGTAGAGCGCCTCGGCGCCGGTGACCGCGAGCACGATCGCGGCCAGGGCGAAGAAGGCCGTGCCCCAATGGCCGAACAGGAAGCCAAGGGCGTACGTCGGCGACAGTGCCCGGAGAATGCCCGGGTGGTCGGCGACACCGGCGACGCCGCACGTGCCGATGGCCACGAACCAGACGATCATGACCGGGCCGAACACCCGGCCCACCGCCGCGGTTCCCCGGCGCTGCACCAGGAACAGCAGCACGATGATCACCGCGGTGATCGGCACGACCGCGCCGTCCAGCGACGGCTCGACGACCTTGAGTCCCTCGACCGCGGACAGCACCGAGATCGCCGGGGTGATCATGCTGTCACCGAAGAACAGCGACGCACCGAAGATGCCGAGCGCGGCCAGTACGACGGTGGCCCGGCGCCCGCGCTGTGAACTCCACCGCCGCAGCAGGGTGATCAGCGCCATGATGCCGCCCTCACCGTCGTTGTCGGCGCGCATCGCCAGCAGCACGTAGGTGACCGTGACGATGATCATCACCGACCAGAACACCAGCGACACCACCCCGTACACATTGTCCGTGGTGACCGGGACGGGGTGCGGGTCTTCGGGGTTGAACACCGTCTGGAGGGTGTAGATCGGGCTGGTCCCGATGTCGCCGAAGACCACGCTGAGAGCACCGATCACCACCGCGAGCCGCACCGTGTCGCGAGTGCGTGCCCGACGGGCCTCCTCCACCCGTGACGCGGATCCGTCATCCGACGCGGTTTCCTGCCGGCGATCGGCCATGGTGCTCCTCCTCCGTGCCGTCCCCTGAGCCGCAGACCGGGGCATCTGGGCGGACGATACCGATCCCCTGGCGCGACCGTCGGCAGGGGCGCCGGTCACACGGGCGGTTCGAACTCACCGGCGGAGCCGCGTGCTTCGTTCTCGGCTCCGGGCGCGCACGGCGATCCGGGCGTCTCCAGGCCCTGGGTGACGAAGACTGCGGTCTTCCCGGCGGCGAGTTCCTTGAAGCGGCGGATCACCAGGTACTCGGCGCGGGGGTCCATCGCGGAGGTGGGCTCGTCCAGCATGAGCATCGCGGGCCGGTCGGCGGCCCAGCCCAGGCGGGCCGCGGCGGCGAGCGTGCGGGGCAGCCGGGCGGCCATCTGCCACCAGGAGGCATGAGCGATGCCCTCGAAGCGTGCGTCGCCTCGGAGGCCGACCTGCTGCGGGACGTCGGCCGAGGAGGAACCGGATGAGGACGCGGTCACCTGCCTCATACTGCTGCTCCCACCGAAGCCCACCGACCCGAAGCCCCCGAATTCGCCCATAAGGTGGACGAAGCCCGCCCGACGCGTGAGCCCGAGCCGCAGTGTGGCGACAGGGGCCGGAGGACGGGACGTCGGCGGGCCGGCCGATGCCCTCGGCAGCCGCATACAGGCCCGCGTACGGGGCGTCGTTGTCCGCTGCCGGCGCTTGCCCAGCGCCCCCTGTGCTTGTAGCCGTTGGGGATGTGCTCCGGGTGCGGCGTCAACGGTTCCGACGCAGACTGACCAGGTGAGCCGTACGCACGCGCAACGCAACGAGAGCGCATCCGGTGCCGGACGCGCGGCCTCCCAGCCGCTGGCGCTCGCGGCGATGATGTTCGCGGTGGCTATGACGTTCATCGACCAGACGATCGTGTCGATCGCGGCGCCCGACATCGTCTCCGAACTCGGCCTCTCCGCCTCGGGAATGCAGTGGGTGGTCAACGCCTATCTGCTGTCCCTGGCCGCGTTCTTCGCCGTCGGCGGGCGCCTCGCCGACCTGTTGGGGCCACGTCGTGTCGTCGTGGCAGGCACCCTGATCTTCGTCATCTCCTCCGCGATGTGCGGCTGCGTACCCGACGGGGACTACGCACTGACGTGGCTCGTCGCCTTCCGGGCGACTCAGGGACTCGGAGCGGCGCTGCTTTTTCCCGCCGCGCTCGCGGTCGTCGTGGCGGTGTTCCCGATCGAGCGGCGGGGGCGTGCCCTGGCCCTGTTCTTCGGCCTCACCGGTGCCCTCACCGCCGTGGGACCGCTGCTCGGCGGCTGGCTGACCACCTGGACCTGGCGGGCGATCTTCTGGGTCAACGTCCCCGTCGCCGTCGTGGCGCTGATCCTCACCGCGCTCGCCCACGTCTCCGACCGGCGACGCGACGAACCGCTGGACGTGAAGGGCGCCCTGCTGATCGCCGTCGGGATGGGCACGAGCGTGCTCGGCTTCCAGCAGGCGTCGGCCTGGGGCTGGGACAGCGTGGCGACGTGGGCCTGCATCGTCGGCGGCCTCGCGGTGCTGTACGTCTTCTGCCGCTACGAACTGCGCACCCGCCACCCCCTGATCAACCTGTCTGTCTTCCGCGACCGGGCCTTCACGGTGGACTCGCTGGTGCTCTTCTTCGCCATGCTGGCGTTCGTTCCCGTGTTCTTCTTCGCCTCGGTCTACGCCCAGGTCTCCCTCAGTGCCTCGGCCAACCAGGCCGCCCTGTACCTGCTGTACTTCTTCGTGGGGTTCGCCATCGCCTCCCAGTGGGGCGGCCGGATCCTCGACAAGCGGGGAGCCCGCCCCGCGTTGAAGATCGGCTGCGTGGTCGGCGCCGTCGGGTTCGCCCTCTGGGCCGGCAAACTGACCGAACTGTCCATGCACGACCAGTGGCCGTACGTCGCGCTCGCCGGCGCGGGCATCGGATTCATCCTCGCCCCGGCCTCGACGGACGCCGTCAACCGGGCGATCGACGCCTCCTACGGCGAAGTCACCGGCATCACCCAGACCGTCCGCAACTACGCGGCCAGCATCGGACTTGCCGTCTTCGGCACCATGCTGACGCACACCATGACGGACAACGTGGAGAGCACCCTCCGGACTCGCGGGGTACCGGCGGACCAGGTCGACTCCGTGGCCGGCGACGTGACGCAGTCGATCACAGGCCAGGCGGACGCCCGTACCCCCACCGGCGACGGTCCGGTCGCGACGACCATGCGCGATGCGATGTCCTCGATCCGCATGGACTTCGCAGAGGCCAACCAGTGGGTGTTCTACGGCATGGCCGTCGCCCTCGGCATCGGCTTCCTCTGTGCCCTGCGCCACCCGGGCGGCCAGGCGGCGGCCACGGCGCAGGAGACGCCCACGCAGGCACCCGTACGCCATTGAGTACACCTTCCGTTGAGCACAACTTCCGCCCGGCCCGGCCGCTTTGACGCCGTACTCGGTGAACGGCCTGGTGTCAGTGGCGGGCCGGGGTGGGTGAGATCTGCTGCATGAGGCTGGTCATGTCCGGGGCGACCCACTCCTCGGCGGCCGAACATGTCCTCGATGGTGATCTGCAGGTCGGGGAAGCCGACGAAAACGGCTTCGCCGAGGGCTGACCGATGCCCGTAGCATCCGTGCGTGCAACGCATCCTCGTCGTCGGCATCACCGGAGCCGGGAAGACCACCATGGCGCAAGCCCTTTCCGCCCGGCTCCAGTTGCCGTTCCACGAGATGGACTCGCTCGTGTTCACCGGTCCCGACTGGGCGGTCGACCCCGACTTCCGCCAACAGGTCGCGAAGATCGCCGCCGCCCCCGCCTGGATCTTCGACTCCTTCGGCCACCCCGAGGTCCGCGACCTGTTGTGGACCAGCGCCGACACCGTGATCTGGCTCGACTACCCCAGAGCCGTCGTCATGCCGCGCGTACTGCGCAGATCCCTGCGACGGACCCTGCTGCGCGAGCGGGTCTTCGGCGGCAACGTGGAGGCGCTGTCCTCCTGGTTCAGCGGCGACCACCCCGCGTGGTCGTCCTGGACCCAGCACGCGGCCCGCCGCGCCGAGATCAACCGCCGCACGACCGACCCACGCTTCGCGCCCCTGAAGGTCGTCCACTTGGGTTCCCCGCGCGAGGCGACCGCGTGGCTGGGCGGCCGGCCCCACCCCGCCGCGGGCTGACCTCGGACAGGGCGGGCAGGCCGGGCCCGCATGCCGCCTCGCTATGCGCGATGGCTGTGAGCAGCGAGCGTTTGGTTCAGCGCGGCGAGGCCGTCCGCGTAGATGCCGTGGAACAAGGCGATGGCTTCGTCGTCGCTGACGCCGTCCGGTGTGAAGGTGCCGGACCACTCCACGCGGGCCGTGTCCTGCCCGGGGATCTCGTGCACCGTGAGGGTGGAGAGGTAGCCGGTGACGGGGAAGGGCGCCTGGAGGATGGAGTAGCTGTAGGTGCGGGCCTTGTCGTCGAAGGCTTCGAGTCGCTCGACGATCACTCCGCCGTCCTCGTTGCGGAGACTGCGGACACGCCCGCCGTCGCTGAGTTCGCTGGCGGGGATGTAGGGGAGCCAGTCGGGCAGTGAGTCGAAGCCGCCGATGAGCTGCCAGACGCGGTCGGCGGAGGCGGGGATGTCGAGGGTTGCGGCGGTCGTGGCCACGGGATCCTCCTGGATGTGTGCGGGTGTGCGGGTGTGCGGGTGTGCGGGTGTACGGAGTGCCTGGGGTGTACGAGGTGTGCAGGCGACCGGGTCAGGCAGCAACGGGCACCGGAGCGTCCTGAGCTATCAGCCGCTCCTCGCGCAGGTCCGTCCAGAACGCGGCCGGGATCGTCTCGCCGAGAGCGGCGACGTCCTCAGCGATGCGACTGGGCTTGGTGGCGCCGGGGATCACGGCTGCCGTCGCCGGGTGGGCGAGGGAGAACTGCAGCGCGGCGGACTTGATACCGACCCCGTGCCGCTCGGCGAGCGCCTTGATCCGCTCCACCTTGTCGATGATGTGCGCGGGCGCCTGCTGGTACTCGAAGTGCGTTCCTCCGGCGAGGATGCCCGAGCTGTAGGGGCCGCCGACCACGATGTCGACGTCCTGGGCGGCAGCGGCCGGCAGCAGACGCTGCAAGGCCCGGTCATGGTCGAGGAGGGTGTAGCGGCCCGCGAGGAGGAAGGCGTCGGGCTTCGGCTCGTCCAGGTCGAGGGTGAGCTCCAGGGGCTCCACGCGGTTGACGCCCAGGCCCCAGCCCTTGATGACGCCCTCCTCGCGCAGCTTCTGCAGTACGCGGAACGCGCCGGTGCGGGC
This sequence comes from Streptomyces sp. NPDC033178, assembly GCF_055577685.1. Taxonomy (NCBI): domain Bacteria; kingdom Bacillati; phylum Actinomycetota; class Actinomycetes; order Kitasatosporales; family Streptomycetaceae; genus Streptomyces; species Streptomyces sp. NPDC033178. The sequence continues at coordinate 9,482 of NZ_JBVIPT010000014.1, forward strand.
GCTCTCGTACGCGGCCAGCCACTCGTCCCCGTAGAAGTCCTGGGCGACGTCGTGCACCCACACGATGTCGAGGCGGTCCGTCCGCAGGCGCTTGAGGCTGTCCTCGATGGAGCGGAGGGTGGCGTCGGCGGTGTAGTCGTTGACCATCTTGTTCGGGCGACCGTGTTCGAAGAGGCCGCCCTTCTCGCCGAGGTCGCGTACGGCCGGGTCCTCGATCTCGTCGAAGATGACGCGGCCGACCTTCGTGCTGAGGACGAACTCGTCGCGGGGGTGCTGTGCCAGTACGTCGCCGAGCCGGATCTCGGAGAGGCCGGCGCCGTAGAAGGGCGCGGTGTCGAAGTAGCGGATGCCCTGGTCCCAGGCGGCTTGGACGGTGGCCGCGGCCTCCTCGTCCGGGATGGCGCGGAACATGTTGCCGAGCGGTGCGGTGCCGAAGCCGAGGGCGCCGGGCAGGATGGGCTTGATGCTCATGGGGGGGATCCTTGCGATAGCGAGGGTGATACCGATTGCAGAGGATTCATCACTGAATGTGCGATCCGTCGGCCTTGCGTGTTCGAGGTTAGGATCCATGGATGAGACTGTCCAAGACTTGCTTGGACATACTTGAGTCCTCCGAGGTCCTACATGCTTGACCTGCGCCAACTCCGCTACTTCGTCGCCGTCGCCGAGGCCGAACACGTCGGCCGTGCCGCCGAGCGGCTGCACATCTCCCAGTCGCCCCTCAGCAGGCAGATCGCCCAGCTGGAGAAGAACCTGGGCCTGACCCTTTTCGAGCGCAGCCAGCAGCGCATCCGGCTGACCTCCGACGGCCGGGTCTTCCTGACCGAGGCGCATGCCCTGCTGCGCCACGCGGACCGGCTGGAGAACCTCGGCCGGCGGCTCGGCCGTGGCGAGGAGGGCGGCCTGTGTATCGGCTACGTGGCCGACGCCATGCACACGGGCATCCTGCCCACCGCCCTGCGCACACTGCGCGATCAGCGTCCGGGCATTCACGTCGCGCTGTACGACCAGGAGTCGGCCGAGCAGTTCGAGGGACTGCGTCAGCGCAGCCTGGACATCGCGCTGGTGCGCACACCGCCGCCCGAGGGCGACCCGGACCTGAACACGGCCCCGTTGCTGCAGGATCCGTTGCTGCTGGCGCTGCCCGCGGAGCATCCCCTCGTGGAGCAGGGGGAGTTGACCCCCGAAGCCCTCGACGGGCAGCCCTGGATCGCGGTGGGCGACTCCCAGGACCCGGCCTGGCGCGACACGTTCGTCGCCTCGTGCGTGGCCTCCGGGTTCACCCCGGACATCCGTCTCGACGCGGCCGATCCACTCACCGCACTGGGCCTGGTCGCCTCCGGACTCGGCCTCGCACTCATCCAGAAGAGCATGATGCGCGGCACGACCGACGGTGTCGCGGTACGCGAACTGCCTTGGCACGGAGGGTCCGTTCAGCTGTGGGCGGCCTGGCACCGGGTCGACCTCCGCCCCGTGGTGGCCTCGTTCCGCGAAACGGTCCTCGCGGGCCGGGGCGCCGCCTGAGCGAGGACGATTCGCCCCTGCTTCGTGCAACCTGCAACTGATGTGGCCGAGGAGGCACCTGTGGGGCAATCGTTTACGTCGTGCAAAAGTGCATGTCGCCCTCGCCCCATGCCCGTTCGGACGTGAACGGCAAGACCTCGTTCCGGACAACTGTTTGTTCAGGCCATGACACTGGCGACCTTTCAGTGTGAAGATCTTCCCGCCGCGCGGCACTCATCGCACGTTCTCCCCGGAGGGCCGACACCACCGTCCGGTCTTCCCACACGGCCGCCATCGAGCGGCCGGAAGGGGTCCAGGACCGCTACCCGATCGACACCGGCTACGTCGACAGCTGGAAGCTGAACTTCTGATCCACGCTCCCGGGTCTGTGGTGCCGACGGGTACCGCAGACCCGGGAACAGGCGTCGGAGATCGAGGACTTGGGTCAAATCACATACCAGGTTGGTCAGTTGGCGAACCAGTGCTCCCACCGACCGGTGGCAAGTCCGCGTGCGATTGCGCTCGGGCTTTACGGCCGGAGACGGCCTACCACCGCCGGGCGCGGACGGGGACAATGAAGCGTTGGCCGGCTCCACCGGGCCTCGTCGGTCACGCCGTGGCCGTGTCCCGCCGCAGCCGCGAGCCATCACGTGTCCCCGATGGGATGTCGGGGGCACGGACGCGCCCTTCGTAACCGCGCACGCACCGGCATCACGGCACGGAAGCACGGCACGCCCGGCGACCGGTCGGGCGCGCTTGAACCTGACCGACCGTCTTCGGGGAGATTCGGGTGATGAGAGCACGCGGTACCACCATCAGACGTTCCCGGCTCGTCGCCTCGGCGTTGAGCCTGCTCGTCGTGGCCGCCCTGGCGGTTTCCGGCACCAACGCGACCGCGGCGCCCACGGCCGGCGCCGCACCGTCCGCCGCCTCGGTGGCCGGCGCGGCCTCGGCCGTCGAATCCCTGGGGATCGCCGGGACGAGCTGGGCCGTGGACGAACGGACCGGGAAGCTGCGGGTGCTCGCCGACTCCACGGTCGGGGAAGCGGACCTGGCCGCAGTCCGTCGGGCCACCGGCGGCTTCGCCGGTGCCATGACCGTGGAACGGGTCGACGGCCGGCTGCGCACCCTCCTGTCGGGCGGCGACGCCATATACACCTCCAGCTGGCGCTGCTCGGTGGGGGTCAACGTGGTGAGCGGCTCCACCTACTACTTCGTCACCGCGGGCCACTGCACCGACGGCCTGCCCACCTGGTACACCAGTGCCGGCCTGACCACGACGGTCGGCCCCACCACCGGCACCAGCTTCCCCGGCAACGACTTCGGCGTCGTCCGGTACTCCAACCCGGCCGTGCCGCACCCCGGCACCATCGGAACCGTCGACGTCACCGGGACCGCGACCGCCTACGTCGGCCAGAGCGTCTGCCGTCGCGGAGCGACCACCGGTGTCCACTGCGGCAGGGTCACCGCGCTCAACGCGACCGTCAACTACGGGGGCGGAGACATCGTCTACGGGCTGATCCAGACCAACATCTGCGCCGAACCGGGTGACAGCGGCGGTCCGCTCTACGCGGGCGACAAGGTCATCGGCATCCTCTCCGGCGGCTCCGGGAACTGCACCTCGGGAGGGACCACCTACTACCAGCCGATCCAGGAAGTGCTGAGCGCCTACGGCCTGTCCGTCTACTGACGAGTCGCCGGCCTCGGGCGGGCGGAGGCCCAGCCCGGGGCCGCTTCTTCGCGACCCGCTTCGTCAACTGCTGCACACCTCTAGACATCCGATCTATTCCACGGCGACGATGATCGCGCCCTCGACAGGTGTCGATGTGGCTGCGACCTCCTCTGCGATAGAGCCGATGAATGGGCCGGGAGACCTCACCGTGATCAATGAATCCCAACCGCAGCGACGAAGCATCCTCAAGTTCGGCGGTGCCTTCGCCGTTGCGCCCCTGATCACTCAGCTGACCGGCGGAATCCCCGTGGGACAGGCCGTCGCCGCGGGGGCCGGCGCGCCGGCGGGCGTCCAGTGGCCGACCCTGTCGCGCAAGGCGCTGAAGTACTCCGTGCCCGCCTTGGACTGGCAGTCGCAGGCCCTGCCGATCGGCAACGGCCGACTCGGCGCCATGCTCTTCGCCGATCCCTACGAGGAGCGCATCCAGTTCAACGAACAGAGCCTGTGGGGCGGCCTCAACAACTACGACAACGCTCTCGCCGGCAAGCCGGACAGCGACTTCGACACCGGCATGACCGGCTTCGGCTCGTACCGGAACTTCGGCGACGTCGTCGTCACCTTCGCTCCCCGTGCGAGACCGAGGATCACGGCCCCGGGCGGACCGTACAGCAGCTCCTCGTCGGAGGGCGTCGACAAGACGTACGACGGTGAATCGAGCACCAAGTGGTGCATCGAGGGGCCGGGTTCGAAGGTGCAGTGGCAGGTCGAGCTTCCCGAACCCGTCGAGGTCGCGTCCTACCGTCTGACGAGTGCCAACGACGTGCCGGAGCGCGACCCGCAGGAGTGGAAGTTCTCCGGTTCGGCCGACGGCACCTCCTGGACCACGCTGGACAGCCGCACGCTGGAGGCGCCCTTCGAGAGCCGTTTCCAGACGAAGGAGTTCACCTGCGCCGACACAGGCACCGGCACCGAGTCCGCGGCCTACCGCTTCTACCGGTTCGACTTCGTCCCCAAGGCGGGCGTCAGCCACTTCCAGGTGAGCGAGATCGGCCTGTCCGGCGTCGACCTCGACGGGGGCGGTTCGATCTATCTGTCCTCACCGAGCGGGCACTCCAAGGGTTCGGGGTCCGGTTCCGGTGCCAAGTCCCGTGGTACGGACATCTCCAGATCGGTGGACGGTGATCCGGCCACGGTCTGGCGGGTCGACGACGCCGAGTCGAAGGTCGTCTGGCAGGCCGAGCTGCCCCGCCCGGTCGCCGTCACCTCGTACGCGCTGACGGCTGGCCCGGACCGGCCGCGGGACGACCCCCGGCGATGGGTGCTGGAGGCGTCGCAGGACGGGCGTGCCTGGACGACCCTCGACACGCAGAACCCCGGAGCGCCCTTCGCCGATCGCGGAAAGACCCGTACCTTCCGGATCACCAACAGCACGGCCTACCGCGTCTACCGGCTCACCCTGACGCCCGGCGCGTCCTCCAAGGGCTTCCAGATCGCGGAGATCGCGCTGGAAGGCGGGGGCTTCGACACGCGTACGCAGCGGTCGGTCGTCGACTACCAGCGCAGCCTCGACTTCGTGAAGGGCGTCCACGTCACCCGCTTCGGCGCGCCCGGACAGCGCGTCGTGCGCGAGGCCTTCGCCAGCCGGTCCGCGGACGTCATGGTCTTCCGGTACACGTCGGACGCCGCCCGGGGACTCTCCGGAGCGATCTCGCTGACGTCCGGACAGGACGAGGCCCCGACGACCGTCGACGCCGGCGCGGGGCGGATCGCCTTCAGCGGTGTCATGGGCAACGGGCTCAAGCACACGTGCACCGTGCGGGCCGTGCACACCGACGGCGACCTCCGCGCCGACGGGTCGGTGCTCCGGTTCAGCGGCTGTACGACCCTGACCCTGTTCCTCGATGCCCGCACCGACTACAAGCTCGACGCCGCCGCAGGGTGGCGCGGCCCCGATCCGGCACCGATCGTCGCCAGGACGCTGGCCAAGGCGACCGCCAGGTCCTACAACAAGCTGCGTGACGAGCACACCGCCGAGATACGCGCCCTCATGAACCGTGTCTCGGTCGCCTGGGGTACCTCCGACGCCGCCGTCGTCGCGCTGCCGACCGACGCCCGACTCGCGCGTTACGCGGCGGGCGGCGAGGACCCAACACTCGAACAGACCATGTTCGACTACGGCCGGTACCTGCTGATCAGCTCCTCCCGCCCGAACGGCCTGCCCGCCAACCTCCAGGGCCTCTGGAACGACAGCAACCAGCCGGCATGGGCCTCGGACTACCACACCAACATCAACATCCAGATGAACTACTGGGGAGCCGAGACGACGAACCTGCCGGAGAGCCATGAGGCGCTCGTCCGGTTCATCGAGCAGGTGGCGGTGCCCAGCCGCGTGGCGACCCGCAACGCCTTCGGCAAGGACACCCGTGGCTGGACCGCCCGCACCAGCCAGAGCATCTTCGGCGGCAACTCCTGGGAGTGGAACACCGTCGCGAGCGCCTGGTACGCCCAACACCTGTACGAGCACTGGGCGTTCACCCAGGACCTGGGCTACCTCCGCACCATCGCCTACCCGATGATCAAGGAGATCTGCGAGTTCTGGGAGGACCATCTCAAGGAGCGTGAGGACGGACTCCTCGTCGCACCGAACGGCTGGTCCCCCGAGCACGGGCCGCGCGAGGACGGCGTCATGTACGACCAGCAGATCATCTGGGACCTGTTCCAGAACTACCTGGACTGCGAGGCGGCGCTCAGGACGGACCCCGCCTACCGGGCCAAGGTCACGGACATGCAGGCACGCCTCGCGCCGAACAAGATCGGCAAGTGGGGTCAACTCCAGGAGTGGCAGGAGGACTTGGACGACCCCACCGACATCCACCGCCACACCTCGCACCTCTTCGCGGTCTACCCGGGCCGCCAGATCACCCCGAAGACACCGGACTTCGCGGCCGCCGCCCTCGTCTCGCTCAAGGCGCGGTGCGGCGAGAAGGAAGGCGTCCCGTTCACGGCCGGGACGGTGTCCGGCGACAGCCGCCGCTCGTGGACCTGGCCCTGGCGGGCGGCCCTCTTCGCGCGTCTCGGTGACGGGCACCGCGCCCAGATCATGCTGCGCGGACTGCTGACGTACAACACGCTGCCCAACATGTTCGGCAACCACCCGCCCTTCCAGATGGACGGCAACTTCGGCATCACGGGCGCCGTGGCGGAGATGCTCCTGCAGAGCCACGACGGTGTGATCCACCTGCTGCCCGCCCTGCCGGACGGCTGGAAGGCCGAGGGATCCTTCACCGGGCTCCGCGCCCGTGGCGGCTACGAGGTCGACTGCGAGTGGCGGAACGGGAAGGTCACGTCCTATCGAATCGTCGCCGACCGCGCGCGGGACCGGGGGAACGTCACCGTGCGGGTGAACGGCGTCGAGAAGAAGGTGAAGCCGGCCAGGTCCTGACGGCGGCACCGGATCGCTGCCGCAGCAGCCGGGCCGACGACTGCCTGCCGCCCGCCGCCGGGACCGGCGCGGCACGGGTCGTCGGCCTGGCCGCTCTCCGAAGGCCCGATGTCGTGGCTGCTCGGCTACCGCAGAATCAGCCCCCCGCCGGAGAGCCTTCGCCCGCCAGAGAGCGCCCGACGGCGTACACCGCGCTGCGCGCGCCGCCGGTTCACGGACTCATCGGCCCGGCCAGCGCGTCGAGGACCGGTCCTCCCGCCAGACCGAGGCCGACGGAGATGACCGTGGCCGCATACGCGACAACGCGTGCCGTGCGGTCCCCCTCGGCGGGGCCCGGCGAATCGCCGCGGGAGACCGCGGGCACGATCCAGCGCAGGTAATAGAAGAGGGACGCCACGGTGTTGACGGCGGCGAGGACGGCGAGCCACGCGTAGCCACCGTCGAACACGGCGCTGAACGCCTGGAGTTTGCCGAGGAAGACCGCGGTGGGCGGGGTGCCGACGAGGCCCAGCAGACAGACGACCAGGCTCGCCGTGAGCAGCGGGCGGTCCTTCGCGAGCCCTCGGTAGTCGTCCAGGGTGTGGGCATGCGGGACGGCGCAGACGACGGCGAACGCCCCGAGGTTGGTGACCGTGTAGGCCGCGAGGTAGTACAGGAACGCCTGCTGAGCGAGATCCGAGCGGTCCACCACCGCCACCGGCAGGAGCAGGTATCCGACCTGACTGATCGTCGAGTAGGCGAGCAGACGCTTCACGTCCTGCTGGAAGAACGCGCCGAGGTTGCCCAGCGTCATCGACGCGGCGGCGAGCACGGCGATCAGCGCCGGCCAGGGCAGCGGGCTGCCCGCGAAGACGGCGTCACCGACCCGGAAGAGCGCGGCGAGCGCTCCGATCTTGGGGAGGGTGGTGAGCAGCGCGGCCACCGGCGCACTGCTGCCCTGCACGGCGTCCGGCACCCAGAAGTGCGCCGGTACGCCGCCCGCCTTGAACAGCACACCCGCCAGCAGCCCGATCGCACCGACGGCGATCAGCGGCTCCGGGGTGTCGCGCAGCGCGTCACCCAGCATCGGGTACAAGGTCGCGCGCCCGGCCGCGTACAGGACGGTGACACCGGCCAGCAGGAGTACGCCGAGCAGGGCGCCGACCACGTAGTACTTGAGGGCGGCCTCGGTGCCCGGACCGTCCTTGCGGAATCCGGCGAGCGTGTACGCGGGAATGCTGGCCAGGAGATACGCGGCGGCGAACAGCAGCAGGTCCTGGGTGCCGGCCATCATCAGCGCGCCCAGGGCCGCCAGTTGCACCAAGACGTAGAACTCGCTCTCCCGGGGATCGCCTCGCAGAGGGCGGAAGGAGACACCGAGGACGAGGAGCGTGCCGCCGAGCACGACGATCCGGGACGCGGCGGTCACGGTATCGACGGTGAAGGCTTCCCCGAAGGCCGTCGTCGCGGGCTCGGCGGCTGCCACCGCCGCAGCGACGATCCCCGCCACGCAGGCGAGGACCGCCAGCAGTCCGACGGTCCACTGCCGGGCGCGCGGCAGCCAGGAGCCGAGCAGCAGCCCGAGTACGGCCGAGGCCGCCAGCAGCACCTCGGGCAGCAGATCGAGCGGGTTCTCGTTCATCTCGGTCATCGGGCGAGCAACTCCAGGACCGAGCGGGAGGCCGGCTCGACGACATCCAGCAGGAAGCGCGGAGCCACCCCGAGGATGACGGCCAGCGCGAGCAGCGGAACCACGGAGACGCTCTCGTGCACCCGCATGTCGGGGAACGCCCGTGGCGTACCGGGCGCGTCGGGCAGCCGCAACGGCCCCGTGAACACCTGGCGCAGCGCCCGCAGGAACAGCCCGGCCGTGAGGAGGATGCCGAGCACCGAGAGTGCCGTGGCCAGCGGCTGAGGCCCGAGACTTCCCGTGAAGATCTGGAACTCGGCGATGAAACCGGAGAAGCCCGGAAGCCCGAGCGAGGCGAAGGCCGCGACACCCGTCATGGCGGCGAACGCCGGTGCCACGGCGGCGAGTCCGGAGTAGGCCCCCATGTCGTAGGTACGACCGCGTTCGTGAAGCACCCCCGCGAGGAGGAACAGCGCACCGGTCAGCAGCCCGTGGCTCACCATCTGGGTCACGGCACCCGTGACGGCGAGGGAACGCGCCTGCTCGGAGCTGTCCGCCGTCGCGGCGGCCGCGCCGAGAGCCAGCACGATGTATCCCATGTGATTCACGGAGGTGTACGCGACCATCCGCTTGAAGTCTGTCTGCGCGAGCGCCACCAGCGCCCCGTGGAGGACCGAGACCACGCCGATGACGACCAGCACGAGGGCGTACCGGCGCCAGGCCTCGGGGAGGATCGGCATCGCGATGCGTACGAATCCGTAGGTGCCCATCTTCAGCAGCACCCCGGCCAGGATCGCCGAACCGGCCGCGGGCGCCTCGACATGGGCCGGCGGCAGCCACGTGTGGAAGGGCACCGTCGGGGTCTTCACCGCCAGACCGACCACGACTGCCAGCAGCACCAGAGCCCCGTACACAGACCGCCCGGCGAGCGGGTTCTGCTCGGTCAGCTCGACCATGTCGAAGGTGTGCGGCGACGCGGCAAGGTACAGGCCGATGAAGCCGAGCAGCAGGGCGAGCGACCCGATGAAGGTGTAGAGGAAGAATTTCAACGCGGCGCGGGCGGCCTGCCGGTGGCCCCATCCGGCGATGACGAAGTACATCGCCACGATGGACAGGTCGAAGAAGACGAAGAAGAGGATCAGGTCGAGGGCGACGAAGAGCCCGAGACAGGTCGTCTGGAGGAAGAGGAACAGCGCCGCGAACTCGCGGATCCGGCGGTTCTCGCGCAGCGAGTAGAGGGCGCAGGCGAGGAACAGCAGACAGGTCAGGGCGAGCAGCGGAAGCGACAGCCCGTCGACGCCGACGTGGTAACTGACCCCCGCGCCCGGAATCCAGTGGGCACGCTCCTCGAACTGCATCCCCGCGCCCGGCTCGTAGCCGGCCCACACCGCGATGACCAGGGCCAGTTCGACGGCCGATGCCGTCACCCAGACCGCACGGAAGACGGTCGGTGCCGTACGGCGGGGCAGTGCGAACAGCAGCAGCGCGACGGCCGTGGGCGCGAAGACGAGGGCGGTCAGCAAGCGGATCACCTCACGAGGACGAGGACGACGGCGAGGACGGTGAAGGCGGCGACCGCCTGGGCGAGGTACTGGTGCAGCTGTCCCGACTGCGGGCGGCGGGCCCAGCGGCCGAGGGCACGGGTTCCGGCGGCGACCGCGCCTACCGTCCCGTCGACGGCTCGTTCCACGACGTCGTTCGTCCAGCGCGCGAACCGGAGGGTGGTGGAGGCCGAACCGTCGACTGTACGGTCCAGCACCCGGTCGTCGAACACCGCGGCGGCGCGCGCCAGCCGCATCGTGGGCGCGACCAGCAGGACATGAGCCGCGCGTTCGAGGCCCAGCCAGTCGGCGAACCCCGACGTGACCCGCGCCGGCAAGGGCAGCGGGCGCGCACCCCAGCCCCAGGCGGCCGCGGCGGCCAGGAGAGCCAGACCGGCGGAGAGTACGAACTCCCAGGCATGTGGGGCGGGTTGACCAGAGACAGCGAGGACACGACTCGTGCTGTCGCGTACCGGGGGGAATGCAAGCGCCACCAGCGCCAAGCATGCGAAGGCGAGCAGGGCCAGGGGCCACACGGCACCCGCCGGGATGCGCCGGGCGTCCGGGCGCGCCACCGCCGGACGCCACACGAACCACAACGCCTTCGCGCTGTAGACCGCGGACAGGAGGGCGGCGGCGAGCCCGGCCGCGTACAGCCACGGACTGCGCTCCAAGGCACCGGCCAGCAGTACGTCCTTGGCGGCCCAGAGGGAGAGCGGCGGAAGCCCCGCCAGGGAGAGCGCGGCCACGGTGAAGGCGATGCCGACCGTACGGTGATGACGCGCCGCGCCCGGCAGTGCGGGCAACTGCTGGGTGCCGAGCGCGGTCAGCCAGGCGCCCGCCGCGAGAAACAGCAGGCTCTTCGCCGCCGCGTGCGCGATGAGTTGAAGCGTGCCGCCCGTCGTGGCGCCCGCCCCGGCCGCCAGGACCATGAAGCCGATCTGCGCACAACTCGACGCGGCCAGCAGCTGTTTGAGGTCTGTCTGCGCGACCGCGACGAGCCCGAGGAGGATCGCCGTGGCCGCACCCGTCCAGGCGACCACGTCGTCGCCCCAGCCGGAGGCGTCCAGCAGCGGTCCGGTCCGCAGCAGCAGGTACGCGCCCGCGACGACCATGGTCGCCGAGTGCAGCAGGGCCGAGACCGGACTCGGGCCCCGCATCGCCTTCGACAGCCAGAAACTGAAGGGCAGTTGGGCCGACTTGCCGAGGGCGGCGACGACCACGCCCGCGGTGATGAAGGACAGCCACGGCTCCTCGGCCTGTGCGAGGCCATCGAGCGAGAGCGACGAGTTCCGGCTGCCGCTGCCGCTGCCGCTCGCGAGTGCCGCGCCCGCCGCCAGATAGAGGCCGAGGTCCGCGGTACGGGTCGTGAGGAAAGCTGTGTCGGCCGCCCGCGTACGCTCCGGATCCCGCCACCAGTAGCCGATCAGCGCCCACGAGGTGGCGCCCATCACCTCCCAGCCCATCAGCAGGACCGGGAGAGTGGCGGCGGTGACCGTGACGAGCATGCTCCCGGCGAACAGCAGCATCAGCCCGAAGAACCGCGCCCGCGCCTCGCCCCCGCCGGCCTCCGCCGCGCCGAACTCCGCCGCGCTGAAGAGGAGTACGACGAGGGCGACCGCGGTGACCGTCACCGCCAGCAGCCCCGACAGACCGTCCACCGCGAGTCGCATCGGCAGACCGTCGAGGAACGGTGCCCGCGCGCTCGGATGCCGGAACGCCGCGGCGACAGCGAGCCCCAGCGCGGCGGCCGCGACCGCGAGTGCCACTCCGGGCGCCGCACGATCGGCCCGCCGCCCCACCACCAGGAGCAGCACACCGGCGCCGAGGGGCAGGGCGACCAGCGCCCACAGCAGAGCGCTCACTCCTTCAACTCCGCTGCCATGTCGGTCATGTCGATCTCCCGTGACCGGAACAGAGCGGTGACGACGGCGAACCCGATCGCCATCTCCAGGGCCATCGCCGTGACCGCCACCACGATCAGTACATGCCCCTCGGCCGCCGCCGGAGCGATGTAGTGCCACGCGGCCGCGGCGGCCAGGATGACCCCGCCGAGCATCAGCTCAAGGCCCATCATCAGCATCACGATGGACTGCTGGGTGAGGGCACCGAACAGACCGACGCTGAACAGCGCGGCGGCCAACAGCAGAAACAGTTCCAGACTCACCGGCCGACACCACCCCGTACGGGATCGTCCGCGTGCCGCGCCCGCAGATCGTCGCCGAACCGGTCGTACCGTCCTCGGCGGGTGGCCAGGACCACGGTGGCGACGATCGTCGCGAACAGGGCCATGCCCAGGGTCATCATGGTCAGCATCTGCGGGCCCATGAGCGACATGCCGAGTTCCATGGTCGGATCGGCGGGTGCCTTCCCCCGGCGCGCCGACCAGGGCGCGAGCAGGATCCCGGCGGCCAGCAGCGCGAAGACCAGGCCGCAGACGACGGCCGCGCCCTTCTTGTTGTGGATCATCGTCATCGGCATGAGCCCGGCCGGGTTCATCATGTACATCACCATGAAGACCGCCATGATGGCCATCTCGATCGTCATCATCAGCACGATGACGATGCCCAGGTAGTCCAGCCCCAGCAGGACGACCAGCCCGCCCACGCACAGCAGCGAGGCCAGCAGGGAGAACGTCGCCCGCGCCATCGAGTCGAAGCGGAACACCATCACTCCGCCGGCCACCGCAAGGACGGCCAGCACCCAGAAGACCGCGACATCCATCGGCTTACGTCACCTCGCTTCCGTCAGGGAACTCACCGGTTCAGCACCACCACGGCCACGACCAGCGCCTGCACGATCGCCAGCGGGGTCAACACGACCCAGGCCAGCTCCAGATAGCGCTCCATGCGCACGGTCGGAATCCTGCGTCGGACCCCCACCAGGAAGGCCAGGACGGCGGCCGTCTTGAGTACGGTCCAGGCCCAGCCGGGCAGCAGCGGCCCGTGCCCGCCGCCCAGGAAGAGCGGCACACTGAACGCCGCCGCCACGACCAGCAGCAGCCACCGGCCGCCGAGGAAGAGCACCCGGTCCGCGCCCGACAGCTCGGCACCCGCGCCGCCCGTCACGTCACGTCCGGCAGGCTGGTCGAACGGCCCCCAGAACGCCATCGCCATGGCACTCAGCAGATAGATCCCGAAAGCCACCGGCATCCACACCACGAACCACAACCCGGCCTGGGCGCCCACGACTTCACCGACCCGCAGCGACTCCGCGCCCAGCGCGGCCGTCGTGATGGCGAGCATGTGCGGCAGCTCGTACGCCAGCCCCTGCGCGAGGAAGCGGTAGCCGCCGATGAGCGAGAGCGTCGAGTTCGGCCCCCAGCCCGCAAGCCAGACCGCCGCCCACGCCAGCGCCTCCATCGCGTTGAACCAGACGATCCCGTCCGGCAGATCGCTCACCGACCGGAAGCCGAGCGGCAGTACGACCGCCGCCAGGACGGCGGCGACGGGAAGGAGACCGGCGCCGATCCGGGCCAGGGACAGGTCCGACGCCCGGGTACGACGAGGCTGCTGGACAAGATGCCGGAGGACCTGGCGGCCGGGTTCCGCCGCGCGGACCACCGTCTCGCGCAGCGATCCGGGCCGCCCGCGCCGGGCCCCGGCCGCGAGCACGGCATCGAACCCGGCCGTCACCAGGGCCGCCCCGACCAGCAGAACGGGCAGCACGAGGACCGCCCACAGCGAAGTGCGCTCACCCATGGCTGTGGACCGTCCCGGGCGCCTGTGCATGAGTCAGCTCGTCGAGGTCCGGATCGAGGCTCGCGACGATGATCCGCGCGCAGGCGAACTCCGTTCCTTCGAGCAGTCGCGGCAGGCTGTCCAGCAGCGCCCTCGACGGAGGCACCGGGGTGTCCAGTCTCCCGCGAGGCCCTACGGCCTCGGCGGCGTCCAGCGCTTCGGTGACGTCGCAGGCCGCCGCGCTCCTGCCCACCGCGTCGAGCCACACGAGCATGCGGCTGTACGCGTCCCCGTCCGCGACCAGAGCCGGTCCGGTCACCCCACGGTGACGCGACTGCTCGGCGGGCAGTGTTCCGAGCCCCGTCGTCAGCCACCGCAGCGTCCGCGAGCGCTGGGCCCGACGGATCAACGGGCGTACGAGGGAGGTGAGTTCGGCGGCAGCGGCTCCGGCAAGGGCACGATCCCGTACGTACCGCATCCGTGCGGCCATGTCGTCCCAACCCGTCACGGCGAAGAACCTGCCCAGGCTGTCCAGGTGGGCCGCGCACAGCCGTCGCGCCGCGTCGCCCCGCGAAACGTGCTCGCCGGCGGTGGCGCGCAGCCACGGTTCGTCCCAGAAGGGCGGACGTGGGGACGGGGGAGTGGTAACCGGTTCGAGGGCGGCCTCCTGAACCACGTCGCCCTGGAGAGTCAGGCGGAGGATCAGTCCCGCGGGCCAGTCGGCGAGTACGGGCCCGAGTGGCACGTGCAGCACGTCGAGCCGCAGACCGTCCCGGTCATCGGCCCGGTCCGCCATGGGCAGTCCCTCGACGAGGCCCATGTCGTGCCCCGCGTGACCGTGATGCCCGCCGTGCATGTCGTGACCACTATGGTCCGAGTGCGGAGCGGTGTCACCGTCCTGCTGGTGCTCGTGGTGCTCGTGGTGCTCGTGGTGCTCGTGGTGCTCGTGGTGCTCGTGGTGCTCGTGGTGCTCGTGGTGCTCGTGGTGCTCCTTGTATTCTCCGCGCGCAAGGTCCGCGAGCCCCCTCTCCAGAGCGTCGACGACCCGCTCGGGATTGGTGACCCACACCCGGGCCCTGGGCGCCGGAATGCCGTGCCACAGACCCGAGACCCAGTCGCTCTCCTCGCCTTCGCCTTCGCCTTCGTCCTCACGATCGCCGACGACGACCAGCAGATCGGTCTCCGACGGCCCGCTCACACACGGCCAGCCGCGACGCGCCAACTCCGCCTCCACGGCGAGCCGTTGCCGCGTGGCACCGGGGGAAACCGCGAGGAGGACGCCGGGCCGGGACACGGCCGCCCGCACGAGTGCGCGCCTCAGCTCCACCGGAACGCCCCCTCGCGCCAGGCGTACGCGACACCCGCGAGCAGGATTCCCAGGAAGAGGAACATCTCGACGACCGCGCTGGTGCCGACGGCCGAGACGACCTTCGTCCACGGGTACATGAAGAGCATCTCCATGTCGAAGGCGAGGAAGACCATCGTGACGGGGTACCAGCGCACGTGGAACCGGGAGAGCGGGTGCTCCTGAGGTTCGAGGCCCCCGCTGAACGGGCCGGTGTGCACGGGCTCGCGGACCGCCCGCAGTGCGACGGACAGGGCATGGAGGAGTACGACGGCCGCGACGATCAGCACGAGGAGTACGAGTACCGGTTGCCAGTCCGATGTCGCCACAAGGGCCCCTTCCCGACGGTCGCTCTCGGACGGTCACCACGGCAGGCAGCATGTCAGCAGCCAGGGGTGTAAGGAACGCACGACACCTGCCTCCGGTCAGTTCGCCGCGCGGAACGAGCGCAGCCGCAGGGAGTTGCCGACGACGAACACCGAGGAGAAGGCCATGGCCGCTCCGGCGATCATCGGGTTGAGCAGACCGGCCGCGGCGAGCGGCAGGGCTGCCACGTTGTAGGCGAAGGCCCAGAAGAGGTTGGACCGGATGGTGCCGAGGGTGCGCCGGGCGAGCCGGATGGCGTCGGCGGCGGCGCGCAGATCTCCCCGTACGAGCGTCAGGTCGCCGGCCTCGATCGCGGCGTCGGTGCCGGTGCCCATGGCCAGGCCCAGGTCGGCCTGGGCGAGCGCGGCCGCGTCGTTGACGCCGTCGCCGACCATGGCGACCGAACGGCCCTCGTCCTGGAGCCGCTTGACGACGTCGACCTTGTCCTGCGGCAGCACCTCGGCGATGACGTCCTCGGGCGCGATGCCGACCTCGCGGGCGACCGACTCGGCCACGGCCCGGTTGTCGCCCGTCAGCAGGATGGGCGTCAGGCCGAGCGCGCGGAGCCGCGTGATCGCTTCCGCGCTGGTCTCCTTCACGGCGTCGGCGATTTCGAGGACCGCGCGCGCCTCGCCGTCCCAGGCGACCGCGATGGCGGTGCGTCCGGCCGCCTCGGCCTCGGCCTCGGCGCGTGTCAGTTCCTCGGGCAGTTCCATGGCCCACTCCGCGAGCAGCCGCTCACGGCCCACGAGAACCGCGTGACCGTCGACGATGCCCTGCACACCGAGACCGGGTACGTTCGCGAAGTCCTCGGGGGTGGGCAGCGAACCCAGCTTCTCAAGTGCCCCGTCGGCGACGGCGCGGGCGATCGGGTGCTCGGAGGAGTGCTCCAACGCGCCTGCCAGACGCAGGACTTCGGCCTCGTCGGTCGTGTCGGCGGTGTGTACGGCCAGCAGGGTCATACGGCCGGTGGTCACGGTGCCGGTCTTGTCGAGGACGATGGTGTCGACCTTTCGGGTGGACTCCAGGACCTCCGGACCCTTGATCAGAATGCCGAGCTGGGCGCCGCGGCCCGTGCCGACCATGAGCGCGGTCGGGGTGGCCAGGCCGAGGGCGCACGGGCAAGCGATGATCAGTACGGCGACCGCGGCGGTGAAGGCGGCCGTCAGCCCGGACCCGTTGCCCAGCCAGAAACCGAGGGTGCCCAGCGCGAGCGCGATCACGACGGGTACGAACACGGCGGAGATGCGGTCCGCGAGGCGCTGCGCGGCGGCCTTCCCGTTCTGCGCGTCCTCCACCAGCCTTGCCATCCGGGCGAGTTGGGTGTCGGCGCCGACCCGGGTGGCCTCGACGACCAGCCGGCCCCCCGCGTTGATCGTGGCGCCGGTGACCGGGTCGCCTGTGGAGACCTCCACCGGCACGGACTCACCGGTGAGCATCGAGGCGTCCACCGCCGAGGAGCCCTCGACGACCGTCCCGTCCGTGGCGATCTTCTCGCCCGGGCGCACGAGGAAACGGTCGCCGACCTTCAACTCGGCGGTCGGGACCGTCTGTTCGCGGCCGTCGGGGCGCAGCACGGTGACGTCCTTCGCACCCAGCTCCAGCAGCGCCTTGAGCGCCGCGCCCGCCTTCCGCTTGGAGCGGGCCTCGAAGTACCGGCCCGCCAGGATGAAGGCGGTCACGCCCGCGGCGGCCTCCAGATAGATGTTCCCGGCGCCGTCGCCCCGGGCGATCGTCAGCTCGAAGGGGTGCGTCATGCCGGGCGTGCCCGCGGTGCCGAAGAACAGGGCCCACAGCGACCACAGGAACGCGGCCGAGGTGCCCACGGAGATCAGCGTGTCCATGGTGGCCGCGCCGTGCCGCGCGTTGGTGAACGCGGCCTTGTGGAACGGCCAGGCGGCGTACGTCACGACCGGCGCCGCCAGTGTCAGGGACAGCCACTGCCAGTACTCGAACTGCAGGGCCGGGACCATGGCCATCGCGACGACGGGAACGGCCAGCACCACCGCGGTGACCAACCGCTCGCGCAGCGGCCGCAGTTCGTCGTGCGCGCCCGCCGGTTCGTCGTCACCCTCGGGCTCGCCGCGTACGGGCGCCGGCTCGTGCGCGGTGTACCCGGTCTTCTCGACGGTGGCTATCAGGTCCTGGACGGAGACGTCACCTTCGAAGGCGACCTTGGCCTTCTCCGTGGCGTAGTTGACGGTGGCGGTGACCCCGTCCATACGGTTGAGCTTCTTCTCGATCCGTGCCGCGCACGAGGCGCAGGTCATGCCGCCGATGGCGAGCTCTACCTCGGCGCCGGTCGTCGTGGTGGTCATGGCTGCTCCTCGTACGGGGTGGGTGGCCGGGACCCGGTGATGTGGGCCCCGGCCGGTGCGGGGGAGTGCCCGGGGTCAGGCCCGGCCGGTCAGCTCGTAGCCGGCGTCGTCGACGACCTCGGCGATCAGCGTGTCGTCCGGCTCGGCGGTGGCGACGACCGTGACCCGACCGGTGTCGAGGTCGACGTCGACACCGGTCACGCCGTCCAGCTCGCCGATGACCTGGGTGAGCGTGGCCTTGCAGTGGCCGCACGTCATGCCGGACACGGCGTAGGTCGTGGTGACGGTGGCGGTGACGACCTCGGTGGCCGTCGCGCGGTCGGCGGTGGTGGTCGAGCAGGAGCCGTCGGTGGAGCAGCAGGACGAGGACATGGGTTCCTCCTGGTGAGTACAGTCCGTCTCGGATACGGGGCGGGGGTATCGGTGTCGAGAACCTGTATACCCCTGTAGGGTATCTGACGCAAGCCGTGCAGCCGCCTTGACTTTATACCCCCTAGGGGTATGTTGAAGTGCATGGAGGGCCTCACCTCCAGTCATCGGCCCCCGTCCCTCAGGAGCTGGCCATGCATACCGGAGTGAAGATCACCGCGTTCGCCGCCGCACTCGCCGCGACCTTCGGCACCGCCTACGGCGTGGGCCAGGGTGTCGACCCCGTCGTCGCGGACCGCGAGCCCGCGAGCCACGACACCCACGCCGAATCGTCACTGGAGCCGGAAGGAGGCGGTGACCACGCGGAGCACGAGTCCACGCAGGAGGGCCAGTCGCCGCCGGCCGGCGGACTGCAGATCTCCGAGAACGGCTACACCCTCGACCTCAGGACCCCCCGGATCGAAGCCCGGCAGCGCGCCGACCTGAGCTTCACCATCCAGGACGAGAAGGGTCGCGCGGTGACCTCGTACAAGCGCGAACACGAGAAGGAACTCCACCTGATCGTGGCCTCGCGCGACCTGGTCACCTATCGCCATCTGCACCCCACCCGCGCCGCCGACGGCACCTGGAGCATCCCCGTCGAACTGCCCCGGGCGGGCGGCTACCGGGTCTTCGCCGACTTCACCCCGGCGAAGAAAGGGGCCGAGAACCTCACCCTCGGCGCCGACCTCGCGGCCTCGGGCCCGTACGAGCCGAAGGGGCTGCCGGCGGCGAGCACGACGGCCAAGGTCGACGGATACGAGGTCAAGCTGGCGGGCGGTCTGCGACCGGGCGCGTCCGGAGAGCTGGAGCTGAACGTCTCCCGCGAAGGCAAGCCCGTCACCGACCTCCAGCCCTATCTCGGTGCGTACGGCCACCTGGTCGCCCTGCGCTCCGGCGACCTCGCGTACCTCCACGTCCACCCCAACGGCGAACCCGGCGACGGAAAGACCGAGCCAGGCCCCGGCATCTCGTTCACGGCCACCGCGCCCAGCCCGGGCGCGTACCGCCTCTTCCTCGACTTCAAGCACCAAGGCGTGGTCAGGACCGCCGCGTTCACCGTTCACGCGGGTGAGGAGTCGGGCGGCAAGGGCGATCACAGCGAGGCCGCTGAAGAGACCACCGAAGAGACTTCGGACGGCCACGGGCACTGAAGGGGACCGTCCGTTCTGAGTCGGATCGTCGAACGCCACGTACTAAGCGGGTACGTAGGGGTCGGCGATCGGTGAGCCGGAGAACGGGCCCGGCTCCCCCGAAGGGTGGCGTCATGACGGGACCGCTTCTGGGCTGGACGTTGGTGGTGCTGGGCGTCGGTGTGGCCGGCGGCAACCTGCTTCGCATGGCTCTCGTCAGAGGCTGGGCCCGGTTCGAAGCGGCGGCCGAGGCCGTGATGGGCGCGGGCATGGCGGTGATGGCCGCGCCCCCGACCGCGGGCCACTACGGCACGCACAGCACCTGGTGGGCCGCGGTGTTCGGCGCCTTCTGTCTCGGCGGCGTGGCACTGTCCGTGCGGCATGCGGCCCGGGGTGGTCTGCGGTATCTGCGCCACGGCGGACACGTCGTGATCGGCAGCGCCGCCATGGTGCTCATGACACTGGCCATGTCCGGAACCACCTCCTCACCGGCTCTCGCGCTGGCCGGTTCCTCCGGGCACGGGGGGATGGCGGGCATGGCCGGTATGGAGAGCGTGGGCGCCCACGGTCACGGAGGTGTGGCCGAGGCGGCGGGCTCCGCGGGAGGCGCGCTCGCCTGGCGGGTGGCCTTCTGGGCGTTGGCCGCGTACTTCGTGATCTTCATGGCTCTGGCCGTACGCGCCCGCCTGCGCGGCAGGGGCGGGTCGCTGCCCGCCGTGGCCGACGGCACGCGGGCCCGCCACCGACACGCCCGGCGGAATCCCTCGCTGCTCACCGTGCCGAACGCGCGCCTGGCCGGTCATGTCGGAATGGGCGGCTCGATGGCGACGATGCTTCTGATGATGGCCGCGTGAAGTCGGCTGCGTGAAGACGGCCGCCTGAAGACGGCCCTGACGTCATGGCGTGTCCTGGTCCTGGACCGGGAGGCGCAACCGGAGTTCGTATCCGCCGTCCGCCGTCGGGCCGGACGTGACGGTGCCGCCGAGGAGTTCGGCCCGCTGGCGCAGACCGACGAGGCCGTGGTGCGCGCCGGGCAGCGGCAGCGCGGGACGGGTGGGGGAGGCGTTGGTGACGGTGGCGTGGACGGTGTCGTCCGCGTGATGGACGTGGATGGTGGCGGTGGCCCCGGGAGCGTGCTTGCGTACGTTGGTCAGCGCTTCCTGGACCGTGCGGTAGACGGCGCGCTGGACGGTCGCGGGCAGGTCGTCGGGCAGATCTGTGCGCAGCGCCGCCTCGATGCCGCTGGTGTCGACCAGCCGCTGGAGGTCCGCCAGGGACGGCTGCGGAGTCAGTTCCGTGGGACGGCTTCCGGAGGCGCGCAGGACGCCGACCATGTGCCGCAGTTCGTCCAGTGTCTGCACGCTGAGCCGCCGGATCGTGGCCGCCGCCTCCCTCGCCTCCGGGTCCCGGGTGCCTACCTGAAGCACTCCGGCCCGTACGGCGATCAGGCTGACCTGATGGGAGACCACGTCGTGCATCTCCCGGGCGAGCTGCGCGCGTTCCTTCGCCAGCACGCTCTGGGCCAGCAGCCTGCGTTCGTGTTCCCGCGCCTCGGATATCTCGGACAGCCGCAGGGACAGTTCGCGTCCGGTCTGGACGAGCTGTCCGAGGAAGACGGGAGCGACCGCCGTGGCCAGGCTGTAGGTGACCGTGAGCAGGTCGGAGGAGTCCGACAGATCGGCGAACTCCGGTGACGGCCACGACCACCAGGTGATGTCGCATGCCGCGAACGCCAGCGCGCACAGGGCCAGGAGCACGCGACGACGGCTGAGGGAGGCGAGGGTGTACAGCGCGATCAGGGTGGCGAGTACCGCGTCGCCGACCAGGGCCGCGGGCAGGGCGAGCAGGAACGTCGCCAGCGGCAGACGGCGACGGAGTACGAGAGAGAACGCGGCGAGCAGCGCACAGGCCATGCGCAGCCGCTCTTCGCTGTCGAAGTGGATCCAGACGTCCAGCAGGGAGACCGCGACGAGCATGGCGTCCATGAGTGGGGCGGGCACGCGGCGGTGCCTCATCCGTGCTTCCGGTCCCGCTTCCGGTCCCGCTTCCGGTCCCGCTTCCGGTCTCGCGAGTCCCGCGCGGGGCTTCACCCGTCCTCCGGGTCCCGCGGTGGCCTGAGCAGACCCGCGCGTTCGGCGAGCAGGGCTGCCTGGACGCGGCTGCCCACCTCCAACTTGGCGAGGACGGCGCTCACATGGTCCTTGACCGTGCCGATGCTCAGATGCATCCGTGCGCCGATGCCGGTGTTGGACAGTCCCTCGGCGATGAGGACGAGAACGGCTCGCTCGCGTTCGGTCAGCCGGGCCACGCAACGGGCGGCCGCCTCGTGGGGGCCGTTGTCCAGATACCCGTCGACCACGGCCCGGGTGACCCGGGACGACAGGACGACACCGCCGTCGGCCAAACTGCGTACCAGCAGCGGCAGTTGCACGGGATCGGTGTCCTTGAGCAGGAACCCGGCCGCCCCCGAACGCAGTGCCGTCGCCACGTACTCGTCCATGTCGAACGTCGTGAGCATGGCCACCGTGGGCGGCTGCGGCAACCGGCGCAGGTCGGCCAGGACCGTGAGCCCGTCCACGTCCGGCATCCGGATGTCGAGCAGCACGACGTCGGGACGCAACTCCCGCGCCGAGTCGACCGCCTGGCCGCCGGGGACCGCCGCCACGACCTCGATCCCGTCCGCGGAGTCGAGGATGTGCCTGAAGCCCGTACGGATCAGAGCCTCGTCGTCGACCACCAGTACCCGGATCACCTGCGCTCCCTCGCCCCGGGGCCGCCGCTGGACTCCTACGACGCCCAGGAGCCTCCTCCGGTTCCTTCGCGGCGGCGCTCGCCGGGCGACGGGGGCGGCTCCGGCCGGTCGGCGGGGCAACTCCGGCCACCTGCCGGATGGGTCGGAGCCCGCACACGCCCGATCCTGAAGCACATGACACACGACGCGCCATCGGTCTCAACGGCTCTGTCCCCGGCGCCCGCCTCGGAACAAGGCAGCCCTCCCACCACCGCTCCCGCGCCGTCGACGGGGCGGCTGACAGGCATCGATCTGGCCCGCGGACTCGCGGTCTTCGGCATGTACGCGGCCCATGTCGGCCCGGACCCGTCGCTCGGCGGGCCACTGGGCTTCGCCCTGGAACTGGCGCGCGGGCGTTCCTCCGCACTCTTCGCCCTGCTCGCCGGTTTCTCGCTCGTCCTCATCACCGGCCGCCCGCACCCCCGCACCGGTCGGGCCGGACGGCAGGCCGTCGCCAGGATCCTCATCCGCTCTGTGGTCCTGGTCGTGCTGGGCTTCGCCCTGACCGCACTGGACACCGACGTCGACGTGATCCTCGCGTTCTACGGACTGACCTTCCTCGCCGTGCTCCCGCTGTACCGGCTGCGGGTCCGGACGCTCGCGGTCATCGGCGCCGCTGGCGCGCTGGTCATGCCCCAAGTGCTGTACGTGATCCGCCAGTCGATCGACAACGGGGACTGGGCCGACACCGTCGTCCGCTGGGACCCGCTGGCACGGATCAGCGACACGGACGGTCTGGTCGAGCTGCTGTTCACCGGCGAGTACCCGGTGCTCACCTGGATGCCGTTCATGATCGTCGGCATGGTGGTCGCCCGGCTCGACCTCGGCCGGGCCAAGATCCGTACCCGACTCGCCCTGGCAGGCGGCGGGTTGGCCGTCCTCGGTTACGGCGGCTCCTGGCTCGCCCTGCGCCTGGTCCCGGACGCGCAGGCAACCGTCGCCGCGGCCACGGACGGAGACTCGGCGGCCTCGGCCTGGTGGTCCGACACCGTCGGCTACCTCACGGACGGCACCCCGGCCGCCTGGCTGTTGGTGGCCGCGCCGCACAGCCAGACGACCTTCTCCATCCTCGGCAACACGGGCGCAGCGCTCCTCGTGGTGGCCGCCTGCGTCGCCGTCACGGCCCGGATGCCCCGCGTCACGCGCCTGGCCACGCCCGTCGCCGCGGTCGGCATGATCTCCCTGACCGCCTACGTCCTGCACATCCTCGCCATCCACGTGGTCGGCATGGAGGACGAGACCGTCCCGGCCCTGGTCGCACTGCTCGCCTTCATCGCGACCGCCATGCTGCTGGCGACCGCCTGGACCCGACGGTTCCGCCGCGGCCCTCTGGAGTACCTGCTCCACGCCACAACACGGGTCACCCGCCACATCAAGTGACGTCCGGATCGGCGCGGATGCCCGTGCCCCCCCGTGCCCCCCCCGTGCCCCCGTGCCCCCGTGCCCCCGTGCCGCCCGGCCAGACCGGGCGGCATGGGCACGGGTGCTCGGGGCCCTGCGGAGGGCGGAGACCTCCTCGTCCGATACCCGGTGCTCCCGGTGAGTTGGCCGGACATCGGACCCCTCGGCATGGCGTGATACCCCGGGTAGGTATCATCCCCTCGTATCCACTCCGGTGGCACCCGAGACGCAAGGGATCCATGGCCAGTGTCTGCGACGGGGCGGTGAACCGCCTCGGACGGCTCGCTCGACCGCGATCGACGTCGCGGTTCGTCGGGCTGCTCGTGTGCGCGCTGCTCCTCGGCCTGGTCGGCATGCACGGCCTCGGACCGGTTCCCGCGGGCGCCGGTCACGACCCGATGCCGGTGGCCGCGCCGATGAGCGTGGTGGCGTCGATGCCGGACGCGTGCGATCACGGCGACGGCGGCTGCACGGGCCACGCCCAGCACGCGGATCCGACATGCGCGTCCGCGTCGGTCGCCGGTTCGCCCACGATGGTGCCGGTGCTGCTGTCCGACGTGGCGGCCTGCGCCGGAGTGCCACGGGCCGGTGCCGCCTCGACCGGCAGCGGTCCCGACGGCGGCCGGGCACCGCCCTCACTCTCCGAACTCCAACTCCTGCGGATCTAGAGCGGCCCGCGGGGCGTCGCGCGCCACATGGCGCGGCGCCGCGCTCAGGCACGCCCTTCATCCCTACCGTCCCAGGAGTTCCACCATGACAGCGCACCGCGCACTCGTCCGCCGTACCGCCCTGTCCGTCACCGCGGGAGCCGCCGCACTCGTCCTCGCCGCCTGCGGCAGTGACAGCGGCAGCGGAGGACACGACATGGGGTCCATGGAGTCCGACTCCGGCCCCACCGCGACCGCCTCGGCCAAAGCTGGCGACCACAACGACGCGGACATCTCCTTCTCCAAGGAGATGATCCAGCACCACCGCCAGGCCGTCGACATGGCCGAACTGGCCGTCGGCCGCGCCTCCTCGCAGGAGGTCAAGGACCTGGCAACGAAGGTCAAGGGGGCACAGGACCCGGAGATCAAGACCATGTCCGGCTGGCTCACCTCGTGGGGCGAGGACGTGCCCGAGGAGATGTCCGGCGCCATGGACCACGACATGTCGTCCGCCATGCCCGGCATGATGAGCGGCAAGGACATGGACGAGCTGGAGAAGGCGTCCGGCGCCGAGTTCGACACCATGTTCCTCACGATGATGGTCGAGCATCACGAGGGCGCCGTCGAGATGGCCGAGACCGAGAAGGCCGACGGCAAGTACGGTCCCGCGACGAAGCTCGCGGGCGACGTCGTGACGGCCCAGACCGCCGAGATCAAGCAGATGAACAAGATGCTCGGCAAGAGCTGACGTCTCGTCAGGATGCGGTGGGCCGACGGGGCGAGAGCCTCGTCGGCCCACTCGGGCGGCAGGCGCTCCCGCGCTCCGCCCACTCCTTCGGTGATCTCGCCGTTCGGAACACAACCTTCGGTGGTGTACGGGTGAACGGCCGCCTGCGTTCACCCGTACCCCTTGTCGTACGCCTGGCCGCTCGCGCGGACGGGAACAGCCCGGATTCGGAGAGGTACGTGTCACAGCAGCCACAGCGAGGACGGACCGGCGGCACTTTCACCGCCCACGGGGTGCGCCGCGCCGCCCTGATCGGCAGCCTTGCCCTTCTTCCCCTGGTCACGGCCTGCAGCGGCGGGAGCGATGACAAGGCCGCGAGGGACAGCAAGCCGTCGACCGCTGCCATGGCCGCGGTCGTGGCGCCGGCGAAGGTCGAGGTGATCGCCAACCTCACCGGCTGCAAGGTCAAGATCCGAACCGACGCGGACGAACTCCGCGAAGGTGTCTGCCACACGCCCGAGGGCGACTACCTCATCACGACCTTTCCCGCGGAGAAGTACAAGTTGACCTGGCTGGACAGCGCCGCCATCTACGGGGGCAAGTACCTCGTCGGCCCGCGCTGGGCCATCAGCGCGAAGCCGAACATGCTCGGACCGCTGCGCAAGAAGGTCGGCGGCACCATCCAGGACCTGGAGGCCATGCACGCGCAGCCCTCCCCGAGTTCGTCCAAGAGTTCGTCGAAGTACGGGCCGGCGCCGAGCTCGTCCTAGCGGCAGCCCCGCTCCCGTCTCCCGTCACCGAACGCCCCCTCACGGCCACCGCCATGACCGGCCTGCTCGCCGGACTCGGCGGCCCTGTTCTTCGTGCGGCCGCTTCCTCCCGCGACGGCCCGGGCGGCAAAGGAGTCCGGCAGGCGTTCACGGCGGTCGCGGACGGCGTCCGCTTCGTGCGCGGCCACCGCCTCATCGTGGGGCTGCTTCTCATCGATGCCGCGGCGATGGTCTTCACGATGCTGCAGGCGCTCTATCCGGTCCTGGCCGACGAGCAGTTCGGCGGCGGACCGGGTGTGGTGGGCCTGCTGTACGCCGCGCTCGGCCGAACGCGACCGACGCCGGTCACGGGGATGCAGAGAGACCCGCTGACACGGAGTCACCCACGAAGGGATCCGCGCGCTAGTCGACGGCTGGCGCGTAGGCGCTGATGACGTACAGGGCTTCGTCGTCGATCGCGTTCTTGTCCCAGTCCAGCGAGATCCGCTCCGGGTGGCCGGCGGGCGCGTACTCCGCCTCCGCCGTGTCGGCGTCGTCGAGCCGGGCCTGCTCCAGCTCGTCCAACAGCTTGCCGATGGTGGGTACTTCACCGGGCAACTGCTTCACCACCCGTCGGCTGTCCGCGTCGAGACCGACCGCCTCCGCCACCTTGCCGTCGCGGACGGTCACCCGGAAGGTGCCGATCAGACCCCGTTCCCCTTCACTCGACTTGAGTGTGTAGACGTACGAGTCGGGCTCCCGCCAGGTGGTCCCGGCCGGGGATGTGGCGGTCTCGGGTCCGGCCACCTGGGCGGACCCGGATCCCGAGGACGACTCAGTGCCGCAGGCGACGGTCGCCCACAGCAACCCTCCGACCAGTCCGGCGACGGACACGGAACGAAGGCTGGAGTGAACGGTGTTCAGGCGGACGACGGTCATGGTGGCTCCCTCGGGGACGGCTACCGCTATGACGCGGACCGGCCCCGGAACGTTCGGAGGCAGTGCCCATCACGTGCCGTCGCCCGCCTCCTCTTCAAACTCGTCCAGCCAGGCACCGGTTGAGGCACGCAGTGGCCCTCGCCCCTGCCCGATACGGGAGTTGGCCGGATGCGTTCTGCGCGAAGCGTTGACTAGAAAGCGCTTGCCCCTTACGTTTCCCGTTCAGCAGCGTGACCCGCCACTGGCATCTCGTATATGAGATGTCAGATGCCGGAGGCGTTATGGCCTGGGGACGTGCACTCTCCAGGATGTCGCCGCGAGCCTCGCGTGGAGGCGCGACGTTCGCAAGACGATCCACATGGTGAACATCGTTCACATACCTGAAAATGGACGCTCTCGAAGGGACGCACCCGCATGCGTACTCTCCCCCCTCTCCCCCCACGCTTCCGTCCGAGGGGACTCGTCGTCTCCACGGTCGCGGCAGCCGCTCTCGCCGTCACCACCGTCGTCGCTCTGCCGCAGTCCGCGGGTGCCGCGGAAACCTCCCCCATCGGCTTCGGCGCCGGCACCACGGGCGGCGGCGGCGCGAGCGCCGTCACCGTCTCCACGCTCGCCGCCTTCAAGACGGCCGTCACGGGCAGCACCGCCAAGGTCGTCCGGGTCAGCGGGCTGATTGCGCTCACCGGTCAGGTCGACATCGGGTCCAACACCACGGTTCTGGGCGTCGGTTCGTCGTCCGGCTTCACCGGCGGCGGGCTGCGGCTGAAGGAAGTGACGAACGTCGTCATCCGCAACCTCAACATCAGCAAGCCGCTCGCGCCCTCCGACGGCGTCACCGTGCAGAAGTCCACGAAGGTCTGGATCGACCACAACTCCTTCTCGGCGGACCGCGACCACGACAAGGACTACTACGACGGTCTGCTCGACATCAATCACGGCTCCGACAACGTCACCGTGTCCTGGAACACCTTCAAGGACCACTTCAAGGGCTCGCTCGCCGGTCACAGTGACAACAACGCGAGCGAGGACACCGGTCACCTGAAGGTCACGTACCACCACAACCACTTCAGCAACGTCTACTCGCGCATCCCCAGTCTCCGCTTCGGCACCGGTCACTTCTACGACAACTACGTCGAGGGTGCCGACACCGCCGTGCACTCACGCATGGGCGCCCAGATGCTCGTCGAGAACAACGTCTTCCGTACGACGAAGATCGCGGTCACGACGAACCGGAGCAGCGACGTGGACGGCTACGCCAACCTGCGCGGCAACGACCTCGGGGGAGCCGCCACCGAGATCTCCCGCACCGGCACCTTCACCAGCCCGCCGTACGGCTACACCGCCGAGCCCGCCTCCTCCGTCGTCTCCTCGGTGACGAGCGGCGCGGGCGCCGGAAAGCTCTGACCGACCCCCACGAACCGACCCCCACGAACCGACTCCCACAGACCGACCCCCACAACCGGAAGAAGGCACAGGGACATGACTTCTCCAGCGACCCCGCGCGCCCGCCGACGCGCGCTGACCGGCACCCTGACCGCACTCGGTCTTTCATCTGTCATGATCACAACAATCGGAGCGCCGCCGGCAAGCGCCGCCACCTGGCCGACGCCCGCCGGCAGCCAGCCCGTGAGTTCGACCATCTCCGTCTCGGGTGTCAGGGACGGCGGCATGGTGCGGTACTACGGCAGCGGCGCCCTGGCCGGTGACGGCCAGGAGGAGGGCCAGGACCCGATCTTCAAGCTCGCGGCCGGCGCGACCCTGAAGAACGTCATCATCGGCGCGCCCGGCGCCGACGGCATCCACTGCGAGGGCAACTGCACCCTGCAGAACGTGTGGTGGGAGGACGTCGGCGAGGACGCCGCCACCTTCCGCGGCGGCTCGACGTACACCGTGACGGGCGGCGGCGCCAAGAAGGCGGCCGACAAGGTGTTCCAGCACAACGGCCCTGGCACCCTGAACATCACCAACTTCGCTGTCAGCGAGTTCAAGACGCTGTACCGGTCCTGCGGCGACTGCTCCACGCAGTACACGCGCAAGGTGAACCTCAGCAACATCGAGGTCACCGGCACGGGGTCCACCGCCCGGCTCGTCGGCATCAACGTCAACCGCAACGACGTGGCGACACTCCGCGGCATCACGATCCTGAACGACTCCAGCCGAAAGGTCATCCCCTGCCAGAAGTACAACAACAACACCGCGGTCGGTACGGGTCCCGACAGCACCAACTGCCTGTACGCCGCTTCGGACATCACCTACAGGTGAGCCGAGCCAGGTGAACCGTCCCGTGTGAACCGTCGCGGGTGAGCCGTGACGTGTGGACCGAAGCCCCGGCGGCCGGACGAACTTCCCTTCCCCCCCACGGAGGTTCGCTCGGTCGCCGGGCGCGTGCGCGTCATCGACAGGCGGCGGGCCGCGGCGGCCGACTGCGGCTACGCCGCGAGCTCCTTCGTTATGCGGTCCAGCATGAACGCCGAGGACTCGTGGGCCCGTTCCTCCCAGGCGAAGACGCAGGCGGTGGCGACGCCGTCGAAGTTGAGGTCGCGGAGTGTGCCGAAGAAGGCGTCCCAGTCGACCTCGCCCTGGTCGATGTCGAGGTGCTGGTGGATGCGGCGGTGGTGCCGGGCGGGTTGAGGATGTAGCGCAGGCCGGAGGAGCCCTTGTGGTTGAAGGAGTCGGCGATGTGCACGTGCTGCAGCTTGTCCCCGGCGTAGCGCATCATCTTCGCGATGTCCGCCCCGACTTCGGCGGCCCCGGAGAGGTGGAAGGAGTGCGGGGCGCAGTAGAGGTAGTTCACCCAGGGCTTGTTGATCGCCCGTACGAGGTCGACCACTTGTACAGCGGCAGCACGGAGGACAGCAGGACGCCGTGTGCGCGCAGGGAGTTCTTCAGCTCGGCGATGCGCTCGTCGTCCGCCCGCGGGTGAAGGAAGAAGGGCATGAAGTCGTCGCGGGGCGACAACTCGATGTGCTCGTAGCCGAGTTCGGCGACCGTTCGCACCATGTCGTCCATGGGCAGGGCGCGCAGCATGTACGGGTCGAGTGCGATCTTCATGCGGTGCCTCCGTAAAGGGCCGGGCGGGGCTTCATGTCGACGGTGACGACCGCGCCGCCCGAGTCCAGGGACCGCACGGCGGCGTCGGTGATGACGGTGGCGGCATAGCCGTCCCATGCGGACGGGCCGGCGGGCTCGACGGCCGCCTCGACGGAGGCGATCCACTCGCGGAACTCGGTGTCGAAGGCGTCCACGAAGCGGCCCTTCCAGTCCTGCTGGACGGCGGTGCCGTGGCGCCCGGCGGCACGGACCCCGACAGCGGCCGGATCGGGCAACCGTACGAGGCCCTCCTCGCCGACGGTCTCGCACTGGATGTCGTAGCCGTACTGGCAGTTGACGAAGACCTCCAGGTCGACGCGGACGCCGCCGGCGGTCTCGAAGTACATGATCTGCGGATCCCTGAGGTGCGCGAACCGCTTGCTCGTGGCGCGCGGGGTGATCACCTGGGCCGAGACGATCTCGTCGTCGAGGAGCCAGCGCAGTACGTCGATCTCGTGCACTGCGGTGTCCTGCGCGGCCATGTGGGAGGTGTACGCCTCCGGGACGGCCGGGTTGCGGTGGGCGCAGTGCACGATCAGCGGGGTGCCTATGCCGCCGGCGGTGATCACCTCCTTCATCTGGCGGTAGCCCGCGTCGAAGCGGCGCATGAAGCCGACCTGGACCAGGCGCCGACCGTGGGCCCGAGGCCGAACGTCTGGGTTACGACGTCCTGCTCTCCGCGGCCGCGCAGGGCCGCAGCGAGGCGAAGGCGGTCGAGGCCCTGCTCAGCCACCGCTGCGAGGCGCTGATCCTGCTGGCCTCCGACGCGGAGGCCGCCTACCTCGACGCACTCGGACAGCGCGCGGTGACCGTCTCGGTCGGCCGGCGCGTCCCTCGCGCCCGCGTGGACTTCGTGCACTCGGCCGAGGCCAAGGGCGTACGGCAGGCCATGGACCACCTCCTCGAACTTGGTCACCGCAGGATCGTGCACATCGACGGAGGCCGTGGCCCCGGTTCGGTCGAACGCCGACGCGCCTACCGGGCCGCGATGCGCCGCCATGGGCTGGAGTCCGAGGTGCGGGTGATCCCCGGCGACCACACGGAGCGGTCGGGCATCGACACCGGCCGCCTGCTCCTTGCGGAGCGCGACCGGGGACTGCGCCTGCCCACGGCCGTTCTCGCGGGCAACGACCGTAGTGCGATGGGCCTGTTGATGTCCCTGACACGGGCCGGCACCGACGTTCCCCACGACCTGTCCGTCGTCGGATACGACGACAGCAACCTCTCCCATCTGATGCCCATCGGCCTGACCACCATGCGCCAGGACGCGCTGCTCATGGCGGAACACGCGGTCCGGTTCGCCGTGGAACGACTGGAGAACCCTGAACTGGAGCCGCGGGAGGCGGTGTTGGACCCGAAGCTCGTGGTCCGGGGGACCAGCGGACCTCGACCGGAGAGGGCGACGACCGGAGGGCCGTCGCCGGACGGGTGACCTGCGCACGTGTGGACGCGGTGTCCGGCCGTCGGACGGCCGGGTACGGCACGTGCCGTCAGCCGACGTCGAAGAGGTTCGGCAGTCGCAGGAGGTGGCGGGTGCGGTCGTGGCGTTTGAGTGCCTCCAGTTCCGGTGCCCGGTACAGCGGGGTGACGGTGCATCGTTCGGCGGCCGAACCGACCCTGTCCAGCAGGGCGTTGACGGCCTGCCGGGCCGAGGTGTTGGCGCCTTCCATGGTGGCCAGATCGATGGGCACGGCCACGTAGTCGCCTGACAGGAAGAGGTTGGGGATCTTCGTGGCCGACTGCGGACGGTGGTGGAAGGTCCCCGTCGGATGGATGAGCAACTGCTCCTCGTTGACCGGGTTCGGGGTGCCGAGTCCGTCCACGGCCGGGTCGAGGAACCAGGAGTGCAGCACGGAGTCCTTGAGGACCGTACGGCCGGTGTCGTTGAGCGACGCCTTCAACTGCGCCCACACCTCGCGGGCGACTTCGGCGCGGGTGCACTGCTTGGCGGTCTTGCCGTACAGGATGCCCGGCCGGTCCCACTCGGAGACGTCCACGGACAGACAGTCCGCGACCGTGCCGTCGCCGAAGTCCTTGGGGAAGTCATGGCCCGGCCAGTGCTGGGCCTGGGCGATCGCGGTGAGCGACCAGGGGGAGTCGATGAGGTCGAGATGGCCGTGCAGGATCGGCGTACGTTCGGTCAGATAGAACTGGATACCGGTCATCCAGTCCGTCTCCAGCCGGTCGCATTCGGCGAGTTGGGGATCGGCGGCGCGTACGGCGGAGTTCCAGGTGCGCCGGGCGTGCTCGACCGGCATGGCCGAGATGTAGTGGTCGGCGGTGACGGTCCGGCGGGCACCGCCCGGATCCTCCATGACGGCCCCGGCGATCCGGCCCGCGTCCAGGGTCAGGTCCCGTACGGTCCAGCCGACGTGGAACTCGACCCCGAGCGACTTCAGATACGTCACCCAGGGGTCGATCCAGGCCTCGTTGGTGGGCGCGTTGAGGATCCGGTCCAGCGGTCCGTCCGCGCCGCGCCCGAGGATGTTGAAGGCGAAGGCCTCCAGCAGGGTGGCGACCGTACGGGTACTCGCCTCCTCCGCCTTGGTGGCCACGATGTTGCGGGTGATGCCGATGGCGAGGATCCGCTGGTAGTCGTACGACATCCGGCCGGCCCGTACGAACTCCCACCACGGCATCTGCTCCCAGACGTCGTCTCGGCGTTCGTCGCAGCTGGTGAGGAAGACGAGGAAGCGGTTGGCGAAGTAGAGGGCCTCGTGGAGGGGGAGGTTGAAGGCGGTGTCCAGGATCGAGGTGAGGGCGCGGCGGATCTCGTCCGGGGTGAGTTCGGCGGGGGTGTTGCCGGGCCAGGGGAGTGGGATCCGGATGTCCTCGCGACCGCCCGAGCGGGCGAACAGCATCTCCTTGGGGGCGACGAGGTTGTCGTGGACGCCGTTCGGGTTGCCGGGGAAGGGGATGCGTCGCATGGTGTCGGGCAGGTTGTGGTAGATGCCGGGGATGAAGCGGAAGCCGTGCTCCCCGGGCAGGGGTTCGCGGCCGCCCGTGGCGCTGTCCGGTACGTCCATGCTGCGGGCCTTGCCGCCCAGCGCCTTGCGCTCGTAGACCGTCACCCGGAAGCCGCGTTCGGCGAGTTCGTGTGCGGCCGTGAGCCCGGCGACGCCCCCGCCCAGTACGGCCACGGTCTGCGGGGCGGCCTCGTTCTGGGCCGCGGCCCGCTGGGGAGCCGCCAGAGCGACCCCGCCGCCCGCGGCCGCTGCCGTGCCCAGGAACCCTCTGCGCGTGGTGCCGCCCATCGCTCCCCCTTACCATCGGTAACCGCTGGCGCACGAGGATACGAGCGACGCACCGATCCCGGAAGGCGACCGACGAAGCCTGGGCCACTTTGGCTTGATGCCGCATCAGGTCGGCGGCGCCGAGGGTGTGCGGCGACGGCATTCCTCGTCGCGTGCCAGGACGCGCCCCGGCCGGACAGTTCGTCCTCCTTGGGCGGATTGAGCTTGCGGTGGCCCGACCTGGTGGCCCGACCCGGTGGCCACGATCACGGCCTTGGCTCGCATGTTCTCCATGAGGACCGGGCCGTCGACACCCTCGGGAAAACCGGGGCAGTTCTCGACCTCGGTGGTCGTGGTCAGTGCGCCGCCGACGAGGACGGCGCCGACGAGGACGAGCGGCTTGGGTTCGGCGCGGGCGGTGCGGAGGCCGCGGTGTATCCGGCGGGGCCGCAGCCGATGACGAGGACCTCGCGTATGCCGTCTGTCGCGGTCGCCGTGTTCACGCCTCGCGCTTCGCGTCGACCTCGGCGATCAGGGCCTCGATACGGGTCCGGATCTCGTCCCGGATGGGCCGCACGGACTCGACTCCCTTGCCCGCCGGGTCCTCCAGGGCCCAGTCGAGATAGTGCTTGCCGGGGAAGACCGGGCAGGCGTCGCCGCAGCCCATGGTGATGACGTAGTCGGACGCCCGGACGGCCTCGGTGGTGAGGATCTTCGGCTGCTGGCCGGAGATGTCGACGCCGACCTCCTTCATGGCCTCGACCGCGGCCGGGTTGACCTGGTCGCCCGGGATCGAGCCGGCGGAACGGACCTCGATCCGGTCGCCCGCGAGGTGGGTGAGGAATCCGGCGGCCATCTGCGATCGCCCCGCGTTGTGGACGCAGACGAACAGCACGGAGGCGAGCGGAGTCGAGGACATCGGTTCTTCCTTCGTCGGTCGGGCAGGGCGGGCGGTGGGGAGGCGGTCGCAGCAATCCCCTTCGGGGTGTGGGCCTCCACAGGTTCTGGAGATGCGGGTCCCAGGAATCAGTCCGGGCTGGTATCAGCCTCGACTGATGTGAGAGTATCAGTCCATGCTGACGTCGGTCGACACTGATCTGATGCGGGTTCTGGCCGACCCGCTCCGCCTCCGGATCGTCACCCTGCTCGCCCGGGAGACGCTCTGCACCACCCACCTGATCGAGGAGACCGGCGCGAAGCAGACCAACCTCTCCAACCACCTGAGAGTGCTGCGAGAGGCCGGGGTGGTGGAGACGGAGCCGTGCGGACGGTTCACCTACTACAAGCTCTGCCCCGACGTCATCGCCCGGCTCGCCGGCCAGTTCGCCGACCTCGCCGAGTCCGCCCGTACCGCCGCCGACAACAAGCGGTCCTGCCCCTGATCCCCGTCGCTCGCCGCGGCCGTTCCAAGGAGTGACTGTTGACCGCCACCCACGAGTCCGCCGCTGAGTCCGTCATGGCCGTCGGCGAACCGCGGCCCGTACCGGGTGCCACCCCGCCCCGTACGCCGCTGACCGCCAAGGCGGCCGCCGAACTGGTCGGCACTGCCGCCCTGGTGGCGGTCGTGGTGGGCTCCGGCATCCAGGCCACCGAGCTGACCCGTGACGTGGGCGTGCAGCTGCTGGCCAACTCGCTGGCCACGGTCTTCGGGCTCGGGGTGCTGATCGTGCTGCTCGGACCGGTGTCGGGTGCGCACTTCAACCCGGCGGTGACGCTGGCCGAGTGGTGGACCGCCCGGCGGGGCGGCGCGGGCGTCACCGCCCGGGAGGTCGCCGTGTACGTCCCCGCCCAGATCGTCGGCGCGGTCGCGGGAGCCGTACTCGCCAACGCGATGTTCGACGAGCCGCCGGTGACGTGGTCCACGCACGACCGCTCGGCCGGTCACCTGCTGCTCGGCGAGGTCGTCGCCACCGCCGGTCTGATCCTGCTGATCTTCGGCCTCGCCCGCACCGACCGGCTGCGCTTCGCCCCCGCCGCGGTCGCCTCCTACATCGGCGCCGCCTACTGGTTCACCTCCTCCACCTCCTTCGCCAACCCGGCGGTGACCATCGGCCGTGCCTTCACCGACTCCTTCGCGGGAATCGCCCCCGGCTCGCTCGCGGCCTTCATCGGGATGCAACTCGTCGGCGCCGCGATCGGTCTGGCACTGGTCGCGCTGATCTTCATGCCCGGCCGAGCCGCCGCCGAACAGCCCGCCGACTGACACGGGCGCCCCGCCTGCCCTGCCTCCCGGTCCGCCAGGACGGAGTGCCGATGGCGTCACTCACCTGGGCGGCGACGGCAAACGACTTCAGTACGGCCAAGGTGTCGGCCATCGTGGCTTCGGTCGGCCGGGTGACTCTCGGGCGAACTCCAACCGACCTGTCGGGGTAATTCCCGTGATGGCATGGACAGTTCACGGATCTCTGTACGCAAGCTGTTACTCGGACCATGAGCATGGCCATGACTGCACCAACCACCGCCGACAGCTGAGGAAGCACCTGTGACAACGACGCACCGCACCAAGCGAAGAGCCGCAGCCCTCGCCTCGGGCATCGCACTCGTCACTCTGCTCGGAGCAGCCCCCGCAGGGGCAGGCGCGCCCGGTCTGCCTGTCGTGACCGCCACCAGTGAGACCACCGCGCTCTTTGACGACGAGGCGGGCGGCAACTCCGACGCCGACGACCCGGCGATCTGGCGCAACGCCGCCGACCCCGCGCGGAGTCTCGTCGTCGCCACCGCCAAGGAGGGCGGTCTGCGGGTCTACGACCTGGACGCGCGCCTGGTGCAGTCGCTGCCCGCTCCGCTCCCGCCGGGGCCGGACGACGCCCCGGGCCGCTACAACAACGTCGACCTCGTCACCGGCCTGCGCACCTCGGCCGGCCGGGCCGACGTGGCGGTGGTGAGCGACCGGGGCAACGACCGGCTGCGGATCTACCGCATCGACCCGTCGAAGCCGGGCGGCCCGCTGACCGACATCACCGACCCGGCCGCCACCCCGGTGTTCTCCGCCGACCAGGCCGAGATCAACGACCAGCGGACCGCATACGGCCTGGCCACCTGGACGGACAAAGGCACCGGCCGTACGTACGCCCTCGTGAGCCGGCGAGAGCGGACCCGCCTCGCCCTTCTCGAACTTCTGCCGGGCGCGGGTGGCACCGTCGGCTACCGCAAGGTGCGCACCCTCGACCTGCCGTCCTCGTTCCGTCTGCCGGACGGCACGACGTGGAGTCCCTGCGCGGAGCCCGGCGAACTTCCGCAGGTCGAGGGCATGGTCGTCGACCCGGCGACCGGCACGCTCTATGCCGGACAGGAGGACATCGGCATCTGGCGGCTGCGCGCCGACCTCACCGGCAAGCCGGTCCTGGTGGACAAGGTGAAGGAGTACGGCGTCCCCGGCACCTACGACGAGGGCACCGAGGAGTGCACACCGGGCGCCGACCCCGGCTACGGCGGCAAGCGGCTGTCGGCCGACGTCGAGGGTCTGACCATGTTCCAGGAGAAGGACGGCGACGGCTACCTGCTCGCCTCCAGCCAGGGCGACAACACCTTCGCCCTGTACGACCGCGAGGTGAGCGAGGACAACGAGTACGAGGGCGGCTTCCGGATCCAGGCCGCCACGTCGACGCTCGACGGTGTCGAGGAGTGCGACGGAGCCGCCGTGCTCAACGCCCCGCTGGGAGCCCGCTATCCGCGCGGTCTGCTCGTCGTCCAGGACGGCCAGGAGACGCCGGCGGTGCCGGACGGTGAGGGCGGCACGCGCACGGCGACCGGCTTCAAGTTCGTCAACCTCGGCGCTGTGGTGGACGCGGCCGACATGTGATCGCCCGCGCGTACGGCCGCCGGGGCATGACTCTTCGGCGGCCGTGCGGGCGGCTCAGTTCTTGGGGCTGAGGAGCCCGCCGAGTGCGGCCACGACCGACGGCTCGACGCGGTAGTAGACCCACGTGCCGCGCCGCTCGGAGGTGAGCAGCCCGGCCTCCCTGAGCTTCTTCAAGTGGTGGGAGACGGTCGGCTGCGAGACACCCACGTCGGAGATGTCGCACACACATGCCTCTCCGCCCTCGTGCGAGGCGACCAGGGAGAAGAGGCGCAGACGAACCGGATCGCCGAGCGCCTTGAACATCCGCGCCGTCCTTTCCGCCTCTTCGGCGGTGAAGGGACGTTCGGCCAGCGGCGGGCAGCAGGGCGCCACGGCGTCGGCACCCTCGGGTTCCAGCAGCTGCAGCACCTCGACATTCGACATACGTCTATGTTGACACATGTCGAACTAGTGAGCCAGGAGGAAGAATCAGCGGGCCAACCGGCACGCCCGCGGCGGTAGGGGCGGTCGGCCCGCGTCTTTCATGGCGCCGTCACCGTTGCCTCGGTCCGGCTCCGGCTCCGCACATGACCCGCCGGACAGGCCCCTAGACCATGCTGAGCGCCTGCATCGCATCGCGTTCGACGCGTGAGAGGTCGTAGAGGATGGAGCCGGCCTGCGTGAGGGTCCTCGCGTCGCCGGATTCGCCCGCTGTCGCGACGAGCGTGGCCACCTGCGTCCAGAGCGTGGCGGCCTCGGTGTACAGGCTGTGGCCGGTGCGCAGGTGGCTGCTGTCGATCAGCTGGGCGCACTCCGCGAGGAAGTCCCGGTAGAGATTACGGAACAGGGCACCGCCGGTACCGGCCCGCTCCATGAGGACGGCGGCCCGTGGCAGGTCCTCCCGCGGATTGGCGCTGCGCTGCAGCCACTTCGGCACCTGCTTGGCGGTCTTCTCGATGCCCCGGTGGCCCAGGTTCGCGATGGGCGGGTGCAGGAAGGCGTCGGCGCAGGTCCTTATCGCGGGGATGATCCGGTCCCGCGGTGACGTCGGACTGCTGGGCACAGTGAGGGTGAAGGAGCGGTGCCTGGCGGTCATGGGGCCGCGCTCGGCCCTGGCCCTGGCCAGGCCCGCGAGGCTGGTCGAGACGGCTCCGCCCTGCGGCGCGGTGTCCACCAGGTAGGCGTCCTGTTCGTCGTAGCCGTACATGGCCACGACATGCCCGCCGAAGTGCACCTTGGTGCTGAAGTAGTCCAGGTGGTAGCTGTCGAGTTGAAGGCCGACCGGCCGACCGGCGTCGATGGGTGCCGTCACGTTGTGCCATGCCTTGCGCGGGGAGGTGGTCTCCCCGACCATCAGCTCAAGCCCGAGTGCGGCGGCCAGGTTCCTGGTGAGCTCGAACGGCTTGACCCGGCCTCCCAGGAAGGGAAAGCCCATGTCTTTGCTGTCCCAGTAGATGAAGGACAGCCCGGAGCCGAGCCCGAACAGCATGGGTTCGGACAGGTCGAGTCCCTCATGCCGCAGCAGCACGCCCAGCGTCGTCGTCTCGCAATGCTGCATGCCGCGGACGTCGATGTCCTTCACCATGGTCATGCCGCTCATCCTCCAAGGCGTCGGCAGCCGGCCGCCACCCTCCAGGGTGCGAGTGGAGCCCCCGTCGTCCGCCCGGACTCCTCGTTCCGATCGCCGCTGCATCGATGTGTTCCTCATTCAGAACCCTCCAGATTCGACAAGCGTCTATGTTGACGCTTGTCGAAACAGGTGCCATGCTGGCCGTGCAAGAGATCGACGGATGTCGAATCAAAGGGGAATCCCGTGAACGCGCCCACCGCCGACCAGTTGCCCGTCGTGGTGATCGGAGCAGGCCCCATCGGCTTGGCCGCCGCCGCCCACCTCGTCGAGCGCGGCATCGAACCGCTGGTCCTGGAAGCCGGCCCGTCCGCGGCCACCGCCGTGCGCGACTGGTCACATGTGCGCCTGTTCTCCACCTGGGCCGAGCTCGTCGACCCCGCTGCCGAGAAGCTGCTGGCCCCCACGGGCTGGGTCCGCCCCGACGGAACCACGTACCCCACGGGCGGTGACTGGGCCGGGCAGTACCTCCAGCCGCTGGCCGATGTCCTCGGCACCAGGGTCCGATTCGGCGCGACCGTGACCGGAGTGGCCCGCGCGGGCCGTGACCGGATCGTCGACTCCGGCCGCGACGAGCAGCCCTTCACCCTGCACCTCACGCACGCCGACGGCCGCGAGGAGCGGATCACCGCCCGGGCCGTCATCGACGCCTCCGGCACCTGGTCCGTACCCGGCCCCATCGGCGCGGACGGTCTGCCCGCCCTCGGCGAGAGGACCGCCGCCGAGCGCGTCTCCTACCGGGTGCCCGACCTGACGGACCCGGTGGTCCGCGCCCGCTACGCGGGCCGGCGCACCGCGGTGATCGGCTCCGGAGCCTCCGCCTTCACCGCCCTCGCCCTGCTCGCCGACCTGGCGAAGGACGAGGACGGCACGCACGCGGTGTGGATCCTGCGCCGCGGCATCGGTGCCGGCACGTACGGGGGCGGCGAGGCCGACGAGCTTCCCGCCCGCGGGGCCCTGGGCCTGCGCGCCAAGGCCGCCGTCGAGGCCGGCCACGCAACCGCCGCGACCGGCTTCCGTACCGAGGCTGTCGAGCGCAGCGCCGACGG
The DNA here is from genome assembly GCF_055577685.1 of Streptomyces sp. NPDC033178. Classification (NCBI taxonomy): domain Bacteria; kingdom Bacillati; phylum Actinomycetota; class Actinomycetes; order Kitasatosporales; family Streptomycetaceae; genus Streptomyces; species Streptomyces sp. NPDC033178. The sequence continues at coordinate 48,533 of NZ_JBVIPT010000014.1, forward strand.
ACGCCCGGTGCTCGTCGCCGAAGACGGCCGCCGCCTGGACCCGGTCGACGAGATCATCGTCCTCACCGGCTTCCGCCCCGACCTGTCCTTCCTCTCCGAGATCCGCCTCGGCCTCGACGAACGCCTCCAGGCCCCGACCGCGCTTGCCCCGCTCATCGACCCGAACGTCCACTCCTGCGGCACCGTCTACCCGCACGGTGTGAACGAGCTCTCCCACCCGGAGAAGGACATCTACCTGGTGGGCATGAAGTCCTACGGCCGCGCCCCGACCTTCCTCGCGATGACCGGCTACGAGCAGGTCCGCTCCATCGCCGCCTCACTCGCCGGTGACCAGGAAGCCGCCGAGCGCGTCGAGCTGACCCTGCCCGAGACCGGAGTCTGCGGTGGTGCGGGCCTGTTCGACGACCCCGACGCCGCGCAGAGCGGCGAAGGCGGCGGATGCTGCGCGGCCCCCACGGCCCTTCAGATCGGGACCGGCGCCCCGGCCCCGACCGGCGGAGGCTGCTGACCGGCCACCCCACCGCTCACCCATCAGGAGGCTCGCCATGTCCCGCGTACAGCTCGCCCTCCGCGTCCCCGACCTCACCGCGTCCATCGCCTTCTACAGCAAGCTCTTCGGCACCGAACCGGCCAAACTCCGCGACGGTTACGCCAACTTCGCCATCGCCGAGCCGCCGCTCAAACTCGTGCTCGTCGAAGGCACCCCGGACGAGGCAACCCGCCTTGACCACCTGGGCGTCGAGGTCGGGACCACCGACGCCGTCCACGCCGCCACCACCCGGCTGAGGGACGAAGGCCTGCACACCGACGTGGAGAACGACACCACCTGCTGCTACGCCCTGCAGGACAAGGTGTGGGTCCACGGCCCCGGCCGGGAACCCTGGGAGGTGTACGTCGTCAAGTCCGACGCCGACACCCTCGCCAAGCGGCAGGGCAGCACCTGCTGCACCGACCCGGCGGCCGCCGACACCGGCGGGCCGGAGCCCGTCACCGCGGGCGGCGGCTGTTGCTGACAGCCCGATGAGCGACCTTCACACCAGCCGGGCCGCGACCGGAACGGGGGACCGGTCGCGGCCTCGCGCGGCCCTGCCGGCCCTGTGCGCCACGCAGATCACCAGCTGGGGCATCATCTACTACGCCTTCCCGGTGCTCAACGCCCGCATCACCGCCGACACAGGCTGGTCCACCACCGCCACGACCGGGGCCTTCTCGGGCGCCCTGGTCGTCTCCGCACTCGCCGGCATACCCCTCGGCCGCATCCTCGACCGCCGAGGGCCGCGCGCCGTGATGACCGCCGGCTCGCTGCTCGGTGTCGCCGCGATACTGGCCATCGCATACGCACCCAACCTCGCGCTCTTCAGCACCGCTTGGCTGGCCGCAGGAGTCGCGATGGCGGCAACCTTCTACCAACCCGCCTTCGCCGCACTCACCCGCTGGTGGGGAGAGGACAGAGTCCGCGCTCTCACGATCGTCACACTCGCGGGCGGCCTGGCCTCCACCGCATTCGCCCCGCTGACAGCCGTCCTGGCCGAACACCTCAGCTGGCGCAGCACATACGCAGTCCTTGCCCTGATCCTCGCGGCCGTCACACTCCCGGCCCACGCGTTCGCGTTGCGCGCCCCATGGCCACCGCCGGCACCTCCGCATCCCACCCAACAGATGGACGGCAACAGGTCGGTTACCCGCAGCCGCCCCTTCCTGATGCTCGCCGCCGCATTCACTCTCAACGGTTTCGCGATGTACGCCGTCGTCATCGCCCTGGTCCCACTGCTGACCGAGCGCGGCGCCGGCCCGACCGCGGCCGCCTGGGCCCTCGGCCTCGGCGGCGCGGGCCAGACGCTCGGCCGAACCCTCTACGCGACGCTCGCCCGCCGTACGGGCGTCACCACGCGGACGGTCACGCTGATCGCCGCGGGCGGGGCCACCACCGCGGCCCTCGCCGCAGTTCCCGGCCCCTTCTCCCTACTGGTGCTGCTGTCCCTCCTCGCGGGAATGGTCCGCGGCAACCTCACCCTGCTCCAGGCCACCGCCGTCACCGACCGCTGGGGCGTGACGCACTACGGCACCCTTTCCGCACTGCTCGCGGCCCCGGCCACCATCGCGGGCGCGCTCGCCCCGTTCGCCGGAGCCGCCCTCGCCGGGCCCCTCGGCGGATACCCCCACCTGTTCGCCCTGCTCGCCGCCGTGTCGGGAACCGCTGCCCTCCTTGCGCTCGGCACGCGATCGCGTCGCTGATCCCACCTCGTTCCCGGCCTGCCGTTACTGCAATGCGTGGACCGCGGCCGAGAACACCGGAGGCATCCGGGAAGCTGCGGGGACGATGAGGCGGGCGGTGCCGGGTCGGCCGCTCGCGGCCAGCAAGGCTCCGGTCAGCAGTCGGTGACGCCGGGTCAGCCGGGTCCAGGCGCGCTCGTACGCATCCGGTCGCCCGGCGGCCAGGCAGCGGACGGCGGCCCCGGCCGTCGCCAGCGCGAGGGCGATGCCCTCGCCGGTGAGGGCGTCCAGGTAGCCCGCGGCGTCGCCGACGAGCAGGACCCGGCCGGCTCTTCTGCGCCGCACCCGCTGCCGCAGCGGTCCGGCGCCGCGTACCTCCGTCGCGGTCGTTCCGCGCAGCGACGCGGCGAGGGCGGGGAAGGCGGCCAGATGCTCGTCGTACCCGCGACGGCTGCGGCTGAGGACCGCGACGCCCACCAGGTCGTCGCCGACCGGTGTCACATAGGCCTCACCGTGCCGGGACCAGTGGACCTCCACGAAGTCCGTCCACGGTTCGACGCGGTAGTGCCGGCGCAGTCCGTAGCGGCCGTGGGGGCGGTTCGGCAGGTCCAGCCCCAGGCCGCGGCGCACCGGGGAGTGCAGGCCGTCGGCTGCGATCAGCCAACGGGCCGTGGTCCCGGCGGCGGTGACCGTGTCCGTGCTCTGGTGTACCGCGCCGACCTTGCCCGGCACCATGCGCACGCCGAGGTCGAGGGCGCGCTGGTGCAGTGCGGAGTGCAGCGTCGTACGGCGGATGCCCAGCCCGCCGCGGCCGCGGAAGGGAGCTTCGGCGCGGGCGGTGCCGTCCACGTAGCGGATGCCGCGCAGTTCGCGCCCACTGGCTTCGACGCCCAGCGCTCGCAGCGCGGCGACTCCGCCTGGCATGACACCTTCTCCGCAGGCCTTGTCCACGGGCGAGGTCCGGGGTTCGACGACGACGGCCTCCAGGCCGGCGAGCGCGGCGTGGATGGCGGCGGCCAGACCGGCCGGTCCGCCGCCGGCCACCAGTACGTCGATCACGCCGGAGCGGGCGTGGTCGAGGTGGTCGCGGCGGCGAGCGCCCGGTTCTCGCAGCGGATGCGCACGGTGAGCAGAGCGGCGTTGAGCACCGTGAACGCGGCTGCGGTGACCCACGCGGTGTGGACGAGTGGCAGGGCCAGGCCCTCGGCGACGACGGCCACGTAGTTCGGGTGTCGCAGCCACCGCCGGCGGTAGGGGCCGCCGGTCACCAGTGGCAGGCCGGGTACGACGATCACCCGGGTGTTCCAGCGGGGTCCCAGGGTGTGGATGCACCACCACCGCAGCGCCTGGGAGGCCGCCAGCACGGCCAGCATCGGCCAGGCCAGGGCGGGTACGAAGGGGCGGTCGGCCAGCCACACCTCGGCCGGGCAGGCGATCAGCAGGCCGGTGTGGAGGGCGACCATCGCGGGGTAGTGGCCCTGCCCGGTCACGGTCGCGCCGCGGGCGGTGCTCCACCGCTCGTTGCGGCGGGCGACGACGAGTTCGGCGACGCGCTCGCCGGCGACGGCCGCCACGAGCAGTCCGTACCAGATCATGTGTCCACCGTCCTTCGTGTCCTTCGCGTACTTCGTGTCTTTCTCCGGGGCGAACTACCAGCGCAGCAGGACGAGTTCACTGGCGAAGCCGGGCCCCATCGCCAGCAGTACACCCGGCGTGCCCGGCGGCGGGCGGCGTTCGGCCAGGGTGTCGCGCAGTACGTGGAGCACCGACGACGAGGACAGGTTGCCCACGTCGGCCAGGTGACGCCACGTCACATCGAGCGCCTCCTCCGGCAGGTCGAGGGCCTCGGTGACGGCCTCAAGGACCTTGGGGCCTCCCGGGTGGCACACCCAGGCGGTCACGTCCTTCCGTTTGATCCCGTGGTCGCCGAGGAACCCCTCGACGTCATCGGCGAGGTAGCGGCGCACCACATCTGGGACCTGCGGGTCGAGGACGACCCGGAAGCCGGAGTCCTTGATGTCCCAGCCCATGACGCGCCCGGTGTCCGGATACAGGTGGCTGCGGGTGTCCACGATCGTCGGGCCGGCGCGCTCGTCCCGATGGCCCTGACGGACCGGGATGCCCCGGCGGTTCGCGCCGCAGGCGACGACCGCGGCGGCGCCGTCGCCGAACAGCCCGGTGGCGACCAGGTTGGCCATGGAGGCGTCGTTGCGCTGGAAGGTGAGCGAGCACAGCTCGACCGACAGCAGCACCGCGACGTGGTCGGGCCGGCCGAGCAGGTAGTCGTGCATACGGGCCAGGCCGGCGGCGCCGCCGGCACAGCCCAGGCCGAACAGGGGCAGCCGTTTGACGTCCGGCCGCAGTCCGAGGCGGCCGGCCAGCCGTGCGTCGATCGAGGGGGTCGCGATGCCGGTGACGGACGTGAAGATCAGCAGGTCCACGTCGGCTGCGGACAGACCGGCCAGGTCCAGTGCGTCCCGGACGGCCCTGGCGCCCAGGTCGGTGGCGGCGGTGATGAAGACGTCGTTGGCGGCGCCGAATCCGTCCAGTTCCCCGTAGCGTTCGAGCGGCAGCGTCATGTGGCGCGAACGGACCTTCGCACTGTGGTGCAGCCGGTCCAGGACCCGGCGGTCGGTGCCCTCGGGCAGGCAGGTGCGGGCCACCATGTCGGTGATCTCGGACTGGGTGCGACGGTGCGGTGCGAGGGCACCGTGAACGGCGGCGATCCGCGTCATATGGCTCCCGTCCGGTTCCCGGCTCTGGTGAGTTGCCATCCACTCTGGTGAGTTGCTCCCCACGTGTTCCCCGGCCCGGGACGTCGACACCATGAATCGCCCGTCCGGCCGTTCCTCCCGGGGGGCGTGTGCTCCGGCCGGGGTGAGGCCCGGGCGCCTACGATCGGCCGGGTGGGCACTGCCGAGCAGTCGACGGGCGGTCCGGCCGCGAGTTGGGCGGGCCGGGTGGGCGGCCTGGCCGGATCGTGCCACCCCGGGCCTGTCGTGGCGGTCACCGCCCTGATGGCCGCTCTGGCCGTCACTGCCGGCCAGAGTGCCGCGAGTTGCGTCCTGACCGCCACTGCCGTGCTGACCGGGCAGCTGTCCGTCGGCTGGTGCAACGACGCGTTCGACGCCCGCCGGGACATCGCGGCAGGACGCCGTGGCAAGCCCGTCGCCGACGGCACGGTCGGTGTGACGGAGGTGTGGGTGGCCGCGTATGCCGCGCTGGCGCTGTGCGTGCCGCTCTCGCTCGCCTGTGGCCTGTGGGCGGGCGCCGTTCACCTGACCGGGGTGGCGGCGGCGTGGGCGTACGACCTGCGGCTCAAGGCGACAGCATGGTCCTGGGCGCCGTACGCGGTGGGCTTCGCGGCGCTCCCGGCGTTCGTGGCGCTGGGCCTGCCGGGGCAGCCGTGGCCGGCCTGGTGGGTCGTCACCGCCGGGGCCCTACTGGGGGTCGGCGCCCACCTCGGAGACGTACTGCCGGACATCCGCGGGGATCTGGCGACGGGCGTACGGGGATGGCCGCACCGGCTGGGCCCGGACGGCGCGCGGCTGCTGCTGCCGGTGCCGCTGGTGGCCGCGTCCGCGGTGCTGGCGCTGGGGCCCGCCGGACCACCCGGCCGGTGGGGGGTGGCGGCGCTGGCGGTGGCCGTCCTGGTCGCGGTGGCGGGGACGGTACTGGGACGCCATTGGGAGCGGGCGGCGTTCGCGGCAGCGGTCGCCGTGGCGGTGGTGGACGTGGCGCTACTGCTGCTGCGCGGCACCGGAATCGCCTGACAGCGCGGCCTCGCCGACAGGCTCCCACCAGGCGTACAAGCCCGCGGTCCTGGGCAGCGCGGTGGTCGCGGCGTCGAGAGCTCGCGGCGTGGCGAGCAGGGCGGCCGTGACCTGACGAAGGACTCCGTCATCGAGCATGGGCCGCACCCTGGTCGGCGCCGGGCGCCTCACTCGTCGGCCTCGGCCGCCTCGTCGGGCAACCAGTGCAGGGCGAACCAGAGTTCCATGCGTACGCCCGGGTCCTGAAGGTCGACGTCGAGGAGTTCGCCGACCCGTGTCAGGCGGTGGCGCACGGTGTTGCGGTGGACGTGGAGGGTCGCGGCGGTGCGGTCCCAACTGCCGTGCAGGCTCAGCCAAGTTCGCAGGGTGCCGAGGAGGACCGAGCTGCCCGGTGTGCCGGCCCGGTCGAGCGGGGTGAAGCGGGTGCGGGCCAGATCCCGGGCGTCGGCAGCGGGGACGAGCCCGTGCACGGTGAGCGGGTCCTCGGTGTGGACGGCGGCGGGCACTTCGGCGGCGATCGCGCGTTGGAGGGCGCGTTCGGCCCGACGATCGGCATGCGGCAGGTCCGATGCCGACGCGGGTGTGCTGAAACCGAGCACCCAGCCCAGGCCGGCCGCTTGCGCGGGAGCCTCGGGGCGGGTGTCCGGTGCACTGGGGACCAGTGCTTTCAGTTCGGCGCCGTCGACGTGCAGGTAGGGGGTTCTCAGGGCGGTGGCCAAGGCGGCCAGGTGCGCCGGGTCGTCACCCGGGTGCGGTGCCTGCGTGGAGCGTGGCGGCGTGTGGCGGCCGCGGACCACGACCCAGGACTGTTCGGTTCCCGTCGCGTCGGCGGGCGCGAGGGCGGGTGCGACCTCCGCCGGGGTGGCTCCGAGCATGAGGCGTACCAGTGCGCCCGCGCTGTGGGTGTCGGTGCCCAGGGCGTGCCGGGGGCTGGTGAGCAGGGCCAGCAGCACGGTCGCCGTGCTGGTGACCTGGCGGTGGACCAGGGTCGGGGCCGTGGTGGCGGCCTGGCCGAGGGCGAGCGTCGTGGTGGTGCCGTCGGCTCCGGGCAGCGTGTGGACGGTCAGGTGGGCTCCGCCCCGGTGATCGGCTGCCGCGGCCGGTGCGGAGCGTCCGGCTGGGCCTGTACGGGTGCGGACGCGGGCGATGGTACGCACGGCGAGGTCACGTACGCGTCCCGGCGTGGGGGACGCGGGTCGGGTGCCGGCGCCGAACAGTTCGGTGCCCTGGGCGTCGTGGAGCACCGCCCAGGCGCCCGTGTGCGCGCTGAGCTGGGCAAGCACGGCCCGGAGCGCATCCGGCCGGGCGGCGGCCGTGGCCAGCGCCGACTGCGCTCGCGAGATCTCGCGCAGCTCACGGTTGCGGGCCTCGGCGATCGCTGCGTACGCGGCCTGCCCGACGGCCACGAACGGGGTGGCCGGCGGCAGTCGCAGGAGCGGGAGCCCATGGCGGTCGCAGGCAGCGATGAGCTCGGGCGGAACCTCCTCGTGCACGGGGGCGACGCCGAATCCGAGCGCGCTCACTCCGGCGGCGACGACCTGCCGTACGTACGTGTCGATGCCCTCCGCGTCGCGCGGGAGACGTACGCCCGCTGTGAGGAGCAGTTCGCCGCCCACCAGATACGGCGTCGGGTCCTCGATCTCCGTCGTGCCGACCGTACTGACCCGGACCAGGTGCTCCCCGGCGGGGCCCGCGATCCGGCGCAGACCCAGGGCGGGGTCGGCGAGCAACGTGCTCAGGGGTACGGACGGCTGCTCGGACTCGGTCATGAGGGGACATCCTCCCGGTCTGGCCGGTCCGACGGCATCCCGAAGGACTGCCGGAATCGTCCAATGGGCGACTCCATATTGGACAGAACCGCCACTTCGGCGCCGGCGCGGACGCCGATAGCGTCATGCCACTCACCGGGCACCGGCCCCCGCCGCGCCGGAGTACAACGCGGGGCGTGCACGCCCCCCCCCACAGCCACCTCAACCACCGGCCCACGCCTGAAGGAGAGCCACTCATGACCGAGCTGTCCCTGCGCCCCGACCGCACCGCTCCGACGGCTCCAACCGCTCCGACGGCTCCGACCGCTCCGTCCGCTTCGTTCGCGGCAGTCGGCGAGGAACTGCGCCTGCGTCGCGAACTCGCCGCGGTCTACCGCCTCGTGGCGCACTTCAGGATGACCGACCTGATCTTCACGCACATCTCCGTGCGGCTCCCCGGCCCGGAGCAGCACTTCCTGATCAACCCCTACGGCCTGCTCTTCGAGGAGATCACCGCGTCGAACCTCGTCAAGATCGACCTGACCGGTCATCCCGTCGAGGAATCGCCCCACCCGGTCAACCCCGCCGGCTTCGTCATCCACAGCGCCATCCACGCTGCCCGGTCCGACGCCCACTGCGTCCTGCACACGCACACCAAGGCCGGCTGCGCCGTCGCGGCCCAGGAACACGGACTGCTGCCGCTCAACCAGATCTCCATGGAGTTCTACGGCAGGCTCGGCTACCACGACTACGAAGGCGTCGCGCTCAACCTCGCCGAACAGCAGCGCCTCGTCGCCGACCTCGGTGGTCACCCCGCGATGATCCTGCGCAACCACGGGCTGCTCACCGTCGGCGAGACGCCCGCCCAGGCGTTCCTGCGCATGTACTACCTGGACAAGGCCTGCGAGATCCAGACCGCGGCCACCGCCGCGGGCACCGGGCTCGTCATCCCCGCCTCCGACGTCTGCGAACTGACCGCACGTCAGCTCGCGGGCGAGGACGAGAGCTCGGACCTCCAGGACGACAAGGCAAACGATCTCGCCTGGTCGGCACTGCTCCGACTGGTCGAGCGCGTCGCCCCCGACTACAAGGACTGACCCGAAGGCGAGTACGGGCCCTGCGCCGACGGATGCCACGACCGGGGGACCCTGCCGGGGCGTGGTGATCGGCCGGCGCGCATCCCGACGCTCCAGCGGCGAACCGTTCCGCTGCCCATCTCGTCTCCATGTTCGATACGGCGCTGCGACGTGAGATGCCTCGGGGTGCCGTCGAGGCACATGGATGTCCAGGGAAAGGACTGTCGGAACAGTGTTAGTGAGCCACAGGAAAAGGACCGTCGGCTGGATCGCCGGAGGCGCGCTGGCGGCGATGGCCGCGGGTGTCACGGGGTGCTCCGGCGATTCGGACCCCGCCGCGGACAAGGAGCCGACCGCGAGCAGCTCGTCCGCGGCCGACGCGGAGAACGCGAAGAAGGGGAAGCAGAAGGACGGTTCGGCGGCGCAGCCCTCGGCAGGCGGCCAGTCCACAGCCGAAGGTGCGGTCGCCGCGTGGGTCACCGCGGTCATCAAGGGCGAGCCGAAGCAGGCGTGCCTGCTGATGGGGGAGCCTGCCACCGATTCGTCGCCCGCGAGAGCCGGCACCGCTGAGAGGTGCAACAGCGACGAGCCCGAGGTGCGGCAGATGCAGGACAGCATCGGAGAGTTCCGTACGTCGTTCATGCCCGAGCCGCCCACGGACAACCCGAAGGTGGAAGTCGCCACCGTCCGGGCCACCGGTGACAAGGCAGTGGTCCCCGCCGAAAAGGTCACGGTCGAAGGAAAGACCCTCGACAAGATCATCCTTTCCCACTCCACCGGGGTGGAGGAAGGACAGTTGGACGTCAACATGGAGTCCACCAAGATCGACGACGCCTGGTACGTGACCAATCTCGATTTCAACATCGGCTAGTCCCTTGACCGGGAAGGCTGCTGCCCGGTCGGGTGGTCAGGCCGCTGTTCGCGGCGGTCTGCCACCCACGGCCCGTGCAGACGTCCTGGGGGAGACTCAGGAGTCGGTCGGCGCGGACGCGGGTGTGCGGATCGGCTTGTCGAGTGGCCCCGGCTCGCGGCACGAACGGCCCCGCGTCCTGTGGCGCCTTTCAGGCCGCCACTCGCACGCCCGTTGGGGGGCCCGCCTGCACGGGGCGTGAGCAGAACGCGGCGTAGAGCCCCTCGTCCCCGACGCCTTCACGGCTGCGCCGTCGGGAGATGCGTCAGCAGGACCTGCCGCACGGCGCGGATTCGGTGAAGACGGGCAGCCCTCGGAGCGCGCCCGTGCCCGTGCCCCGCACTCCGAGGGGAGTGCGGGGCAACAGGCGTCTCGGGTGATGGTCGGAACAGGGTGTGCCGACGGGTCTCCGGCACCCGTTGCCGGTGGCCGGAGACCCCTGGCTCAGCGGTTCATGCGGGCGGCTGATGCCCCGTTGGGCGTGCCGGTGATGGTGAACTGCGAGCCCGGCTCGATCAGTACGCTCCCTTCGGCCGAGTTCGTGATCGTGACGTTGGCCAGGGTGGCGCTGCCGCGGGCCCCGCTCATCGCGAGGATGCCCGCCCCGTTGTTGGAGCCGTCGATCCTGACGTCGGTGATCTTCACGCCCGGCATCGCGCCGCCACCCGTCTTGAACTGGATGCCGTCGTACGTCGAGTCGAAGATCTCGGTGTCACGGATGGTCACGCCCGGGATGTCCTGGCCCTGTGCGAAGAGGGTGATGGCACCGAACTCCTGGTCCTCGTTCCAGAACGCGCCGCCCGTCCGGTGCAGGGCGTTGCCCGCGATGAGGGTCTGCCCGGAGAACGGGAGCGGGTCGTGGTCGGTGGCGAGCATGATGCCGGGGTAGTTCATCGTGTCGGCGATGACGTTGTTCTCGATGGTGTTGCCGTAACCGCCGTACACCGCGATGCCGTTGGCCCGCCACGGCAGCTGGATCGTGTTGTTTCGGAAGTGGTTGTCGTGGCCGACGTCCACCGAGGTGTCCTTCACGTACTTGCTGGCCCACACGGCGAGCGCGTCGTCGCCGGTGTTGCGGAAGGACGAGTTGTAGACGGTGGAGTTGCGGGTGCCGTTGGCGAAGTTGATGCCGTCGGCGTAGGTGTTGCGGATGCGTACGCCCGAGAACTCCAACTCGTCGCCGGGGCCCCACAGTTCGGGGATGTTGGAGTAGTCGCGGCCGGCCCACACGCCGACGTTGGCGTGCTCGATCCACACGTTGGTGATCTTCGTGCCCTTGCCGAAGCGGCCGTTGAGCCCCACGCCGCCCTCGTGGTTGCCGTCGCCGCCGCGGATGGTGCCCGAGCCGAAGATGGCGATGTCGGAGATCTGGGTGTTGTGGTCGATGTCGAAGCCGAAGTTGCCCTCGTGCGGGTGGTTGATGCCGCCGGCCTGGTGGGGCGGGGTGAGCGTGTAGAGCTGGGAGTGCCACATGCCCGCACCGCGGATGGTGACGTCCCTGATGCCGACCTGGTTGTACTGGCCCCGGTTCAGCGGGTCGTCGGTGAGGATCTTCTGTTCCTGGCGCCACTGCCCGGCCGGGATCCACACGCAGGAGATCTGGCCGTTCTGGTCGGCGGTGACCGCCCGCTGGATGGCGTCGGTGTCGTCGAGTCCGTCGCCAGGGACGGCCCCGTACTCGGTGATCGAGGTGCAGTTCGCCGGCTTGGTGGCCGCGGGCGCGACCTGTTCGAGGTCGACGAGGTCGATGACGTAGAACGCGGCCGTGTCGCCCGCGTCCCGCTGGAGGCGGAACTTGGTGCCCACCGGGTAGCTCTGCGACAGCAGCGCGTGCGACTCGTCGAAGAGCCGACGGGCGTCGCTGCCGGGCGAGTTGGTCAGTCCCTCGGGGTCGTCGGTGGTCCCGTACAGCCAGCTGTGCTTCGACGACAGGTTGAGCTTCTGGACGAAGGTGCCGTTGGCGTACAGGCTGATCGTGGCCTGTGCTCCGCCGCCGCCCGAGGCGTCCGGGATGGAGTTGCGCACCACGATCGAGTTGGAGGGAGTCGTCGAGGTGAACTCGACGAACTGGCCGGTGGAGTTGAGCCTGACAGACTTGCGGCCCGAGGACTCGGTGGCGAAGTTGGTGTGTCCGAAGGTCCGCTTGGCGTCGGCGGTGAGCAGGGTGCCCTCGTAGCGGCCGTCCTCCGCCTCCAGTTCGGTGTACGGGACGGCGGCGCCACGGCCGACGACGAGGGACTTGGCGAGCACGTTGTTGTTCTCGTTGGTCTCGTCGAGGACCCCGGTGGCGTCGGCGGTGGCCGTGAGGGTGGCCCCGCCGCTGGTGGCCGTCCACGTTCCGCTGATCGCCACGTTCGCCGTGGCTCCGGATGCCACCTGGCCGGTCGTGCCGTTGAGCGTGGTGGAGCCGACCTGGAGCCTGGTCACGGAGCCGGCCGCCGCCGCGGTGGTGCCGCGGTTGTGCACGGCGACGGTGAAGGAGACGGACGAGCCGACGGCCGGGTTGGCCGGGTTGGTGGTGATGCCGCGTACTTCGAGGTCGGGGCCGGGTGCCTGGCCGACCACCAGCCGGTTCGCGGCGGTGCGGCTGTTGTTGCTGTCGTCGAGTTCGGCGACGGCGTTGCGCGGGTCGACCACGGCGGAGACGCCGTAGTTGCCCGCCGGACGGGTGCCGGTGGCGACGGCCACGGTGGCGGACGCGCCGGGGTCGAGCGCGGGTACTGTTCCGCTGCCGGCGACCGTTCCCTCCAGGCTGACGTCGACGGTCGTGGCGGCCGAGCGTGCCGTGCCCGCGTTGCGGACCGTGGCGTTCACGGTCACCGCGTCCCGCTCGGACGGGGCAGCCGGTGTCCAGTCCAGTCCGGTGACGGTCAGATCGGGTGCGGGTGCGGCGGTCCCGACGACCTGGAACTCGGCGACCTGGCCGCCTGGTGCCCCGGTGTTGGAGAAGAAGCGGAGCCGGAGGTCGGACCAGCGGCCGGTGACCGGAATGGTCACCGAGTTGTTGTCCCGGGAGGGACTGAAGGCGTAGTCGGCGCGGTCGCGCAGCGAGGTGAACGCGCTCGCGGAGTGTTCACGGCCCAGCACCTGGATGCTCTGGGTCCTGGCCGCCCACACCTGGTCCGGGTTGAGCTTGACCACCACGGCGTCGACGTCGGCGTTGGCCCCGAGCTTGACGGTGAGGTCGGAGGGGTGGCCCGCCGCCTCCCAGTAGGTGGAGGTGGAGTCGTCGGTGGCGTTCGCGGCGACGAAGTTGTGGACCGAGGAGGTGGCTTCGACGGGCTTGTTGCGGGCCAGGTTGGTGCCGGTCGGCGGGGGAGTGGTGCCGCCGTCCTCGCCGTACACCTCCAGCTCGGAGAGCTGAGCGGCGTTCCAGCCGGTGTTCCCGGTGATGTGCACGCGGACGTAGCGCGCCTCGGCGGGGGAGGCGAGGCCGACCGGGACGGTGTTGGCCTGCGCGGGGTTGAACGCCCGGCCGGTCGAGGCCGCGAGCGTACGGAACGTGGAGCCGTCGGTGCTGCCCTGCAGGGAGAGCGTCTGGTTACGGCTCTCCCAGGTGGCGGGCAGTTTGAGCACCACCTCGTCGACGGTCCGGGTCGCGCCGAGGTCGACCTGGACCCACTGCGGGAAGGAGCCGCCCGGCCCCTCCCAGTAGGAGGCCTGGGTGCCGTCGGTGACGTTCCCGGCGGTGTAGGGGCCGTTCGAGCCGCCCGCGGTGGCCGGACGTCCGAGCGCGAGGTTGACGACGGCCGCGGCCTTCGCACGGTCGCTGTCGACCGGGGCGGTGGCGGCCCGGGCGCTCGACGTGACGGCCAGCGGTATCAGCCCGGTCGTCATGAGCGCGGCTATGACGGCGCCGGTCAGTGACCGGCGGCCGAGGGGTCTCCATCTCATGGGGTCCTCTGTTCCGTGGGGGAGGCGGAAGCGCGACAGACGGGCCGGGCACGCCGGGGCAGGCACGGGGGAGTTCAGAGGGGGAGTGGAGTGTCCGTTGAGGAATGCACCGGCCTTGCGCGCAAATTGAGCTGCTCAGTCGATTCTTTGCGGAAACTACGCCCACAGGTTTCTAGTCCGTCTCCGCTTTGTCAACGGTCCCGGTATCACCGATAGTTGACGTGGAAGCGGCTTGCGTCACTTGCGTGCTCGCTTGCGCTTTTCCGACAGTCGGCGCGAAAGTCGCTGGCCCGGTGGTGCAGCAGGTGAATGGGGCTCAGGAGACGTGTATTCGGGCATGCTCACGCCATAGACGTACCGTCGGCCGTCTGCAACTCTCTGATCGATCGACGCAAAAGAGAGTGCGCGCCGCCACCGCACATCGAAGCGCGACGTACACCCCCACGTTCACCCACCCACACAGCCGCCCCGGGGCCGCCCACATCCGGTTCGGGACGGAGATCGAGGACACATGAGACCGCAACGCCGGGGATGGCGGGGGATCGCCGCCGTCCTCACGACCGCTCTCCTCCTGCTGGGCCTGCCGTCGCTGACCGCCGCCGCGGCGGCCGCCGGGCCCAACCTCGCCGCCGGGCGGCCCGCCACCGCCGGCAGCGCCCACGCCGAGTACGCCGCGGGCAACATCACCGACGGCAACCAGGGAACGTACTGGCAGAGCGCCGGGAGCAGCCTCCCGCAGTGGATCCAGACGGACCTGGGTGCCACCGCCCGCGTGGACGAGGTGGTGCTGAGGCTGCCGACGGGCTGGGAGAGCCGCGATCAGACCCTGTCCGTCCAGGGCAGCGCGGACGGCACGAGTTTCACCACCCTGAAGACCTCCGCGTCCTACGCCTTCAGCCCCGGCAGCGCCAACACCGTGACGGTGACCTTCCCCGCCGCCCAGGCCCGGTACGTACGGATCCACATCACCGCCAACACCGGGTGGCAGGCCGCGCAGCTCTCCGAGCTGGAGGTCCGCGAGTCCGGTGACTCCTCGGCGAACCTGGCGCGCGGCCGCACGCTCACCGCCGCCAGTCACCACGAGACCTACGTGCCGGCCAACGCGGCCGACGGCAACAAGGCCACCTACTGGGAGAGCCGCAACAACGACCTGCCGCAGTGGATCCAGGTGGACCTGGCTTCCTCCGTGCGTGTCAACCAGGTGGTGCTGCGCCTGCCCGACGGCTGGGGAGCCCGCAGTCAGACCCTGAAGATCCAGGGCAGCGCCAACGGCACCGACTTCGCCGACCTGACCGCCTCCAAGGCCTACGCGTTCGCGCCGGGCGACGGCAACTCGGTGACGATCTCCTTCGACCCGACGACCACCCGCTACGTGCGGGTGCTGGTCACCGCCAACACCGGTCAGCCCGCCGCCCAGTTGTCCGAACTCGAGGTCTACGGCCCGGCGAGCGGCGACACCGAGGCACCGGGCGTCCCCGCGGACCTCGCCTACACCGAGCCCGCCACCGGCCAGATCCGGCTGACCTGGAAGGCGTCCGACGACAACACCGGCGTGACCGGCTATGACGTGTACGCCAACAACGAGCTGCTCACCAGCGTCGCGGGTACGGTCACCACGTACACCGACAACCGTCCCGCGAGTGCCACGGTCTCCTACTTCGTGCGGGCCAGGGACGCCGCCGGGAACGTGTCCGGCAACAGCAACACCGTCACCCGCCGCGGCGAGACCGGTGACACCCAGGCGCCTACGGCACCCGCGAACCTGGCCCTCACCGAACCGGCCGCCGGGCAGATCAGGCTCGCCTGGAACGCCTCCAGCGACAACACCGGCGTGACCGGCTACGACGTGTACGCCAACAACAGCCTGCTCACCACGGTCGCCGGTACGGTCACCACGTACACCGACAACCGCTCCGCGAGTGCCACGGTCTCCTACTTCGTGCGGGCCAAGGACGCCGCCGGGAACGTGTCCGGCGACAGCAACACCGTGACACGCAACGGCACTTCGGGCCCCGGCTCCAACCTCGCGGTCGGCAAGCCGATCACGGCCTCCTCGACCGTGCACACCTTCGTCGCCGAGAACGCCAACGACAACAGCACCTCCACCTACTGGGAGGGTTCCGGCCACCCCGCCACCCTCACCGTGAAGCTCGGAGCCAACGCCGACGTCTCCTCGCTCGTCCTCAAGCTCAACCCGGACAGCGCCTGGGGAGCGAGGACCCAGAACATCCAGGTCCTCGGCCGCGAGCAGGACGCCACCGGCCACACGAGTCTGGTCGCCGCGAAGGACTACGCCTTCAGTCCGTCGAGCGGCAACAGCGTGACCGTGCCCGTCACCGCGCGCGTGGCCGACGTGCAGTTGCGCTTCACCTCCAACACGGGCGCCCCGGCCGGGCAGATCGCCGAGTTCCAGGTGATCGGCACCGCCGCACCCAACCCGGATCTTGAGCTCACCGCCCTGACCGCCTCGCCGGCCTCACCGGTGGAGTCCGACGAGATCACCCTCACCGCCACAGTCCGAAACAGCGGCGAGGCCGCCGCACCGGCCAGCGCCGTCGCACTGCGCCTGGGCGGCACCAAGGTCGCCACGGCCGCCGTCGGCGCCCTCGCGGCCGGAGCGCAACGTACCGTCACCGCCTCCATCGGGGCACGCGACGCGGGCACCTACCAGCTCAGTGCCGTCGCCGACGACGCCGGTGCGGTCATCGAGCAGAACGAGACCAACAACACCTATACCAGCCCCGGTTCACTGGTCGTGCGCCCGGTCAGCAGTTCCGACTTCGTGCCGGTGCTGACCACCTCACCGTCCGGCCCGGCGGACGGCGACACCGTCACCTTCAAGGTCGCCCTGCGCAACCAGGGCACCATCGGCTCGGCGGGCGGCGCGCACGGCATCACCGTCGCACTGGTCGACTCCAAGGGCGCCACCGTGCGCACCCTGACCGGCTCGTACGACGGCACGATCGCCGCCGGTGCCACCAGCGGGGCCGTCACCGTGGGCACCTGGACCGCCGCCAACGGCTCGTACACGGTACGTACCACGGTCGCCGCCGACGCCAACGAAGTGCCCGTCAAACGGGAGAACAACAGCGCCACCCAGTCCCTGTTCGTCGGACGCGGCGCCAACATGCCCTTCGACATGTACGAGGCGGAGGACGGCGCGACCGGCGGCGGAGCGGCGACCGTCGGACCCAACAGGACCGTCGGCGACCTGGCCGGAGAGGCGTCGGGCCGCAAGGCGGTCACCCTCAACAGCACCGGTGAGTATGTGGAGTTCACCACCAAGGCGGCCACCAACACACTCGTCACCCGCTTCTCCATCCCGGACTCCGCGGGCGGCGGCGGCATCGACGCCACCCTCAACGTCTACGTCAACGGCACCTTCCGCAAGGTGCTGCCGCTCACCTCGAAGTACGCCTGGCTGTACGGGGCGGAGGCAGGTCCCGGCAACTCCCCGTCCGCGGGGGCTCCGCGCCACATCTACGACGAGGCGCACCTGATGCTGGGCGAGACCGTTCCGGAGGGGGCGAAGATCCGGTTGCAGAAGGACACGGCCAACACCTCCCGGTACGCGATCGACTTCGTCAGCCTGGAACAGGTCGCGCCGATCGCCAACCCGGACCCGGCCGCGTACGCCGTCCCGACCGGCTTCGGCCACCAGGACGTACAGAACGCCCTGGACCGGGTCCGCATGGACACCACCGGCAGGCTCACCGGCGTCTACCTCCCGCCGGGCGAATACCAGACGGCCGGCAAGTTCCAGGTGTACGGCAAGGCCGTGCAGGTGGTCGGCGCCGGGCCCTGGTACACGCAGTTCCACGCCCCGTCGGGCCAGGACAACACCGACGTCGGCTTCCGGGCGGAGAACTCCGCGAAGGGTTCCTCGTTCCGGAACTTCGCCTACTTCGGCAACTACACCTCACGTATCGACGGTCCTGGCAAGGTGTTCGACTTCGCGAACGTGTCGGACATCGTCATCGACAACACCTGGACCGAGCACATGGTCTGCCTCTACTGGGGCGCCAACACGGACCGGGTGACGATCAGCAACTCGCGCATCCGCAACACGTTCGCCGACGCCGTCAACATGACCAACGGCTCGACGGACAACCACGTGGTCAACAACGAGTCCCGGGCCTCCGGCGACGACAGCTTCGCGCTGTTCTCCGCGATCGACGCGGGCGGCGCCGACATGAAGGACAACCTCTACGAGAACCTGACCTCGATCCTCACCTGGCGGGCCGCGGGCATCGCCGTCTACGGCGGCTACGACAACACCTTCCGCAACATCCACATCGCCGACACCCTGGTCTACTCGGGCATCACGATCAGCTCGCTGGACTTCGGCTATCCGATGAACGGGTTCGGCACCGAGCCGACGACCGTGGAGAACGTCTCGGTGGTCCGCTCCGGCGGCCATTTCTGGGGCAGTCAGACCTTCCCCGGCATCTGGCTGTTCTCCGCCTCGAAGGTCTTCCAGGGCATCCGCGTCAACGACGTGGACATCGTGGATCCGACCTACCACGGGATCATGTTCCAGACCCAGTACCTGGGCGGGCAGCCGGTGAATCCGATCAAGGACACGGTCCTCACCGACATCTCGGTCACGGGTGCGCGCAAGAGCGGTGACGCCTACGACGCGAAGTCCGGGTTCGGACTGTGGGCCAACGAGCTGCCGGAACCGGGCCAGGGTCCGGCGGTCGGTGAGGTCACCTTCAACGGCCTGCGCTTCAACGGCAACGCCGTGGACATCCGCAACACCACCTCCACCTTCAGGATCAACATCAATCCCTGACCTGTTCGCCGAAAGGCGTCCATCGGTCCCTCACGGAGACGGAACGGAGGCACCAAGGCTGGCGCAAGCCGTTTGCGCGGCTTGCGCTAGCCTTGCGCTCATGACGCGACGACTTGCTCAGGTAGCCAAGAAGGTAGGGGTCAGCGAGGCCACGGTCAGCCGAGTCCTCAACGGCAAGCCCGGGGTCTCGGACGCCACCCGGCAGTCCGTGCTCACCGCGCTGGACATCCTCGGCTACGAGCGTCCCACCCAGCTGCGCGGCGAGCGGGCGCGTCTGGTCGGCCTGGTCCTGCCCGAGCTGCAGAACCCGATCTTCCCCCTGCTCGCCGAGGTCATCGGCGGTGCGCTCGCCCAGCAGGGACTCACCCCGGTGCTGTGCACCCAGACCAAGGGCGGCGTCTCCGAGGCGGACTACGTCGAGCTGCTGCTCCAGCAGCACGTGTCCGGAGTGGTGTTCGCCGGCGGCCTGTTCGCCCAGGCCGACGCCCCGCACGACCACTACCGGCAGCTCGCCGAACGGCACATCCCGGTCGTGCTGATCAACGCCCCGGTCGAGGAGCTGGTCTTCCCCTGTGTCTCCTGCGACGACGCCGTCGCGGTCGAGCAGGCGTGGCGCCACCTCACCCTGCTGGGGCACGAGCGCATCGGCGTGGTCCTCGGCCCGGCCGACCACATCCCCTCCCGGCGCAAGCTGGCCGCCGCCCGCGCCGCCGCCGAGGCGGCCGGCGGGTCCCTGCCCGACGACTGCGTGGAGCGGTCGATGTTCTCCCTGGAGGGCGGCCAGGCGGCGACCACCCGCCTGCTGGCCCGGGGTGTCACCGGCATCGTCTGCGCCAGCGACCCGCTCGCCCTCGGCGCCATCCGCGCGGCCCGCCGGCGCGGCCTCTCGGTGCCCGAGCAGGTCTCCGTCGTCGGCTTCGACGACTCCGCCTTCATGAACTGCACGGAACCGCCGCTGACCACCGTGCGCCAGCCCATCGAGGCCATGGGGCGGGCCGCCGTGGACCTGCTCTGCACCCAGATCCAGGGCGGTGAAGTCCAGCCCGGCGAGCTCCTGTTCGAGCCGGAGCTGGTGGTCCGCGGCTCGACGACGCAGGCTCCCCGGGACTAGTCCGTACGACCGAAGGGCGGTGGGGCCGGGACCGGCCCCACCGCCCTTCGGCTTGCGCGCACACGCCTCCCTGAGATCAACCGTATACGTCCTTCTGTCAAACATTTACGAAGTCTGAGCGAGATATTGCGGTCAGTTGTTCGTGGTGGTTGAGTGTGCGGCGCCCCACATCGCACCGGCGATGAGGGCGCCTTCCACGTTCATGCCCGAAGGGGACCACCCATGAGAAGAGCTCGGTTCCGCCGCACCCGCCGCGCCGGCGCGGTCACCCTCGCCTCCGCGCTCACGCTGACCGCGCTCGCCGCCTGCGGTACGAGCAGCAGCGACGACGACGGCGACAACGGCTCCGGCAACAGTGCGAAAGCCGACCCCGCCGCACCGCTGGACCCGAAGACCAAGGTGTCCATCACCATCGACTGCATGCCCCCCGCGGCGAAGGCGGCCGAGCTCAGGCAGTGGAACGAGGACGTCAAGGAGTTCAACAAGAAGTACCCGAACGTCAGCATCGAGGGCCGCTCCACGCCGGGCCAGTGTCTGGAACCGCCGCGCTTCACCGCGATGCTCAAGGCGAAGTCCCAACCCGACGTCTTCTACACGTACTTCACCGACCTGCCCCAGGTCCTCGACAACGACGGCGCCCAGGACATCACCGCGTACGTCAACGACAAGAGCGTCCCGCTGCTCAAGGACATCGACCCCGACGTCCTCAGCTCGCTGAAGAAGGACGGGAAGCTCTACGGCCTGCCCACCAGCAACTACCGCATGGGCCTGCTCATCAACCGCAAGCTCTTCACCGAGGCCGGCCTCGCCCCGGACACCCCGCCGAAGACCTGGGAGGAGGTCCGCACCGCGGCCAAGAAGATCGCGGACCTCGGCGGCGGCGTCGCCGGATTCGGCGAGTACAGCGCGGCCAACACCGGCGGCTGGCACTTCACCGCGCAGATGTACAGCCTCGGGGGCGACGTCGTCGACGCGAGCGGCAAGAAGGCCGCCTTCAACGACGCGACCGGCAAGCAGGTCGCCGAGAACCTCCACGCCATGCGCTGGGACGACGACTCCATGGGCAAGACCCAACTGCTGAAGTGGGGCGACCTCCAGAAGCAGATCGCCACCGACAAGCTGGGCATGTTCCTCGCCGCGCCCGACGACGTCACGTACATGGTCCAGCAACTCGGCGCCAAGTACGAGAACTTCGGCATGGGGCCGATCCCGGGCGGTGAGAACACCCTCGCCGGCGGCAACAACTACATGATCAAGCAGGGGATTTCCGCCGACAAGGTCAAGGCCTCCATCGCCTGGCTGAACTTCAAGTTCACCACGGTCGGCAAGGGCCAGTACGACTGGAAGCGGTCCAAGGCCGACGCCCTGCCCGTGGGACTCCCGCAGCCGAACCTGTGGCTGAACGGCTCCAAGACCAAGGACGACGCCGCCCGCAAGGAGTTCGCCACCATGCCGGTGGAGAACTTCAAGGCATTCACCGACAACCCGGTCCCGGGCAAGGCCGAACCGCCCAAGGCCCAGGAGATCTACAAGGTCCTCGACAACGTCATGTCCGGCATCCTCACCAACAAGGACGCCGACATCGACAAGCTCCTGTCCACCGCCGAGTCACAGGTCAACAAGGTCCTCGCCACCCAGTGACCACGCGGCGGCCGGACGGTGCCACCACCGTCCGGCCCGCCCGCGCGCCGCCGTCCACCGGCGGCGCGGGCGAGAACCCGACCTCCCACGGCATGTGCCCGGACCCGATCCGTCCGGCGGCACCGCAGTACGTCAAGGAGCGACCATGTCGGCCCCCATCCTCACCAAGGACCCAGTGGTCAAGGACCGCCGCCCCCGCAGGCCCCGCGCCGGTGCCCCGCACCTCCCGGACGGCGAGCTCGGCAAGAACCTGCGCCGCAACATCACCGCCCACGGCTTCCTCATCGGCGCGGTGCTCTGCTTCGCCTTCTTCTCCTGGTATCCGATCGTCCGGGAGTTCCTCCTCGCCTTCCAGAAGACCGAGGACGGCCGCGTCAGCTGGGTGGGCTGGGACAACTTCGTCACCGTCTGGAACGACCCGGCCTTCGGCCAGGCCTGGCGCAACACCCTGTGGTTCACCGTACTGGCGCTGATCCTCGGCTTCGTCGTACCGTTCGTCACCGCCCTGGTCATCAATGAATTCCGGCACGGCCAGGGCTACTTGAGGCTGCTGGTCTACCTGCCGGTGATGCTCCCGCCGACCGCGTCGGTCCTGCTCTTCAAGTACCTGTACGACCCCGGGTACGGCATGTTCAACGAGATACTCGGCGTCTTCGGCGTCCCCGCCCAGCAATGGCTCCAGGACCCCGACACCGCGATGCTCTCCGTGGTCGTCGCCTCGACCTGGATGAACATGGGCGGCGCGACACTGATCTACCTCGCCGCACTCCAGAGCGTGCCCGGTGAGCTGTACGAGGCCGCCGAACTGGACGGCGCGGGACTGCTCCGCAAGGTCTGGCACGTCACCGTCCCGCAGACCAGGCTCATCCTGCTGCTGATGCTCCTCATGCAGATCATCGCCACCATGCAGGTCTTCATCGAGCCGTTCCTGCTCACCGGCGGCGCCGGACCCGAAGGGTCCACCACCACCATCGTGTACCTGATCTACCAGTACGCCTTCAACTTCAACAACTACGGCGCCGCGGCGGCGCTCGGCCTGCTCCTGCTCGTACTGCTGGCCAGCTTCTCGGCCGCGTACACCAGACTCAACCGCGCCGAGCAGGACTAGGGGACCGGGGGAGACACGGACATGTCCACTCGCACGCTCATCTCACCCGCCCAACTGGCCCGCCCGCGCGGCAAGGTCCTGTACTGGGTGTGCTTCGCGCTCGTCGTCGTCCTGTTCACGCTGGCCTTCCTCGGCCCGCTGTACTGGATGGTGTCCAGCGGGCTCAAGACCACCCAGGAAGCCGTCCAGACCCCGCCCACCTGGGTGCCCGGTTCCGTCCACGCGGAGAACTACAAGCGGGCCTGGGAGGTGATGGACCTGGCCAAACTCCTGATGAACACCCTCTACTACGCCTTCGGCGCGCTCGCCTTCCAGCTGGTGCTCGACGTCGCCGCCGCCTACTCGCTGTCCAAACTGCGGCCCGTACTCGGCAAGATGATCCTCGGCCTGATGCTCGCCACCCTGATGATCCCGGCGACCGTCCTCGTCGTACCGCAGTACCTCACCGCGCTGGACGTGCCGATCGTCGAACGCAACCTGCTCAACTCGCCCTGGGCGATCTGGCTTCCGTCGGTCACCAACGCCTTCAACATCTTCCTGCTCAAGCGGTTCTTCGACTCGATACCCAAGGAACTGCTCGACGCGGCGGCGATGGACGGCGCCGGCCCGCTGCGCACCCTGTGGTCCATCGTGCTGCCGGTCTCCCGGCCCATCCTCGGTGTGGTGTCCATCTTCGCCGTCGTCGGCGTCTGGAAGGACTTCCTCTGGCCGATGCTCGTCCTGCCCGACCCGTCGAAGCAGACCCTCGCCGTCGGTATCTACTCGCTCGCCACCAGCGTGCCCGAGAACGTGCTGATCGCCTCCCTGACCATCGCGTCCCTGCCCACGCTCATCCTCTTCCTCGTCTTCCAGCGCAACATCATGAGCGGACTGACGGCGGGCGGCCTCAAGGGCTGACCGAGCACACACAGTCCGCTACCACCCGCGCGGCCCGGGCACCACCCGCAGCGAACACCACGCAGGTGCCCCCACCGATCCTCCTCCGCCGCCCCGTTCCCGACGCCTCGCTGTCCGGGGCGGCGGCGGAGAACCACCCCTGCCCCGAAAGGACCGACACGTGGCAGCCCCTCAGCCCGGCACGACCCCCGGCCACACCGACGACTGGTGGCGCGGTGCCGCCATCTACCAGGTGTACCCGCGCAGCTTCGCCGACGGCGACGGCGACGGCACCGGGGACCTCGCGGGCGTACGGTCGAGATTGCCCTACCTCGCCGAACTGGGCGTCGACGCGATCTGGTTCACCCCCTGGTACCTGTCCCCGCTCGCCGACGGGGGTTACGACGTCGCCGACTACCGCACCATCGACCCCGCCTTCGGCAACCTCGACGAGGCCGAGCGACTGATCACCGAGGCCCGCGAGCTGGGCATCCGCACCATCGTGGACATCGTGCCCAACCACGTCTCCGACCAGCACCCCTGGTTCCGCGCCGCGCTCGCCGCTGGACCGGGCAGTCCCGAGCGCAAGCTCTTCCACTTCCGTCCCGGTCGCGGCGCGCACGGCGAACTCCCGCCCAACGACTGGCCGTCACAGTTCTCCGGCCGGACCTGGACCAGGGTCGAGGACGGCGAGTGGTACCTCCACCTGTTCACGCCGGAGCAGCCGGACCTCAACTGGGCCCACCCCGCGGTGCGGGAGGAACACGAAGAGGTGCTGCGGTTCTGGTTCGAGCGAGGGGTGGCGGGCGTACGCATCGACTCCGCGGCGCTGCCCGCCAAGGACCCCGGCCTGCCCGACTTCGTGGAGGGGCGTGACCCCCACCCGTACATCGACCGGGACGACCTGCACGAGATCTACCGCTCCTGGCGGCGGATCGCCGACGAGTACGACGGCGTCTTCGTCGGCGAGGTGTGGCTGCCGGACTCCGAACGGTTCGCCCGCTACCTGCGCCCCGACGAACTGCACACCGCGTTCAACTTCTCCTTCCTGTCGTGCCCGTGGGAGGCGGCCCGGCTGCGCGCCGCCATCGACGACACCCTCGCCGAACACGCCCCGGTCGGTGCGCCGGCCACCTGGGTGCTGTGCAATCACGACGTGACCCGCACGGTCACCCGTTACGGGCGGCAGGACACCGGCTTCGACTTCGCCACCAAGGCCTTCGGCACCCCGGCCGACCTGCGGCTCGGCACCCGCCGGGCACGTGCCGCCGCGCTGCTCACCCTCGCGCTGCCCGGCTCCGTCTACATCTACCAGGGCGAGGAACTGGGCCTGCCCGAAGCGGAGATCCCCCGGGACCGCATCCAGGACCCGATGCACTTCCGCTCCGGCGGCACCGACCCGGGCCGCGACGGCTGCCGTGTTCCGCTGCCGTGGACGGCCGACGCTCCGTACGCCGGTTTCGGCTCAGGCACCGAACCCTGGCTCCCGCAGCCCGAGGGCTGGCCCGACTACGCGGCCGACCGCCAGGCCGCCGACCCCGACTCCATGCTCAGCCTCTACCGCGCCGCACTGGGCCTGCGCCGCGCCGACCCGGCCCTGGGCGACGGCCCGTTGCAGTGGCTGCCCTCCTCCGACGACGTCCTCACCTTCCGCCGTTCCCCGGATCTGATCTGCGTCGCGAACCTGGCCGAGACCCCGGCCGCCCTGCCGGACCATACGGAGATCCTGCTCTCCAGCGGCCCACTGGACACCAACGGCAGGCTGCCCTCTGACACGGCGGTGTGGCTGCGCACATGAGGCACCGGAAGGTGGCCGGCGCCATGCAGGGCTTCCCCGACGCCCTGCGACGCCCGGTCAGAAGTGGGTGGTGACGCCGAAGACCCGTCGGAGCTGAGCCATGTCATGGCGGTCGTGGTCGGCCGGTTCGTATCCCTGATGGAAGTAGACCTGCTGCTCGGCCGACAGACAGGGGACGGCGGTTCCCCGGATCGCGCCGCTGACGAAGCACGGGGCGGGATAGACGAACGGGCGGTGCGGGTCGGGGGAGGCCTGCACCGCGGACCCGTCCGCCGCGAAGACCAACGGGTGCAGATCGATCTCGCGACCGCGCGGGTCCGTGACCACGAACCGCACGGGACGCCAGTCGAGCGTCTCGACGAACCCGGCCTCCGCGAGAGCCGCCACGACGGCCTGCTCCTGGTCCTCCCGGTGCATCAGGTCCAGGTCACGGTGCCGACGCGTCTGCTCCCCGACCAGAATGTCGATGCCCCACCCGCCGCCCACCCAGACCTCGACATCCGCGGCACGCAGCAGGGCGAGAACGGACAGTACGTCAGCGGCGGTCATCACGCGGGCACGGTAGCGGCTCGGCGGCCGGGCGGGCGAGCGGATTCGTGGTGGCTGTGAGCGGGATCGGCCGGGCCGTACCGGGGACGGTCAGGTCTGCTTCTCCACGTTGATGGCCTTGCGGAGTTCCTCGCTCGCGGCTCCCGGTTCCTCCCGCCGGATCTCCAGCAACGCGGCGGCGATGGCGTCGAGTTTGCGCTGGATGGCGTGCTCGGCGCGCCGCTCGGAGTTCTTCAGCAGTGCCAGGAGCAGCAGTGACACGGCGGACATCGCCTCGCCCACCACCAGCAGCCACTGCGTGGGCAGCTTCAGTGCGTGCGCGGTGATCGCGCCCGCGAC
This sequence comes from Streptomyces sp. NPDC033178, assembly GCF_055577685.1. NCBI lineage: Bacteria > Bacillati > Actinomycetota > Actinomycetes > Kitasatosporales > Streptomycetaceae > Streptomyces > Streptomyces sp. NPDC033178. Next base: position 74,365 of record NZ_JBVIPT010000014.1, read on the forward strand.
CAGAACGAGGCACACGCCGAAGAAGCCGGGGGAGCTGGTGAAGTTCGAGGCGTGTTCCGCCAGCCTCGTGAACCGGCCCGGTCGGTCGCCGTCACGGTGGGCGGGGTGCTGAGGTGCCATGAGATCGCCGGCCGTTCTCACGAGGCCGGCCGGTCGGCGGGTGCGCCCAGGGACCAGCCAGACACATCCCCGAGCCGTCCGCGCCACAGGGGAGCCGTCGTGGTCCCCGGCACGGACAGGAACGTGACGTCGACCAGGTGGATGAACGAGTGCAGTCCGTCTCCGGTATCCGGCTCCGTCTGTTTCAAGGCGGACCGGACGGTGTGCGCCAGATGCGCCATGTGGTCGGCGCGGTCCTGCGCTCCGGTGGCCGCCGACACCGTGGTCTCCCAACGGTCGGCCCACGTACGGGACCCGACCAGGCTGCCTGCGACGATCCCGCCGGGCGTGGTCAGACAGATCGTCAGGCTGGCCTCGGGCTGCGCGTCGATCAGCCGCAGCAGTATCTCCAGATACGCGTCGACTGCCGGTGGGACGGCGGCGTGTTCACTCACCACAAGTCCTTTCTGCTGGTTCGGGTGAGACACGTGTGCCCGTTCACGGCATCAGTATGTGACCGGCAGTGTCCTGGGCCGTCTGAAAAGCCTCGCTCCACACAACGGGTTGGATTTAGGCACGCGGTTTTCTGACGATTACCGTCGAGGACGGTGGGAACCCGGGACGAGAAGAATTCAGGAAATACTGGTCGGGATAATTTATTCGGCCGTCAAGTAATTGATGAAGGAGATGTTTTCGTGAGTGCGGACATGTGGGGCTACCTGCCCACCACCGGCTACACCGCCGGCAGCAGTCTGATCGGTTACAAGGTCGAGGCGACGGACGGGAGCATCGGCAAGGTCGACAAGCACTCCGACGACGTCGGAGCGTCCCACCTCGTGGTCGACACCGGGGTGTGGATCTTCGGCAAGCACGTGCTGATCCCTGCCGGCCTCGTCAGCGGCATCGACACGGCCGAAGAGAGGATCTACGTCGACCGGACCAAGGAGCAGATCAAGAACGCTCCCGAGTTCGACAAGGACAAGCACACCGGGGACGCGGGCTACCACGAGGAGCTCGGCGGCTACTACCGCGGCCACCGGGCATAGGACCTGATTGCCCGAACGGCCTTCGCGGGCTGTCGCCGGCACAGGTTTCCGGCGATGGCCGGCAGGAGGCGCCGAAGTCGATTCCGCGTTTCCTGCCGACCCCATCCCGGCGGCATTGACTGAGGGATCTGCCGTGAGACGCCGCTGACGGAACCGTTCCCGGGACAGGCGGTTCCTGGTCGTCAGTTCTGGCGCGTCCTCGCGGCGGTCTGACGCGGCGTCTTCTCGGCGGAGTTCAGGGGTAGTTCCAGGCGTGACCCGTGAAAGCGTTCGCGCAGGAGTCGGTCGTGTGTCACCACGACCAGCGTGCCGGTGTAGCGGGCCAGGGCTGCCTCCATCTCTTCCACCAGGGCGGGGGCCAGGTGGTTCGTCGGCTCGTCGAGCAGGAGCAGATCGAGTGGGCCGGCCGTCACGAGCCGGGCCAGTTCGAGCTTGCGGCGCTGCCCGACGGACAGGTTCCGTACGGCAACAGCGAGATCGGCGGCATGGAACAGGCCGAGCGCGAGGAGTGCGTCGGCGTGCTCGTCGGGCTGACCCGCCCTGCCGGCCGCGAATGCCGCGAGCAGCGTCCGAGCGTCGAAGGCGTCGTCGGGCGCGCTGTGCTGACGCAGGAATCCGACCCGGCGCGGTCGGCGCACGATGCCGGCGTCGGGCGCCAGCTCCCCAGCCAGCAGTCGGAGAAGGGTGGTTTTGCCGGCGCCGTTGGGGCCGGTGACGAGGAGCCGGTCACCCGGGGCGAGTTTCAGGGACGGAACGTACAACCGCCCTTCGACCAGGACGCCTTCCAGGTCCACTGCCGTCGATGGTTCCCCGGCGGTCGGCGTCGGCGGCGTCGGCGTGCCTTCGACGCTGCCGGTGAACCGCAGTGGCTGCGGGGGTGGCGGCACGGGGTGCTCGATCAGCCGCTGCAACCGTTCGCGTGCGTTGCGGATGCGGCTCTGCGCGCCGTGTGTCCGCGAGCGTGCACGGAAGGCGCCGGCGCCGCTGAACGCCCGCGGCGACTTGCGGGGGATCTCGGCCAGCATGCCGATACCGGAGTCGGCGAGGTGTTCCTGCCGGGCGACCTCGTTGCGCCATTGCTCGTGCTCCCACGCCCACCGTGCCCGGGCCGCCGCCTTGGCGGTGAGGAAGCCGGCGTATCCGTTGCCGTAGCGCCGTACCGTGCGCTGATCGGGGTCCACTTCCAGGATGGTGTCGGTGACGCGTTCCAGGAACGCCCGGTCGTGCGTGGCCACGACGACCATGCCCCGATGACGGCGCAGATGTCCTTCGAGCCAGGCCACGGCCTCGTCGTCCAGATCGTTGGTCGGCTCGTCGAGCAGCAGCAGTTCAGGGGCCAGAGCCAGGGTCGCGGCCAGCGCGAGCCGGGAGCGCTGCCCGCCGGAGAGGGTGCTCAGTACACGCTCCCGGTCCAGTGGCGCGTGCTCGCCGAGCCGGCGCAGGTTCACCTCGACGCGGCGATCCGCTCCGTGCCCGCCCCGCGCGTCGAACTCGGCCACCAGTGCCGCGTAGCGCTCGAACTCGGCGGTGCCGGCCGTGCCCAGTGCGGCCTCGGTGACACGAATACGGTGCTCCAGGGCGCGTAGTTCGCCCAGTACGTGATCCACGGCATCGCCCACGCGCGCGGAGGCGGGCAGATCGAGTGTCTGGCGGAGGTGGCCGATCCCGCCCGGTGCGAGGACGGTCAGGCTGCCGTTGTCGACCGGCTCCTGTCCGGCCAGCAGCTGCAGGAGCGTGGACTTCCCGGAGCCGTTGTCCCCGACGATCCCGACCTTTTCGCCCGGCCGGACAGTGAGGGACACCCGGTCCAGCACCAAGCGGTCGCCGTAGCGCTTGGTCACCTCGGCGAGAGCGATCTGGGACGTGGTGAGAGGAGAAGCAGTGACGGTGGTGTCGACGGAAGCACAGTGCAAGTGCGGTCCTTTGCTCGGTGAACAGGGTCGTGCGGCCGACGGCAAGTGCATGACTGCCGGCCGATGAACAGAAAGGTAGACGAGACGGTTCGTCTCGTCAAGCCCTGGGTGGGAAAGCCTCGCCCGACGTCGGGGTGCACCTGCGTACGTGCATTTGGGGTGCCCCGCGGCTCGCCCGAGCTCGCTGCGTGAGGTCGGTGCACGGGTATAGAAACTGACGACTCGTCAGGTTACGCTCCGCGCATGATTTCCACGGTGGTCTGGGGAACCGGAAATGTCGGCCGTGCGGCGATCCGTGCGGTCGACGCGCATCCGGCGCTCGATCTCACGGCGGTACTGGTTCACAGTCCCGGGAAGGCCGGCCGTGACGCGGGTGAACTCGCGGGCCTGGACCGGGTTCTGGGTGTCGCGGCGACGGACGATGTCGCTGCGGTGCTGGCAGCGGGGCCGGGAGCGGTGGTGTACGCGGCGTCGGGTGACATCCGGCCCGACGAAGCCCTGACCGACATCGGCGCGGCGATCCGGGCGGGTGCGGTGGTCGTCACTCCGTCGCTGTATCCGCTCTACGACCAGCGCAACGCCCCGCCCGAGTTCCGCGACCCCGTGCTCGCGGCGATCGCGGACGGTGGCGGGTCGCTGTTCGTGTCCGGTGTCGACCCGGGCTGGGGCAATGACGTCCTGCCCCTGCTGATGAGTGGACTCGGCACGGTCGTCGACGCCGTCCGCTGCCAGGAGATCTTCGACTATTCGACGTACGAGCAGGAGGAGTCGGTCCGGCATCTGATCGGCATGGGTCACCCCATGGACTACCAGCCGCTGATGCTCGCGCCATCGATCCCGACCATGGTGTGGGGCGGTCAGATACGGCTGATGGCCAGGGCCCTCGGCGTCGAACTCGACGAGATCCGCGAGACCCTGCAGCGCCGCGCGCTCGACACCACGGTGAGCACCCGGACCATGGGTGACTTCGAGGCCGGCACCCAGGGCGCCGTGCGCTTCGAGGTGCAGGGCATCGTGAAGGGCGAACCCCGCCTGGTCATCGAGCACATCACCCGCATCCACCCGAGCTGCGCCCCGGACTGGCCCTCACCGCCCAACGGCGACGGAGCACACCGCGTGATCATCGAGGGCCGCCCGCGCATCGAGATCACCGTCGAGGCCACCGACGAGGGCGACAACCGCTCCGCCGGCGGGAACGCCACCGCCGTCGGCCGTCTCGTCGGAGCCATCGACTGGCTCGTGGACGCGGAGCCCGGACTGTACGACGCCCTCGACGTTCCGCTGCGCCCGGCGGTCGGCAGACTCGGCGCGCCCGCACCGCTCGGAGCCCCGTCAGCGCTCGAAGCACCCGCACCGCTCGGAGCACTCGGAGCCAAGTGACAACCAAGTGACATCGACGCCGACACCCCCTGCCGGCACCCCAAGGACGCGCCTGCGGCCCCGGCCGAGGCCGGGAACGTGGACGAAGGAGTCCCGGATGAACGTCGACATCCCCGAGGGCAAGAACCCGATCGAGTACGTGTGGGGCGACATGGTCCCCGGCATCGGACCTGCCGCCGCGAACTTTTCACTGGCCGTCTACGCCCATACGACCCTGGGACTGCGCGAGTTCGAGGCGGCACGGCTTCGGATCGCGCAGATCAACGGCTGCCTCTTCTGCCTCGACTGGCGAACCGAGCGGGACGGCCGGAAGGTCGAGGACGACTTCCCCGACGCCGTCGAGCACTGGCGCACGACCGACGCGTTCGACGACCGCACCCGCCTGGCCGCCGAGTACGCCGACCGCTACGCCCTGGACCACCACGGCCTCGACGAGGAGTTCTGGGACCGGATGACCACGCACTACAGCCAGACCGAGATCGTCGAACTGACCATGAGCCTCGGCTCCTGGCTCGCCTTCGGACGGCTCAACCGGGTCCTGGGACTCGACGCCATGTGCGTACTGCCGGGGCACTGAACCGGTCCGGGGCCACCCGGCAGGTCCGGGCGGCCCCGATCCCCCGATCTGGTCCCCTCTCGTCCGCGGTTGCCGCTACAGGTCCGTCGCGATGATCTTTTCGATGTTCCGTTCGGCGAGCGCCGTGATGGTGACGAACGGATTGACGCTGGTGTTGCCCGGGATCAGCGCGCCGTCGATGACGTACAGACCCGGATGTCCGTGCAGGCGGCCGTAGTTGTCCGTCGCCTTGTTGAGCACCGCGCCGCCCAGGGGGTGGTACGTCAGGTGGTCGCCCCAGATCTTGTACGCGCCGAAGAGGTCGGTGCGGTAGATCGTCCCCTCCTTGGCGTTGATCTTGTCGAAGATCGTCTTGGCCATGTCGATGGACGGCTGCTTCCAGGCGGTCTGCCAGTTGAGATCGACCTTGCCCGTCGACGCGTTCCACGAGAACTGGGCGCGGTTGGGGTTCTTGGTGATCGACAGATAGAACGAGGCGAAGGTCTCGATGCCGGTGGGCAGCGGCGCCACCTCGGCGAACGCGCCGCCCGCGGCCCAGTTGTCGATGCCGGAGCACGGGATGGACGACTGCAGGGCACCGGTGGGGTCCCACAGATGGTTGGCGCGGCCGCACATCACGTTGCCGTTGTCGCCCCAGCCCTTGCCCACCTCACTGTTGAGGCCCGGCAGCGCGCCCGCGGCCTTGAGTGCGACCAGCAGCTTGCTGGTGCCGACGCTGCCGGCCGCGAAGAACACCCGGTCCGCGGTGACGGTCTTGGTGGCCGTGGTGTTGCCGCCGGTGTCGAGCTGGTCGATGACGACCGTGTAGCGGCCGCCCGTCGCCGGAGCGACCGAAGTGACCTTGTGCAGCGGTGAGATGGAGACCCGGCCGGTCGCCGTGGCCCTGGCGAGATAGGTCTTCTGCAGGGACTTCTTGCCGTAGTTGTTGCCATAGAGGATCTCACCCGCGAGCGCGGACTTCGGTACCGTCCCGGCGGCCTCCTGTTCCATGTAGTCCCAGTCGTACACGTCGGGTACGAAGACGAAGGGGAAGCCCGAACGCTGGGCGTGCTTTCGGCCGACCCGGGCGTACTGGTAGCAGTCGGCGGTCTCGAACCAGGTCGGGTCGACCGTGCCGACCCCGAGGCCGGAGTTGGCGCGCGGGTAGTAGACGGAGTACATCTCGTCGGCGTTGACCGACGGCAGGACGGCGCCGAAGTTCTCCCGCCTCGGAGTGACCGCCATCCCTCCGTTCACCAGTGAGCCGCCGCCCACACCGCGGCCCTGGTAGACGATGATGCCGCCCATCTCCTCGGCGTCCAGGATCCCGGTGTAGCGAGGGACGTCCTTGTCGATGGGGAAGCCGAGGAAGTTGCTGAGCGGCTGCTTCGTCCTGGTGCGCAGCCAGTAGGAGCGGTAGTCGGGGCTCGTCGTGTTGGCGAAGATCTTGCCGTCCGACCCGGGGGTGTCCCAGGCCATGCCCATCTCGACCATGTGGACGTCGACACCCGCCTGGGCCAGGCGCAGAGCGGCCACGGAACCGCCGTATCCGGTGCCGATCACGAGGGCGGGCACATGCGCCCCCGGCTCGATGACGGCGGCTGCGGCTGTCGTGGCGGCATGCGCCGGCAGTACCTGGCCGGCGAGTGCCGCCGACCCAAGAAGAGAACCAGTTCCAGTGATGAATCTCCGACGAGATACGCCTCTGAGGCGCGTCCCACGTGGGGAATCGTCGTTCATGCGCGGCTCCTCACTCTCCATAGAGTGAAACGGGTTCTAATGCCACCCTCATGAGAAGTCACGCCATACCCTGAGGTAACTTTCAAACGATCACAAATCGTGCATCACGTACACCACGAGATGACAGAGCATGACTGGAACACGCGTTGACACGCCGTGCCTCACGGCCGGCCCCCCTTGGTGAACCTCCCCGTACCCCGTACGTCCCGCACGCTCGCTCACCAGACGCGGGCGCGCCCTGGGCGTGGTGCCGGCTCTCGGCGCGTTGCTGGCGTCGGGTGCGACAACGACCCTCGCCGCTCCGGCAGTTGCGGCGACGGGGGACGTCAAGTGCCCGTCCACGGACTGCGTCCGGTTCGCGCCCGCGGCCGGGCTCCCCGGTCGCCATCGCCCCCGACAACGTCGGCGCGGTGTATCTGGCGCACTCGGGAGGCGATCCGCTCACATCGTCGGGATCAACGATCACAGAAGGGTGCCCGGCGGGTCTTCTCCCGGCCGGGCACCCTTCCGCGTGGCCTCAGGACGTCGGAACGCCTGCCTGTGCGGCGAGGCGGTCCGGGTCGGTGGTGAGCCAGCCGTAGTCGATGCTGTTCCAGAACCCGCACTGGTGTCGGTCGGCGTACACCTTGGACTTGAGGGCCTGGCTGTCGTCACCGGGCAGCAGGGACATGTACTTGCCGCTGCCGTACGAGGGCCAGGCCGCCAGTCCCGAGGTCGTGGGGTTCGCGTGCTTCACGAACGCGCCCCAGTGGCCCACCATCGCCGTGGACAGCTGCCGTTGCTCCGGAGTCTGCGACTTCGAGGTCTCCATGGGCCACAGGTAGCCGAGCTCGCTCGCGTGCGGCGCGCCGGAGTCGAAGCCGGGCGGAGTCGTCGCGAGGGCGGGCGGGTGCGGGGCGTCGAACTGGTAGAAGTACGTCCTCGGTTGGCGAGCCGCGAACTGCGCCGTGAGGTTCTGGTACTCGCAGCCGCCCAGCCCGTAGAAGACGCTGCTGGCGTCCCACAGCGTGCTGATGGCGTACGTGCCGGCGTAAGGGCGGTCATAGGCGCTGTAGGGGTAGTGCGCGAGTACGGCGTCCGCCGTCCGTGGGCCGAACTCCAGCCTGACCGCCCGCTCGTACTGCTCCCTGGTCGCTTGCGCGAACGGCAGTGCCCATTGGCGTACTTCGTCGCGGGTGCTTCCGATGAGGAGGGGAACGTCGTGGATCCGGCCGGTCCGTACGGCGACGCTCGGCGGGAGCGGCAGCTCGGGAACTCCGGACACGGGGAGGATGCCGGTGAGGATGCCGCCGGTGAACCCGCTGCCGGCGCCCAGCAGTTCGCTCGTCGGCTTGGCCCGCAGGCAGGACACGACGGTCGTCGCCGGGTCGGAACACCCGGCGGCCGCGGCGTAGTCCCGGCCCTTGGTGAGGGCCTGGGCGGTCGTGTGGCTCGGGCAGCCGCCGCTCTGGATGATCGAGCCGGCGAACAGGCCGCGGGCCGGCGGCGAGGCCAGCAGCGCGCAGACGGAGTGGCCGCCGGCTGACTCGCCCGCGATGGTCACGCGGCCCGCGTCCCCGCCGAAGGCGCGGATGTTGCGCTGAGTCCAGCGCAGCGCCGCCTGTTGGTCGAGCAAGCCGTAGTTGCCCGCGCCCTGCCGGCTCAGCCCGGGCAGGTCGAGGAATCCGAACACGCCCAGCCGGTAGTTGATCGTGACGACCACGACGTTCTCGGTCTTCGCGATCCGCGAGCCGTCGTAGAGGTCACCCGAACCGCCGGCGAAGCCCCCGCTGTGGATCCAGAACAGCACCGGCAGCGGGCGGTTCGTCCGCCGTTCGGGGGTGTAGACGTTGAGATAGAGGCAGTCCTCGCTCATGCCCGGTGCCGGTGCCGTTGCCGGTGCCGTTGCCGGTGGCCGACTGCGGGCAGCGCGAGCCGTAGGAGGTCGCCGACCGTACGCCCGGCCAGGCGGCAGCGGGCACGGGCGGCTGCCAGCGTCCGACACCGGTCGGCGGGGCGGCGTACGGGATGCCGAGGAACCGGTACACCCGTCCGCCGCGGCTCCCGCGACGGCGCCCCTGCCGGTGGGGACCGTCAGGGAGGGAGGGGCCGCGGACGCGGGCACGGCCGATACGACGCTCAACAGGGCGAGCAGGCTCACCAAGGCCGCAAGCCCTCGTAGGACGACGGAGCGCACGGAACAACCTCCCGAGAGGCGGGAACGAGCGGGAAGGCCACATACTCCGTTTCCCCCGGCGGACGGACAACGCGACTGTTCCGCTCAACAGACCGGCCGCTTCACACCCGGTCCCGCTTCGGGCTTCGTCGGCGGGCCAGCCCGAGGGGGAGGGCGAGTGCGGGGGGCCTGCGCAGGAGGTACGGGAGCATCGAACGTTCGGGCTTGGCGTGGCGCATCGCGCTCCGCGGGCCGTCGCGCAGGATGGCAGTGTCCCGTTCGTGGATCCAGAGGTCGGCGCCGGCTTCCTGGAGGGTGTGGGTCAACGCCGTGTGGTCGGGGTGGCCGTGGGTGAGGAGTACGGCACGGACGTCGGACAGGGAGCGGCCGAGGCCGGACAGCAGCGTGCGCAGCTGCTTCAGATTGGCGGGTGTTCCCGCGTCGACCAGGACCAGACCGTCGGGGAGTTGGGCCCCAAGCTCCGGCTCCACGCCGCGTAGGCGCGCGGTATCCATGAACGGGTCGCCGAGCTGTTCGCCCTGCTGACCCAGGCCGGGCCGGACGTCGGAGGGGTCCCTGGAGATCGCCGAGCGCGAGCGGCTGACCGGCGTCACCGCCTTCGTCACGCACCTGGACGAGACCGGCGAGCTCGGCCCGGAGGCGGATCCGGCCCACCTGGCGGACGCCGTCTGGGCGCTGGCCGACCCCCAGCTGTACACCCAGCTCACTGCGGGGCGGGGCTGGTCGGCCGACACGTACGAGACATGGCTGGCCGACATGCTGACGGCCACGCTCGTGGCGCCATGGAAGGTGTGCCGACCTGGTCCCGACCTGGTGCACGAAGGAGACGTGCACCAGGTTCAGCCGTCACCCGGACGGCGATGCCGCGCAGGTCAGAAAGGCGTCACCGCCACGAACGAGCTGTCCTGGCGGAACAGGTCCGTGCCGTCCGACGGGTCGACGCGGAGTTGGTAGTTGTAGTGGCGCAGGTAGTAGCCGGGGTAGTTGTACGACTCCAGGCGTACGGAACTGCCCGCGCGGGCGATGAAGGTGGCGTCCCTGGCGAACGTCGACGAGCCGTCGTTCGCGTCGAAGCGGCCCCGGAAGTCCCAGTGCCGCAGGTAGTTGCCCGCCGCGTTGCGGAACGAGTAGCCGTTCGCGTCGGCGAGGCCCGCCACGATCGTGAACGTGGACGCCTGCTTCTCCGCGGTCGTGCTGGAACTGGTCAGCACGGGCAGGTTGAGCAGGGCGGACTGCTCCTGCCAGTAGCGGGTGGTGAAGTTCCCCGACTGGAGGTAGCGGGTGACGCCCGTGGGCAGGGTCACGCCGCCGGACACCGTCTCCTTGAGCACCGTGAAGTGGCGTGCCGTCCCCGAGATGCCCGGCAGCTTCTTCGGCGCGCTCCAGGTGGCGAAGGTGTCGTAGCTGTCGCTGTAGTAGTAACTGCCGTCGCCGTATCCGTCGAAGAAGATCCGCCACGCGCCGTTGTCGAGCTGTATCAGCGCGGCGCCCTCCCGGGTGCCGCCCCAGCCCGCCCAGTTCCCGGTCCTGCTGATCGTGTACGGGCCGGCGAGCGCTGTGCTCGTGGCGTACTCGATGTACTTGGACGTCTCGTTCTTCGTGAAGGCGTGGTACGTCGAGCCGATCTTCACGATGAACGTGTCGATGTGGTTGGCGCCGATGCCGGACAGCGCCACCGGTGAACTCCAGCCGGTGAGCGCGGAGTTGGTGGCCTTGAGCAGATACGGAGTGAAGATCCACTCGTCGCTGGTCACCGAGCAGGACACGAGGATGTTCACGCTGCCGTCGCTGTCGACGAACCACTCCGGCGCCCAGGCGCGCGACAGGTTCGCGATCGGCACGGTGTAGTCGTACAGGAAGGTCCAGTTGCTGCGGTCCGAGCTGCGGGCGAAGCCGATCGTGGTGCTGGTGTCCTGCCAGGTGTGCGTGGTGTAGGTGATGTAGTAGTAGCCGTCGGTGTGCTTGAAGACGCTGGCGTCGCGGATGCGGCCCGCGGGTGGCGTGTACGCGGACGCCTTGACGAGCCGGAAGTCCGTTGCGTCGTCGGACTGGTAGACGTTCACCGTTCCGTCGTTGCTGTTGAGGAACGGCACGATGGTGTAGCGGGTGGCCGATCCGCGGGGCGGCGCGGCCGCGGAGGCCGTGCTGAGCAGACCGGGCAGCCCGCCCACGACGAGCGCCGAGACCGGCAGGGCGGCCATCGCCCGCAACAGGCTCCGGCGGGAGGGTGCGAAGGCGCGGGAGGCGCCGGTCGCGTCCGGGGCGGTGACGGGTCTGTAGGAGTTGTCTGGCGTGATCATGTGCGGCTCTCCTCGTTCGGACTGCGCTGGTGCTGCTGGATGTGCCGGTCCCGTGGCCCCGGGGTCGTCCGTCCCGGGGTCCACGGGGTGGTTCAGAAGCGGGCTCCGACGGCCGTGCCGTCCCTCGGGACGAGCAGGTCGCGGGCGGGCGGCAGGGAGCCGTCGGACGAACGCGGTCCTGCGATGGCGCCCGTGTCCGTGCTCGCGACCGACCACTCGCCCCAAGTGCCGCCCAGATCCCAGGAGTTGCCCATGGACGTGGTGCCGGCGCCGAGTGCCGCGGGCCGTGCGTCCGCGACGGACAGGTTGGCGGTGAGGACCGCCTTTCCGCCCGAACCGTCGGCGTCGAAGCCCGTGCCCGTGTTGCGGAACGTGGTGGTGCGGCTGAGGGCGAGCGCTCCCGGGTTGCCGTTGTCGGTGACTCCGTGTGCCGCGTTCCGGTACGCGAGCGAGTTGCGCAGGGTGTGGGCCACCGCCGGTGCCGGGCTCCCGCCGCCCAGCTTGAGGCCGTTGCCGTCGCCCGCGAAGTCCGGGAAGTTCCAGCGGTTGAAGCCGTTGCCGTACGCGATCGTGTTCTCGACGACGATCGGGGAGGTGAACTTCCAGGCGTCGTAACCGTCGTCGACGTTGTTCCACAGCCTCGCGCCCCGCACGACGTTGCCGCTCCCGCTGCCCTCCTTGATGGCCAGCCCGTCCGCGCTCTCGCCGTTCTTGCGCGGGTCGCGGTTGCCGTAACTGTCCAGGTTCAGGATCTGGTTGCCCGCGGAGGCGCCCTGGAGATGGAAGCCGGACTCGTAGTTGTCGTGGGTGGTGAGACGGGAGAACACGTTGTTGCTGCAGCCGTCGCAGTAGTAGCCGTACGGCCCGTTGACGATCTCCAGACCGGAGACCTTCCAGTAGGAGGCTTCCTGGTGGACGGCCCCACGCTCCGCGCGCGGGATGCTGCCGCCGACCGGTGTGTGGCTGGCCGGCAGTTGCTCGCCGTCGATGACGACGCGCTCGCCCGGGTGGGCGCCGAGGGAGATCGGCTGCGACGCCGTGCCCGAGGTGGTGATCGTGATGTTGTCGGTCAAGGCGTAAGTGCCGCCCCGTACGAGGATGGTGTCGCCCGGCTTCGCCCTGTCGACGGCCGTCTGGACGGTCCGCAGAGGTTGGCCGAGGGTGCCGGCGGCGGAGTCGTTCCCGTTGACGGCCACGACGATGGTCGACGCCGCGGCTGCCGGGGTCGGTAGCACCGTCGTCGCCAACACGGCACTCAACGCTGTCCCTGTGAGCATGCCCGCGATGCGCACGAGGCCTCCTTGTCTGCCGATCCGAAGCTTGTCGCGGGTCAGTGGTCGCACACATCAGGTTGGTTGCCGGGGTGTGCGTGCCCGCCACGAGCGGATCGATATACCGAACGTGGTTCGGTAAACCGGTCAGAACGTAGAGTGCGGCCGTGACCACGTCAATAACTTCGACACGCTCAGCCTCTTCTGGGTCCGCGCTCCGGTGCGAAGGCGGGTTTGCCGTGGCGATGCCCGGCTACCCGAACCGCGTGTCACTAACAGAGCAACAGGAACTCGTTCGTTTCCTCGAGGACCGGTTCGCCTGTGCGCAGGCATGTACCGAGTGCGCACGGGTCTGCGCCCTGCGCGCGAGCCTCGCCGAACTCGACGGCCCCGACGACCAACAGGAGTTGCGGCGCAAGGGCATCCTGTGCGCGGAGGTCTGCGACGCGACCTGCCGGGCCCTGGCCGAGCAGGTCACACAGGCCGAGGCCGGGATGCGCGCCCAGGTGGAGTGGTGCCGTGCCGTCTGCCTGGAGACCGCCCAGGTCTTCGACCGGAGCCCCGGCGCCGAGAAGGGCGCCGAGGCCTGCCGCGACTGCGCGCGCGCCTGCACGGAGTTCCTCGCCCTGCTGAGGTGAGGTTCTGTGCGGCGAGTGCCGTGTGGTGAGTACCGCGCGGAGGTCCGGTGTTGTCCGGTCGGGGTGGGGTGGCCCGACGCCGTGTCCCGAGGTGCGCCACGCCCGGAGGTGCCGGGTCCCGAAGGGCCGTTCGGGACCCGGCAGCCTCACTCTCCGAGGGCCCTCCCGACTCGTACATTCCAGCGCCCGGCCCGCCCGCTGAACTCCGTCGCGGCCAACGGCGGCACGTCGACGCGCCAGAACGCCGACTCCGGCGCCCCGAGTGCCCGCACCACCCCGGCCCGTACGATCTCCGGCTCGACGACGGCGATGATCCGGACCGAGCCTGGTCCTGAACCTCCGGCCGAGCCTGAGCCAGACCCGGAAGCCCCGGTCCCCGAAGCCCCGGAACTCGGATCCGCCACCGTCTCCAGCCACTTCGCCACGCGCTCGCACAGCCCGGCCACCGACTCGCCGCCGTGCGGTGCGGACGACGGGTCCGCCAGCCAGCGTCCGACGGCCTCCGGTTCGGCGGCGCTCACCTCGGCGAGGGTCGCCCCGCGCCAGCGGCCCACGTCCAGGCCGGCCAGTTCCGGCGGCTCGGTGACGGCGAGGGCGTCGAGCCCGAGGGCCGTCGCCGTCTCCCGGCAGCGAACGGCGGGCGAGACCAGGACCTGGTCGGCGGCCGGCAGCGCGTTCGCGGCCGCCTCGGCGAGCCGCAGCCCGGCCGGGTCGACGGGGCATCCGTCGTCGAAACGTGCCTCCCGCAACGCCGCGCTCATCGCTGGTGAGATCAACATCACTCGGCTGGTCATCGGCCCGCCCTCGCGTTCCCCACGTGCTCAACACCCCTGTTCGTACCGGGAATTGGGGGCGTGACCAGGGCCCCGGCGCGCCCCCGGCATTCCATGCGCCCTTGGCCGCGCCTCCGCTTCGCGGTACCTTCTCGTCGATATTGACGACGGTACGACGGAAGCCGGTGAGAATCCGGCACGGTCGCGCCACTGTAAGCCCCGTACAACCGCCTTCCATCAGGAGAGGCGGAGGTCGAGCAAGTCAGACCCGTGGCCGTCGTCCTGTGCACCACCGAGATGGGACGCGAGTTCCCCCAGGAGGTCCTGCCATGGCGCAGTCCGCCGTCGCTCAGCCGACCGCAACCACCCCCGACGTACCCGCAAAGCTGCCGATCGGCGCGATCGCTCCCTGGGCGGTCTTCCTCGGCATCCTGATGCTGGTGCTGCTCTACTTCGTCGGCGCCGAACAGGGCGCCACCTCCCTGGTCTCGGGCGAAGGCGTGCACGAGTGGGTGCACGACGCCCGCCACCTGCTCGGCTTCCCCTGCCACTGACGGCGACAAAGAACCGACAGGACAACTCGATGAACTCCGTCACCGTCAGAAATCTCCTGGTGCGCGGCATGCTCGCGGGTCTTGCCGCGGGCGTGCTCGCCCTGGTCGTCGCCTACTTCCTCGGTGAACCTCGTGTGGACGAGGCCATCGCGTTCGAGGAAGCCCATGCCCACGAACACGGCGGCGAGGAACCCGTCACCCGTGCCATGCAGTCCACCGGTGGACTGTCCACCGGCGTCCTCGTCTACGGGGTCGCGTTCGGCGGCATCGCCGCACTCGCGTACTGCTTCGCTCTCGGCAGGATCGGCCGCTTCGGGCCGCGCGCGAGCGCGCTGCTGCTGGCGGGCGCCGGTCTGGTCGCGGTCTACCTGGTGCCGTTCCTCAAGTACCCGGCGAACCCGCCCGCCGTCGGCGACCCCGACACCCTCAACCAGCGCACCGCGCTGTTCCTCCTGATGATCGTGCTCAGCGTGCTGCTGGCCGTCGCCGCGGTGATCCTCGGCAAGCGCCTCGCACCGCGCCTGGGCAACTGGAACGCCACCCTCGCGGCGGGTGGGTTCTTCGTCCTGGCCGTCGGCCTGGCGTACGCGTTCCTGCCGTCCTTCAGCGAGGCGCCGGAGGGCTTCCCCGCCACCCTGCTGTGGCAGTACCGACTGGCGACCCTGGCCATCCAGGTGACCCTGTGGACCGCGTACGGGCTGGTCTTCGGGCTGCTCGCGGAGCGCGTACTGGCTCCCAAACCGGCCGCGGCTGAGGGCGAGAAGGCGGCCGAAGGGCGGGCAACTCCGGTCGCGCACTGATCCGTTCACACCGAAGGGCCCCTGGAGCGCATTCCCGGGGCCCTTTCGCATGAGTGCGTGCGTCTGGCAGGCGCGTACGTCCAGGTGTGTACGACTAGGCGCGTACGTCGTCGGCATTCCTTATTTCTGGAACACGTTCTACGGTGTGCGCCGTCAGGTCCGGGTGGCCGAACGAGTGGGCCAGTGGGAGCCAGGAGGCGCCGTGCATCTCGAATACACGCCGGAGCAGCAGCGGTTGCGCACCGAACTGCGAGCCTACTTCGCCGAGTTGGTCCCCGATGACGTGTACGCCCGCTACGGCGACCCTGCGGCGCAGAAGCGCTTCTACCGCGAGACCATCCGTCGGCTCGGCTCCGACGGGTGGCTCGGTGTGGGCTGGCCGAAGGAGTACGGCGGGCGCGGTCTGACCCCGATGGAACAGTTCATCTTCTTCGACGAGGCCGCCCAGGCCGGCGTACCGCTGCCGTTGATGGCGCTCAACACGGTCGGGCCGACGATCATGCAGTTCGGTACCGACGAGCAGAAGGGGTACTTCCTGCCGAAGATCCTCTCCGGCGAGCTCGACTTCGCGATCGGCTACAGCGAGCCCGACGCGGGCACGGACCTGGCCGCCCTGAAGACCAGGGCGGTCAGGGAGGGCGACGAGGACACCGGCCACTACACGGTCGACGGCCAGAAGATCTGGACGACCAACGGCGACACCGCCGACTGGGTCTGGCTCGCCGTCCGCACGGACCCCGACGCCCCGCCGCACAAGGGCATCACCATGCTCCTCGTGCCGACCTCCGACCCCGGCTACTCCTGCACGATCATCAACACCCTCGCCTCGCACGACACCACCGCGAGCTACTACGAGAACATCCGCGTCCCCGCGTCCCGCCGGGTCGGCCAGGAGAACAAGGGCTGGCGGCTGATCACCAACCAGCTCAACCACGAGCGGGTCACCCTCGCCGCACACGGCACCATGGCCATCCGAGCCCTGCACGACGTACAGCGCTGGGCCATGGAGACCAAACTCGCCGACGGCCGCCGTGTCGTCGACCTCCCCTGGGTACGCCGCCGCCTCGCCCAGACCCACACGAAGCTCGACGCGATGAAACTCCTCAACTGGCAGATGGTGAACGCCGTCCAGGAGGGCACGCTCACCCCGCAGGACGCCTCCGCCGTCAAGGTGTACGGCTCCGAGGCCCGCCGGGACGCGTACGCCTGGCTCATGGAGGTCGTCGCCGTGGCCGGTGTCCTCAAGGAGGGCTCAGCGGGCGCGGTGCTCCACGGCGAACTGGAACGCGGCTACCGCTCCGCCGTGATCTTCACCTTTGGCGGCGGCAACAACGAGATCCAGCGCGAAATCATCTCGTGGATCGGTCTGGGCATGCCGAGGGTACGGCGCTAGCCCGAGCTGACGAGGAACTCTGATCAGCGCCGCGGCGAGAGGGTCGGCACCGGTGGCCAAGACGTCGGCAGGCTGGGCCGTCGCCCCGAGTGCGGCCCAGGTTGCCGTGCTGATCACACCGACGGAGCATCTGCCGGACCAGGATCGTCGACGTCGGGGTCGGGGTCGGGGCCGGCTTCGGGGGCGGAAGGCAGGCTGACGATCGTCTGGAGTCCGCCGTCGGGGCCTGCCCCCAAGTGGAGCGTTCCGTGGTGGAGTTGGGCCTGCTGTTCGACGAGGGCGAGGCCGAGACCGGAGCCGGGGGAGTTGGTGCGTGACCCGCGGGTGAAGCGCTCCTTCATGGCCTGGCGTTGGTCGGGCGGCATGCCGGGACCGTCGTCGCTGACGGCGATCCGGATCGTGGTGCCGTGGAGGGAGAGCCTGATGTCGACGTCTCCGTCGGTGCGGCCGTGCAGAGCGGCGTTGTCCAGGAGGTTGTCGACGGCGGGGCGGAGTCCGGGCTGCCATCCCTGGATCGTCACCGGGGCGGCGGGTTCGAGGCGGTAGGTGACTGCGGGGTGCCGTCGGGTGGCATGCCGGACGGCTTCGGCCAGCAGTGCGGTCAGGTCGACCGGGGTGCGGCCGGGAAGGGCATGGGCGTCGCCGCGGGCCAGGGCTGCAGGCCGGTGAGCAGAGTGGTGATGCGGCGATGCTCGGTACGCATGGCTTCCAGGGCCCGGGTGCGCCGGTCTTTGGAGAGGTCCGGGTTGCGCTGCAGGGTTTCCAGGCTCATCCCGAGAGTGGTGGTGGGGGGGAGTGCGCAGTTCGTGTCCCGCGTCGCCGTCGCGGGCCACCCGCCGGACGCGGCAGGCGGGGCTTCACGGCGGCCGACCCGTTCGGCGCCCTGGCGATCCTGTCCGTGGTCGCGGTCGTCGCCCTGTGGGTGATGAACCAGGGCGGCCCGCTCGGCCTCACCACCGCCGACCGGGCGATGGACTCCCTCGGCCTGCTCACCGGACTACTGGCCTCCGACCTCATGATCCTGCAGGTCGTTCTGCTCGCCCGGATCCCCTGGGTCGAACGCTCCTGGGGCCACGACCTGCTCACCCGCCGGCACCGCTGGATCGGCTTCGCCTCGTTCCGGCTGATGCTCGCCCACGTCGTACTGTTCGCCGTCGAACGCGCTGTGCGTGAACCCGACGCGATACTCGATGCGCTGGTGCGGGTGTTCATCACCGACTCGTGGATGTTGTTCGCCACCGCTACGGCGAAGTCCAGCACGCCGTGTTCGCCGACGAGCTCCGGGCGATCGCCGCCCGCCGCGGAGTAGAGCTGATCTTCCTGCCGGGACCGCCCCGCGTCGACACCTCCTGCCAGGCCGCGGGCCCCGCCCGCCTCGATGACCACGCCCGAGTCCTCAAGAACCTCGTACCTGACATCGCCCGGTGCGACATCTACGTCTGCGGCCCGCCCGCCTGGAGGGGACGGCGGCAACCACGCCGAGCACGGCTCCACCGCCCCGGCCGATCCCGCCCAGGCCAAGCCCGTCGACGACACACCGGGCGACGGCGAACACGTCGGCAAGCCCGGCGAGAGCAAGTAGGAAGCAGACGCAGCCGATTCCGCATGCGCGACGGTCATCGCCCGGGCGGGCGTTGCGGGTTCACTCGTTCCCGTACTCAGGAATCCGCGAACCCGCGCGCCTCCGCCCGGGCGGCCTCCCGTGGGGGACGTCAGCCCGTCCGGCGGGTGACCAGCCACACACAGGCGAGGCTGATCAGTGTCACCCCCGTGAGGTAGAGGCTGATGGGGACGGTCGATTCCCAGCTCGTGTAGAGACCTGTCGCCACGGTCGGGGCCAGGCCGCCGCCCAGGATCGATCCGAGCTGGTAGCCGAGTGAGGCCCCGCTGTAGCGCACTTCGGCCTTGAAGAGTTCGGAGAACAGCGCCGCGATGGGCCCGTAGACGACGCCCATGAACACCGCCGTTATCAGGAGTGCGATCAGGATCAGAGCCGAGTCGGCGGTGTTGATCATGGGGAACAGCAGGAGCGTGGAGACGACGAGACCCGTGGAGCCGACCATGAGCACCTTGCGTCGGCCGTGCCGGTCCGACAGGGCGGAGGCCCAGGGGATGACCGCGAGCCACACCATGGACGCGATCAGTGTGAAGATCGGCATCCGTTGCCCGGAGTCCGACGCGCGGTGGCCGTCCCCTGAGGCGTCCTGATCCTGGCCAAGTACGTGCGCCGCCCTGCCGTGGTGGAGAATGTCTCGGCGTGACCCGGGACACGCAACGCCCGCTGCGCGCGGACGCCGAACGAAACCGCAGGCTGATCATGGAGACGGCCGACCGGATGTTCGCGCAGCGCGGCTCCGCCGTCACCCTCAACGAGATCGCGCGCGAGGCCGGGGTCGGAGTCGCCACGGTCTACCGGCGCTTCCCTGATCTGCAGGTGTTGATCGACGCCCTGTTCACCGAACGGTTCACCACATTCCTGCAGCTCGCGACAGAGGCCGAGCAGCAACCGGACCCGGGACGGGCTCTGCGCCACTACCTGCTCGCGGCTGCCCAGTGGCGGGCCCGCGACCGGGCCCTCGATGTCGTCCTCGCCCACGCGAGCATGGACGACAGGTCCATCGCGCAGATGCGCGACGACCTCGGCCGTCACGTGGACGGCCTGGTGGAAGGCGCGGTCGCAGCGGGCGCCGTCCGCGAGGACTTCGCCAGTCCCGACGTGTACGCCTTCCTCCACATGATCGGCGCTGTCGCCGACCGCACCGAGGACATCGCCCCCGAGGCCTGGCGCCGTTACGCCGAGGCTCTCCTGCTGGGCTTCGGCCTGCAGCAGGGCCCGGCGGCGCACACGTCCCCCATGACCGACGGCCAGATTCGCCGGACCTGGCCCGTGCCCTCCGCGCAGCCGCCGGGTGACGCCGGACAGGGGCAGGCATAGGGCCGAGCGCACCACATGCCGTACGAAAGCCGACTCGGTGCGCGCCGAACCGGGGCCGTGGCCGCCGGCGTCGCTGAGGCGCGCCCGCGTCCGCTGCATCACCTTGCCGGCGGGCAGCCGCGCTACGCGGACTCCCTGAGCACCAGATCCGTCGGCAGGATGAGGGGAGTCGGCTCCTCGCCGCCCAGTACGCGTACCAGCATGCGGGTCATCTCTCGGCCGAGGGCCACGATGGGCTGGTGGATCGTGGTGAGGGCCGGCTGGGTGTGCCGGGCGGTGAGGATGTCGTTGAACCCGACGACCGCGACGTCCTCGGGCACGGTACGGCCGCGCTCGCGCAGGACGCGCAGAGCGCCGGCCGCCATGGCGTCCGAGGCGACGAACACCGCGTCCAGGTCCGGGTGTTCGTCCAGGAGACGGGCGGTCGCCGCCGCGCCGCCCGCCTCGCTGAAGTCGGCGTGGGCCACGCGGTGGTCCTTGAGGCCGGCCAGAGCGACCGCCTCCCGGAAGCCCAGGTAGCGGGAGACACCGGCGTGCATGTCCTGCGGGCCGGTGACGGTACCGATGGCGCGGCGACCCGTCGAGATCAGGTACTCCACGGCCTGGCGGGCCCCGCCCCGGTTGTCGGCGTCCACGTACCAGCGCGGGGCCCGGTCCAGGGGGCGGCCTCCGTGCACGACGGGGACGCCCCCCGCCTCGGCCACCTTCGCCAGCGGATCGTTCTCGCGCAGGGCCAGCAGCATGACGCCGTCCGCGCCCCGGGACTGGAGGATGCGGGTGAGCCGGGCCCTGCCCCGCTCGGAGGCGGCCAGGACCAGCAGCAGTTCGAGGTCCGTCTCCTCGATGACCGCGTTCACACCGGTGATCACCTCGGCGAAGAAGAGGTTGGCGAACAGGGCGGGATCGTCGCTGGAGATCGCCAGCACCACCGCGCCGCGGCGCTGCGAGGCGAGCGAACGGGCCGCCACGTTGGGCACATAGCCCAGTTCCGCCACGGCACTCTCCACCGCCTGCCGCGCCTTCTTGCTGACGTGCTGGCGGTTGTTGATCACCCGCGAGACGGTTCCGACGGACACCCCGGCGCGCAGCGCCACCTCGTCGAGTGTCGGTGGCCGTCTGGTCATGTGGGGCGGCTCCAGTTCGTATGGACGGGGTGGGCAGTAGCAGCACTGTAAGCGCTAACGGCTTCACAGGCCGCCGCGCCGGATGACCTCGGCGTACCAGCGGGCGCTGTCCTTGGGCGTGCGCTGCTGGGTCGCGTAGTCGACGTGCACGATGCCGAAGCGTGGCCCGTAGCCGAAGGACCACTCGAAGTTGTCGAGGAGCGACCAGACGAAGTAGCCCTTGAGCGGCACACCGTGGCCGATCGCCTGTGCGCAGGAGCTGAGATGGCGGTCCAGGTAGGCAACGCGGTCCGTGTCGTGCACGCCGTCGTGCTCCAGCACGTCGTCGAAGGACGCACCGTTCTCCGTGATGTACAGCGGTACGGCCGGGTAGTCGTCCTTGAGCCGCAGGAGGAGCTCCAGGAGTCCCCTCTCGTCGATCTCCCAGCCCATCGCGGTCCTCGGTCGGCCACCGTCGGCGACACGGACCAACGGCGAGCCCACATAGGCGGATTGGGTCGGTGTCGAACTGCCGGCGACCAGCATCGGCGCGTAGTAGTTGACGCCGAGGTGGTCCGGCGGGGCCCCGATCCGCTTCAGATCGCCGTCGTGGATGTGCCCGAAGCCGGTGACCTCGCGGAGGTCGTCGAGTACGTCCTCGGGGTAGGCGGCGCGCAGCAGCGGGTCGAGGAAGAGCCGGTTCTGCATGCCGTCGATGCGGCGGGCAGCGTCCAGGTCGGCGGGCTCGGTGCTGAGCGGGGTGACGTGGGTGAGGTTGAGGGTGATACCGACGTGCGAGTCATCGCCCCGTATCGCCTCCGCCGCCAGGCCGTGGCCGAGCAGCAGGTGGTGGGCGGCGCGTACGGCGGCCGCGGGTTCGCGGCGGCCGGGGGCGTGGCGGCCCGTTGCGTAGCCGAGGAACGCCGAGCACCAGGGTTCGTTGAGGGTGGTCCAGTGAGTGATGCGGTCGCCCAGCGCCTCATGGACGAGGGAGGCGTACTCGGCGAACCGCTCGGCGGTGTCCCGGACCGGCCAGCCGCCGCGGTCCTCCAAGGGCTGGGGCAGGTCCCAGTGGTAGAGGGTGGGCCAGGGCTGGATGCCCTGGTCGAGGAGTGTGTCCGTGAGACGGCGGTAGAAGTCGAGGCCGCGCTGGTCGACCGGCCCGGAGCCGGTGGGCTGGATCCGGGGCCAGGCGAGGGAGAAGCGGTAGGCGCGCAGGCCGAGTCCGGCCATCAGCGCCACGTCCCCGGGGAAGCGGTGGTAGTGGTCGGCCGCGACGGCTCCGGTGTCACCGCCCTGGATGGCGCCGGGAGTTGCCACGAAGGTGTCCCAGATGGACGGACCCCGGCCGTCCTCTGCGACCGCGCCCTCGATCTGGTAGCTCGACGTGGCGGCACCCCACAGGAAGCCGGGATCGAACATGCTCACTGAGTTGAACCTCCGCCGGTGGGATTCCCGAGAGCGCTAACAATCGGAAGGCTCTCGTCCTTGACTCGTCCATCAACGTTGAGCTGGGTTGACGCCGCAGCTCGGCCGGTCTCTGCGTGATGCTTCTGGGATGAAAACTGGAAGCGCTTACGGTCGCAGACTAGAAGTGGGGCGTTCAATCTGTGAAGTGTTCGGACGCAGAAAAGACTGATGTGTGTGAAGGCTTGACAGTCACGATTCCCCCGCCGAACATCTGGCACTGACGCCGCACCGAGCCGGGAACCCTGCCACCGAGAAGGGCCCGGCAATGTCCCACAGAGCCAGATGGGGTGCAGTCTTCCTCGCACCCGTCCTGACCGTCGCCCTGGCCGCGACACCCGCGCACACCGCGCAATCGGAAGCGGAACCGGCCTACGAACGGGTGCTCAACGGCACGTTCGACACCGTCAAGAGCCCCTGGTGGAGCAGCGCCAACTCGCCGTCCGCCGTCAGTCTGGGCCGCCTGTGCGCCGACGTCCCCGCGGGGACCGTCAACCCATGGGACTCGATGATCGGCCAGAACGACATCCCACTGGAGGCGGGTCAGCCTTACACGCTGCGCTTCACCGCCTCCGCCACCCGGGACGTCTCCCTCCGTGCCGTGCTGCAACTGCCCGCCGCTCCGGCCACCCTGAACAAGACCGCCACCGTCACCACCACGCCCAAGTCCTTCCAGTTCACCGGCACGTCAACGACCGCCGGCCTGCACGCCCAGCTGCAGTTCCAACAGGGCGGCGCCACCCAGCCGTTCACCCTGTGTCTCGACGACGTCTCCCTCACCGGAGGCGCGATACCCCCTGGCGGCGGGCGTGACTTCGGCTCCCCGGTGCGCACGAACCAGTACGGCTACGCCGTCCACGGCCCCAAGAGGGCGTCCATCGTCGACGCCTCGGCGGCGCCCGTGACATGGCGCCTCCTCGACTCCTCGGGCGTCGTCGTCAAGAACGGAGTCACCCGCGTCAGGGGCACGGACACCGCGTCCGGCGACCATGTCCACATCGCCGACTTCACCTCGGTGCGCAAGGCCGGTACGGGATACACACTCGCGGTCGGCACGGCCACCAGCTATCCGTTCGCCATCGCGGACAACCCCTACAAGGTCCTGCGCGAGGACGCACTCGACTACTTCTACGCCGTCCGCAGCGGCACGCCCATCGAGGCCCGGTACGCCGGCGACGCCTACGCCCGGCCCGCCGGACACCTCGGCGTGGCACCCAACAAGGGCGACACGGACGTGCCCTGCCTGCCCGGCACGTGCGACTACTCACTGGACGTCCAGGGCGGCTGGTACGACGCCGGTGACCAGGGCAAGTACGTCGTCAACGGCGCCCTTGCCGCCTGGCAGTTGATGGATTCCTACGAGCGCTCACGCGGCCAGGGCGACACGGCCGGGCTGCGCGACGGACTGCTGAGCATCCCCGAGAACGACAACGACGTCCCGGACGTGCTCGACGAGTCCCGCTGGGAGACGGAGTTCGTGCTGAGGATGCAGGTGCCCGCGGATGAACCGCTGGCCGGCATGGTCCACCACAAGATCCACGACCTGGCCTGGACCGCCCTGCCCACCCAGCCCGACAAGGACTCCCAACCTCGTTACCTGCACCCGCCGTCCACGGCCGCCACCCTCAACCTCGCCGCCGCGGGCGCCCAGTGCGCCCGGGTGTGGGCCCGCTACGACGCGTCCTTCGCACGCAGGTGCCTGACCGCGGCCGAGACCGCCTGGAAGGCCGCACTCGCCCGTCCCGACGTGTACGCCCCGAGCAGCAGCAGTGTCGGCGGGGGAGCGTACGCCGACACGGACGTGACCGACGAGTTCTCGTGGGCCGCCACCGAGCTGTACGCCACCACGCACGACCGTGCCTACCTGTCCCGCATCGACACGAAGATCACCTCGGCCGGTTTCTCCTGGCGGGACACCGGCGCGCTGGCCGACCTCACCGTTGTCCGGCTGCCGAGCCGATTCCCCGGCGCGATGGTCGCCGCCGCCCGCAAGCGGGTCCTGGCCGTCGCGGACGGATTCGTACGGGACCAGCGGTCGCAGGGCTACCCGAATCCCAGCCTGCCCGCCGACGGCGTCTACGTCTGGGGCTCCAACAGCGTCACCGCGAACAACGCCCTGGTCATCGCGACCGCCCACGACATCACCCACCGGAGCGTCTACCGCGGTGCCGTGCTGGAGTCGCTGGACTACCTCCTCGGCCGCAACGCCCTGAACCAGTCCTTCGTCACCGGATACGGCACGCAGGCCAGCCACAACCAGCACAACCGGATCTGGGCCAACCAGATCGACCCCAAGCTGCCGAGCCCGCCGCCCGGTTCACTGGCCGGCGGCCCCGACTCCGCCCTTCAGGACCCGGTCGCGCAACAGAACCTGGTCGGCTGCGCCCCCGCCACCTGCTACATCGACGACATCTACTCGTACTCGACCAACGAGATAGCCATCAACTGGAACTCCGCACTCGCCTGGGTGGCGGCCTTCACCGCCGACTCCGCGCGCTGACCGAAGGGATTCACCGTGCGCTGGAACACCCTGCTCAGAACCACCTCGCTCCGAACTGCCCTGATCTGTCTGCTCGTTGTGCCGCTCCCGCTCCTGGCGGCCGGTCCGGCGGCCGCCGCCAGTCCGATCTCCCTGACCAGTGGCTTCTACTCCAACCCCGACTCCGGCCCGGCGGTCTGGGTCCGGAACAACCCCTCCGACGCGCGGGCCGGACGTATCCAGTCGGCCATCGCGTCCCAGGCGATCGCCCGCTGGTTCACCGGTGGTGAGAGCGGAGGGGTCGGGCCGGCCGTGGCCAACTACGTCGGCGCCGCCGACAGCCACGACAGGCTGCCGGTCCTCGTCGCATACAACATCCCGCTCCGGGACGCGTGCGGCGGACACTCGTCCGGTGGCGCGGGCAGCGTGGCCGAGTACCGCACCTGGATCTCCACCTTCGCGGCCGCGGTGGGCGACCGCCCCGCCGTGGTCGTCATCGAGCCGGACGCCCTGTCGGACTTCAGCTGCCTGACCAGCGCGCAGATCAGCGACCGTCTGGCGATGCTGGCGTACGCCACCCAGATGTTCCAGCAGAAGGCGCCCAACACCTGGGCCTATCTGGACGCCGGACACACCAACTGGGTCGCCCCGGCGACCATGGCGAGCCGGCTGAACTCCGCGGGTGTGCGGAACATTCGCGGCTACTCCCTCAACGTCTCGAACTTCTACTCCACCGGGTCCTCGGAGACCTACGGCAACTCGATCAACTCGTCGCTGGGCGGCGGCTCCCACTTCGTCGTGGACACCAGCCGCAACGGCAACGGCTCCAACGGTGAGTGGTGCAACCCGGCAGGGCGCAAGCTCGGTGTCACCCCGCGGGTGGGCGGGGGCGAGGACCTGCTGCTGTGGGTCAAGACACCGGGCAACTCCGACGGGGCGTGCGGCATCGCGCCGACGGTCCCCGCCGGACAGTTCAGCCCCGCGATCGCCGTCCGGCTCATTGACGGCACCTGATCGCGGCTCAGGGCGCCTGATTCCGGCTACGGCACCTGGTCCCGGTGTGGGGCGCGGGTCCCTGACACCCGCGCCCCACGTCGTACTCGCTCGTCAGCGCGGCGACTCCAGGCGGACAGTGTCCTTGGTGCCGTCGGGCCAGGTGACGGAGGCGAGGGCGGTGCCGTCGCCGTCGTGGGAGACCTCCAGATGTACGCCCTCGGCCGCGGCCGGTCCCTCGACCACTCCGGAGAGGCAGACCAACGCGGCGTACACCGCGCCCGGCCGGACCTCCGCCGTCGTGGCGAGCCAGGGTGTCGCCGAGTGCGGGCCGAGAGCATTGGCGTCCCGTGCGGTGGCGATGCCCGTCTCGTCGAAACCGCGCAGTGCGACCACCGTGCTGAACAGGCCGTCCGCCCGGCGCACCCAGGCAGCAGGCCCGGTCTCTTCGTGTGTGAACGGCGGCTCGGCGGCGGCCAGACAGTAGCCGCCGAGCCGTAGCCGCAGCGGCTCCTGAACCAGGCCGTCGACCCGGGTCAGCCGCACCTCCAGCGGCCCGTTCAGCACGGACGCCGTCGTGATCCACGGCCCCGTACGGAAACGGGGTGCGGGGTCGTGGGCGTACGGGGCGGGTACGGGGCCGAGCGGCCAGTGGGCGAGGTGGCGGGAGACGGCGGTGCGCACACCGAGGTGCAGCCGGGTCAGCGGGCGGCGGTGGGAAGGGCGGCCTTCGGCGTCGAGCAGCGCGATGTGCGAGTCGAGCGGGTCGTTGAGGCTCGCCTCCGTGCTGTCGGGGGCGGCGTGGGAGGCGTAGGCGAGGCGGCTGTAGACCGGGTCGTCCGCCTCGGGGGCGACGCCGTCGCCGAAGGCGTGGTCGCTGCCGTGGTTGACCACGCGTACGACCCCGTCCACCGCGGTGGCCGAGACGAGCCACCCCGGGGCGGTCAGCGTCCGCCGGACATCCCCGGTCTCGATCGGCAGCGCCTCCTCCTTCTCCGCCCACACCGGATGCTCGGCGGGCAGCACCAGCCCGGCGAACCCCTTGCTCGACCAGTACGGCGAA
The DNA here is from genome assembly GCF_055577685.1 of Streptomyces sp. NPDC033178. Classification (NCBI taxonomy): domain Bacteria; kingdom Bacillati; phylum Actinomycetota; class Actinomycetes; order Kitasatosporales; family Streptomycetaceae; genus Streptomyces; species Streptomyces sp. NPDC033178. Next base: position 101,044 of record NZ_JBVIPT010000014.1, read on the forward strand.
CCGGGTCCGGAGTACGGCTGCCGGATCGCCGTGAACTCCCCGTGCCAGCCGAGCGGTTGGAGCCCGCGTCCGTCGAAGCAGCCGGCCTCGGTGAAGTGCCGCAGTACACCGCTCGCGAGGCGGCGGGTGCGGCCCGCCGGCAGGGGAGAGGCGTCGAAGACGGCGCCCACCCACAGCGGGCAGAGCGTCGCGTAGCGGTACGTGAGTGAGCGGCCCTGGTACAGCGGGGCGCCGTCGGCCGCCACGAGGTGCTGGGCGTCGTCGAGGTAGCGGCGCAGCCGGGCGCGGTAGCGGGTGAGCAGGGCGGGATCGGCGTCGGCGCCGGAGATCCGGCAGTACCAGAGCGGGTAGTACTGCATGGCCCAGCCCGAGTAGTGGTCGAAGTGCCGCAACGGGCCGTCTGTGCCGTTCCCGTCGGAATACCAGCCGTCGCCCGCGTACCAGTCCTCCGTCCGTGCGATCGCGTGGTCGATGTCGGGTGCGCTCCACGGGGCGCCGACCGAGCGCAGGAACGCCGATGTGATCGCCCTGAACCAGACCCAGTTGTTGTCCGAGACGTCGCTGCCGAGCAGGTCCGTCATCCAGGCGACGATCCGCTGCCGTACGCCGTCGTCCAGCCGGTCCCAGATCCAGCGCCGGGTCTCGTGCAGCGCGATCGCCACCGACGCGCATTCCACCTTGGCCTGTCCGCACTCGCGCATGCTCGGCCAGTGGTCCGGAGAGTCCGGATCGGTGCCGGCGGCCAGGCCCTCGGCGTACCACGCGGCATGGCCGCCCGGGTCGGTGTCGCCGGACTGGGCCAGGCGGAAACCGGCGAGCAGGAAGGTGCGGGCGAAGCCTTCGAGGCCGTCGCTGTGCCGGCCGGAACGGCCGGCGGGGCCGGGCAGGTGGATCAGCGCGTGCCGGTCGGTGGCGTACGGGCGGACGGCGGCCAGTTGCGCGTCGGCCAGCGCCTCCCAGTGCGTACGCGTCCAGCCGGTGTACGGGGAGAGGAGCCGGTCTTCAGGTATCAACTGTCCGCCTTTCCTGCGGTGTTGAGGCGGGCCGGGGGTGCCACCGACTGGCGTACGACGACATGCGAGCCGAGTACCACACGGCGGCTCTGCGGATCGGTGGGACGGCGGTGCAGGGCGAGACGGGTGGCGGAGCGGCCGAGTTCCTGCTGGGGGACGTGCACGGTGGTCAGCCGGGGGTAGAGGTCCTCGGCGAGCGGGATGTCGTCGAAGCCGATCACGGAGAGGTCGTCGGGGACCGAGCGGCCCAGGTCGCGGGCCGCGGCGATGGTGCCGGCGGCGCTCATGTCGTTGGCACAGAAGATCGCGGTGGCGTCGGTGCCGGTGAGCAGTCGGCAGGCCGCCTCGTATCCGGACTCGCGTGTCATGTCGCTCTCGGCGACGAGCGCCGGATCGGGCTTGATGCCGTGCGCGCGCAGCGCCCGTTCGTACCCTTCGAGGCGCTGGCCCGCCACGCTGAACTCGTGCGGGCCCGCCAGGTGGGCCACCCGGGTGTGGCCGGCGGAGATGAGGTGGCTGGTGGCGGCGAAGGCGCCGCTCTCCATGTCGCACTCCACCACGTCCACCGGTGCCTTCGCGCCGCCCCGCCACGTGCGGCCGCAGAGCACGAGGCGGGCTCCGGCGCGGTCCATCCCCTCGGCGGCGGCGGTGAGTTGGGCGAGATGCTCCTCGGTCTCGGCCATGCCGCCGACCAGGATGATCGCCTCCGCGCCCCGCTGGCGCATCAGGTTGATCACCGACAACTCGCGCTCCGGGACGCCCTGGGTGGAACAGACGAGGCAGACCCGGCCGTCGGCGACGGCCTGTTCCTCCACGCCGGAGGCGACGTTCATGAAGAACGGCGAGGTGATGTCGTTGACCACCATCGCCACCATCCCCGAAGCAGTGTTGAGGGAGCGGGCGTTGGCGTTGACCACGTAGTCGAGGTCCTGCACGGCCTGCATGACCCGCTCGTGCGTCGCAGGGGGAGCGGTGTACGCCCCGCTGAGGATCCGCGAGACGGTGGCGACGGACACTCCCGCGCGCGACGCCACGTCTCGAATCGTCGCCCGACCTGCGGAACCCCGACCTTGAGCCATGCTCTGCTTCTCCTTGCCCCGGTGAACAGCCGATGTGAGTAACACCGATGAAAAAGTTACACAACCAGCCGGGGTTTCTCTATGCCCAGGCAGAGGTCGGGTCCGCCAGGTCGGTGGGAGCATGTCGCAGTCGCCGGAATCGTCCCGCAAGCCTCGTCGAACCTCTTGACGGCCGTGAGACGCCCCCTTAACGTCCCGGTTACTGTAAACGGTTCAGTGAACGTTACACGCCGATCGGCATCCCTCTTCTCCGCCTCGGAGGAACACCAGATGACTTCGTCGAACGTCTCCAGACGCGGCCTCCTGCGCACCGCCGCACTCGGCGCCGGAACCATGGCACTGGGCGGCGGCCTGAGTGCATGCGGCTCCGGCTCCTCCTCGTCGGCGGACGCGCTCACCTACTGGGACTGGTACGTCACCCAGGCCCCCTGGGTCGACAAGGAGATAGAGCTCTTCGAGAAGGGCCACAGCGGCGTCAGCGTCAAGAAGACCACCCAACAGAACGCCAAATACGCGGACTTGGTCGCGCTCGCCAACCGCAGCGGCAACCCGCCGGACGTCTTCATGATCCCGCAGGTGCCCACCGTCGCCGAACAGGTCGCCAAGGGCTGGCTGATGCCGCTCGACGAGTGGGCCACTCCCAAGTGGCAGTCGCGCTTCCCCGAGGGCACCTTCCTGGAAGGTGCCAACGTCTTCGACGGCAAGGTCTATTCGGCCCCGCTGAAGGGCTCGGGCCCGCAGCTCCAGCTCTACATCCACCACGGGGTCTTCAAGTCCGTCGGACTGACGAACGGAGACGGCAGCGTCAAAATACCCAGGACCTGGGACGAGGTGACCAGCGCCGCCCGGACGATCACCAAGAAGAGCGGCGGCAAGTCGTACGGCTTCGGCTTCGGCAACGCCGACGGCATCGGCGTCCTCGCCTGGTGGCTGGACCTGTTCGTCCGCGGCGCCGGAGCCCCCGGAGGCGCCCTGACCGGTGCAGCCACCGGCATGGACTACCGCGTCGGCAAGTGGACTTACGGCACTGACCGGGCCTACGCCGACTTCCTGGAGCTGTTCGTCGAATGGAAGAAGCGCGGCTTCTTCCACCCCAACTCCGTCAGCCTCTCCGACGAGGCGGCCCGCGCGTTCTTCGAGCGCGGCAAGTTCGGTATGACCGTCGGCGGTGTCTGGAACCAACCCGAGTGGACCCAGCACAAGTTCACCGACTACAGCCTGGTCACGCTGCCCTCGCCCACCGCGACCCCGAAGGGGTACTACTACGCGGACCCGGTCGGCAACGGCGCCTTCGCCGCGGTCTCCGCCAAGAGCAAGAAGGCCCACGTGGCCTTCCAGTGGCTGGACGCGCTGACGTCCCCCGCCGCCGGGCGCCGCTGGGTGGAGGACCTCAACGGCGTCTCCGCCCACCCCGCCAACAACAACCCGGACGGCATCGACTCGAAGCCCTTCGCCGCCTTCGTCGGCATGACCGAGCAGGTGCTGTCCGGTCCGGTGCCCCTCGTACGCAACCCGGAGCTGGCCGGCGTCGCACCAGGCGCGCCCAAGCCGGACATCACCGATGTGGTCACCGGTATCTACACCGGCCAGATCAAGGACGTCCAGAGCGCGTTGAGCGGCCTGGCCGACAAGAAGTTCCAGATCCTCTCCGACGCGGTCGCCGTGGCGGCCAAGAAGGGCAAGAAGGTCAGCACGTCCGACTACGTCTTCGCGGACTGGGACCCCACCAAGCCCTACACCACGAAGAAGGCGTGAGCAGCCACGATGTCACTCCTCGAAACCCGCGAGCGTCGGCGAACGCCCCCGCCCGCACCACCGGTCGCCGCCCGGAACGGCCTCTGGCAGCGCATCCGCGCCGCGAAGTGGTCCTACGCCTACCTGGCCCCGATGGCCGTGCTGCTGCTGGCCTTCGTGATCTACCCGATCTTCGCCTCCTTCGGCTACACCTTCTACCGCTGGAACGGCATCGGCGCACCCGGCGACTACGTGGGCCTGGCCAACTTCCGGCAGATCCTGAACGACCGCATCTTCTGGGGCGCGGTTCAGCACACCTTCGTCTACGCGTTCGTGCTCGTCCCGGTACAACTGGTGATGGCGCTGGCGCTCGCGCTGGTACTGAACAACCCGAAGCTCAAGTTCGCGCTGTTCTTCCGGACCGTCTACTTCATTCCCGTCGTCACCTCGGCCGCGGTCGTCGGCGTGGTCATCCAGCTCATGCTCGCCAACTTCGGTGACTCGGCCGGTGGCCTGCTGGCCAAGACCGGGGTGACCAACGGTCACATCGACTGGCTCGGCGACCCGAACACCGCCCTGGCCGTGATCATCGCGATCGGTATCTGGCACACCCTCGGCTACAACCTCGTCTACTTCCTCGCCGGACTGCAGACCATCCCAGCGGAGCTGTACGAGGCGGCGAAGCTCGACGGCTGCGGTCCTGTCCAGTCCTTCTTCCGCATCACCGTCCCGATGCTGCGCCAAGTCGGCGTCGTCATCGTGGTGCTGGCCTTCATCGGCAGCTTCCAGGTCTTCGACCTGGTGCAGGTCCTCACCGGCGGCGGCCCGTACTTCGCCACCGAGGTCGTCAACACGTACATCTACCACCTGGCCTTCGGCGGCTCCCCGGGCTCCGCCGCCCAGCCCGACATCGGCCTGGCCTCCGCGGCCTCGTTCCTCTACGGACTGCTGCTCATCGTCTTCTCCGCGCTGCAGGTCCTCGCCCTGCGCCAGATCAGCCGCCGGCGCACGGCCGCCAATCAGTGAAGGGGTTTCGCCGATGACCACACTGTCCCCGCGTCCACGCCCGCGAACGCGGCCGAGCCTGCGCCAGGGCCGGCGCGGCCTCCTCTATCTCGCGTTGCTCGGCGGCGGGCTCCTCTGGCTCTACCCGTTCCTGTGGGCGTTGGGCAGCTCGCTCAAGAGCACCGACGGCTTCTTCTCCGGTGGACTGAACCCGATCCCGTCCGAATTCCACTGGTCCAACTACAGCGAGGCCTGGACACAGGCGGACTTCAGCCGGTTCTTCGTCAACACGGTCCTGTTCGCCATGGGCACGGTCGTCGTCACCCTCCTCGCCACCTCCATGGCGGGCTACGTCCTGGCCCGCACTGACTTCCCCGGCAAGAAGCTCTGGCTGGGCCTGATCGGAGTCACGCTCTTCCTCCCACACGGCTACACGATCATCCCGGTCTTCGACCTGATCCAGCGGCTCCATCTCCTCAACACCCTCTGGTCGGTGGTCATCGTCCAGTCGGCGGGCGGGATGGTCTTCGGCACCTTCCTCTTCATGGGGTACTTCACGACGATCGACCGGGGCCTTGAGGACGCGGCCCGCGTGGACGGGGCGAGCTTCCACCAGATCTTCTGGCGGATCATGCTGCCCCTGTCCGGGCCGATGCTGGCGACCGTCGGCCTGTTCGCCTGCATCACCGCCTGGAACAGCTTCTTCATCCCGCTGGTCTTCACCCTCTCCCGCCCCGAACTGCACACACTGTCGGTGGGCATGTTCAACTTCATCGGCCAGAACTCCACCGCCTGGACCCTGGTGTGCGCGGGATCGGTGATCACCCTGCTGCCCATCGTCCTGATCTTCGTCGCACTGCAGCGGTTCTTCATCAACGGGCTGGCCGGCGCGGTCAAGTAGGAGCGAGGAGTTCGTACGGCCCTGTGGCACGGTGAATCGGCGCCGCAGTGGCCGCGCTCGGCGCACGCCGCACGGCGACCTCCGGTGAACCTCCGCAGGGCAGGCCCACCGCGAACGCGTCATCGTCGTCGACGGTGAACGTCTCGCCGGCCCGCATCGGCTCGCTCAGACGCCCGTCGGGCTGGGAACCCGGCCGCTGAGCAGGCTTCCCGCGCCGGGAACGACCGTGGGCAGGCCCAGCTCGACGAGGATGCGGTACGCCGTGGCGGTGGCCGCCGAGAGCACCGGCAGCCCCGCCTCCTCCTCCACCGGCTGGATCGACGGCAGCGAAGGCATCTGGACACAGGCGGACAGGACGAGCGCGTCGGCCCGTGACAGGTCGAGCCGCTTCCAGTGCTCGCGCAGGTCGGCGGGGTCGAGGCGGGCGACGGCCAGGTTGTCCGGCACCTCCAGGCTCAGCGCGTCCACGACCTCGGTGCCGGCCGCCTCGATGTAGTCCGCGACCAGTCGGGTGAGCGGCTTCATGTACGGCGTGACGATCGCGACCCGCCCGGCGCCCAGGGCCCTGATGCCGTCGAGCAGGGCGCCGGCGCTCGACACCACGGGCGCCTGGGAGCCCTCGGCGCGCAGCACACCGGTGATCTCCTCCTCGGCGGTGCAGTGGTACCCCGGCCCCTGCGCCATGATCGCCACGAGGCAGGCCGTGGCGACCACGTCGGGGCGGGCATCGGCGAGCTCCAGTGCCGCGCGCCCGGTCTGCGCGTTCATGGCGCGCAGCTGCTCGGGCGTGACATGCCGCATCCGCATACGGCTGCTGTGGAAGACGAAACGGTCCTCCGGAACCAGGGACTCGCGCTGCCGCATCATGCGCGGCAGCTCCGTCTCCATGGTCAGGTTCGAGCTGGGCACGATCAGGCCGATGCGGTGGTCGGTCACGGGATCCTCCGGGTGTCCGGCGTACGTGGGATGCGTACGGGGGTCGGCGACCGGGGATCCGCTGTCCGCGGCGGCGGGTTACGAGTCCTCGGCCAGTCCCTCCCAGTGGTCGGCGAGGGACGTGAGCAGATGCATGACTTCTTCGCGCCGCTCGGGGTCGAAGGGTCCAAGCAGCTGTTCGTCGAGCTGTCGCGCGCGGCGGTTCGCGCCCTGGAGGGCCAGCTCGCCCTCCTCCGTCAGATGGAGCAGCTTGCGGCGGCCGTCGTCCGCGGCCGTCCTGCGTACGATCAGCCCCCGGTTCTCCAGCCGCCGGGCGACGTCCGCCATCGTCGACGTGTCCAGGGAGACCGCGGACGCCATGGAGCGCTGGTCGCTCCCCGGTGCTGCTTCCACGGCTTGGAGCACCGCGAACTGCGGGCCCGTGAGCGTCGGGTCGACGGCACGGATCCAGGCCGCGAGATACGCCTGGTAGAGCCGGCGGACCTGGTAGCCGGGCGCGGCGGTGAGCGCGGGGGGCGGGCCAGGAGGCGTGGACGTCGGGGTTGCGGTTTCGTCACCCATGGAGCCCACTTAAGCACGGCACTTGATCGTGTCGTCAGCCGGACCGGCGATCTCCGGGAACCCGCGCGCCGATGTCACGCCAGCATCGGGCGCAGTGCCTCGCGCAGGGCCGTGAGCGCGGCGGGCGGGTTGTCCCAGAACAGCATGTGGCCGGCGTCCGGGATCTCGGCAAGCACGGCCGACGGCAACAGCCGGGCCGCCTCCGCCGCGCCCTCCGCGGTGACGACAGGGCTGTCCGCGCCGTACAACAGTGCCGTGGGCCCGGGCACGGAGGGCCACCAGTCGAAGAAGTCCTCGCTCTCGAAGCCCCGGTGCGTGGCGGTGACGGCCTCCGCGTCGCAGCTCGCCAGCCAGCGGGCCCGCAGCTCCTGCTCACGGCGCGGCCAGCGCGGCCAGGACCTGGCGACCTCGTCCGCGTCGGTGCCGCGCCGCGACTGCGCCAGCTGATCGAGGAAGGCGTCCAGGGGCGTGGGGTAGGGCCCGCGCCCCGGGCCGCTCATCGGCGGGTCGCCCAGCACGGTGCCCCGCAGCCCCACCTTGGCCCGGACGGCGGTCACGGCCGCGATCCGCGCGCCCATGGAGTGCCCGAAGACGACCGGCCGGTCGAGACCGAGGCCCGTGACGACGGCCTCGGTGTCCTCGGCGTACTCCTCCAAGCTGTACGAGCCGCCCCCGTCGGACAGCCCGCGCCCACGGATGTCGACGACCAACGGCCGGACCAGAGGCGTCAGTTCACGGGCCACGAAGTCCATCGTGACGGCCGGGCTGGTGATGCCGGGCAGCACGACCAGCGGGACGCCGTCGCCCCCGTAGTCCAGGACATGCAGGCGTGTGCCGCCCGAGTGCACCCAGCGGCTGGTGGCGGGAACGTCTGCGAGATCGGCCAGCGCGGACTGCGTCGGCAGGCGGGTGGGCGGGGGCGGGGGCATGGGGATCTCCAAGTGTGCAGAGTGGATGGGGCGGCGGGGTTACGGGGCTGTCCTGGGCAGTCCGTCCAGGTACCCGGCCGCGTCCTTGACGTCGATCACGTCGCCGTACTTGGCCTGGATGTCGAAGAGGCTCGCCTCGTGCGGACCGGGGGCGCGGTCGCCGACGCACTCTCTTGGCACCAGCACCGAGAACCCGGACTGCACGGCGTCCACGGCGGTGGCCCGTACGCAGCCGCTGGTCGTCGCCCCGCACACCAGAACCGTGTCGCGGCCGAGCCCGGTCAGCAGGGCGGCCAGGGACGTGCCGAAGAACGCGGAGGCGCCCTTCTTCACGATCAGATGGTCCTGCGGTGCCCGGGGCAGCCGCGGGTCGAGCGCGACCTGCTCACCGCCTTCGACCAGGCTCCGCATGCCCTGCGCCTTGTGCAGCCAGGTGACGGCGTCGCCCGCCGCCTCGGCCGGCGTGTAGGCGATCGCGGTGAACACCACCGGCACGCCGGCCGGGCGCGCCGCCGCGATCAACTCGCCCGTGGCGCGGACGACCTGGGTGAGGTCGGCCCCTGAGGGGAAGCCCGGCTCGGTGAAGCCGCGTGTGAGGTCGACGACGACGAGTGCAGGGCGGCTGCCACGGCGTACGGGGGCGCCGAAGCCGGCCCGTTCGTAGGTCCGGTTCGTCTCCTGTCCGTACCGGTCCTGGGTGTATCGAGCGTCGCTCATGACGTCCTCCGAAGGGCTCGCAACTCCCGTGCCTGGGCGCCCAGTCGGCCGAGCAGCCAGCCCTCCAGGACACCGAAGGCGAAGGCCCCCGCCACCAGGCCGTACTTGGCTGCTCGCGGGCCGAGCAGCATCGCCAGGCCGTCGAGGTCCGAGTCATGCGCGATGGCCGGCTGTGCCGTGGCGGGAGCGGTCGGGGACGCGGCAGGAGCGGGCACAGTCGTGGACGAGGCCCCGGGCGAGGAAGGCCCTACGGCCCGGTCCTGGTCCAGCAGACTGCCCAGGTTCCGTGCGAACTGCTGGAGGATCCGGTCCGACACCGTGACGATCGCGCCCTTGCCGAACTGGACGATCTTGCCGCGGATCACCAGGTCCGTGGAGAGCTGGAGCAGCGCTCCCTCGGGCGCCGCGAGGATTTCGAGAGCGACCTCCGCCTCCGCGTCCCCGCTGCCGTGTGTGTCCGTACCGCGCGCGTGCACCCGCAGTCGCCGCTGTTCGGCGTCGATCTCCAGGAACCGGACGGTGCCCGCGTAGGAGGCGCTGATGGGACCCACCCGGATCTTCACCCGGCCCCGCCAGGCGTCGCCCTCCTGTCCGTCGAGCGCCGCGCCCGGCATGCAGGAGGCGACCCGTTCGACGTCGTTCATCAGGGCGAAGACGTCGTCGGGGGAGGCCTTGATCGGCACCGTGTTGGTGAGCTGCATGGGTCAGTGCTCCTTACTGTCACAGCGCTGCGCGCAGGCCCCGCGGCGAGCCGTCGCACACGCGTCGATCGCCTCGACGATGGTCTGGTAGCCCGTGCACCGGCACAGGTTCGAGGCGACCACCTCGCGGATCTCCTCCTTGCCCGCCTCGGGCCGCTCGCCGAGGAACCCTTCGGCGAGCATCAGGAAGCCGGGAGTGCAGAACCCGCACTGCAGCGCGTGGTGCTCGGTGAACGCCCGCTGTAGATCGTTCAGCCCGCCGGCACTGTCCGACAGCGACTCGACCGTGCGGATCCTGGCCCCTTCGCCCTGCGCCGCGAACATCAGGCAGGCGCGTACGGGCCGTTCGTCGACCAGGACCGTGCAGGCGCCGCAGATGCCGTGCTCGCATCCGACGTGCGTACCGGTCAGCCGCAGGTCGTGCCGCAGTACGTCGACGAGGGTGCGGCGGGGCTCGGTCACCACGTCGTGCCGCTCGCCGTTGACGTCGAGGGCGATGAGCTGGAGTTCCGGATGCGTCACCACGGGGTCGGTGTTCATGAGGACAACTCCAGGCTCGGGGCGCCGTTCAGCGCGCGGTGCACGGTCTCGGGAGTGATCGGTGTGTGGTCGAGTTCGACACCGGTCGGGCGCAGGGCGTCGTTGACGGCGTTGAGGACGGCGGCGGGCGCCCCGATGGTGCCGCCCTCGCCGGCACCCTTGGCGCCGGTCTCGGTGAACGCGCAGGGCGTCTCCAGGTGGCGGATCAGCACGTCGGGGATCTCGTGCGCGGTGGGCACCTTGTAATCCATGAAGCCGGTCGCCGACGGCTCGCCCTGGGCGTCGTACGTCACCTGCTCGAACAGCGCGCCCGCGATGCCCTGCGCGATGCCGCCCCGGCACTGCCCCTCCACGACCTGCGGGTTGATGGCGACACCGCAGTCCTCGACGCACACGTACCGCAGGATCTCCACCTGCCCGGTGCCGGCGTGGAGTTCGACGACGCAGGCGTGGGTGGCGTTGGAGAAGGTGCCGTCGTTGAAGACGTCGAAGGTGGCGGTGGCTGACAGGCCCGGCTCGATGTCCTTCGGCAGCAGATGGGCCTGGAGGTGGGCGATGTCGGCGAGTTCCTCGTAGGTGAGGACGTCGGGCGCGTTGCGGCGACGGGCGGCGCCGTGCGCCAGCTCCACCTCGTCCGGGGCAACTCCCCAGCGGGATGCGGCGATCGCGCACAGCTTCTCGCCGAGCTTCGCCGCGGCCAGGCGTACGGCGCTGCCGCCGATGGTGATGGAGCGGCTGGCGAAGGTGCCGAAGCCGTAGGTGATGCGGTCGGTGTCGCCCTGATGGAGCCTCACCTTGGCGATGCCCAGGCCGAGTTCGTCGGCGACGATCTGCGCCATCGTCGTCTCGTGGCCCTGCCCGTGGTTCATGGTGCCGGTGGTGAAGGTGACCGCTCCGCTGGTGTCCATCCGCACCTCGGAGATGTCGAATCCGGGCACCACCCGCATCTTGCGCTGCGCGAAGGCCGCGGAGCCGTAGCCGGTGCGCTCGCTGAAGCACGAGTAGCCGATGCCGAGATGCCGGCCCTCGGCGGCCGCCGTTGCCTGCTTCTCGTACCAGCCCTCCTCGCGGACGAGCAGCTCGCACAGGTTGAGCGACTCCAGGTAGGAGCCCGGGTCGTAGGTGATGTTGTTGACGCCCGTGTACGGGAAGTCGGTGATGACGTTGCGGCGGCGGATCTCGACCGGACCCAGGCCCAGTTCGCGGGCGGCGCGCTCGAAGAGCCGCTCCATGACCATCACGTACTGTGGCCGGCTCACCCCGCGATACGGCCCGGTGGGCGCCTTGTTGGTGGTGACCGCCCTCCCGCGCACCCGGTAGGCGGGCACCTTGTAGACACTGGGCATCTCGGCGGACGCCATCAGCGGCTCGATGCCCGCTGTGAAGGGGTAGCAGGAGTAGGCGCCCATGTCGCAGACCACGTCCGCGTCGAGCGCGACGATCCGGCCCTCGGCGTCGAAGGCCGCGCGCGCCCGGTAGTGCTGTTCGCGGGCGAGGAAGGAAGCGGTCAGGGCGTCCTTGCGGTCCTCGATCCACTTGACCGGTCGACGGAGTCTCAGCGCGGCTGCCGCGGCGGCGATCTCCTCGCGGCCGACAACGCACTTCTGGCCGAACCCGCCTCCCATGTCGGGCACCACGACCCGCACGGCGCGCTCGTCGAGGCGCAGGCAGCGGGATGCCACCGTCCGCACCTGGTGCGGGATTTGGGTGCACGTGTGCAGGACGAGCTGCTCCTCGCGGTCGTCCCAGTCCGCCACGGCGCCCCGCGTTTCCAGCGGCAGCGCGTTCTGCCGTCCGGTCCTCGCGTCGACCTCGACGACACAGGGTGCGGACTCGAAGATCCGGTCGATGCCGTCCGTCGCGAAGAGGGAGACGTCCACCAGAGTGTTGTGCGTGGCCTCGGCGTGGACGAGCGGGGCGCCGTCGGCGAGTGCCGCCTCCTCGGACATCACCGGGGGCAGCGTGGCGTACGAGATCTTCGCCGCCTCCAGGCCGTCCTCCGCCGCGTAGGCGTCGCGGGCCACGACGATCACGATCGGCTCACCGACGTAGCGGACCTTGTCGCGGGCCAGGACGGGCATCGCGGTCGGGACGAACTCCGAGAGCGGGCGCCCCAGTTGAGCGACGATGTCGTCAAGATCCAGGTCGTCGGCGGTGAACGCCGCGACGACGCCCGGGACTTCGAGCACAGCGGACAGGTCCACCGAGGCGAGTTCGGCGTGGGCGACCGTGCTGCGCACGAACTGGGCGTGCAGCATGCCGGGCAGCGCGATGTCGTCGACGAACCGGCCGCGCCCGGAGAGCAGCCGCGGATCCTCGCGGCGGCGAACCGCCCTGCCCACCAACTTCTCGTCGTTCATGGGCACATGGCCTCCTCGCAGGCGCGCCGGACCAGGGTCCGGACGAGTTCCTTGCGGTAGTGCGTGCTGCCGGACGCGTCGGAGGGCGGCTCCGCGGCCTCCGACGCGGCGGACGCGCACGCTTCGAAGGAGCCGCCGTCGGCCAGTACGGCCTCTGCCTCGGGCACTCGGACGGCGGCGGAGGCCACCCCGCCGAGTGCCACCCGGCCGGAGCGCACCTCGCCGTCCTCCACGTCGAGGTCGACGGCGGCGGCCACGAGGGCGAAGTCCCCTCGCCGCTCGGCGAATTCGGTGAGCGCGGCGTGCGGTGCGGGACGGGGGAAGACGATCTCGACGAGGAGCTCGTCCGGGTCGAGGGCGGTGGTGTAGTAGCCGAGGAAGAAGTCCCCGGCCGTGATCGTGCGCTCTCCCCGGGGGCCGCGGGCCACGAACTCCGCGCCGAGTGTCATCGCGAGTAGGCACCACTCGGCGGTGGCGTCGCCGTGCGCCATGCTGCCGCCGACCGTGCCCCTGGTGCGGATCGGGAGGTGCCCGATCCAGGTCATGGCCCTCCGCAGGACCTCGAAGCCCGCCCCCAGCACCCCGGCCGGGTCGGTCTCCACCGTGTGGTGGGTGGTGAGCGCCCCGACGCGCAGTCCGCCGTCGGCGTCCCGGTGCATCCGGTCCAGTTCCCGCAGGCCGCCTATGTCGACGAGGTGCCGCGGCCGGGCGAGCCGGTAGTTCATCATCGCGACGAGACTCTGCCCGCCGGCGATGACCTTGGCGTCGTCGCCGAGCTCGGCCAGCAGCCGCGCGGCTCCGTCGACGTCGCGGGCCCGGTGGTACTGGAAGGGGGCGGGCTTCATGGTCCTCCTTGCGTGCGTTCCGGACGGGTCGTGCCGTTCAGGGGCAGGGCGATCCTCACGGAGCCGGGGCGGTCCTACCCGTACGAGGGCGGTGCCCCGGACGGCTCAGAGGGCCGCTTGCTCGGGGACGGCCCGGGGAGTGTCGGCCGGTGTCTCCTCGTCGGCGTCGAGGACCCGGCCCTTCGTCTCCGGCGCCGCGAACGCCATCCACACGACGGCCAGCAGTACTGCGATCCCCAGTACCGCGAAGGTCAGCGGCAGCCCCAGCACGGGCCACATGAGCGAGCCGAACAGCATCGGGGCGAACCCGGTGAGCGCGCGGCTGACCGACGAGGCCCAGCCGAAGCCACTGGCCCGCAGTTCTGTGGGGTACAGCTCCGAGGCGTACGCGTACAGGACGGGAATGGTGAGCTGGATCAGGAAGCCGAAGACGGCGATCGCCACGACGGACCCGGTCGGCATCTCCATCACCAGGGCGAACACGACCAGCGCGAGGGACGCGACCGGCGCCGAGACCCCGATGATCCACTTGCGGCCGACGATGTCGACCAGGGCCGTGGACACCAGCACGCCGATGATGCCCACCCCGCTCATGAGGGTGGTCTTCATGAAGGCCGCCGTGTCACCGAGACCCTCTTCCCGCAGGATCGTCGGCATCCAGCTCAGAGCCGCGTAGTAGACGAGCATGATGGTGGCGAACAGCGCCCAGGCCGCGGAGGTGATGCGCGGGCTGAAGCTCCAGATGCGGCGCAGCTGCTCGGCCGCGGCGGCCACCCCGCGCGGCCCGGTCTCGGCGACGGGCTCCGGAATCGTGTACGGCACGACCGGGGCGCCGGTGCGGGCGACCAGGTCGTCGATGACCTTCCGGGCCTCCACCTCGCGGCCCTTCTTCGTCAGGTAGATGGGCGACTCCGGGATGCCGCGGCGCGCCCAGAACAGCAGCAGCGCGGGCAGGACCATCGTCGCGAGCATCCATCGCCAGTTCCCGTCGACCGTCAGCAGCGCCGTCGACACGAACCCGCACAGCGTGACGCCCACCGGCCACCACACATCGAGCCCGGTGAGTATCCGGCCCCGGTACTTGCGCGGTGAGAACTCGCTCACCAGCGCGTAGTCCACGGGGATGCAGCCGCCGAGGCCGATGCCCGCGAGGAAGCGAAGGGCGAGGAAGACGGGGTACGTGGGCGAGAGGGCACCGAGGACGGAGAACAGGGCGAAGATCAGCAGCGTGACGCTGAAGGCCTTCTTCCGGCCGATCCGGTCCGCGACCGAACCCCAGGCGATGGCGCCGACGGCCATGCCTACGAGGTTGGCGGTCGCGACGAGCCCGCGATCGCTCAGCGAGAGGTCGAACTGCTCACCCACGAGCGGCATGAGGAAGCCGTTCAGGGCGATGTCGTACGCGTCGAAGAGGTAGCCGAGGCCACCGATGATGAAGATCTTTCCCTGGACGGGCCATCTCCAGGGCAGTTCCTGAACTATCTGATCGCCTGTTTTCACGTTCGCTCCACGGTGTTGCGTGTCTGGTACGTGCCGCACGGTTGCGGGCGCGTTTTTCGCGGGGCTCCGGCGTGCGGACCGGACGGTGCAGGGGGTGGCAGTTCCGGGGGGAGGGGCTCAGCGGGCGAACTGGTAGGAGAACGCGCCGAGATCCGGGTCGTTGAGCGGGGTGCCCGACCACAGCCAGTCGTAGGACAGGTCCGACTCCCCGTCGAAGTTCCTGAGTTTCTCGTCCCTGGCCCGCTGTTCGGGGCCGTCGGGCAGGTGGTAGAAGGTCTTGTTGCGCAGCGACGCGTCCTGGACCATGCCTGCGTGCTTGGCGCGCCGGTCGACATAGCGGCGCAGCGCTCCCTCGACTCCGGAGGCCGTCACCGCGCCGAGTTCCTCGGCCAGTACGGCGGCGTCCTCCATGGCCTGCGAGGCGCCCTGCGCCTGGTAGGGGAGCATCGCGTGGCAGGCGTCGCCGAGGAGGGCGACCCGGCCGTCCATCCACACCGGGTCGCGACGCCGATGGTGGAGCGCGAAGGCGGAGACGTCCTCCTTCGCCTTGGACAGCATGGCCGGCACCCGGTCGTCCCAGCCGGGGAACGCTTCCACGAGGTCCTGCGCGGTCGCGGACACGCTCCACTTCTCGGCGACCTCGTCCGTACAGGGCACGCACGCCACGACGTTGAGGTACTCGCCGCCGCGGATCACATAGTGCACGAGGTGCCGGTCGGGCCCGTACCAGATGGTGCTCTGGAAGCGGTCCATGAGCCAGCGCGTCGCCGGGTCGGCGGCGATCAGATCGCCGGGGATGAGCGCCCGGAAGGCCATCTCGCCGGAGAACTCCAGGGTGTCGGGGAGGCCCATCAGGTCACGTGTCCGCGAGCGGATGCCGTCGGCGCCGATGAGCGCGTCGCCGACGTGGCGGCGCCCGTCGTCGGTGACCGCCACGGGACGCTCGGGGTCCGTGCGGTCCAGCTCGACGACTTTGCTGGCGGTGTGCACCTCCACGACGGGGCCGGGTCCGGCGGGGTCGACGCACGCGTCCAGCAGGATGCGGTGGAGATCGGCCCGGTGGTAATGCCAGTACGGCGCGTTGAACTGCTCCTTGACGCGCTGCCCCAGCGAGGTCAGGCCGACGATGCCGCCGTCCTTCCACCGGCGCCGCACCTGATCGAGCGGCTCGGTGTGGATGGCCTCCATCTGCCGGCGCAGCCCCAGCCCCATCAGCACCCGGCTCGCGTTGGGCGCCGTCTGGATGCCCGCGCCGACCTCGCCGAGTTCGGCCGCCTGCTCCAGGACGGTGACCCGCAGGCCCCGCTGCCGAAGAGCCAGCGCGGCGGTGAGCCCGCCGAGACCTCCCCCGACGACGGTGACTTCGTACGACTGACTGGACGCCACTCTTCCTCCAACTGGCGGGCGTGTACGGGTGGTTCGTGCGCGGGCCGGTTCCGTCGCCGGGTCAGCCGCCGGTGGGGTTCTCGTCGGGCAGCCTTCCGCCGGTGACGACCTCGACGTCGTCGACGGTGACGGTGCAGCCGCGCATCGCGATGTCCAGGTGGGCGTACGACTCACGCCCGAGGACCGGATGCGGCCCGGTCGACCACAGGAAGTTCCCGGCGAAGGCACGGGCGTCCATGCCCATCAGGTCGTCCTTGCCGTACATCGCCGTGGCGAACCAGTCGGCCGTACGCATCAGACCCCAGCCCATGTGGGAGAGGCTGCGCGCCCACTCGTCCCGCGCGTCCTCGAAGAAGGTCGACAGCAGCTCGGCCTCGGCGCCGCCGGACACCTTCTCGATGTGCCCGCCCGCGATCTGCAGGGTGACGGGGGTGCGGACGTACTCCTTGAAGGGCAGCAGGATGTCGCCCTCGGCGAGCACGATCTGCCCGTCGGAGATCTCCGGCCAGCACAGCACCATGGTGCTCGGCCAGTGGTCCCAGCGGCCCGGATCGTCGGCGAAGCCGCACTGGAACTCCGGCTTGGATCCGGCGAGTTGAACGATCAGGTCGGTGCCCGCGTCCGAGGTGACCCGCATGACGGACGACCGCTTCAGCAGGTCGACGCCCTCCAGCACCTCGGCCTTGTCGCCCTCCTTGGGCAGGTTGCGGATCAGCACGTCGGGTGCGTCGCAGACGAAGATGATGCGGGTGCCGGCGCGCAGGATCTCCTGCTGGACCGGCGCGTGGATGAAGCCCTCGCGGGTCAGGTCGACGACCAGGTCGGCCGACTTCAGCAGATCCTGCGCGGTGGTGTCGTTGAGTACGGAGACCAGGCCCGGACCCGCACCGGTGTGGGTGCTGGGCATCGGCGCGGGGCTGCCACCAGGCACGGTCGCGGAGATCACATGCGCCCCGCACGCCTTGGCGGCGCCGAAGGCGGCCGCGACGTAGTCGCCGCGGCTGCCGGGCTCGGACAGCACTACGACGTGCTCGCCGCTGCGTACCTTGCACAGCCGCAGCTCGCGTGTGAAGGCGTCGAGCAGGTCGACGGACGAAAGGTCGAACACGTGCTTCCTCCAGGGTTCGCTGAGGGTTGCCGATTGCGCTCTTCCGCAGGCTGCGGGCATGGCGCAGGCACGCTCCGGGCATGGCGACGGAAGGGGAGAGCGACAGTCGGGGAGAGGACAGAAGGGGAGAGCGAAAAAAGGGGGACGGGGAGCGGAGGCAGGGTGGAGAGACCCCGCGGCGCATGAGTTGAGCAGCGGTTTCGGGACGGTGGGTGCCGCCCGACAGAGATAATCCGAACACGTACTATCTCGGCTTGGCAAGGGGTCGCGCGCCGAGTTAACACGGTTATTTCATGACGGGCCGTCAGGTAAATCCGGCATTTCCGGCTCGACCTCGGCTTCGCTCGCGCACCGTTCCCGGGTGCTCGTCACGCCCCGGTCGGCTGAGGGAGGGCTTGTGCGGGCGGGCGTGTGGGGGCGACGGCCGGACGCCTCATCCGCCGATTTCGAGCAGTCCGCGCCGGACGGCCTCCGACACCGTGCTGGCCCGATTCTCGGTGCCGAGCTTGCGGTAGATGCGGACGAGGTGCGTCTTGACCGTGGCCTCGGAGAGGTGCAGGGCTCCCGCGATGGCCCGGTTGCTGTGTCCCTGGGCGAGGAGCCTGATGACCCCGAGTTCCCGCTCGCTCAGCACCGGGCCGCCGCTCGTCCTCCCGCCGATCAGTTGAGCGGTGGCCTCAGGGGCCAGGCCCATGCCTCCGGCCGCGGCGGCGCGTACCGCCCGGAAGAGTTCCTCGGGCGGACCCGCCTTGAGGACATAGCCACGGGCGCCGGCCTCCATGGCACGGACGACGTCGCCTCTGTTGCCGTAGCTGGTCAGGACGACGACGTTCACGCCGGGAACGGTGGCCGTGATCCGGCGCGTCGCGGTGATGCCGCCCACCTCGGCGTCGGAACCCGTGCCGCCGCCCTGCGTCAGCCGCAGGTCCATCAGGACCACGTCGGGCCGGTGCCGGTCGGCGAGAAGCACGGCCTGCTCGCCGTCGCCCGTCTCGTCGATCACGTCGAAACCGGGCTCACCCTCCAGCAGGGCCCGCAGACCGGCTCGTACCACGGCATGGTCGTCCACGATCAGGATCCGCACCGCGACCGCGGGAGCCTCGCTCACGCCGCGCCCGCGGTGACGCGCGCCCGCACCGGGACGGTGGCTCTGGCCCGGGTCCCGCGGCCGGGCACTCCGTCGACGGTGAGCGTGCCGTCCAGCTCGGCCAGCCGGTCGCGTGCGGCGGTCAGTCCGAATCCACGCCCCTGCCTTCCGGGGAGCGTGGCCGCCGGGTCGAAACCCGTTCCGTCGTCGCTCACCTCGACCGCCACGGCCCCGTCCGCGTGGTGAAGCGTGACCCGGACATGCGTGGCGCGGGCGTGCTCGCACGCGTTCGCCAGCAGCCCGCGGGTCACGCGCAGGAGGGCGACGGCCCGGTCGGCGGGTACGGGACCGGGCTCACCCCGTGTGGAGACGGAGACCGCGGGAGCTCCCGGAGCCGCGTCGGCGCGAGCGCAGAGGTCGTGCAGTGCCGTCTCCAGGCCGTCGCGTTCCAGACCGGGCGGGGTGAGGTCGTGGATGATGCCGCGGGTCTCCGCGAGATGCGTGCCGAGCGCGTCGACAACGGTCCGCACCTGCCGCCTGGCCGCGTCCGGCCGGCGTTCCCAGTCCCGGTCGGCGGCCTGGAGCAGCATGCGGCTCCCGGCGATCTCCTGGGCCAGGGTGTCGTGCAGGTCCCGGGCCAGGCGGGCCCGCTCGGCAAGGCGCCCGGCCTCGCGCTGCCGTGCTGCCAACTCGCCTCTGGTGGCGGTCAGTTCACGCATCAGCCGGTCCTGGGCGCGGTGCAGGGCCACGGTCGCCCAGATGGCCGCGGTCGGCGGTGCGACGAGTTCGAGGTCGAAGCCGCCGCCGGTCCTGGTGAGCGTCGCCACGAGCAGCGCGGTCGTCAGCCAGAGCCCCGCGAGAGGCAGTCGGCGTCCGGGCATGCGCTGTGCGACGACGGCCAGGGGGACGGCCAACCAGACGTACCCGGTGGCGAGTTCGGACGGAAGGGCCCAGCAGACGTACCCCCACAGCAGCAGGAGCAGGCCCAGCCAGGCGGGTCTGCCCCGGGTGCCGAGCCGGTCCCATCGCGCCAGCCCGCCCACGTACGCCAGGGCCAGCAGCACGATGGGCGGGGCGACGATCCAGCACAGCCACGTGTGCACGGCGAAGAGCCGGGCGAGGGTGCCGACGACGACGGTCAGGAAGACCAGGTGCGGAAGGTGCCACGCCGACAGGGACAGCCTGCGCAGGGCGGAACGAGAGGGGGACACGGCAGCGGCTCCCTGCTGGGTGACGGTCATGACAGGGCGGCAGACTGTAACCCGAACCTGTGTGTGACCGGCGTAAACCGGCAGCGAGCCGCAGGAGGCCATCCGCGTCAGCGGCCCGGGTGCAGGCCGAGGACCCCGGGGGAGGGGGCGCCCTGGACCTCGCCGAAGTACAGCGCGAAGGTCTGCTTGAGCTGCTCGACCCTGGCGCGGTTCTCCATGAACACCGGGAACCCGTCGAGGTTGGCGTCCTTGTACTCCCAGATCGGCCTGAGGCCGCTCTTCAGCGGGACATCCGTACGTACCGACCAGCCGCTGTACGACGACCCCTGGACCTCGGGGGACAGCATCCAGTTCAGGTACAGCTTGGCGGCCGTGGGGTGGGCCCCCTGCCTCAGGATCGCGGCCCGCTGGCCCCACGCCATGAACGGGTGACCCTCGCTGGGAAGGGCCCACCGCGACGCCCCGCCGGTGGCGAGCAGGCTGCCCGACGAACCGACGCCGACGCTCTTCTGCCCGGCGCCCACCGCGACGCCCGCCTTGTGGGAGCCGCGGGCGAACTGCGGCTGCTGCCCGGCGAACTTCGCGACCCACTCCCAGCCATACTTCCGCACGTAGAGCGAGAACAGATAGAGCACCGCGTCGTCGTCGTGCGGGTACGAGGAGGCGATGGCGCCCTTCCATCGCGGGTCGACGAAGTCCAGCGGTGTACGGGGCACGTCGGCGCCGACCGCCGCCACGTTGTACACGAAGCTGAAGGCGACCGCCATGACCGCCGTCCAGGCACCGCCCGGGTCCTTGAACTTCGGGTGGACGGCGGAGAACCCGGCGGGCTTGTAGGGCAGCAGCTCGCCCTGCCGGTCCCAGCGGGTGAAGTCCTGGAGCGTCTGGAGCTGGACGACGTCCGGGACCAGGGTGCCCGTGGCGAGCTGGTTGTCGATGCGGACGTCGTGGAACTTGCTGTAGTCCACGATGATGGTCAGGTCGATGTCAGGGAACCTGCTCTTGAACCCTGTCCTGACGCCGGCCAGCTGCTCGTCGACATCGCCGCCCGCGTAGACGACGAGCTTTCCGCCCTCGGCGAGAGCGGCCGCGTACAACTGGTCGAGCGAACGGGTCTCCTCGCGGCCGGAGGCACCGGAGGACGATCCGGCGCTTTTCCTGTCGCCGCGCCCGGTCTCCGCGGCGCTCGCCGTTGCGGCCCCGGTCGCTGCGGCCAGTGTCGCTCCGGCACCGACCGCGAGAACGTTGCGCCTGCTGATGTTGCTGGACATGAGTGGGGTGGGTCCTTTCTCCGCCTGCTGGGCATTGGTCTCGCACGTCGCGGCCTCGGCTTCGATCCGGGGCGACCGCGGGCGAGACGAGTCTCCGGCCGCGGCGCGTGTCGACGCATCGCCCATAAGCACGCACCCCGTTCAACCCTTCGGTGGAACGGCGCTCCTTGCGGCCTGCGGAGAACCGGTACGGACCGGGCTCGGCGGCCGGGTGAAATGGCGGGCGCAGGCGAGGACAAGAACCGCCAGGGCGGCCGGTGCCGCGTAGGCGAGACGGAAATCGCCGGTGGAGCCGAGGAGCCCGCTCACCGCCCCACCGGCGACCACGCCCGCGTAGTTGAAGAGGTTCAGACGGGCCAGGATCGCCTCCGAGGCAGCGGGACGCAGCCGTGCGGCGGAGGCCAGACACAGCGGCGCCAGGACGGAGGCCCCCAGGCCCACCGCCCCGGCCGAGAACACGGCGAACGGCCAGCTCGGCGCCGCGGCCATGCCCGCCAGGGCGCCCGCGACCAACAGCGCGGCGACGCGGACGACGGCGACCGCTCCGATCCTCTGCACGAGTCGGTCGGTGGCGGCGCGGCCGACGACCGTGCCCGCCTGGTAGGCCGCGTACGCCATCGGCGCGACCGTGAGTGACGCGGCGAGGGTCTGGCGCAGATAGACCGCCGACCAGGCCGAGACGGTGGAGTCCACGACGTAGACGACGAGGAGGACCAGGCCGAAGGGAAGGAGCCGGATCCACACACGGCGCCCCAGCGGCGGCTCCGCCGGAGTGTCCGACGGCTCTTCGGAGGAGGCGGGCAGGGCGTGCGTGCGGATACAGAGGGCCAGGACGAGCAGGATGCCCGTCTGAAGGTTCAGTCCGTCCGCCACCGGCCACTCCAGCCGGGCCGCTCCGGCGGTGAGCAGGGCCGCGACGACACCACCCACGCTCCACGCCGTGTAGAAGGAGCCGAAGACACTGCGGCCGTAGGCGCGTTCGATCACCGCTGCCCGGGTGTTGACCCCGACGTCGAGGGCGCCGACAGCGATCCCGAAGAGGATGTACGCGCAGCCGACGGCAGCCTTGTCGTATATACGGCGGCGACGGACACACCTTGCGCGGCGAACGCGAGGGTCGCGGCCCTTCGGGCGCCGGCCCTGGACGCGGGATGCCCTGCCTCCGCCCGACCTGCGGCACTGAGGGACATGCACAGACCGTAGCCACGCGCGGACGGGCGAACGCAGGGCTCCGGGGGCCGTGCTGGGGACTTCGGGTGCCATCCCATGCGACCGCTGATGCCCTGGGCGCGGGCCGGCAGGTCGTCACGTACGGGACGAACGAGGCCGCTGAGAGAGCCGGTGCGCGGGCGCGGAAGATTCACACGATGCTCACGGCGACCGACCCGGAGCCGGCCGCGGGGCCGGAGGTGCGGGACGCCGACGACTTCGTGTGGCGGCCGTCCAGCCATCCACTGCTGGTCCCGGCGCGCGTTGTCGCGGCGGTGGGTGGCGCAGGTGGCGTACGCCTCACTGCCGTCGTACGCCCATGAGTTGTACGGAAGATCCGTACGGTCGCCCGGCACGGTGACGCGGCAACTGCGACTCACCGGCACCGTGTTGCACTGCGTTCCCGCACGTCTACGTTGGCAACTGCAGCGCAAACACATTATCCGCGCGATGTCACGGCTCGGACCCGGCTCGCGCGCGGCCCCGTACAAAGTCGGACGACAGCTCGCCATACTGGACGAGCCAGGGGAGGGCGGGGCCGAACGACGGGGGCGATCGCAGCAGATGGGGGACACCAGGCTGATCCAGGGCCGGTACCGGTTGCTCGACCTGATCGGTCGAGGGGGGATGGGTGAGGTGTGGCGTGCCCGGGACGAGTCGCTGGGCAGACAGGTCGCCGTGAAGTGCCTCAAACCGTTGGGACAGCACCACGACAACTCGTTCACCCGTGTCCTGCGGGAGCGGTTCCGCCGTGAGGCGCGGGTGGCCGCGGCCCTCCAGCACCGTGGGGTGACCGTCGTCCACGACTTCGGCGAGTCGGACGGCGTGCTCTATCTGGTGATGGAGCTGCTGGACGGACGCAACCTCAGCCAGCTCCTGGAGGACAACAAACAGCATCCGCTGCCCGTCGCCGACATCGTGGAGATCGGCGAACAGGCGGCCGCCGCCCTCGCGTACACCCATCAACAGGGCATCGTGCACCGGGATCTGAAGCCCGCGAACATCATGCGGCTCGGCGACGGCACGGTGAAGATCTGCGACTTCGGCATCGCCCGCCTCGGGCACGACATCGGCTTCACCTCCAGACTCACCGGTACCGGCATCGCCATGGGCACCCCGCACTACATGTCGCCGGAGCAGATCGGCGGCGACCAGGTCGACCACCGCAGCGACCTCTACTCCTTCGGCTGTGTGCTGTACGAGATCGCCACCGGGGCCCCGCCGTTCGACCTCGACGACGCGTGGGCGGTCCTGGTCGGACACCGGGACACGGCCCCCGAGCCGCCGCGCCGCCATCGCGCCGAGCTCCCCGAGTTCCTGGACCGGCTCATCCTGGACCTGCTGGCCAAGGAGCCCGAGCAGCGGCCGCACGACGCCCGTGAGCTGGGCCGCCGCATCGGCGCGGGCCGCACCGCACCGGCGTACGTGCCGACCGTGGTGTCGCCCCCGGTGCGGCCCGCGGCGCCGGAGCGGCCCGCCGCCCGCGAGGAGCGGCTGCCCTCCTGGACCCGCGGTATGACCACCGGCCACAAGGCGACCGGGGCGGGCCTGCGCACGACACCGCCCGACGCGGCGGCGGGCCTCACCGGCGACTGGATCGCCCGCACCGACACGCGCGGCACCCAGCACCCGGGACCCGCCGAACGGCCCACACCGTCACCGGAGTTGGTCACCACCCTCACCGGCAGGCACAACGCGGGACTCAGCCTGGGGCGGCTCGGCCGCTGGGCGGAGGCGGGCGAGGTGCACCGCGCGGTCGCCGCCGAACGCGAACACGCGCTCGGCCCCGACCACCCCGACACGCTGGCCAGCCGCTACGAGGTCGGCTTCACCCTCAGCCGCACCGGCCGCCCCGCCGACGCCCTGCGCGAATACGGGCACGTGGCCCAGACCAGGGAGCACGTGTTCGGCCCCGACCACCCGGACACCCTCGCCGCCCGCCAGGAAATGGCCTATGTACTGGGCCAGTTGGGCCGCCACTTCGAAGCACACCAGGTCTACACGGCCGTGCTGGCGGCCCGGGAACGCGCCATGGGGCCCGACCACCCCGACACCCTGCGCTGCCGCCACAACCTCGCCTTCAACCTCAGCAGAGTCGGGCGACTGGAGGACTCGTACCGGATGGCGAGCGAGGTGGCCGCGGCCCGCGCCCGGGTACTCGGCGCGAACCATCCCGACACACTCGTCACACGGTACGAAGTCGCGTACGCGCTCGGGCAGTTGGGCCGCTGGCTGGAGGCACTGCAGACATACCAGGAGGTCGCCGAGGCGCGGGCGCAGGCGCTCGGCCCCGACCACCCCGACACGCTCGCCGCGCGCTACGAGGTCGGCATCAGCCTCGGCCGGCTCGGGCGCAGCGCCCAGGCACTGGAGCTGTACCGCGGCCTGATCGACGATCGCACCCGCGTCCACGGCCCCGCCCACCCCGAGACCCTGCGCGCCCGGCACGGGCTCGGCGTCAACCTCGGCCGGCTCGGCCGGTGGGAGGAGGCGCTGGCGGAGTCCCGTGACGTCTGCGCGATCCGCGAGCGCGTGCTCGGCCCCGACCACCCGGACACCCTGGTGAGCCGGCGCGAGGTCGCCGTAGGGCTCGGCTGGCTCGGCCGGTGGGCCGACGCGCTCACGGAGTACCGCCAGGTGGCCGCCGCGCGCGAGCGTGTGCTGGGCGGTGACCATCCCGACGCGCTGGCCAGCCGCAACGACGAGGCGCACTGCCTGGAGCAGCTGGGGCGTGGTGCGGAGGCGGTGGAGTTGTACCGGAGGGTGGCGGCTTTGCGTCAGCAGCGGTGACGCTCCGCCGGGGTGCGCGGGATCGAGACCGGGGCTGCGCCCCGGACCCCGGTTGTTCTTCGGCTGCGGGTCGGCCGTGGCTGGGTGCGCAGTTCCCCGCGCCCCTTACGGGACCTCGGCCCCCTCGCGGCCCGCGCCCCTTACGGGGCCGGTTGCCGCGTGTGTCTGGCCGACCTAGATCGTTGCGTGTTACCTAGAGACATGGGTGCATTCGAGGGATACCGGGAGCAGGACGTCGTCATCGTCGGCGGGGGGCACAACGGGCTGGTTGCCGCCGCCTATCTGGCGCGGGCCGGGAAGTCCGTGCTGGTTCTGGAGCGGCTGGGGGTCACCGGCGGGGCTGCCGTGTCCACCCGGCCGTTCGCCGGTGTCGACGCCCGGCTGTCGCGGTACTCGTACCTGGTCAGCCTGCTGCCGCGGAAGATCGTGCGGGACCTCGGCCTCGACTTCCGGGTCCGCGGCCGTACCGTGTCCTCGTACACACCCACCGAGCGTGACGGACGGCCGACCGGGCTGCTCGTCGGGGGCGGCGAACGGCGTACCAGGGAAGCCTTCGCCAAGCTGACCGGGTCCCCCCGCGAGTACCAGGCATGGCAGCGCTTCTACGGGATGACCGGCCGCGTCGCCAAGAAGGTGTTCCCCACCCTCACCGAACCGCTGCCCACGCGCGACGAACTGCGCGGCCGCATCGACGACGAGGAGGCCTGGCGGATCCTCTTCGAGGAGCCGCTCGGGGCGACCGTCGAGGACAACTTCAGCGACGACCTCGTACGCGGCGTCGTCCTCACCGACGCGCTCATCGGCACCTTCGCCGACGCCCACGACCCGTCCCTGCGGCAGAACCGCTGCTTCCTCTACCACGTGATCGGCGGTGGTACGGGCGCCTGGGACGTGCCGGTCGGTGGCATGGGTGCGCTCACCGACGCGATCGCCGGGGCCGCGCGCGCCGCGGGCGCGGTCGTCGCCACCGGCCACGAGGCGGTCCGCGTGGAGACCGACGGGCGGGCCGCCGAGGTCACGTACCGGACCGCGGACGGCGAAGAACGGACGGTCCCGGCCCGGCACGTCCTCGTCAACGCCTCACCGCAGGAGCTTGCCCGGCTCACCGGCGACGAGCAGCCCGCCCCCGCCGAGGGCGCCCAGCTCAAGGTGAACATGCTGCTGAAGCGGCTGCCCCGGCTGCGCGACACGTCCGTCGATCCGCGCGAGGCCTTCTCCGGTACCTTCCACATCGCCGAGGGATACGAGCAACTGGCGACCGCTCACGCCCAGGCCGCGTCCGGTGCGCTGCCCGAGGCGCCGCCCTCCGAGATCTACTGCCACTCGCTCACCGATCCGACGATCCTCGGCCCGGACCTGGTGCAGCAGGGCTACCACACGCTCACGCTCTTCGGCCTGCACACACCCGCCCGGCTCTTCGCCCACGACAACGACGGCGTACGCGAGGAACTGCTCAAGTCCACGCTCACGCAACTGGACTCGCACCTCGCCGAGCCGCTTGCCGACTGCCTGGCGACCGACGCGGACGGCCGCCCCTGCATCGAGGCGAAGACACCGCTCGATCTGGAGCGCGACCTGCGGCTGCCCGGCGGCAACATCTTCCACCGCGACCTCGCCTTCCCCTACGCACAGGAGGGCACGGGCCGCTGGGGCGTGGAGACCGCACACGCGAACGTCCTGCTGTGCGGCGCGGGCGCCGTGCGCGGCGGCGGGGTGAGCGGAGTGCCCGGACACAACGCGGCCATGGCGGTGCTGGAGGAGTCTCCGTGACCGCCAAGTAGTGTCCGGCGACGGCTCGTTCACGCGGTCGCAGCCGCGGTCGCCGCTGGCGTTGGCGTCGGCGCCCGTCAGTCCTTGGCCGCCGTCCACCCCACCGCCTCGATCCGTGCCGCGTCCGCGGGCCTCGCCTCGTCGAACACGACCCGGTCGTCGTCCGCGACGCGCTGCGCGTCCACGTACGTGCCTCGGCCGACGTAGAGCCGGTCCGTCGTGTACCGCCAGCGCAGGACGAGTTGGCGGGCCTCGGGGAGATCCGCGGAGAGCCGGTGCCAGGCCCGGCCAGCCCAGCCGGTGACGGAACCGGCGGGATGGTCCTGGGCGGCCTCGCCGTGCCGGACGGTGGTGAACGGCACCGGCTGCCACGTCGTGCCGCCGTCCGTCGAGGCTTCCAGGAAGAGAGCGTCCGCCTGCGGTTCGGTGTCCCACCACAGGGCGCACCGCAGACGGCCTCCCGCGCCGAGATCCAGCGCGGGCAGCGTCAGCGTGGCGGACGTGGCGGTCGCCATGCCGGAGAACCAGGCCGTACGTCCTCGCGCGGGCCGGACCGGCACGGCGCGGGCCAGGTTGTTGGCGGCGGCCACCCGGGGAGCGGAACCCGACCGCCAACTGCGCACGGGATGGACGGAGTTGCCGAGCACGATGAGGAACGAGTCGGTCGTCGGGTCGAGGACGAGCGAGGTGCCGGTGAAACCGGTGTGGCCCGCGGTGCGCGGTGTGGCCATCGCGCCCATGTACCAGTGCTGGTAGAGCTCGAAGCCCAGGCCGTGCTCGTCGCCCGGGAACGCCGTGTTGAAGTCGGTGAACATCAACTCCACCGACTCGGGCTCCAGGATGCGCGCCCTGCCGTACACGCCACCGTTGAGCAGTGTCCGGCCGAGGACCGCCAGGTCCCACGCGGTGGAGAAGACACCGGCGTGGCCCGCCACACCGCCGAGGCTGTACGCGTTCTCGTCGTGCACCTCGCCCCGGACCAGGCCGCGGTCGAGCCCCGACCACGGTTTGCGGGCGTCCTCGGTGGCGGCGATCTTCGGCTTCCAGGAGGCGGGCGGGTTGAAGCGGGTGCGGCGCATTCCGAGCGGATCGGTGATCTCGCTTCGCAGCAGGGCGTCCAGGGCGCGACCGGTGATCTTCTCAAGCACGAGCTGGAGCGAGATCAGATTGAGGTCCGAGTAGAGGTACCTGGTGCCCGGCGGGTTGAGCGGCGCCTCCTTCCAGATGAGCTGGAGCTTCTCCTCGTACGTCGGCGCGCTGTAGAGCGGGATCCAGACGCGGAACCCCGAGGTGTGGGTGAGCAGTTGACGGATCGTGATGTCCTGCTTGCCCGCGCCGCCGAAGTCCGGGAGGTAGGAGGCGACCTTTCCGTCCAGCTCCAGCGTGCCGCGCTCGATCTGCTGTACGGCGAGGATCGACGTGAACAGCTTCGACACCGAGGCGAGGTCGAAGACCGTGTCCCGCGCCATTGCGATCTGCTGGTCGGCGGGGAACTCCACAGCGGTGTCGGTCTTCTCGTCGTACGCCGAGTAGCGCACGGCCTTGCCGATCGGATGGTGCAGCGCGACCGTGCCGCCGCGTCCGGCGAGCAGCACGGCGCCCGCGTACCAGGGGTACTTGGGGGAGGGGCCGAGGAACGTCTCGGCGTCGGTGACGAGTTGGCGCAGGTGGGCGGGGAGCAGTCCGGCGCGTTCGGCGGAGCCGTGCCGCAGCGTCGGGCGGCCGTGAGCGTCGCCGTCGCCCTCGGCGGTGTCGGGTGCCGCCGACGCGGCGGGGAGGGGCGCGAGGAGCAGTGCGCCGCCCAACGCCGTCAAACCCCGGCCCAGTTGACGTCGGGTCGGCCCGCCGCCCGCTCTGTCCGTCATCGAGGAGCCTCCCGTTGTGCCGCCGCTGCCGCCTGAAAGTATCTTTCCGAGTTCGCTGTGCTCGGTGAAACTTTTGTGTCGGACGAGGGGTGTGTCAACGGTGCCGTCCGGACCGGTCCGGGTTCGGGAAAACCGATGGAAACTGACGACCCATCAGAAAAGGTCTTCCTTCGTCCGGAGGTCTGCGGCATCCTGCGCTCATGCAGACGGAGCTGAGCAAGAAACTGGGAGTCGAGCACGCCCTCTTCGGCTTCACGCCGTTCCCCGCCGTCGCCGCTGCCATCAGCCGGGCCGGCGGGTTCGGCGTGCTCGGTGCGGTCCGCTACACCGCCCCCGACGACCTGAAACGCGACCTCGACTGGATCGAGGCGCACGTCGACGGCATGCCGTACGGACTGGACGTCGTCATGCCCGCCAAGAAGGTCGAGGGCGTGACCGAGGCGGACGTGGAGGCGATGATCCCCGAGGGACACCGCCAGTACGTCACGGACACCCTGGCCAAGTACGGAGTGCCCGAACTCGCCGAGGGCGAGGCCTCCGGCTGGCGTATCACCGGCTGGATGGAACAGGTCGCCCGCAACCAGCTCGACGTCGCCTTCGACTATCCGATCAAGCTGCTGGCCAACGCGCTCGGCTCACCGCCCGCCGACGTCATCGAGCGCGCCCACGAGCGGAACGTGCTCGTCGCCGCGCTCGCGGGCAGTGCCCGGCACGCGCGCAAGCACGCGGAGGCGGGCATCGACATCGTCGTCGCGCAGGGCTACGAGGCAGGCGGCCACACCGGTGACATCGCCTCGATGGTCCTGACGCCCGAAGTCGTCGAGGCCGTCGACCCGTTGCCCGTGCTCGCGGCGGGCGGCATCGGCAGCGGACAGCAGATGGCCGCCGCGCTCACTCTCGGCGCCCAGGGTGTGTGGCTCGGCTCCATATGGCTGACCGTCACCGAGGCCGACATGCACTCGCGCGCCCTGACCCGGAAGCTGCTCGCCGCCGGGTCGGGCGACACGGTCCGCTCGCGCGCGCTGACCGGGAAACCCGCACGTCAGCTGCGTACCGAATGGACCGACGCCTGGGACGACCCGAACGGACCCGGCACGCTTCCCATGCCTCTGCAGGGGCTGCTGGTCGCCGACGCGGTCTCGCGGATCCAGCGGCACGAGGTCGAACCGCTGCTCGGGACCCCCGTGGGACAGATCGTCGGCCGGATGAACAGCGAACGCAGCGTCCAGGAAGTCGTCGACGACCTCACCCGCGACTTCGAGAAGGCCGTCGACCGACTCAACCGCATCGCCGGAAGGAGCCACGAGTGAGCCAGCCCCCAGGCGGCTTCTGGGCCCAGGCCACCGCCGACCCCGAGCGCACCGTCCTCTTCGCGACCGACGGCGAGGAGTGGACCGCAGGACGCCTGCACGCCGAGACCAACCGGCTGGTGCACGGACTGCGTGCCGCCGGGCTCGAACGCGGCGACGCCTTCGCCGTCGTGCTGCCCAATGGCGTCGAATTCTTCACCGCGTACCTCGCCGCCTCGCAGGCCGGCTTCTATCTCGTGCCCGTCAACCACCATCTCGTCGGCCCGGAGATCGCATGGATCGTCTCCGACTCAGGCGCCAAGGTGCTGATCGCGCACGAGCGGTTCGCCGACGCCGCACGCCATGCGGCCGACGAGGCCAAGCTCCCCGAGGAGCGGCGGTACGCGGTCGGCGCGGTCGAGGGCTTCCGGCCGTACGCCGAACTCCTCGACGGACAGCCCGGGTCGGTGCCGGAGGACCGCACGCTCGGCTGGGTCATGAACTACACCTCAGGGACCACCGGCCGCCCGCGCGGCATCCGGCGGCCCCTGCCCGGCAAGCTCCCCGAGGAGACCTACCTCGGCGGCTTCCTCGGCATCTTCGGCATCAAGCCGTTCGACGACAACGTGCATCTGGTGTGCTCGCCGCTCTACCACACGGCGGTCCTCCAGTTCGCGGGCGCGTCGCTGCACATCGGGCACCGGCTGGTGCTGATGGACAAGTGGACGCCCGAGGAGATGCTGCGGCTCATCGACGCCCACCGGTGCACGCACACCCACATGGTCCCGACCCAGTTCCACCGGCTGCTCGCATTGCCGGACCGTACAAGGGCGGCCTACGACGTCTCGTCCATGCGGCACGCCATCCACGGTGCCGCCCCGTGCCCCGACCACGTGAAACGGGCCATGATCGAGTGGTGGGGCCACAGTGTCGAGGAGTACTACGCCGCCAGTGAGGGCGGCGGTGCCTTCGCGACCGCCGAGGACTGGCTGAAGAAGCCCGGCACGGTCGGCAAGGCCTGGCCCATCAGCGAGCTGGCCGTCTTCGACGACGACGGAAACAGGCTGCCGCCCGGTGAACTGGGCACCGTCTACATGAAGATGAGCACGGGCGGATTCTCGTACCACAAGGACGAGAGCAAGACGAAGAAGAACCGCATCGGTGACTTCTTCACCGTCGGTGACCTGGGGTATCTCGACGAGGACGGCTATCTCTTCCTCCGCGACCGCAAGATCGACATGATCATCTCGGGCGGGGTCAACATCTACCCCGCCGAGATCGAGGCCGCCCTGCTCACCCACCCCGCCGTCGCCGACGCCGCCGCCTTCGGGATCCCGCACGACGACTGGGGCGAGGCGGTCAAGGCAGTCGTGGAGCCGGCCCCGGGCTTCGAGGCGGGCGAGGCGCTGGCCACCGCGATCCTGGAGCACTGCGAGCGGCAGCTGGCCGGGTACAAGCGGCCCAGGAGCGTCGACTTCATCGAGACGATGCCGCGCGATCCCAACGGCAAGCTCTACAAGCGGCGACTGCGGGACCCGTACTGGGAGGGGCGGACCCGTCCCGTGTGAGCTCAGGATCCGACGGACACATCGTCCTGTACTTCTGCTCGGTCCGGGGCGACGGAACGTGTGGTGTGACGTGTGGTGTGACGTGCCGCAGGTGGGTTCTCGGGAGGTATCGGCGGCTTCCCGGGGCTCACCTGCGGCTTCTTGGGGCGTACCTGCGGCACAGGCGCCCGGCGCGACGGCTCGACGCGGCGGGCCAGTTTCCGGCCCCACGCCTGGCTCGGAGCCTCGATGTACCGATAGGTCAGTGCGCACAGCGGCAGCAGCACGGCAAGGAACGCCACCACGAGTACGGGATTGTCCCGCGGCCACCGGCCGATCGTGCCGTCGCTCACCGCCAGCAGTACCGGATGCAGCAGATAGACCGAGTAACTGATCATCCCCAGCCAGATCAGCCAGTGCGGTATCCGCCGGTGGCGCCACGCCAGGGCGACACCGAAGGTGAGCACGGCCAGCAGGAACGCCACGATCCAGCCCTGTCGGGTGAAGGGGGCCTCGTCGCTGTTCCAGTACGCGCCGGCCACGGCACAGGCAACCACCACCGCGGCCGTGCAGCCCGCGCGCCACCAGGTGCTCCGACCGTTCTCGGCCCGTTGGACGGCGGTGCCGAGGAACATCACGGCGAGGATGATCAGGCCTTCCCACAGCGGGACCGTGCCGTTGAGCGGCACCAGGACGAGCGCCAGCACCCCGCCCAGCACACCGCCGAACACGCGAAGCGCGGGCGACCCGGTGCTCGCACAGCAGATCGCGACCACCAGGGCGCCCGAGGCGATCCCGATCAGCGGGCCCGTGCCGACCAGGCCGGACAGGGCGGAATCCGACAGCGTGACGCCCGCCGCCACGCTCACGGCGGCGAGCACGGCCAGGGTGACGGCGACCGTCCCCGATCGCTGGTGCAGACGAACCGTGAAGAGCGCGACGACCAGCAGATAGAAGGCCATCTCGTACGAGAGAGTCCACAGGACGAGCAGGACGCTGGGCGTACCGAGCAGCTCTTGAAGCAGGCCGGCATGGGCGACGGCCGCCGTGGCCGTGCTCTGGTCGCCGAAGTCGCGCATGTTCGCGAGGCCCAGGAGATTGACGGCGAGAACGGCCGCGACGGCAGTGGCCCACAGCGGGTACATGCGGAACGCCCGTCCGATCCAGAACGTCCGGACACAGCCCCGGCGCTCCAGCGACGCGGGGATGATGTAGCCGCTGACCAGGAAGAACACCAGGATGCCGTACCGGCCGGTGTTGAACTGCGGCATCATTTCCTGACGGAACTCCGGCATGAAGGAGTACGACGCGTGCTCGAACACCACGACGAGTGCCGCGATGCCACGCAACGCGTCCAGCCAGGCCAACCGCCGTGGACCGGCCGATGTCCGCGGTGCGGGTAGTGGTTCGGATACGGGGAGTGACCGTCCCAGGGCGGGAGGCCGGATTGGTGGCCTGATGTCCATAAGTACTATTACGCGCTCTTTGTCGCTGATGTTCAACGAAAGGACGGGCCGGTGCGCATGCGTGTGGTCCCGCCCTGGCCGGGGCGGGACCACACGTTTCCCTGCCTATTCCCTGCCTATTCGTGCACCCGCACCACCTTCAGCGCGGGCGAGGAGAGGATGTCCTTCTCGCAGAATCGGGACGTCACCCACTTCTCGCGCGAGAACAGCCGCGTCTGGTCGGCGAAGTGGTCCGAGTCCGGATTCGACGACTGGGAGTACGTGAGGAGCGTCCGGGCCACCGGGCAGCCGCTGTCGTCCCAGCCGACCGCCTGGATGTGGCTCGACCCCATGCCGACCTCGCTGTAGCCGCCGGCCGCCGCGTTCCACACCGGCTCGATCTTGTTCCACACACCGAGCGACTCGGTACCGCCCGGAACCGGGATGCGCTGACCACCGCGTACGACGAACTGGTTCGCCCCGAGTTTCGCGTCCAGGGCGATCCCCGCCGTACGCAGCTCGGCCACGGCGTCGGCGAGGGCCCCGGCGAAGCCCGGTGCGTCCGTGTTCAGCGTGTTCGGGGTGCGGACCGGGTCCGCCGCCGAGAACGGCACCTTCCACAGCTGCGCACCCGGCACCGCCCTGATCAGCTTCCGCCAGAACCGGTCGAAGAGCAGCGCGCCCCTGCTGTCGGTGTCCATGGAGTGGTCCCACGCCTTGAGGACACCGCAGGCCTCCGAGACGTCAACCGCCTTGCCGCCGCTGCCTGTTGCCGAGCCTCCCGGAAGCGCGGCACACGCGCGGGCGGCGGAGTCCGCCGCGAGATCACCCGCGGGCACCCGGTTGGCGAACTGCTGGCGCTGGAGGTCCTTGACGGTCAGGCCACCGCGTCCGGCCATGGCCGCCACGTCCTCGATCGCGCCGCGGGTGCGCAGCGAGCGCTGGGTGCCGACCGTGCCGAAGATCCGCTCGTAGCCCGTCAGCGGCCGGTCGGCGTTGGCCAGCCAGGCGCTGTCGTTGGAGTTCTCCGCGTACGGCGCGTCCTTCAGCGTCGGCATCCGCGCGGGCCCGAAGATTCCCGGCTGTACGGCGTCGGCGTCGCTGCCGAGCGCACAGTCACCGCGTGAACCGTCGAGGACCGCGACCCCCGCGGCCGGATATGTGGCCTTGCCGAGCGCGGTCGAGCAGCGGGTCGCCAACTCGTTCGTGACGCGGGGCAGTACCTGCGACTGGCTGAACAGGGTGTGACCCGAGGAGTCGGCCGCGATGGTGTTCACCCAGGGCAGGCCCTGGTTCCGGGCGAGTGATGCGAGGACGTCGGCGGTGCTGCGCGCCTTGCTGAAGCCGAGGGAGGTGTCGGCGAAGCGCAGGTTCGCCGCGTTCGGGTCGTTCAGCGCGTACGCCGTCGTCGTGGTCCAGGGCAGCGGGAGTTCGCCGTCGGGGGAGGAGAGCACCGGGCCGTAGCGGGTCCACCACTGCGATCGGGTCACCGGCGTGCCGTCCTTGACCGCGACGGTCACGGTTCGCTCGGTCATCCGCTCGGGTGTGCCGTCGACCAGGTAGGCCGTCGGATCGCCCGGAACCAGCGCGAGCTGATGGACGGTGAAGGGGACACCGGTCGAGACGGTGTGGCTCCACGCCACCTGCGCGTTGTAACCGATGGAGATCGTCGGGGTGCCGAGCAGCGAGCCGCCCGCGACGTTCAGCTCGCCCGGGATCGTCTGCTGCGCCTGCCAGAACCGGCGCCCGCCCTGCCACGGATAGTGCGGGTTGCCCAGCAGCAGCCCACGGCCGTTCGCCGTCGTACTGCCGTCGAAGGCGACCGCGTTGGAACCCATCGAGCCGTCGGGCAGCAGATCACGCACGGCTCGGACCAGGTCCTCGGCGTCCGGGGTACGGGCGGCCGGGGTGGCGGAGCCGGTGGGTGGCCGCGCGGCGGTGATGTCGTCGACGGTGCCTCCCTGACCGCCGAGCACGGACAGGGCGTACAGGCGGGTGGCCACGTCGAGCGCGGCGACCGGCCGCACCCAGGCGGCGCCCCTGCACGCCGGGTCGCTGATCCGTTTCTGCTTCAGCCAGGCGTTGTAGCCGGCCGCCCAGCCGCGCATCAGGTCCTTCGCCTGACGGCTCGGCCCTCGGGGCGCGGGCTGGTCCAGCAGCTTCTGCACGGTGCCGGCGTCCCGCACCCCGCGGAAGTACAGGTCGCTGGAGAGGTTCTCGCCGGCCGACGAGAGCGAGCGGTCCGGCGCCTCCTCGGGGCCGAATACGCGGGAGCGCTCCCCGCGGACGGTCACGAAGCCGTCGGCGAGCACACACACCTGGTCGGCGGCCTGCGCCCAGCCGGTACCGAAGCCGAGATTCGCGTAGTCCTTCGCGACGATGTGCGGAATGCCGTACTCGGTATGGCGGACGGTGGCGGACAGACCACCGTGCGCGGGACGTTCCTGACGGTCCTGGCTCCGAGCCGTGGCGGCCGGCAGTGCGGCCGAGGCGGTGGCCAGGGCGACGGCCGTGACGACGAGCTGTCTCAGACGGCTACGCATCGTGCCTCCCAACATCATTGAGGGAAGGGGCGGTTGAGCGTGACAACGGTGTACGCCGGGCAGGCGCTCGGGGCCTGACCTCCTCGTACGGGACTTGACCCCGCTCACGGAACGGAACGAGGATCACGTGTCATGACGCCTGGACACGGCAGCACGGTTGACGGAGTGCTGCGACGCAGTGCCCGACGTACCCCCGAGCGCACAGCGGTCACCTACCGCGACCGCTCCTGGACGTACGCCGAACTCGACGAGGCCGTCTCCCGCGCGGCCCAGGTGCTGACCTCCTCGGGCGCGGCCCCCGGCGACCGCGTCGGCGCCTACGGCCACAACTCGGACGCGTACCTCATCGGCTTCCTGGCCTGCTCGCGGGCCGGGCTCGTACACGTACCGGTCAACCAGAACCTGACGGGCGACGACCTCTCCTACATCGTCGGCCAGTCCGGCAGCACGCTCGTCCTGGCCGACCCCGACCTCGCGGACCGACTCCCCGACGGCGTACGGGTGGTGCCGCTGCGCGACGCCGACGACTCGCTGCTCGCGCGGCTGGAGTCGACACCTCCGTACGACGGACCCGAGCCGCGCACCGAGGATCTGGTGCAGCTGCTCTACACCTCCGGTACGACGGCCCTCCCGAAGGGCGCGATGATGACGCACCGCGCGCTGGTGCACGAGTACCTGAGCGCGATCACCGCCCTCGACCTGAGTGCGGGCGACCTGCCCGTGCACTCGCTGCCGCTGTACCACTCGGCGCAGATGCATGTGTTCCTGCTGCCGTATCTCGCGGTCGGCGCGCGGAACACCATCCTCGACGCACCCGACGCCGAGCAGCTCTTCGACCTGATCGAGGCCGGCCGCGCGGACAGCCTCTTCGCGCCGCCCACCGTGTGGATCGGACTGTCGAACCGCCCCGACTTCGCGACCCGCGACCTGAGCGGGCTGCGCAAGGCGTACTACGGGGCGTCGATCATGCCGGTGCCCGTCCTCGAACGGCTGCGGGAACGGCTTCCCAAGCTGGCCTTCTACAACTGCTTCGGCCAGAGCGAGATCGGCCCGCTGTCCATGGTCCTCGCGCCGAACGAGCACAGGAAGGCGCGCCTGGACTCCTGCGGGCGCCCGGTGCTGTTCGTGGACGCGAGAGTGGTCGACGAGAACGGCAAGGACGTGCCCGACGGCGCGTCCGGTGAAGTCGTCTACCGGTCACCGCAGTTGTGCGAGGGCTACTGGGACAAGCCCGAGGAGACGGCCGAGGCCTTCCGGGACGGCTGGTTCCACTCCGGCGATCTCGTGGTGCGGGACGCCCAGGGATACTTCACCGTCGTCGACCGGGTGAAGGACGTCATCAACTCCGGGGGCGTCCTGGTCGCTTCACGACAGGTCGAGGACGCGCTCTACACGCATCCAGAGGTGGCCGAGGTCGCGGTGGTCGGGCTGCCGGACGACCGCTGGATCGAGGCCGTGACCGCGGTGGTCGTCCCCCGCGGCACGGTCACGGAGGACGAACTGGTCGCCCACGCGCGCGAGAACCTCGCCCACTTCAAGGCGCCGAAGCGGGTGGTGTTCGTCGACGAACTGCCCCGCAACGCCAGCGGGAAGATCCTCAAGCGGGAGCTGCGGGACCGGTTGGGAGAGGTTTGACCTTGGGCGGGGCGCGACGGTCACATTCCCGGTGGTTGAATCCCTGGTGGTCGGATCCTCGGTCGTTGAACTGAATCCGCCGGTGAGCCGTACCAGTAACGGCGGCCCGACTACCCGAGCCTGGCCCGCCGCATCACCACCGGGTTTCGCACGGAAGGACCTTCGGGTTGTCGCGCACCACGAACTCTCGCCAGCTGCCGGACACGGACCGGACAACCCCGGAGACCGACGTGACGCCGGAGACTCCTCCGGCGGACACACCCGACGACACCCCGGTCAGCACTCTTGGCGAAGAGAAACCGGCGGTCGACATCCCAGCGGTCTCTGACAAGACCTCCGAGGCCGACGAGACCGACAAGACCTCCGAGGCCGACGAGAAGACCGAGGCGGAGGGGACCTCTGCCGTCGACTCGGAGGAGAACACCGCGGTTGAGCCGGACGCGGCTCCTGAGGAGGCTGCGGCGGTCGAGGAGAGCGTGGCCGCCGAAAAGACCTCCGCGGTCGAGGAGGACGCGGCCGTCGAGAAGGACCCCGCAGTCGAGGGCGACACCGCCTCCGACCAGGACACCTCGGACCCGGACACCTCCGCCGACGACCAGCCCGCCGAGACCCCGGACGAGCCCGCAGCCCCCCGAAAGTGGCGGGACCGGCACGCGGTCGCTGCGCGCAACGTGGGATGGACCGCCACGAGCCTGTCCCTCCTGCTCGTCTGCTTCGCGCTCCTCATGCCGACCTCCGCCCCCAAGTTCACGCCCGGCGTGTTCCTGCGCATCCCGGTGGAGGCGGTCCTCGGCGCCGCCGTCCTCATCGTCCTGCCGCGCAGGCCGCGGATCGTGGTGGCGATCCTCTCCGGCGCGATCCTCGGCCTGCTGACCGTCCTGAACCTCCTCGATGTCGGCTTCAACATGTTCCTCGGCCGGGGATTCAACGTGGTCCTCGACTGGGTCCTGTTCGACGACGCGCAGTCCTACCTCAAGGACACGATGGGCAACGGCGGCGCGATCGGTGCCGTGATCGCGGTCGTGGCACTCGTCCTGATCGTGCTCGTCGTGATGACCCTGGCGGTGCTCCGGGTGAGCAACGTCATGACCCGCAACCGTGACGCGGCCAGCCGCGTCACGCTGGTGGTCGGGACCGCCTGGGTCACCTGCGCGGCGCTCGGCCTGCAGCTGTCCGGTCCGGGGATCGCGGCCAGGACCACGGTCGCCCGTGTCGAGGACCGTGTGAACCGGGTGCAGGCGACCCTCAAGGACGAGGCGGCGTTCGCCAAGGAGGCCAAGAAGGACGCCTTCGGCGGTACCCCGGGCGACCAGCTCCTCACCGATCTGCGCGGCAAGGACGTCATGATCGCGTTCATCGAGAGCTACGGCCGCAGCGCGATCGAGGACGAGGCCACCGCCGCGGGCGTCGACGCGACGCTCACGGCCAAGAACGAGGCACTGACCAAGGCCGGCTACTCCGCCAAGAGCGGCTGGCTCACCTCGGCGACGTACGGCGGCAGCAGCTGGCTCGGCCACTCGACCTTCCTGTCGGGCCTGTGGATCAACAACCAGAACCGCTATCGCACCGTCACCGCGGGCGAGCACCTGACCCTCACCGGCGCCTTCCAGCGCACCGGTGCCTGGCGGACCGTGGGCGTCATGCCGGGCGTCCAGAAGAACTGGCCGGAGGGCAAGTTCTACGGTCTCGACAACGTCTACGACTCCCGCGAACTCGGCTACGAGGGCCCGAAGTTCAGCTGGTCGACCATGCCCGACCAGTACGCCCTGAGCGCCTTCGAGCGTCTGGAGCACGGCAAGAAGCGCGACAAGCCGCTGATGTCGGAGATCATCCTGACCTCCAGCCATCAGCCCTGGGCACCGATCCCCAAGATGATCCCCTGGGACCAGGTCGGCGACGGCTCGGTCTACGAGGGCATCCAGAAGGCGGGCAAGGACCCCGCGGACGTCTTCTACGACTCCAAGAAGGTCAAGGAGGAGTACGGCAAGTCCATCCAGTACTCGGTGAACTCCCTCATCGACTACGTGGTGAAGTACGGCAGCAAGAACACCGTGCTCGTGTTCCTGGGCGACCACCAGCCCCTGGCCAGCGTCAGCGGCAGCAACGCCAGCCGGGACGTGCCCGTCTCGATCGTCGCCCACGACAAGTCCGTACTCGACAAGATCGACGACTGGGGCTGGACGGACGGCATCAAGCCCGACAAGTCGGCACCGGTGTGGCGGATGGACTCCTTCCGCGACCGCTTCCTGACCGCGTACGGCTCGACGCCCGCCAAGCGGTAGGGCGTTGCCGTCGGCACGGGCACGGGCACCGCGGTCCGGTGCCGGTGCCGACGGCAGGCCTAGCGCGGGCGCAGGTCCGTGATCCGCTTGATCTTCCCCACCGACCGTTCCAGTGACTCGGGTTCGACGATCTCGACGGTGACCGAGACGCCGATGCCGTCCTTCACGGCCGCTGTGATGGAGCGCGCGGCCTCGTCGCGGATCTCGGGCGTGGCGCCGGCCCGGGCCTCGGCACGCACGGTGAGCGCGTCGAGGCGGCCGTCGCGGGTCAGTCGCAGCTGGAAGTGCGGGGCGACGCCCGGTGTGCGCAGGACGATCTCCTCGATCTGGGTGGGGAAGAGGTTCACGCCGCGCAGGATGACCATGTCGTCACTGCGCCCGGTGATCTTCTGCATCCGGCGGAAGACCCGGGCCGTACCGGGCAGCAGCCGTGTGAGGTCCCGGGTCCGGTAGCGGATCACGGGCATGGCTTCCTTGGTGAGCGAGGTGAAGACCAGCTCGCCCTCCTCGCCGTCCGGCAGCACCTCGCCGGTGAACGGATCGACGACCTCCGGGTAGAAGTGGTCCTCCCAGATGTGCAGTCCGTCCTTCGTCTCGACGCACTCCTGGGCGACTCCCGGGCCGATCACCTCCGACAGCCCGTATATGTCGACCGCGTCGATCGCGAACCGTTCCTCGATCTCCCGGCGCATCTCCTCGGTCCAGGGCTCGGCACCGAAGACACCCACCCGGAGCGAGGTGTGCCGCGGGTCCACGCCCTGCCGCTCGAACTCGTCGAGGAGCGTCAGCATGTAGGAGGGCGTCACCATGATGATCCCGGGCTTCAGATCCTGGATCAGCTGCACCTGGCGTGCGGTCATGCCGCCGGATGCGGGGATCACCGTACAGCCGAGCCGTTCGGCGCCGTAGTGGGCGCCGAGCCCGCCGGTGAACAGCCC
The DNA here is from genome assembly GCF_055577685.1 of Streptomyces sp. NPDC033178. NCBI lineage: Bacteria > Bacillati > Actinomycetota > Actinomycetes > Kitasatosporales > Streptomycetaceae > Streptomyces > Streptomyces sp. NPDC033178. Next base: position 141,241 of record NZ_JBVIPT010000014.1, read on the forward strand.
ATAGCCGTACGCCACATGCACCGTGTCACCGGGCCGGGCGCCGGCCGCGCGGAGTGAGCGCGCCACCATGTCGGACCACATGGAAAGGTCGTTCTCGGTGTAGCCGACGACCGTGGGGCGCCCGGTGGTACCGCTCGACGCGTGGATGCGGCGGATACGGTCCCGCGGCACGGCGAACATCCCGTACGGATAGTTCTCGCGCAGGTCCGCCTTCGTGGTGAAGGGGAAGCGCGCCAGATCGGCGAGCGAGTGGCAGTCCTCGGGCCGGAGCCCCGCCTTGTCGAAGGAGTCCCGGTAGAAGGGCACGTTCTCGTACGCGTGCCGCAGCGAAGCCCTCATCCGCTCCAGCTGGAGTGCGCGCAGGCCCTCCGCGTCGAGCCGCTCGCCCTCGTCCAGCAGGTCCGTCGAATCCGCCATCGGGCCGCTCCCTCAAAAACGATCCATTACGGGCGACCGATCATTCGGTCGCTCTGCTCTGGATCAGTAATTCAGGGGTACGGGCGGTCGTCAAGACATGGGGCGCCCACACGAGGAAGAGGTGGGGGTCTGCGCGGCGCGCGCCAGGGGTCAGGTTCAGCGGGCGGCCTCCGCCGCCACCGAGCGTGCCCACCGGTAGTCGGCCTTGCCGCTCGGCGAGCGCTGGATGGAGTGCGTGATCACCAGCTGGCGTGGGATCTTGTAGCCCGCGAGATGGGTCCGGCAGTGGGTCTGGATGTCGTCCAGCGACGGCTGTCCGGCGCCCGCGCGCAGCTGGACCACGGCCGCCACATGGTTGCCCCACTTCTCGTCGGGCACTCCGGCGACCAGTGCGTCGTACACGTCGGGATGCGACTTGAGCGCCTGCTCGACCTCCTCCGGATACACCTTCTCGCCGCCGGTGTTGATGCACTGCGAACCGCGCCCGAGAACGGTGACGACCCCCTCCTCGTCGACGGTCGCCATGTCGCCGAGCAGCACCCACCGCGCGCCGTCCTTCTCGAAGAAGGTCTCGGCGGTCTTCTTCGGGTCGTTGTAGTAGCCGAGGGGCACATGACCGCGCTGGGCGACGCGACCCACCTCGCCGACGGGGACCGGCTCGTAGGTCGCCGGATCCACCACCTGCGTACGGGAGTTGACGCGGATCCGGAACCCGCGGTCGGGGCCCGAGTCCTCCGTCGCCGTGCCGTTGAAGCCGGACTCGGAGGAGCCGAAGTTGTTGAGCAGCATGACGTTCGGAATGAGCGCCTGGAACTGCGCGCGCACCGTCTCCGACATGATCGCGCCGGAGGAGGAGACGCTGAACATGGACGAGGTGTCGGTGCCCCTCATGGGCCCGTTCAGCGCGTCGATGAGGGGACGCAGCATCGCGTCGCCCACCAGCGACATGCTGGTGACCTTCTCCTTCTCGATGGTCCGCAGCACCTCCTCGGGCACGAACTTGCGGTGGATCACGATGCGTTGGCCGAAGTTGAAGCCGATGAAGGCGGTGAGGGTCGAGGTGCCGTGCATCAGCGGAGGCGTGGGGAAGAAGGTGATCCCCTCGCCGCCGGCCGCGACCCGCTCGGCGAGCTCCTCCGGCGTCTTCACCGGCTCGCCGGTCGGGGCGCCACCGCCCAACCCCGAGAAGAACAGGTCCTCCTGACGCCACATCACACCCTTGGGCATCCCGGTCGTGCCGCCGGTGTAGATGATGAACTGGTCGTCGGGGGAGCGGGGCGGGAAGCCGCGCTCGGACGATCCGGAGGCCTCGATGTCGGCGAAGTCCACCACCGTCGGCAGCGCGGGTGCGTCAGGGGCCGGAGCGCCCACCCGTACGAGATGGCGCAGCGCCGAGGTGCGTGGCAGGGCCGCCGCGACCCGTTCGGTGAACTCCGTGTCGAAGACCAGCGCCGCCAGATCCGCGTCCCGGTAGAGGTAGACCAACTCCTCTTCCACATAGCGGTAGTTGACGTTGACCGGCACGATCCTGGCCTTGAGACAGCCGAGGACGGTCTGGAGATACTCGATGCCGTTGTAGAGGTGCAGCCCGAGATGCTCACCAGGGCGTATGCCGCTGTCGATCAGGTGGTGGGCGACGCGGTTGGCCGCCGCGTCCAGCTCCGCGTACGTGAGCCGGCGCTCCGCACCCGTGCCGGGGTGGTCGATGTAGACGAGCGCCTCGCGGTCGGGGACCACGTCGACGACCGACTCGAACAGGTCGGCAAGGTTGTACTCCACCGCTCCTCCTGACCCCGGCAAGCTTCGACGAATGGACGTGCGTCATCGCTTCGCCGGTCATCAGAGCAAAGCCCGCCACAACTGTGAAGGGTCCGCGCAGAAGAAATCTGACTGACTGTCAGAAAACCCTTGAACTGGCCCCTCCGCTCCTGCAACCTGTTCTCGTTCCTGAGACGGGAGGACGGCAATGGGTGGGACGGAACACCTCACCGTGCAGCGCGAAGGCGCCACACTGGTGCTCACGCTCAACAGGCCCGAGGCCAAGAACGCACTCTCGCTGCCGATGCTGGTCGGCCTGTACGACGGCTGGGTCGAGGCCGACGCGGACGACGCCATCCGCTCGATCATCCTCACCGGCGCGGGCGGCGCGTTCTGTGCCGGCATGGACCTCAAGGCCCTCGCGGGCAGGGGGATGGAGGGCGAGCAGTACCGGGACCGCCTCAAGGCCGACCCCGATCTGCACTGGAAGGCGATGCTGCGCCATCATCGGCCCCGCAAACCCGTGATCGCCGCGGTCGAGGGCCACTGCGTGGCCGGCGGAACCGAGATCCTTCAGGGAACCGACATCCGGGTCGCGGGGGAGTCCGCCACGTTCGGGCTCTTCGAGGTGAAGCGCGGGCTGTTCCCGATCGGCGGCTCGACGGTCCGCCTCCAGCGGCAGATTCCGCGGACGCACGCGCTGGAGATGCTGCTCACCGGCCGTGCGTACTCGGCGCGGGAAGCCGCCGACATCGGCCTGATCGGGCATGTCGTCCCCGACGGGACGGCCCTGGAGAAGGCCCTTGAGATCGCCGGGCAGGTCAACGCCTGTGGTCCGCTCGCCGTCGAGGCAGTGAAGGCGTCCGTGTACGAGACCGCCGAGATGAGCGAGGGGGACGGCCTCGCGGCCGAGTTGAAGCGGGGGTGGCCGGTCTTCGACACGGCCGATGCGAAGGAGGGGGCGCGGGCTTTTGCAGAGAAGCGCCCGCCCGTGTATCGGCGGGAGTGAGCTCTGCTGGAGGCCGGTTCGAGGCTGCGGGTCCGTTGTGGCTGGTCGCGCCCCGCGGCGGAGCCGCAGATCAAATACAGCCCCGCGCCCCTGAAGGGGCGCCGGTCGTGCCCATGCGACAGCGCCGCAGGTGCCACAGCCCGCGCCCCCAGACGGGACGCGGTCATCCGTCCCGTGAGGAGATACCGTGCCCGAAGTCCTCAAAGCACCCCTCGTCGTCGAGTTTCCCTTCACCCGATCCCTCGGGCCTGTGCAGAGCGCGTTTCTCACCGGGCTGCGCGAGCGGGTCGTGCTCGGGGTGAAGACCCGTGACGGGCGGACGCTGGTGCCGCCCGTCGAGTACGACCCCGTCACCTCCGAGGAACTCGGTGAGCTGGTCGAGGTCGCGTCCACCGGGACCGTCACCGCATGGGCCTGGAACCACGAACCCCGCCGGGGCCAGCCGCTGGACACGCCGTTCGCCTGGGTCCTGGTGAAACCGGACGGCGCCGACACCGGCCTGCTGCACGCGCTCGACGCCCCGGGGCCCGAGGCCGTGCACACCGGGATGCGGGTCCGCGTCCGGTGGGCCGAGGAACGCTCGGGGGCCATCACGGACATCGCCTGCTTCGAACCGTACGAGGGTGGCAGCGCCGAACTCACCGGCAGCGACGGCCGGTTCGAGGAGATGGTGACCGGCATCGTCGCGCCCGCCCGCCTCGACTACACCTACTCGCCCGGCCGCGCCCAGTCCGGCTACATCAACGCGCTCTCCGACCGGCGGGCCGTCGGCGAGCGCTGCCCGTCCTGCCGCAAGGTGTACGTCCCGCCGAGAGGGGCGTGCCCCACCTGTGGTGTGGCCACATCGGAACACGTGGAAGTAGGGCCGCGCGGCACACTCACGACGTACTGCATCGTCAACATCAAGGCGAAGAACCTCGACATCGAAGTGCCCTACGTCTACGGGCACATCGCCCTGGACGGCGCCGACCTCGCCCTGCACGGACGCATCGGCGGCATTCCGTACGACCAGGTGCGCATGGGCCTGCGCGTCGAGCCGGTGTGGACGGACGGGGGCCGCTACCCGGACCACTACCGGCCCACCGGCGAACCCGACGCGGACTACGACACGTACAAGGAGCTGGTGTAGATGCCCGCGCCGAGGCCGCTGAGGGACATCGCCGTCGTCGCCTTCGCCCAGACCGACCATCTGCGCACCACCGACGAGCTCTCCGAGGTGGAGATGCTCATGCCCGTCCTGCACGAGGTCCTGGACCGGACCGGACTCAAGACCAGCGACATCGGGTTCACCTGCTCCGGCTCCTCCGACTATCTCGCGGGACGCGCCTTCTCCTTCACGATGGCACTCGACGGTGTCGGCGCCTGGCCGCCGATCTCCGAGTCGCACGTGGAGATGGACGGGGCCTGGGCGTTGTACGAGGCCTGGACGAAGCTCCTCACCGGCGAGGCCGACACCGCGCTCGTCTACGCATACGGCAAGTCGTCCCCCGGTTCCGTGCGCGACGTACTGACCCGACAGCTGGACCCGTACTACGTGGCGCCCCTGTGGCCGGACTCCATAGCCCTGGCCGCCCTGCAGGCGCAGGCCCTCATCGACGCGGGCGACACGGACGAGCCCGCGCTGGCCGCCGTCGCCGCCCGCAGCCGAGCCTCTGCCGCCGACAATTCCCATGCCCAGCTGAGAGGTTCGGTGCCGCGGGGCGACTACGCCGTACGTCCCCTGCGTACCGGCGACTGCCCGCCCATCGGTGACGGGGCGGCCGCGGTGATCCTCGCCGCGGGTGAGCGGGCCCGTGACCTGTGCGAGCGGCCCGCCTGGATCCGGGGCATGGACCACCGCATCGAGGCACACGGTCTCGGCGTACGGGACCTCACAGACTCGCCGTCCTCACGGCTGGCGGCGGAACGGGCCGGGGCTTTCGAACGGCCCGTCGACACCGCCGAGTTGCACGCCGCGTTCACCTCGCAGGAGGTGGTGCTGCGCAAGGCCCTGCGGCTGGACGACAGCGTCGACGTCAACCCGTCCGGGGGACCGCTCGCCGCCAACCCCATCATGGCCGCGGGCCTCATCCGCATCGGCGAGGCGGCCGCCCGGATCCAGCGCGGCGACTCCGACCGGGCGTTGGCACACGCCACTTCGGGTCCGTGTCTGCAACAGAACCTGGTCGCCGTACTGGAGGGAGACCCGCGATGAGCAAGGAGCCCGTGGCCGTCGTCGGGATCGGCCAGACCAAGCACGTCGCGGCCCGAAGGGACGTGTCGATCGCGGGACTTGTCCGGGAGGCCGCCCAACGTGCGCTCGCGGACGCCGAGTTGACGTGGGCGGACATCGACGCTGTCGTCATCGGCAAGGCGCCCGACTTCTTCGAGGGCGTCATGATGCCCGAGCTCTACCTCGCCGACGCCCTCGGCGCGGTGGGCAAGCCGATGCTGCGCGTCCACACCGCGGGCTCCGTCGGTGGCTCCACCGCGCTCGTCGCCACGAACCTGATCGCGGGCCGCGTCCACGGCACCGTACTGACCCTCGCCTTCGAGAAGCAGTCCGAGTCGAACGCCATGTGGGGCCTGTCCCTGCCGATCCCCTTCCAGCAGCCCCTGCTCGCCGGCGCGGGCGGCTTCTTCGCCCCGCACGTACGCGCCTACATGCGACGCACCGGCGCCCCCGACGGAGTCGGCTCCCTCGTCGCGTACAAGGACCGCCGCAACGCGCTCAAGAACCCCTACGCGCATCTCCACGAGCACGACATCACGCTGGAGAAGGTCCAGGCCTCGCCCATGCTCTGGGACCCGATCCGCTACTCGGAGACCTGCCCGTCCTCCGACGGCGCGTGCGCGATGATCCTCACCGACCGTGCCGGAGCGGCCCGTTCGCCGCGTCCGCCCGCCTGGATGCACGGCGGCGCGATGCGTAGCGAGCCGACGCTCTTCGCGGGCAAGGACTTCGTCTCGCCGCAGGCCGGCAAGGACTGCGCGGCCGACGTGTACCGGCAGGCCGGTATCGCCGACCCCCGCCGAGAGATCGACGCGGTGGAAATGTACGTCCCGTTCTCCTGGTACGAGCCCATGTGGCTGGAGAATCTCGGCTTCGCCGCGGAGGGCGAGGGGTGGAAACTCACCGAGTCCGGGGTCACGGAACTCGACGGCGACCTGCCGGTGAACATGTCGGGCGGCGTGCTTTCCACCAACCCGATCGGGGCCTCCGGGATGATCCGCTTCGCGGAAGCCGCACTTCAGGTGCGTGGACAGGCCGGAGAGCACCAGGTGGACGGTGCCCGCCGGGTCCTCGGGCACGCCTATGGCGGCGGGTCCCAGTTCTTCTCGATGTGGCTGGTCGGAGCCACGCCGCCGACCTCCTGAAGCTGTCCCCCTCACGTGGCCTGTGCGGGGCAGTGGGCGAAAGCTAGGCTGGCCGCGGACGACGAACCGGGAGGAGCACGGACGTGGCCGAGAGCACCATCCAGCAGCACCCGCTCGCGGGCTGGGACAAGCCGGAGCTTGACCTCAGCAGCGCCGACTGGCATTCCAGCAGCCGAGGACAGGGGGATGTCCAGATCGCCTTCGTCGAAGGCTTCATCGCGATGCGCAACAGTGGCCGCCCGGAAAGCCCCTCTTTGATCTTCACGCCCGCGGAATGGGGCGCGTTCGTGTCGGGGGCGCGGGAAGGGGAGTTCGACCTCACGTGAGAGGACGTGGGGGAGCCTGACCCGACGAGAGGGGTGCGGTTCCGCCCCTGTCCGGGACGCGGGCGGTTCCGCCCCTGTCCGGGATACGCGATCTTCGGCTGTTTCCCGGGACCTGGCCTGAGTGAGGTCGGCCCTGGGAAACCGAGGTCGCCGACGAGCCTCGCGCGGGCATTCGGCCCGGTCACAGCAATGCACCCGGCTGCGCGTTCACGGCCACAGCAACTGCTTGACCCATCCGTCCCCGGACCGCACATACGCCAGTCGCGTGTGCCGTCGCTCCCTGTCGCCCTGCCAGAACTCGACGGACTCGGGGCGCACCGAGTGCAGCGTCCAGCCGGGCGCCACGAGATCCGGGTCGGCCTCCAGCCGGGCCAGCGACTCCTTCACCGCGGTGTCGCGCTCGGCGAGGTCCGCGAGGGGCCGCGACTGACGGCCGAGCAGAGCCTCCGCGCGGGCACCGGCACTCCGTGCCAGGAAGTCGGCCGCACTGTCCTCGGGACTCTCCGGCGCGACCGGTCCACGTACCCGGATCTGCCGTGCGAGCGGCGACCAGTAGAAGGTGAGCGCCGCATAGGGCCGCTCCGCCAGATCTCGGGCCTTGACGCTGCCGCTGTCCGACGCGAACCGCCAGCCTTCCGGGCCGATCCCCTTGAGGATCAGGGTCCGTGCCGTGGGATTTCCGTCGGCACCGGCCGTGGAGACGGTCATGGCGTGCGGTTCGCGCACCCTGGCGTCCACGGCGGCGAGCAGCCACTCGGCGAACAACTCCGCCGGTGTGTCCGGCGCCTCGGACGGGTCGAACACGGGCAGTTCGCCCGCGAACACCTCCAGGCCACGCAGCAGTTGACGCAGATCCTCCACCGACGCACTCCCCGCTCCGGCGCTCATGGACGCGCTCGGGCGCCGAGAGGTGCGCGCGTGCGCTAATGGATGTCGTTGACCGTATCATTAGCCCATGAACGCCTCGATCGGCGCGGACGCCCGCCTCGCCCTGGATCTCGCCCTCACCATCCGCCACGACGGCAACGGCGGAGTCGCCGACGACCTCGCCACCGCGGACGGCCTCACCGCCTGGGTGCGCGAGCGTCCGGAGACGGGCGCCCACGGGTTCGAGGCCGGCGACACGGACCTGGCCGCGGTGCGGGACGTGCGCGCCGCCGTCCGTGCCCTGTTCGCCCGCGCCGTGCTCCCCGGCGAGCCGAGCCCGGCCGACGCCGCCCGGCTGATGCCCGTACGGGACGCCGTCGAACGGCTCAACACCCGCGCGGCCCTGACCCCGACCGTCCCCGTACTGTCGTGGACGGAGGGCGCAGACCCCGTCGTACGCCAGGAACCCGCGCACGGCGACGCCGAGCTCACCGCGGCCCTCGCCCGCGCGGCCATCGCCTTTCTCGCGAGCCCCGACCGACAGCGGCTGCGCGCCTGCCACGCGCCGCGCTGTGTGCGCTACTTCCTCAAGGACCACCCCCGTCAGGAATGGTGCAAGCCCTCGTGCGGCAATCGTGCCCGCGTCGCCCGCCACCACGAACGACACAAGAAAACGGCATAGCCTCCGGGTATGAGTGGTCCTGGCGGTAAGAGCGCGGAACGTGATCTCGGTCGACTGCTGAGCGGTATGGCACCCGCCCTGCACCCCGGCCGCTTCGTCTTCACCACCGTCCCCGGCACCACTGCGCCCCCAGGACTCTCACCGGTCGTCACCGTCGTCGAGGACGAGGGCCTCACCCTCGTCGTCGAGCAGGAGGACGCCGACGCCGCACGTCTGACCTACGACTTCGTGGCCGCCTGGATCACCCTGCGCATCCACTCCGCGCTGGACGCCGTCGGCCTCACCGCCGCCGTCGCCCAGGCACTGGCCGAAGCGGGCCTGAGCTGCAACGTCGTGGCGGGCTTCCACCACGATCACCTCTTCGTGCCGCACGAGCGCGCCGCCGAGGCCGTGGCCCTTCTGGAACAGCTGGCCGACCGCTCCGGTCAGTAACGGTCCAACGGGTCCACGCCACTGGCTCCGGGCGTACGCTGAGGTGTTTGTAGGTCACGGAGCGCACCGTCTCCCCGCGCCGGTCGCATCACCGTGGCAGGGGGTGCGGCATGGGTCAGCGCGGCATGCGGAGCAGAAGGACGCTCTTCGAGCGCGAGAGTGAACTCGCGGCTGTGGACGAGGCGTTGGACGAGGTCACCGGGCTGGGAACGGACGGCGGACGTACGCGCTCGGACGGTACCGGGCCTAGTCGAGATGGCACCGGCCCGCGTCGGGACGGCACCGGGCCTCGCCGGGACGGCCTCGCTCCTCGTCGGGACGGTGTCGGCCCAGCTCGGGACGGTGTTGACCCAGGTCAGGGCGGCGTCGGCCCAGGTCGGGACCTCACCGAACCGTACGACCGGCCCCGTGGCGGACTGCTCGCCTTCGCCGGACGCGCCGGAATCGGCAAGACCACCCTTCTCGCCGAAGTGCGCCGTCGTGCCACCGCCAAGGGTTGCACGGTGCTGTCCGCGCGCGGCGGCGACCAGGAGCAGAGCGTCGCCTTCCACGTCGCACGCCAGCTCCTGCAGCCCCAGCTCGCGGGCGTCCCGGAGGCCGAACTCCGTTCCTCGCTGGGTAGTTGGTACGCCATCGTCGGACCCGCCCTCGGCCTGTGCGCCCCCGCCGAGGGCGCACCGCCCGACCAACAGGGCCTGCGCGACGGCCTCGACTGGGTGCTCACGCATCTCGCGGTGCGGCGCGCCCCGATGGTGCTCGTCCTCGACGATGCGCACTGGGTCGACGCCGAGTCACTGCAGTGGCTCGCCGCGTTCGCACCCCGCGCCGAGGAACTGCCCCTGCTGCTCGTCGTCGCCTATCGTCCCGACGAACTCCCGGACCACGCCGAGCCGTTCAGGGGCCTGCCCGGCCGGGCAGGCGGGCGCCCCCTCGACCTGGAACCGCTCAGCGCGGTCGCCGTCGCCCATCTCGTGCGCGAATCCCTCGGCACGCAGGCGGACGACGCCTTCTGCCGCGAATGCTGGGCAGTGACGGCGGGCAACCCGTTCGAGGCCGTCGAACTCACCGCGAAGGTACGCGACCGCGGGCTGACCCCCACCGAGGCAGGGGCGCATCTGCTGCGCGACCTGGCCGCTGCGGTCAAGGGCAGCGGCCTCGTCGCCCGCCTCGAACGCCTCGGCACCTCGACCGTCCGCTTCGCCTGGGCCTGTGCCGTCCTCGGCACCGAGATCCCTCCGGCGCTGGCCGCGGCCGTGGCGGGCCTCGGCTCGGAGGAGGCCGCCGACGCGGCGGACGCTTTGCGCGGCGCCCGCATCCTCACCGGCGCAGACACCCTGGAATTCGTCCACCCGCTCATCGCCACCGCCGTCTACCGGGCCATTCCCCGGGGAGTACGGGTGGCCCTGCACGGCCAGGCCGCCTGGTGCGTCGTCGACGCCGGCCTCGGCTCGGCCGCTGCTGCCCGACACCTCATGGAGACCCACCCCGACGGCGACGTCTGGGTCGTCCAGCAGCTGCGCGCTGCCGCCCGCGAGACCCTGCGCGCCGGAGCCCCGGACGCGGCCCGCCGCCACCTCGCCCGCGCGCTGCGCGAACCCCCGCCCGCCGGGGAACGGGCCGCCGTGCTGTACGAACTCGGCAGCGCCTCCCTGCTCACCGAACCCGCAACCACCGTCAACCACCTGCGGGCCGCCCTCGAAGGGCCCATCGCCGACACCGAGCTGCGGCACAACATCGTCTACCGGCTCTCCCAGGTCCTCGCCCACAGCGACCGCCTCGCCGAGGCATCCGACACCCTCTCCCGCGAGATCAAGGTGACCGGCGACGCCCGCGTACGGCTGCGCATGCAGTCCGAGCAGTTCATGTGGGACGCCTTCCGTGCCGACGAGCCCGACTCACCGGCCCGCTCCCGCCGCCTCGCCAGGCTCGCCGACCGGCTGACCGGCCGCGACCTCACCGAGCGCTATGTGATCGGCCTGCGCGCCTGGGACGCCACCCTGCGCGGCGAACCCGCCCACATCGCGATCCACCACGCCGAACGCGCCCTCGCCGGCGGCTTCGGCTGGGCCGAGGCGGACCGCGGCTTCGAGGTCCCCGTCCTCGTCGCCCTCACCTTCATGTACGCGGACCGGCCCGGGCGCACCGAAGAACTCTTCGCCGCCGGAATCGCCGACTTCGAACGGCAGGGCTGGCACGGGGCCCACCTGTCCTTCGGCTACACCCTCCTCGGGTACCTGCGCTTCCGCCGCGGCCGTCTCGCCGAGGCCGAGGACTTCGTGCGGGCGGGGCTCCGGCTGGCCGAACGCGTCGGGCCCGGCACGCCCGCCCACTGGTACGCCGTCGGCACCCTCATCGAGATCCTGCTCGCCCGCGGCCGGATCACCGAGGCCACGCGGATCGCCGAGGAGTACGCCTTCGGGGAGCCGTTCCCCGCCGCCGTCGTCTTCCCGGACGCCCAGACCGTGCACGGCGAGCTGCTGCTGGCCAGGGGGCTGACGAAGGACGCGGCTGTCGAACTCGCCGCGGCCGGGCGCCGCCTCGACCCGCGCGGCATGCGGAATCCGTCCTGGTGCCCTTGGCAGCTGCACCTCGCCCGCGCGGAGAGCCACGACGCTCCGGAGCGGGCGGTGACCACGGCGTTCGAGGCCGTGGGCCGGGCCCGGCTGTTCGGTGCGCCGTCGGCGATCGGCCAGGCGCTGCGCGCCGCGGCCGACGTCTCCTCGGGCTCGACCCGCGTGAAACTCCTCGAAGAATCCGTCGGCCATCTGGAAAGCTCGCCCGCCGCGTACGAACTGGCCTGCGCCCTTGTCGCCCTCGGCACGGAGCTGCGGCGCGCGGGCCGCCCGAAGGAAGCCGCCGAGCACCTCTACCGGGGGCTGGAGGCGGCGGTGCAGTGCGGTGCCGACGGGCTTGTCGAGTCCGCGCGCGACGAACTGGCCGCCACCGGGCTGCGGCCGCGCCGCCTCCACAGCACGGAGACTGACACACTCACCGCCCGCGAACGCGCGGCCGCGGCACTCACCGTGCGCGGTCGCACCCTGGCCGGTGTCGCCGAGGAGCTGCACACCGAGGAGCCGGCGGTGGTGCGACTGCTGTCGGCGGTGTACCGGAAGGTGGGCACGGACCGGGCGGGGCTGGGGGCGGCGTTGGGGGAGGCGTTGGGGGAGGCGGGGGCTGCGGAGAGAGTGGAGACAGGGGGAGAGGGATCGGGCGCGGGGGCGGGGGCGGGAGCGAAGGGCTAGTCAACGCTCGTGGGCCCACGCCAGTAGGCCCACAGGCGTCGGCCCGGAGGCGGGGGCATACCGGCGTTGGCCAACAGGCGAGGGCCCACGAGCGTGGGGCAGCGGGTGGGAGGGAAAGCCAACGCTTGTTGGCAAGCGCTCGATGGTGTGTGTCGAGGCCGGGGCAACGAGCGTTGGCAAACAGGCGGTGACGGAAACGGCTCGAAGTCGCCACGCGCCGGTCGACGCCCGTCGGTGGACCGGCGCCGGCCAACGCGTGATGGCCAACGTCCGCTGGCCAACGGCCGTCGACCCCACGCCCGTCCACCCCTCGGGGCACGTACCATTGCGGCATGTCCTTCCTCCGCCGCCGCAGCGCCACTCCCGCCGGGCCTGAATTCGACGTTCTGGCCATGGACCCGGGCGACTGGCCCGGCAATCTCGGCGCGGGCCTGCTGCCCGCGCCCGACGGAAGCTGCCAGGGTGTCTTCCTGCGCTACGACCTGTTCGGCGGCCGCGGCCCCGCGATGATCATCGGCAATCTGCCGGAGGGCTCACCGGCCCGGGACGTCGCCGAGGGAGAGGTCCCGTTCGAGGTGGCGCAGCTGCTGCTGGCGCTGGAGAACGAGGAAGAGGTCACGGTCGTCGGGGCCGAGGACATGCCGGTGATGCAGGGCGACAACCTCCTCATCGTGCGCCGCCTCAAGCTCTCCGAGACGCGGATCTCCTGCGTCCAGTTCGACCGCAGCGACAACGTCCTGGTGACGATCGCCGCCTGGGACCGCCCCATCACCGACGACCTGTACGCGCTCCTCAAGCCCCTGCCCGCGGAGCTCTTCCAGCAGGGCTGAACCCGCCGTCAGCCCGGCGCCTCCTCACCCCCGACCGACTCGGTGTCCACGCCGTCCAGGAAGTGGAACCCGGGTCGCGGGTGCATGAGGAAGTCGTGGTGGGAGATGTTCCACGCGTAGGCGCCCGCCAGTGCGAACGCCACGCGGTCGCCCGCCCTCAGTCCCGGCGCCTGGACGTTCCTGGCCAGGACGTCCTTCGGAGTGCACAACTGGCCCGTGAGCGTGACGAGTTCGCGTCTCGCGACCGGACGCGGCCAGGGGTGCGGCCAGTCCTCCACCGCAAGCTTGGTGCAGGGCTGGTCGTGCCCCTTGGTCGCGGGAGTACGCATGTGGTGCGTGCCGCCGCGCACGACGGCGAACTCCTCGCCGTGGCTCTGCTTCACGTCCAGCACCTCGGTGGCGTACCAGCCGCAGTACGCGGTCAGCGCCCGCCCCGGTTCGATACGCAACGTCAGATCCGGGTACCGGCTGGTGAGTTCGGCGAGCCCTTCGCCGTACGCGACCCAGTCGAAACGGTCCTCCGGAGCGGCGTAGTCGACCGTCATCCCCCCACCGACGTTCACCTCGGCCAGCCGCACCCCGTCGTGCCGCTCGGCCAGCCCCACGGCCCAGCTCACGATGGACTCGGCCACCGCGAGCTGCTCCGGAGCCCGGAGCCCGCTGGCCAAGTGGGCGTGAACACCCCGGAGTTCGAGGTGCGGATACGTGCCGTCGGTGAGCAGACGCACGATCGTGTCCGCCTCGGACGGGTCGAGGCCGAAGGGCGTGGGGCGGCCTCCCATCGCCAGCGAGCTTGAGGCCAACGAGCCGGACGCCACAGGGAGGTTGAACCGTGGCAGGACCGCGACCCGGCTGTCGGGCGCGACCTGCCGGGCCAGTTCGGCCAGCATGCGCAGCTCGTACTCGCTCTCCACATGGAAACGCCCCACGCCCCGCTCCAGCGCGGCCGTGATCTCGGCGGGCGTCTTGCCCGGACCGCCGAAGGCCAGAGGGCGGCCCGGAACAGCCTTGGCGACATGGGCGAGTTCGCCGCCCGACGCGACCTCGTAGCCGTCCACGTACGGGCCCAGCGCGGCCAGGATCTCCGGCTCCGGGTTGGCCTTGGCCGCGTAGTAGAGCTCGACGCGCGCGGGCAGGGCGGCCCGCACGTTGGCGGCGTGTTCGCGCAGCGCCGCCAAGTCGTAGACGTAGGCCGGGAGTTCGCCGGAGGGCAGGGAGAGGAGGCGGTCCCGTACGGCCGCGGTGGGGATGGTCATCGGGTGCTCCCGGTCGTGTGGCGCAGGATGTCCTCGCCGAGTGGAGAGGGCAGACGGACGTATCCGGCCTCGCGGTCGGCCTTGCGCTCCCAGCGGGTGAGCAGGTTGGCCTTGGCGGGCAGGGGCACTCCGGCGAGCAGCGCGGACAGTGGCGGCGGGCAGCCGTGCCGGTCGGCGTACCTCTGGAGGGTGAGGCGGACCTCCGCCCACAGCGCGGCCTCGGCATGGGGGTGCAGATCGGCGAGCGCGGCGAGCAGCTCGGCGACGTGGTTCACGAGCAGGCAGTAGACGACCCGGTCCCAGCCGCGCTGCGCGTCGTACGTCATCGGGTCCGCGACCTCGGGCGGCAGCGCGGCGAGGCTCTCGGCGTGGTGCTCGGGCACGAGCTTGGTGCCCTCCAGGTCGCGGAAGAGGACCTGGGCGGGCATGCCGTCGCCGTCGACGCAGATCAGCACGTTCTGCAGATGGGGTTCCAGCACCAGACCGTGGTCGAAGTAGGCGGCAAGGACCGGCGGCACGAGCAGCCTCAGATAGGCCGACCACCAGTCGAGCGCGGCCTGCGGACCGGCCCCGTCGAGGAGACGGGAGACGTGCGCGGGACTCGTCGGGTACTCGTCAGCGACGGCCGCCGCGAGCAGCGGGGTGGTGCCGGGCAGGAGATGCCGGGTCAGGCCCTCGCGGACGATGACGCCGAAGCCTTCGAGCAGTTCGCGGTCCGGGATGCCGTCCGGGCCGGGCAGGGCGAGGCTCCGGTACGCGGGCTCGCGGAGCACCGCGCTGCCGGGGAAGCGCTCCGCCAGGTCGGCCAGGGCCGGGCCCAGGATGCGGGTGAGCGCGACGGCGCCTGACAGCTCGTAACTCGCGTTCTTGCGCAGGCAGTTGGTGATCCGGACGTTCAGGCTGAACTTCAGGAACGACTCGCCGTCGTACAGCGTCCGCACGGATGCGGTCGCGGCGAAGGGCCTGCCGCCCGGGCCGAGGTCGAGGATGTCCCCGCGCCCGAGGGCAGCGCGCAGCATCGGGTGCTCGCGGAGCATCGCGTACTGCCAGGGGTGGGCGGGCAGCAGCCGGTAGCCGTCGGGCACGTCGGCACCGCCCTTTCGGTCTCGCTCGTCCCGTCGGGTCCGCCCGTCGAGCGCGTCCAGGGCGCCGGGCTCCGCGGCCTCCTCGGCGATCAGGTGCTCGCGTACGGCCAGGTGGCGCAGGGGGAAGGCCGCGCCGGCCTCCGGCGAGTAGGCGAGCCAGGAGTCCGCGTCCCCCGTGCGTGCCTTGGGCGTGGGGTGGAAACGGTGCCCGAACAGCAGCGACTGCTCGGACGCGAGGTAGGCGGCGACGGGTGTCTCCGCCGACACCGGGTCGGCCCCTGCTCGTACGGGGATCGAGTTCGGGCCGGTCCCGGCCTCTACGGGGAGAGAGCTCGCGCAGCGCCCGGCCTGCACAGGGAGAGCGCTCGGGCCGTTCCCGGTCCGTACGGCGAGAGAGGCGGCGATGGTCCGGTGGCTGGAGTCGATCTGCTCCAGGAACTCCTCGTTGCGCACACCGGTACGCAGGGACAGCTCGTCCTGCGTGTACTCGGCCAGCCGCCGCCATCCGACCACATGCCAGCCGCCGTCGGCCGTCCGCTCGCTCACCGGGCCGGCGAAGCGGTGCGCGCCGAGCAGCGACGTACGGCGCAGGGCGACGCGCAGCAGCACGCCGCGGCGGGGGAGCCGCAGCAGCAGACGGCCGTCGGTGAAGGCGGTCTGGCGCTCGGGCGCCGACACCTCGCGCAGCAGACAGTTGAGGAGCGTGTGCGCCACGGCCTCGTCGGGGGAGGGGAGTTCGGCCGACGCGGTGAGGGCGGCGGTGGAGGTCGGGGTGCTACCGAGCGACTCGGTCAGCGAGGGCATGTGTGGCTCCAGCGGGTGCAAAGAGAGCGGAGGACGGTCGCGCATACGGTGAACAGAGCGACGGCCGCGCCGGTGAGTAAGGGTGCGGTCGGTCCGGAAAGGGCGCTGCCCGCCGCCGCGGCCAGGCCGGCGGCGACCGCGCCGGCCTTGGAGAAGAACTCCAGCGAGCCGAACAGCCCGCCGGGGGAACGGCCCTTGACGCAGTCGGCGGCCAGGACCGACAGACACACCAGGCCGAGCGTCAGCCCCACGCCGAGGATCAGCCGTACGCCGATCAGGGTGGCGAGGGAGTCGGCCACGCTGTGTCCGGCCAGTCCGATCGCGACACAGACGAAGCCGATCGCGATTCCGGCCCGGGGCCGGCCCCGGAACGCGGTGTGTACGGGCATGGCGGCTATCAGGTAGCAGAGGTGGGGGAGGGCGAACAGCGCGCCCGACAGCGTCGGTGACGCGCCCGGTATTCGTTCCTCGACAAGGGAGATGAGGTAGGGGAAGGAGATGACGGTGGAGAAGACGAAGGCGAACTCAAGTACGTACAGGGAGCGCAGGGCCGCCGCCGGAACGGGCTCGGGCGTCTCCGCCACCGCCGTCAACTCGGCCTCCTCCGCATGTGGTTCAGGCAGCGCGGCGAGCAACAGGGCTGCGGCCAGCGGGAGAAGGGCGAGCAGAGCGTACTGGCGTTGGGGTGACAGCCAGGACGACAGGGATCCGACGACGATCGGTGCGACGACCAGGGCTGCCCGCGCACTGCCGTGCATCAGCGTGAGCGCCCTGGACAGGTGGGTCCCCTCCAGCGCGGCACCGAGGTAGCCGTTGGACGCCGCGAACGTGCCGCCGAGGATGCCCTGCAACACCAGCGCCGCGGTGAACGTGCCGAGCGAATCGGCCCATCCCGCGAGCAGGAAGGCGACGGCGAGTCCCAACTGGGCCCGCAGCAACAGCCGTTTTCGTCCGAAGCGGTCCGCGAGCCGGCCCCACAGGGGAGCGCCGAGTGCGCCGAACACGGTGGGCACGACATACAGCAGACCCGCCCAGCGAGCCGTCCGATCGCCGAGCTCCGGCAGGATCTCGGTGAGGAACGGCGGCAGCCCCAGCGCCGCGAACGACGCCACGAAGTGGCAACCCGCGACGGCGTGCACGTGTCGTGGGCCGAAGCCGGGGCGAGGCATCCGCAGGACTTCGGCGGTCACGCCGAATCCCCCGTGCGCAGAAGGTAGTTGGGGCCACTCGTGTAGTGCTTGTTGATGTCCGCAGCCCCTGAACGTTCCTTGGTGAGCAGGGTTCCCGCGGTGACCATCGCCTTCACGGGCAGCCGGGGCGAGTCCAGCACCTGGGCGCGCAGTACGGCACCGGGCTCGCCCGCTCCTGTCCCGAGCCGCTCGACCGCCTCGGCGAGCCGGTCGCGTACGAGCCGCAGCAGCACCCGAAGCGGAGCGTGACCGTGCCGGGCGAGCCCGAACGCGTAGGCGCCCGCGCACAGATGGACCGTGATAGTCGTGAACAGGTCGACGACCGGCTGATCGATCTCGACGAAGGTCCGGGCGTCGTCGAAGACACGCGCGCCGGGACCGTCGTCACCCAACCGCTTCCCCAATCCGTCCCCCAATCCCTCACCGAAGCCCTCACCGAAGCCCTCACTGAATCCCTCCCCCAACCGCTCACGCAGCCGCGCGGCGTTGATGCGTGGCCCGTCGTTGTCCTTCAACAGCAGCCGCAGCCGAGTGCGGCCGTCGGCTCGCCGGTCGAGGACGAGCGAGATGTTCTGCTGGTGCGACTCCAACGCGATCCCGTAGCCGAACAGCGTGGTCTGCCAGTCGAAGAGGAGGGTGAGCCAGGCGTCCAGCAGGGCGAGCGGGTCGCCGTCGTAGAAGCGGTCGGCCAGGTGATCGATGACCAGCCGGTCGCCGCGTGCTGCGGCAAGCAGCGCGGCCATCGGCACGACGAGGGAGTCCTGGAGGCCGGCGGGGTAACGCCGGAACAGCGCGGCGAGCAGTTCGTGCCCGGCGTGCGCGTACATGGTCTCGTCGGCGTGCAGGATCGTGTCCTGGAAACGGGGCTCGTGGGCGACGACCCGCTCGATCAGACGCTGTCCCGCCGCTCCGTCGACGAGCGTCCCGGGCTTGATGGTCCGCCGGTTGCGCAAGCCCAACGTGGCGGTGGCCAGGGGGAGTTTGACGTGCAGCAAGGGGTCGGCGGACAGGGCGACGGTACGCATCGACAGGGTGGGCACGGCTTCGAGGTGGGCGTGGTCGGCGAGCACCGCGCGTTCCTTCAAACCAGTGGCACGCAGGGCTCCCTGCAGCGAGGCACCGACGCTCAACGGGTGTACGGGCAGGGCGACATGCGTACGGTCGAGCTTCCCCAGCCCGAGCAGCGCGGGCGTGGGCCAGCGGTCCGGGAGCGTGCCGGTGACCGCCTCCCGGGGCACGGCGAGCCAGCGCAGCGCGAAACTGGGATGGAACTCCGGTGCGTACGCACGTAGTTGATTCTCGGTGAGCCCGGAGCGGCCACGTGCCGTGGGGTAGACGGGATGGTCCAGATGGGCGGCGAGGGTGTCGAAGGCCAGCCCGGCCGTCAGCCCGGTCCAGTCGGCCGGGTCCGCACCAAGACGGTCCGTCAGCCGCCCGGTGACCTCCGACCGGACCGAGGTGTGCAGCCGCATGGTGGCCAGCGTCTGGCGGCACTCCTCCGCAAAGGCGTCGAACCCGCCCTGGTCGACGGGGTCGGCCAGGACGCGCAGCACGCCAAGAATCCCGTCACATGTCTCATACGGGATGTGCGCGGCTCTCTCGGATTCCCTGACGAGCAGGGGCAGTCGGGCCGCGAACTCGCACTGGAACCCGTCCTCGACGACGGGCAGCAGGAGGAATCCTCCTTGCCCGTCGGCCCGTTGCAGCCAGGCGCCGTCCGGCCGGTGCACGAGCGTGCTGCGGGTGCGCAGGCCGACCACGTCCTCGCGCAGCAGAGCGCTGAGCACACGGGTGACCAACTCGCCCTCGGAGATGTCGTCCTCCGGTAGTACGCCGAGCCCGCCGCCGGGGTTGTCGTTGTCGAAGGAGTCGCCGGTCGTCGCAGTCGGGGCCGTCACCGCTGGATCTCCCACCGCTGCCCGGCCAGGAACTCGGCCACCGCCCTGTCCACGGCGTCCTGGTCGGTTCCCATCGCCCGCAGCACGCCGAGGAAGTCGCGATTGGTGCGATACACCTCGTGCCGCTCGCCGACCTCCCGGAGCGGGCGGTATGTCAACTGCACCCCTTCGACGGTCAGTTCGGCCGCAGCGGGGGCGTCGATCAGCGTCCCGGCGCTCTCGGCGCAGGGATACTCCAGTCGAGCCGCCCCGTCACGCCGTGCTCCCAGGTCCGCGGGCAGACGCTCACCCAGGTGCGTACGCAGGATGTGCTCGAAGAGCGGGATCTCCAGCAGGCGCGCCAGCAGCAGATCGCACTGGTCGCCGATGGCGCGGTAGTTGACCTCGATGATCCGTGCCCGGCCCTCGTGGACCACGAACTCGGTGTGGCAGGCGCCGAATCCCACGCCGAGCGCGTCGAGTTGGGCCAGCACCTGGTCGACGACCGGCTCGGGATGGGCCGCGACGAAGGTCAGCGCCTCCTCGATGAAGTACGGCGGTGGTGACACCCTGGTGTGGAACCCGCCCAGGACATGGCGGACGTGACCGTCGCCGAGCGTCTCCAGGGTGTACAGCTCGCCCGGCAGATACTCCTCGACGACGAGGGCGGCCCCCGGGCGACGGCTCCGGATCTCCGTGCAGCGCGCCACCAGTTCCTCGGGACCGTCGACGAGCACGACGTCCTCGCTGGCCACGCCCTCGCGCGGCTTGACGACACAGGGGTACGGGAGGTCGAGGGCGGCAAGCCCCGCGAGATCGGTGACTTCGGCCGACCACACCGTGTCAGCGCCGACGGAAGTGAGATGGCGACGCATCTCGGCCTTGTCCTTGGTGCGCAGGGTGACCCACCAGTCCTTGCCGGACAGGCCGAAGTAGTCGGCGGCCAGGGCGGCCTGGGTCTGCAGATGGTCGCTGTTGGTGAAGACCGCGTCGGGGCGGTGATGAGTCGATATCCGGGTGACGACGGCACGGAAATCGCGTACGTCGCATTCCAGGATCTCGATCTCCGGATACACCCTCCGGTGGGCGTCCGGTTGGTCGGTGAGGAGCGTGACGTCCAGGCCGAGCCGTGCCGCGGCGGGCAGGAATCCTTCGGTGACGGAGTCGGTCGGGTTGACGGCCAGCAGATACATACGCATGCGAAGGGACAACTTCCGCTCGTGGGTCGGGGGTTGAGGGGCGGGCCTGGGACGGCGGGCCCACCCCTTGCCGCGGGGGCTACTTCCTCGGGAGCGGCCGTACGAGTTGGGGTGTGGCGGGGCCGATGAAGGCGACGGGCCCGGCCATGGCGACTGCGGACCCCGCGAGCAGGACGGCGGTGATACCCCCGGCCGGCCGGACGCCGAGGAGGAAGACGGGTATGTGCCGCAGGGCGCGCGGGGGCACACCCGTGGGTGCGGCCCGTTGAGTCACGGTCACTGTAAGTAAGTTCAGGTCAGGCATATTTTACGTTCAACCAGCCATGAGGGGCTGTGACATGCGCCTCCCTTGATCGCTGCTCCAGGGATGCGGTCACGCGCCGCTGTCGGTGATCTCTATACTAAGGTAAGCCTTACCTGCTTCGCTTGCTTCGCCCCCCATGCACAGGAGTACCAATGACCGTGGCCGTGGAGACTCTGTCGACCGGTGCGGCCACGTCCGGGTCGCGCCTGCTCGCGGACACGTACCGGCAACTGGGCGAGGTGTGCGAGGCGTTGACCCTGCGAGTTGCCGGCCCGGATCCGACTGTCACCCAAATTGGCGTCAGTGGGGCGGAGTTGACGAAGGATCAGGAGGCCCTGGATGCCTTCCTCCTTGCGGAGACCGCCCGCATCCAGGACCGCTACGACCACACCCCGCGCCGGGACGTAGCCGCCTCGCGAGCACTCCACGACTACGCATGGTCCGTCGGACTGCTGATGAGCGGCGTCTGGTACCTCACGGGTCGGGTGCCGCGTGTCCACCCCGAAGACGTACGGATCGACCTGACGACCGGCGGGTTCGAGATCAGCCCCCGCTCGGACCTGACCTGCCTCCCGGGCGACCCGGCCGCCGCACTCCCCGGCGCACTGACGGCCCCTCACGAGGAGGCCCTGCGTGCCGAGTTGAGGGTGGCCGTCGCCGATCACATGGAACCGCTGCTCTCCGCGATCGCCCCGCAGATCCGGCGCGGCCCGCGCGCCCTGTGGGGCATGGTCAGCGACGACCTCGTCTCCGGCATCTGGTACCTCGGCCGCATGCTCGGCGAGGAGTCCGACGCCGTCCGGGCGGCCACCGCGCTCCTGCCCTCGGCCGTCGCACCCTTCCTGGGCGGAGCGGACTTCCGCCGGCTCACCGGCAGCGACGGCCGGCAGCACACCACCCGCACCCGCATGGGCTGCTGCATGTACTACACGATCCGCCCCGCCGAGGCCTGCTCCACCTGCCCCCGCACCTGCGACGCCGAACGGCTGCGCCGGATCGAGGGCTGAGCCCAGCTCGCGCGGGGCCCAGCTCACGCGGGACCCCGCTCACGCGCGAGCCCGCCACGCGGAGACCCTCCGCCGTACGAGCGGCACCATCGCGGAGGACACGCGGAGGGCGTCCGCGTTCCGTCGCGCGTACGGTGGACTGAGGCGGCCGACACATGTCTCACGACAGGAGACGCGCGATGAGCGGCGAACCGACCTTCTTCGAAATCGGCGTGGCCGACCCCGAGCGGGGCCGCGCCTTCTACGGATCCCTCCTCGGCTGGACCTTCGAACCCGGCACGTCCGAAGGCGGCGGCTTCGCCATCACCACCGACGGAGTGCCGGGCGGAATGCACGGCGGCGACGCCGGAGCCTCCCCCTACCTCTTCTTCCGGGTGGACGACCTCGATGCCGCCGTCGCCCGGGTCGGTGAACTGGGCGGCACGGTGGAAGACCTGGGCGACGGCGGCGACAGCGAGGAGTCGGCCGCCCGGTTCGGCCGCTTCAAGCTGTGCCGCGACGACCAGGGCTCCGCCTTTGGACTGCACGAGCCGCCGAAGTGACCCGTTCCCGCTACGAGGCCGACGGCACCACCCGTACGTCGGCGGCGCGCACATACGCCACCCGGTGCCCGAACTGGATCTCGTAGTACATGTCCTTGCCGCGCACCACGCGGTGCGGCGTGGTGTCGAAGGTCGGCGCGTAGAAGTACTCGCCCGGCACCTTGTCGCCCGCAGCGTACTTCTGCCCCTTGAGCAGCTTGTACGGCAGGGGCGAGACGTCCTGGACGGGCACGCCCGCCGGGTAGGCCGCCTTCTCCGGGTATGCGCGTCCGTACACGGGGATCTCGGTCAGCCCGGCCTTCGGTGTCACGACGAGACCGGTCGCGTTCACCGCTGTCGGCTGCTTCGCCGGGTTCTTGAACCAGGCCTTCCGGCCGAGGTACCAGATCGCGGTCCAGTCGCCGTCGCGCCCGGCGACCGCGTACCGCTGGCCCGTGGAGACCCGCGAACCCACGTCGTTCACATCGATCGTGGAGTCCTCGCCCTTGGGCCGCAGCCCGATGTCCTTGACGAGCGGCGCGTCCGAGCGTGGCTGGGTGTGCAGCCGTACGGCGCTGGAACCGTGCGCCGCGCAGGGCTCGCCCTTCGTGACGCAGCCCGTGAACTTCGGCTTGTGCTTGGTGAACTGGGACAGCACGGTCACGAGCCCGCCGTTCGATCCCGGGGCCGCGCGCAGCGGCTTGCCGAGCAGGGTGAAGTAGTGCTGCCAGTCCCAGTACGGGCCCGGGTCCGTGTGCATCCCGGGGATGTTCGCCGTCGTCGTTCCCGGCACGGTGTCGTGGCCGAGGATGTGCTGCCGGTCCAGCGGGATGCCGTACTTCTTCGCCAGATACGTCACCAGCCGCGCCGACGACCGGTACATCGCCTCCGTGTACCAGGCGTCCGGCGCCGCGAGGAACCCCTCGTGCTCCAGGCCGACCGACTTGGCGTTCACGTACCAGTTGCCCGCGTGCCAGGCCACGTCCTTGGCCTTCACATGCTGGGCGATGTGCCCGTCGGTGGAGCGCAGGGTGTACTGCCACGACACATAGGTGGGGTCCTGCACCATGTTGAGGACGCCTTCCCAGGCGCCCTCCGTGTCGTGCACGACGATGTACTTGATGCTCTGGGATTTGGGCCGGTTGCCGAGGTCGTGGTTGCCGTAGTCGCCTTCGCCGAACTCCTCGTAGGGTGCCGGGATCCACTCGCAGGACACGGTCGCCGGGCACTCGGTGCCGGCCGCGCGGGCCGCCCGCAGTCCCGTCCCGCCCAACTGCCGGGTGGTGGGCTGCAGTTGAGGCCGAGCCGCGAGGGCGACCTGCTGGCCCGCGTCCGTCGTGCGGTGCTCCCCGCGGCGGATCACGCCGAAGACGTCGTCGGCGTACGTCGCAGCCGTCGCCGTGTCATCGGCGCCCGAGTAGCGTGCCACCGCCCCGTACCAGTCGGCCGCGTCGTCGCTGAGCGGCCCGCCGAGCTGCTTCTGGGCGTCGGCCAGCAGCGCGGCACCGCCGGCCACATTGGCGGCCGCGTCCGTACGCAGCCGCTCCGCGGGGATGCCGGTGAGTTCCGCCGCTTTCGTCAACGTCTTGAGACGGGCGGGGAGTTGGGTGTTCTCCGGGACCTTGGTGTCGGGGATCAGAGGCTTGCGTGAGTCGTCACCGCGCGCGTCCTCCGTGGCGTCGCTGTGGTGCGGTGCCACCGTCCGGGCGATCGCGGTGCGGGCGTCCGTCAGATGCATGGGGCCGTAGCCGCCCGTGACACTCGGCGCCCCGCCGTGCGCGTCCCAGCGGGACTGCAGGTAGGAGACGGCAAGGAGCACATCGCGCGGTACGTGGTACTGGGCGGCCGCGTCCGCGAACGCGCTCTGCAGACGCGCGGAGGACGTCTGGGCGCCGCTTTCGGACGGGGCGGCGCCGAGCAGTGGCAGCAGCAGGGCCGCCGAGGCGACGGCACCGGCCGCCCTGCGTGCGCGTCTGTGCCCGGTGGAGGGGCTGGAGTCGGTGGGGGATCCTCGCAAAGCAGGCCTCCTGGGACGATCGGTCGCGATGGTGCGTGCGGGGCCGGGCGTGCGTCAGTGGTACCGGCTCCCCGACGATCCGTCAATCATGCCCAGAGACAGTTGATTTCCCACGTCAGCGGCGGGTGTCGCGGGTTTCGCGGCGACGGCGACCCGGCCTGCGAGGCGTCAGTGGAGTGGACCTGTGGCCTGTTCGGGTGAACGTTCCTCGGCGGAGGGGTGTCGGGCGCGAGCGGCTGCCCGGACATGACGAAGGTCCGCGATGCGCCCTGTCCTGGCGCACCGCGGACCACCATCCCCGTCAGCGAGTGCCGACCGCCGCTCGGACGGCCTTGCGGGCCATCTGGCAGTCGTCGTGCAGCCGCCTCAGCAGCAGCCGCTGTTCCTCGCCGGACGGCGCAGCACCCGGGTGGGCCGGTCCCGGTGCCGCCGGGGTCGTCTCGTGCATCGACCGCTGCACGGCCGTCTCGTACGTACGGATCTCCCTGGTGACGACGAGCATGAGGTTCACCAGGAACGCGTCGCGCGCCGCCGGTCCCGCCGACTGCGCGAGCTGGCTGATCTGCCGCCGGGCGACGGGCGCGTCCCCGAGGACCGCCCACAGCGTCGCCAGGTCGTACCCCGGCAGGTACCAGCCCGCATGCTCCCAGTCCACCAGCACTGGACCGGCCGGTGACAGGAGAATGTTGGACAGGAGAGCGTCGCCGTGGCAGAACTGGCCCATGCCCTGGCGGCCCGCCGAGTGCGCGATGCCGTGCACCAGCTTCTGCAGATCACCCATGTCCCGGTCGGTGAGCAACCCCAGCTCGTGATACCGGGAGATCCTGGCCGCGTAGTCCAGCGGGGCGTCGAACGTCCCCGCCGGTGGCCGCCACGCGTTGAGCCGGCAGATCGCGCCGAGCGCCGCCCTGATGTCCGCGCGCGGCGGGGACTCCGCCGGGTGCCGCTGCAGCGCCGCCACCCGGCCCGGCATCCGCTCGATCACCAGGGTGCAGTTGTCCGGGTCCGCCGCGATCAGGCGCGGCACCCGCACCGGGGGCCGGTGCCGCACGAACGAGCGGTACGCCGCTATTTCATGACGGATCCGCTCGGTCCACACCGGGGAGTGGTCCAGTAAGCACTTGGCGACGGCGGTGCTGCGCCCTGTCGTGCCGACAAGGAGCACGGAGCGGCCGCTGCGGCGCAGCACCTGCACCGGAGAGAACTCCGGACAGATCCGGTGCACCGACGCGATCGCCGTGCGCAGCTGCGCCCCCTGGGGGCCGGACAAGTCGAGTCTCCCGCTGAGCGGTTGGGTACCGAGCCCCGGCACGCGCCGTGACCGACCGGCACCGAGCACGGGAGCCGTCCCCGGGCGTACGGGGTCGAGATAGGGGCCGCTGCCGACCGGGCGGGCGTGCAGTGACCGGGGCGGAGCGGACACGGAGGACGATGCTGCGTACATGGGCGAAACAGATCCCTTCGTGTGCCTGCGAGTTGCTGCGCTACCCGCCCCGGCCGCCCTGGTGCACCCTGGGGAGTGTCCCTTCGGCGACCGGGTCGGGGTGGCGCTTTCCTACCTGACACCCGATGCCCACTGGCACACCATCTGGCGTGCCCTGGCGAACCCTGGCGAATAGTCGCTCAGCAACTGACAGACGGTTAGTGTCAACTCAGCCGAGAACCTGGGGGCTTGACGTGAGCGGACAACCCAACACCCGCCTTTCGGACCTGTTCGGCCTGGCCGGCTGGTCCAAGGGGGAACTCGCGAGGATGGTCAACCGGCAGGCGGCGGCCATGGGCCACCCCCAGCTGGCGACGGACACCTCAAGGGTGCGGCGGTGGATCGACATGGGAGAGATCCCGCGCGATCCGGTGCCGCGGGTGCTGGCAGCACTGTTCACCGAGCGTCTCGGCCGTGTCGTGACCATCGAGGATCTCGGTCTGGTCCGGCACGGGCGCACGGGGAAACGGCCGGGCGGCGGGAGTGCGGAACATCCCGACGGTATGCCGTGGGCGCCCGAGCGGACTGCCGCGGTCCTCACCGAATTCACGGGAATGGACCTCATGCTCAACCGACGCGGCTTGGTGGGCGCGGGCGCCGCGCTCGCCGCCGGATCCGCTATCAGCAGCGCCATGCAGGACTGGCTGCACTCCGATCCGACCCTCGCGGCCGACGCCCCTGACATCGACAATCCCCTGCACGCCGACCCCGCTGGGTTCGACCGCTACGAGGCCGCCCCCATCGGGTCGCAGGAGATCGAGGAACTGGAGCGCTCGGTCGAGGTGTTCCGGGCCTGGGACGCGGCCCGCGGGGGCGGACTGCAACGCAAGGCTGTCGTGGGACAGCTCAACGAAGTGGGAGGCATGCTCTCCTACCGACACCCCGACCATCTGCAGCGGCGTCTGTGGGGCGTCGCCGCCAACCTCGCCGTCCTCGCGGGCTGGATGTCGCACGACGTCGGCCTGGAGCCCACGGCTCAGAAGTACTTCATCATCGCCGCGCACGCGGCCCGAGAAGGCGGTGACCGGCCCCGCGCGGGCGAGGCGCTCTCCCGGGCGGCCCGCCAGATGGTGCACCTGGGCCGGCCCGACGACGCGCTCGACCTCATGAAGCTCGCGAAGTCGGGATCGGGCGACGAGGTCCTGCCGCGCACCCAGGCCATGCTCTACACCATCGAGGCCTGGGCACAGGCGTCGCTGGGCAAGGGCCAGGCCATGCGGCGCACCCTGGGGGAGGCGGAGGACCTCTTCGTCTCGGACAAGGGTGACGTGCCGCCGCCGAGCTGGATGCAGCTGTTCGACGAGGCGGACATGCACGGGATGCAGGCCCTGGCCTACCGGACGCTCGCGGAGCACGACCCGTCCGCGGCCGCCGTCGCGCAGAGCCACGCCAAGGAAGCCCTGGAGCTGCGGGAGAAGGGGCGGGACCGGTCGAAGATCTTCGACCACATCTCGCTCGCGTCCGCCTGCTTCATCGCCGACGACCCCGAACAGGCCGACCGGTACGCACGCCTGGCCCTGACGTCGATGGGCTCGAACTCCTCCCACCGCACCTGGGACCGGCTGCGTGAGATGTACCGGCTGACGGGGCAGTACTCCAGCTATCCGAAGATCAACGATCTGCGTGAGGAGATCAAACTGGCGCTGCCCAAGGGCTCGTTGAAGGCCAGGGGCGGCAACAGCGCACGGGCATAGGGGGCCTGTGTAGCTGTTCATCCCTGTCGGGAGTCACGTCGGGCGTCCACCGACGTCGCACGTCGGGTGTTCACCGAGGTGGGGTGGTGCTCGCGTCAGGTGGCGACCCTGGCGATCAGTACGCAGGCGTCGTCCTCGCGTTCCGTCTCGCCGAACTCCTCCACGACCATCCGTACGCAGTCCTGTGCGGCGCGTGCCTCGCCGAAGCGGGGGGCCAGGTCGAGGAGACGGCTGACGTCCGCGGTGTCGCCTCCGCTCCCGGCTTCGCTCGAGTCGTGGGACTCCCATGACTGGGACTCGGGGGACACCCATCGCCGGGGAACCAGTCCGTCGGTGTGAAGGAGGAGCAGGTCGCCCGGTTCGAGTGTCTCCTCGGCCTGTCCGTAGACAGCGCCGGAGGTGGCGCCGAGCAGTACGCCGTCCGGCGGCGAGAGCACGCGCCCCGTTCCGTTGCGGAACAGCAGCGGGGCGGGGTGCCCTGCCTGTGCCCAGGTCAGCGTGCGGCTCTCGGGCCGGTAGCGGCAGCACACCGAGCTGCCCAGGGCCGGCTGGACCGAGGCGTCGAGTAACTGGTTGAGCCACGCCATGAGCTGTCCGGGCTCGGTACCCGCCACGGCCATACCGCGCAGGGCGCCGATCATCATCGCCATGCCCGAGGTGACGGTCACGCCGCGGCCGGTGAGATCACCGACGCTCAACAGTGTTTCCCCGCTGGGCAGTTCGAGTGCGTCGTACCAGTCGCCGCCGATGAGCTCGCTCGTCGAGGACGGCAGATAACGGGCGGCCAGGTCCAGTGTCTCGGGCCCCTGGCGCGGGAGCCGCAGGGAACCGCGCCACGGTGGCAGCACGGCCTCCTGCAGCTCGACCGCGAGCCGGCGCTCGGTCTGCGCGAAGTGCCGTTGGTGCTGCAGGGAGTCACGGGTCTCGCTGACGGTCCGCTGGCTGCGGCGCAACTCGCTGACGTCTCTCAGAACCGCCCACATCGAGGCTGTGCTGCCGTCCGTGTCGAGCACGGGCTCGCCCATCATGTGCACGGTCCGTACGTCGCCGTCGGGCAGGACGACGCGGAACTCGCCGTCGATCGGCTTGGCGTCGATGAGGCAGTCCGTGACCATCGCCGTCAGCCTGGGCCGGTCCTGGTCCAGCACCACGGAGGGCAGTTCGTCGAGGGTGAGCGGGGGAGCGGCGGGGTCACGGCCGAGGATCTGGTAGAGCTCGCCGGACCAACTTGCCTCGTCCGTCAGCAGATTCCACTCGGCGCTGCCGACCCGGCTGAGCAGTGAGCCGTGCCGGGGTGCGGCCGGCACGGCTCGTACGGTGGGAACCGCCGCCTCGTGCTCGACGGGAACGGCCGACGGTCCGTCCCTCAACTGCGCCAAGTGCTCGTCGAGATCGCTGAGTTGATGCATCGCCAGATCGCACAGGGCGCGCTGCCAGCGTCCCTCCGGATCCGTGCCGTCGGCCGGTGCGTCCCGCCGTACGGCGTCCACCTCGCCCCGCAGTCGGCGCGTCTGGGAAATGAGCGCGTCGACCGAGCCGCGCGGGGGCGGCTGGGCGGCTGGATGGTCCGCCGAGAGATGGGACGGCATGACGTACTCCGATACAGGCACGGTACGACCAAGGCTGAAGGAAGGACCGGTTACGACTGTCGCACAGCCTGCGACGCGCTGTAAGGGATTTGGCAACACGCGACTCGGTGGTGCCTCTGGCATATGTCGCAGTCCTCACGGAGGATGCGGGCGGGGCGGACTCGGTACGCGGTCGGGCCGGTCAAGTCGTGGACAGGATAGGGGAGTTGATGGTGTGACGGCAGTGGTCGCGGCTCACTCAATCGTATGTTCGGCGAGTGTGTGTGCGGTGCCCGGTCGGGGTTTCGCCGCGTCGGCACCGCCGGGCCCCGGGTCAGTACCGCTGAGCCTTGACCAGCTTGGGTGTCAGTGTCGGCTCGGCAGGCTTGCGGCTGATGGCGAGCGGCTGGGCGCGCTCACCCGGGGCGAGGTTCTCGGCGCCGACGAACCTCGTCTCCACCGTCTTGCCGGAGGAATCGAGGAAGTCGACCTGCACGGCGTACGAGGCCTGCGCGTCGGTCTTGTTGGTGATGGTCACGACGACGGCGAGCAGTCCGCCGGTCTCGGACCTGGGCTTGCCGGTCATGGAGACGTCGGACATCGCGTTGCCCTGGCCGTCGACGTCCTTGAGCTCGCTCTGTGCCGCCTCGTTGGCCCGGGTGACCTCGGCCGACACGGACGCCTCGAAGGAGGACGCCGCGGCCGAGGCGGAGGAAGCCGCCGCGGAGGCCGCGGCGCGCGCCGACTCGATGGCCGACTCGTTGACGGAGGGGGCCGTCCCCGAGAAGGACGCCGTGTCCGGAGGGGGCGGCCGCTCGCTGAAGGACGGGTCGGAACCGCCGGAGTCGCTGTCGGTGCTGCACGCGGCGAGCGTGCTCGCGGCCGCGGCGATCGCCGCCAGCGCGACGGCAGCCGAACGAGTCCTGCCCGGCCGGCGGGGGCCACGGGGCGACGGTGCGTGCATCGGGTGTCGTCCTTGCTGTCGGTGCCTGGTCGATCACTGCCGGGTCGGTCGACGAAATGAACCTTATGCCGGAAATTCCGGCGAGGCATTTCGGGACGGCCGGGCCTCGGCCACTCGCGCCCGGCACCTGATCCGGCCGACCCGTCGCGGTCAGTAGCGCAGTACGCCGGCGATGCCCTCGGCGTCGCCCAGCGTGCCGTCCGGGACGAAGCGGACCTGCGCGCCGGTGTCCAGGCACTGTTCGACGATCTCGTCCACGATGTCGTCGCGGGCGTCCAGATCGTCGGTGCCGGCCGGGACGAGATGGTCGCCGCCGTCGTCGCGTACGGTCACGCGGTAGTTCTCCTCGACGGCCAGCAGCCGGACCCGGCCCGCGGTCGCGTTCTGCCAGACCTCGTCGACGCCTGCCGCGAACGCCCGTCGGCCCTTGGCCGTTTCGAGTTCCCGCGCCACCGTGTCGGCGCTCTTGCGGTCCTCGGCCGTGACCAGGGGGCTGACCGCCTGCCACACGGCGTCGGCAGTCGCGTGCGCGAGACCGCCGTGTGGGACGTGGACGGCGTCCTTGGTGACGGTGCCGACCTCGTCGAGAAGGGAGAGCGCGGCCTGCTCGCCGGTGACGTACACCGGTCGCGGGTCGCCGCGCAGGAGACCGGCGAGGGCGGTGTCGCCGTCGCGCAGGAAGTGGCGGGTCCGCTCGTCGCGGAAGGTGCTCGGCAGGTCGCCGATGCGTTCCTTGCGCTCGGCGTCCGGGTCCTCCAGGCTCCGGGTGAGCGGGAAGCCGGCCGCCTCGGTCTCGACGACATGCCCCCCGCCGCCGCTCCACAGGGAGATCCGGTCCGCGGAGACGGCCAGTACCCAGAACGGACGCTCGGCGGCCTGTGCGGCGACGAGGTTGCGGGTCAGGAAGGTGTCCGAGAGGACGACGCGCTCCGGCACGGTCCGGGCCAGCGACCACACCTGGTGCTCCCCGGGCGCGGCGAAGATCGCGAGACCGTCCTCGGCGTGCGCCAGATCGACCTCCGCGAGCGCCTGCTCCAGCTGCCCGACGACGTCCATCCGCCGTTCACGGGTGACCGCGGGGTCGGATTCCAGCTGCTTCTTCGCCTCGGCCAGGACATTGCGCAGCCGCACGGGATCCTGCGCGTTGTCGGGCTCGCGGCGATGGGTCGGAGTGAGCACCGACGCGGCCGGATAGGGCCTCGGGCGGCGCAGTTCGGTGAGTGTGGTGGGGCTCAGAACATGCTCCATAGATGCACCATATGACCGAATGGGCGAACGGGCATGCGGAGGGGCGAGGTCGGGCGAACCGGGTGAGGCGGGCGTCGAGGTCGTCACGATCCTCACTCCTCCGCCCCGCACGAGCTCCCGTCGGCCGGCAGCGAGCCGTACAGCAGGAAGTCGTCGACCTTGCGGTGCACGCACTTGGAGGACCCGTAACCGGTGTGGCCCTCGCCCTTGTTGTCGAGGACGACCGCCGACGAGCCGAGCCGTGCCGCGGTCTCGGTGGTCCAGCGGTACGGGGTCGCGGGGTCGCCGCGGGTGCCGACGAGGAGCAGCTTCGGGGTGTCGACGTCGCGGACCTCCTCGCGGATGTAGGTGGTGCCCTTCGGGCGGCCGTAACACATAAGGACCTGGGTGAGGCGGTACTGGCCGAAGACAGGTGAGGCGGCCTCGTAGTCGGCGCGCAGTCGGTCGATGTTCTCGGTGATCTGGTCGGCGGTGGGCCGGTCCGGATCGTCGGCGCAGTTGACGGCCATCAGCGCCGCCGGGAGGTTGTCGATGGGAATGTCGCCCTCGTCGACCAGGCCCCCCTCCCCGTCATCGGCGAGCCCGCCGTCGCCGGGAACCGTGATGCCGCCGGGCAGCGAGACACCGCCGCCGGCGAACCGCATGATGCCCCGGGTGTCGCCGTCCTGGACCAGCGAGGTCAGCGCCTGCGAGAGGGCCGGCCACAGCTCCTTGCTGTAGAGGGCCTGAACGATGGCGCCCACCAGGTCCTGACCGGAGAACGGTTCGCCGAAGTCCCCCGGCACCGGGTCCTCGTCCAGCGACTCGACCAGCCGCACCACGTCCTGCCGGGCGGTGCGCGTGTCCTGTCCGAACGCGCAGTTGATGTCCTCGGTGCACCAGTCGAGGAAGCCCTCAAGGGCCGTCTGCTGGCCCTGCGCGCCGACGATGCCCTGTTCGCTCAGTGGTTCGGTGAGGGTGTCCACGCCGTCGAGCACCAACCGGCCCGTCTTCTTGGGGAACTGGGCCGCGTACACAGCGCCCAGCCGCGTGCCGTACGAGAATCCGAGGTAGTTGAGCTTCTTGTCTCCGAGGGCCTCGCGCAGTACGTCGAGGTCGCGCGAGACGTTGACCGTGCCTATGTGGGACAGCACGGGCCCGGAGTGCTCGGCGCACTCGGCGGCGGCCCTGCGCAGCATGTCGAGAGCGGCCCGCGGGTCGTCGCTGTCGTCCGCGTCGGGATCCGCCTCGTCCACGGCCTCGCCCGTCCCCTCGCCGCAGCTGACCGGGGAGCTTCTGCCGACGCCGCGCGGGTCGAAGGTCACCACGTCGTAGCCGTCGGTCAGGCCCATGAAGTCCGCGCCGCCCGCGGCGAGTTCGCTGACTCCGGGCCCGCCGGGGCCGCCGAAGTTCAGCACCACCGAACCCCTGGACTTCCCCGTCGCCCGGACCCGGGCCAGGGCGAGGTCGAGTGTCCCGTCGGCCGGTTTCGCGTAGTTGACCGGGACGGTCGCCTTCCCGCACTGCAGGTCCTTGGGCAGGCCGTCGCCCTCGCAGGCGGACCACTTGATGCGCTGGTCGTAGAAGCGGGACAGATCGGGTCGGTCGGTGTCCGCCGCGGCGACCGACGGCAGCCCGGCTCCCAGCAGGGCCAGCGTCACGGCGCCGGTGAAAGCCCGGCGTTGATGCGTGGACAGCATGAAGGCCTCCCGGAACGCCCCGGCGCGCGGCCGGGGATTCCCCCTCGATCACGATAAGGGGGCACCCCCGGCCACGCCTCCCGGCGGGCGGACCTGCGCCTGAGCCCTTAATCTGCGTGCCGCGCGCCCCACGGCGCGGTGTTACGGCATCGCGCCGGACAGTTCGACTGGGGCACCGCCCGTTGGGGTGAAAAATCGGCAACCCACTAACCCGCATCGCCCACCGGCGTTTTATCCGGTGCGGGCGAGTGCCCGCGTCCATGTCTGGAAGGCAGGGAACCTATGAAACGGGTTGCCCGAAATGGTTTGATCATCGCGGCCGCCGCCTCCGGCGCCGTGGCCGTGACGATGCCGGTGTACGCGGACTCCGCGGCGGACGGCGGCACGGCCCACTCGCCGGGGGTGATCTCCGGCAACACCATTCAGCTCCCGGTGCACGTTCCGGTGAACGTGTGCGGGAACACGGTGAACGTGGTCGGACTCCTCAACCCCGCAGCGGGCAACCGCTGCGCCAACGAGGGCGGCCACGGCAAGGGCGGCGACGGCAAGGGCGGTGCCCATGAGGGTTCCGCCGGTGCGGTCGCCGAGGGAGGGGCGGAGGATTCACCGGGTGTGATCTCCGGCAACGGCGTGCAACTCCCGGTCCAGCTCCCCGTGAACGTCACCGGCAACTCGGTGAGCGTCGTCGGCATCGGCAACCCCGCTGTCGGCAACGAGTCCACGAACACGTCCCGGGAGCGGCCGCACCACCCGGACAAGCCGGTGTCGCCCCCCGCCCCGAAGCCGGTGGAGCCGCCGAAGAAGCCGGAGCGACCGGCGAAGTCGGCCGAGCCGGAGGTGGAGCCCGAGGCGCCGCGCGCCGTGCCGCAGGAGCCCGGAGCGTCCCTCGCCCAGACCGGCACGGACCTGATGGGCCCGACGGTCGCGGCCAGCGCCGCGCTGATGCTGGGCGGCGCCGCGCTGTACCGGCGCTTCCGGACGGCGGTCACGCCCCGGTCCGGGCACGCCGGTGCGGGTGGTCCGGAGTCCGCGGACGGCTCCTGACCGGAGCCTGCGGTCCACCGGGCTCGCGGCCGGTCGTGGGCCCGGGCCGGTGACCGTACGTCGACCCGGCCCGCGGCCGCCCACTCGGACCGGACCCGCGGACGTGGTCCCGGTCGCGGACGGACCCGTACCCACGGTCGTCCGCGCACCGCCCCCTCGGCAGTGCGCTGAATCGCGCCACGGCAGTACACCGCGTCGATTCTCAGCCGAGTGACACCTCCGAGGACGGAAGACCCCACCGGGCACACCAACCGGTGGGGTCTCCCTCTGACAGCGCCCGTGTGGTCCTCATGCCCCGCGCACACCCCTCGTGCCAGGCACACGCCTCATGCCCGGCACACCCCTCGTGCCCGGTACGCCGCCCAAACCCCGGCACCACCCCCTCACGGCCCGGCGCTCAGGAGCCGGCCGGGGCCACGTCCTCGCGCAGCACGCTGTACCGCACCCCGTCCCGCCACCGCCCATCGCGGAACCCCGCACTTCGCAGCACTCCCTCGCGGGTGAACCCCGCCTTCTCCAGGGCCCGTTGCTCGGCGACGTTCTCCACCTCGGTGTCCGCCTCGATCCGGACCACCTGCGTATGCGCGAACAGGTACTCGACCAGCAGCCGCTGCGCCCGCGTACCCACTCCCTTGCCACGGGCCTCCCGCAGCAGGGCGATCCCCATGTTCCAGTAGTACGAAGTGCGTGTGGCGACGATCTTGCGCCAGGCCACGAACCCCACCGCTTCCCCGTCGAGCGCCACGATCAGATGGCCCGCCTCGTCCGTGATCAGGCCGGTCTCGGCCCACTGCCGTCGCCAGCGTCCGGTGTCCCACCAGCCGTACCACTGGAAGGGGGAGGCTTCCTCGGGGTCGGTCAGGAACCGTTCCATCACGGTCAGGTCGTCCTCGCCCACCGGGCGCAGTGTCACATGATCCATGAACGGCCACCCTAGGCGCGGCCATCGGCCGTGTACTCCCCCTGCGAAGGGCACTGGCTCATTGCTGCGCCACGCACCTCGGCCATCGGGAAGGATGCTGCGCGGATGCGGCCGATCACCGCACTCCGCTTGCCGTGTTCCGCCCGCCTTCGATCTCTTATGACGAATGGAGCGCACAGATGATCCCTCCGAGCCCCGAAGGTCTCGTCGTCACGCAGGCATCGCTCGACGACTGGCCGGTGATCAAGGGGTGGGCGGCGGACGAGGGGTGGGATCCGGGGGAGTCGGACGGCGCGTGCTTCTTCACCCAGGATCCCGAGGGGTTCTTCCTCGGCAGGATCGACGGGGAGCCGGTCTCCGCGATCTCCGTCGTCAACTACGGCGCCGACTACGCCTTCCTGGGCTGCTATCTCGTACGCCCCGATCTGCGGGGCCGCGGCTACGGCCTCACCACGTGGAAGACGGCCCTCGCCCACGCGGGCGGCCGGACCGTCGGACTCGACGGCGTGGTCGCCCAGCAGGGCAACTACCGACAGTCGGGGTTCGAACTCGCCTACAAGACCTTCCGGTTCGGAGGCGTCCCGGCCCTGGGGGAGTCCGCCGGATCCGGCGTCCGGGTCGCCGAGGCGGCGGACCTCGGCGCGATCACGGCCTACGACAGTGCCTGTTACCCCGCCGACCGGCCGGCCTTTGTGGAGCACTGGCTCACCGGGCCCGGGCACCGCGCCCTGGTCCGGATCGTCGACGGGCGGCTCACCGGCTACGGCGTGATCCGGCCCGCGCTCACCTCGCTCCGCATCGGACCGCTGTTCGCCGACACCGCCGAGGACGCCCGCGCACTCTTCGCCGCACTGGCCGCCGAGGCCGACGGCCGCCCGGTCTCCGTCGACATCCCCGAGACGAGTGCCGCGGGAGTCGCCCTGGCCGAGGAGCACGGTCTGACCCCGTCGTTCGAGACGGCCCGGATGTACACCGGGCCTGTTCGCCCGCATGCCACGGACCGGGTCTACGGAGTCACCACACTCGAACTGGGCTAGCCGGACGGGCGTCTGTCGGCCGTCGTGGTCTCGCCGCGGTGGCTGAACATCCATGCCATGCGGGGCTCGACGACGAACCGGAACACGGAGCGTACCGGGCCCGAGCACAGCACCGTGATGAGCCCCACGGCGGCCGCCGTGACGACCAGCTCGCCGAGCGGGGTGCGCACCCACGCGTGGTCGTACCAGTCCCAGAAGCGGGACGCCTTGATGACGAAGCCGTGCAGCAGATAGCCGTACATCGTCCCGGCCCCCAGAGCGGTGCACCACAGGCGCCTGCCCGGTACCCAGGCCAGGAAGCAGCCGGTCAGGACCAGCGCGAGCAGGAACAGCGCCGGGGTCGTGAACAGCCCCGCCCAGGCCGGCGCGCCCTGACCCGTGACGCTGCCCCGGTGGTAGAACCATCCGGCGCCGAACCAGGGCGCCACCGCGTACGCCGCGCCGAGCGCCACCGCGGCCACCGGCAGTGCGATCAGCCGTACGCGCCAGGTGCGCAGCCGCTCGAAGTGCTCGGCGCGCAGCGTCAGTCCGAGCACGAAGAAGGGCAGGAAGCCCAGGATCCGCTGGATCGAGATGTCACCGCCCAGCTCGGGTGAGACGGCGGCCAGCACGGCGAAACCCAGGGCGACCGGCACCGGGTGGCGCAGCGCCAGCCAGATCGGAGTCGTCAGCCGCCAGACGAACAGCGCGACCAGGAACCACATCACGTACCAGGGATCGAGCAGGCTCAGCGGATAGCCCGGATCGTCCTGCGCCCAGCGGTAGAAGAGCGTGTAGGCGGTCTCGAAGACGAAGTACGGCACGACGACGGTCGTCAGCAGCCGGCGCACCCGACCCGGCGCCATGTCGAAACTCCGGGAGAAATAGCCGGAGACGAGCGCGAACGCCGGCATGTGGAAGGCGTACACGGTCAGATACGCCGCCGTCGCGGCTCTGCTGCCGTGGGTCAGCGGCTCCCATGCGTGACCGCAGGCCACCAGCACGATGGTGAGGTACTTCGCGTTGTCGAAGTACGGGTCTCTGCGGGCGGACGCCGGCCTGGCCCGTTTTTCCGGCAGGAGTTCCCGCAGAGCTACGGGTGCGGGGGCTGACAAGTCTTGCGACACCACATCTCCTGGCCTCGGGGCGGGCAACCGATCCGTCCCGCCTGCCCCCTCTCGTACGGCTCAGTCGTCGCGTACGTTCGCTCCCCGCGCGGACAGTCGTTCGAAAGCGGCCTCCATGGCGGCCGGGAGCCGGTCCGGCTCGGCGTCCGTCAGGGCGACGGCGGCCTCGTAGCAGGCCTGGCAGACGGCGGCGGCGAGCACGGCTGTCTCCCGGTCGGCCCCGTGGCGCTCCAGCGCGTCGATCGCCGCCCCTGCGTACGCGCGCTGCTTCAGCAGGCTGCGGGCGAGCAGTGCGGGATCCCCGTTGATCAGGCGCTCGCGCTCGGCCAGCCATGTGGTGTGTTCGGCGATGCTGCCCACGAGCGCGCTCAGGCCCGCGCGGCCCGCGTCCAGCGCGCGGTCGAGCGAGGCGCCGATGGGGGCGAGGGCGGCGGCAGCGTCGTCGACGGCCGAGACGAGTGCCTCGCGGTGCTGGTCCTCGTCCGCGAAGAGCACTTCCTGCTTGTCGGTGAAGTAGCGGAAGAAGGTCGTCCGGCCGACTTCGGCGCGGCGGGCGATGTCGGTGACCGTGACCGCCTCGAAGCCGTGCTCGACGAAGAGTTCCATGGCCGCGTCGATCAGGGCCCCACGCGTCCGCAGCCGCTTGCGCTCCCGGAGAGGGATCTCGTCGTCGCTGCTCAGCGGCTTGCCGTTGTCCATGGGGCCAGGATATCGGGTCGCGGGGTACCCGATCCATAATGGTATCGAGTACCGTTTGGTATCGAGAGCCGATTTTCTTCCTCGGGGATCGGTTCTCCGTCTTCGCGTGCCTCACCTCCTCTCCCACGGCCGGAGCAAGCCATGTCTGTCATCCCTTCTCCCGGAACCGTCCTCCTCACCGGCGCGGGCCGCGGTCTCGGGCGCGCCACCGCCCTGACGCTCCTGCGTGACCATTCGGACCTGCATCTCCTCGTCGCCGTCCGCTCGGATCCGGACGGACTCGCGGCGCGGCTCGCCGCCGAGACCGGCTCATCGCGGGTGCGCGGCGTCCTCTGCGACCTGGGCTCACTCGACTCCGTACGCCAAGCGGCCGACTCCATAAGGGAGTTGCTCGACTCCGGGGAGCTCCCGCCGCTGCGTGCCGTGGTGGCGAACGCGGGTACGCAGGCCGTCACCGCCACGGATCGGACGGCCGACGGCTTCGAAGTCACGTTCGGCACCAACGTCCTCGCGCACCATCTGCTGATCCGGCGGCTTCAGGACCGGCTGACGGTGCCGGGGCGCATCGTCCTCGTCGGCAGCGGTACGCACTTCGGGGACTTCCGGCACACCTGGGGGCTGACTCCGCCGCCGCGCACGGCTCCGGTCGCCGAACTGGCGCTGCCCTGGACGACCCCGGACGCCGACACCGTCAGGGCGGGCCGCTCCGCGTACGCGGCGAGCAAGCTGGCCACCGTGCACCTTGCGCACGAGCTGGACCGCCGCACCCCCGAGGGCATCGGCGTCTACACCTTCGACCCCGGTCTGATGCCGGGCACCGGCCTCGCCCGCGAGGCGGGACCGCTGGACCGCCTCGCCTGGAACAGCCTGCTGCACCTCACCCGGGTCCACCCGAGCTCGACCAACCCGCGCGTGTCCGGCCGCAAACTCGCCGGGGCGGCCGTCGGCGTGCCGGCCGCCCCGTCCGGGAGCTATCTCGACCGCGGCCGTCCCGTCCGGTCCTCGCCCGCGTCGTACGACCCCGCCCGCGAGACCGAGCTCTGGGAGGTACTGGAACGGCTGGTCGCCGCCAAGGGGGCCTATCCCTCGGCGTGATGGAAACGCCGGTGCAGGCCCCGCACCTCGTCGGCCAGCTCCGGGACGGGCCCCTCGACGGGCACGCCGGGTGCCACCTCCCGGATCGGCAGCGGACTGACCGGGGAAACGGGGACGCCCAACTCTCCGAGCCAGGACGACAGCTGCTCGGAGGACGCCACGTACACGATGCGGCCGAGGCCCACCCAGCCGTGCGCCGCCGCGCACATCGGGCAGTGCTCGCCGGAGGTGTAGACGGTCGCGGCAGCCCTCTCTTCCGGCGTCAGATGCGCCGCCGACCAGCGCGCCAGCTCGAACTCCGGGTGGCGGGTGCGGTCACCGGAGGCCACCCGGTTGTGGTCCTCGGCCAGAACCGTGCCGTCCGCGCCCACGAGCACCGACCCGAACGGCTCGTCACCGGAGTCCAGCGCCTCGGTCGCGAGTTCCAGGCACCGGCGCAGATGCTTCAGCTCGGCTTCACTCACCATGCCGTACCAGCCCTCCTGTTGACCTTGGGCCGACCGTACTCAACTCCGTGCGGCGCCGCGAGGGAAAGGCATGCCGACGCCCCGCGGACACGATCGCGAGCGTGACCGTGACCAGCAGGAATGTCGTCCAGGGGAGGGCGTCGGTACCAGAGCTCTCCAGGATCAGACCGCCGGTGAGGGAGCCGGCCGCGATGCCCGCGTTGTAGACAGTGGTCTGCAGCGAGGTGGCCACATCGGCGTTCACGGGACCGGAGGCGTCGACCAGCGCGGTCTGGATGAGCGTCGGCGTGCCGCCGAACGCCATGCCCCACAGGGCGACCGAGACCAGGAGCACGGCTCCATGACCGGCGTACGTGCCCAGCGCGAGCATCGCGGACGCGAGCAGGGCGAGCGCACCCAGCAGGGTCCGGCGCGGATGCCGGTCGATCAACAGGCCGGTGAGCCAGATCCCGACGACGGTCGCGGCACCGAACACCAGCAGCACCAGCCCCGTACGGCCGAAACCGGAGTGCTCCGAGAACGGTGCCACGTACGTGTACATCACCTGATGGCCGACGAGCAGCGTCAGCGTGACGGACAGGACCGTGCCGATGCCGGGCAGCGCGGCGACGCGAGGCAACGGCACGCGCTCGCCCCGCGCCTCACCGGGAAAGCCCGGCACCCGGCGTCGTATCCACACCGCGAGCAGCACGGCGAGCAGCGCCGGCGCGCCGAAGGCCGCACGCCAGCCGAGCGCGTCGGCCAGCGCCGTGCCCGAGGGAAGCCCCAGGGAGAGCGCGAGCGTGATGCCCGCCAGCACGATCGCGATGGCCCGGCCGCGCCGCTCGGCGGGCACCATCCGGGCCGCGTACCCCACGAGCATCGCCCACAGCGTGCCCCCCATCGCCCCGGCGACGAGCCGTGCAGCGAACGTCAACCCGTACGAGGACGACAGCGCGGTGACGGCGTTGGCGGCCGCGAAACCGAGCAGCGCGCCGATGAGCACCGGCCGCCGTGGCAGCCCGCGCAGCGCGGCGGTGAGCGGGATCGCGGCGAGGAACGACGCGACCGCGTAGCCGGTCACCAGGAAGCCGACCCGTGCCTCGGAGACCCCGAGATCCGGTGCCATCCGCGGCAGCAGACCCGCCGGAAGGAGCTCCGTCAGTACGGCGGTGAAGGCGGCCGCGGACAGGGCGAGCAGCCCCGAGAGGGGCAGACCGGGCTCTGCGGGTGTGGGCGGGGGCTCGGACGTGGGTGTGGGCTTGGACGTGGGTGTGCCGGGTTCTTCGGCCGTCGGTGCGGGCGTCATACGGCCATGCTGAAACGTTCACATCAGTGTGAGGGCAAGCCCGCCGCCGGGTGCCGGGACAGGTCCGCCGGGCGACGGGGCGTCAGCGCATCTCGCCCGCTCCCGTGTGCGAGTGCGGGCTTGTGAGCGGCCTGCCTTCGGCGAACGGGTCGAGGGTGAAGTCGGATCCCCGACGGGGCTGGTCCGCGTGGCTACTTCCTGGGCGAGCGCATGGGGTTGGTCGCCACGGGGTGCGCGTTCACCGCGGCGTGGGCCGTGCCGGACGCGCCGGGCAGGGCTGCGGTGCACGCCTCGACGTCTTGACGGGAGTAACAGCCCTCTCTATCGTCACGACCGCTCATTCGTAAAGTGTCCCGAAACTTTCGGGTATGCCTGCCCGTTCGAGGCCCGGCCTCCCTTGTCGGAGGTTGGGCCTCGATGGCCCCCGCCAGGGTGCCAACCCTTCCTCCGGACGACGAGGAGCCGCACATGGAACGCCTGACTGTTCGCAAGAGACTCGCCGCGTTATTCACCGGAGCCCTCCTGCTGGGAGCCGCTCTCACTTCCCCCGCCTCTGCCCAGGCGCCCGCACCCACCACGTGGACCGGCACTTGGGGCACTGCCCCCACCACCGTCCCCAAGACGGACACCACGACCTTCCACGACCAGACGATCCGCCAGATGGTCCACACCAGCATCGGCGGAACCGCCCTGCGTATCCGCCTCTCGAACGAGTTCGGCAAGCAGCCGCTGGAGATCGGCGAGGTGCACGTCGCCCGCCGCGCGCCAGGCACGGACGAACCGACCATCGACCCCGCCACGGACCGCCAACTGACCTTCTCGGGCAAGTCCTCGGTCTCGATCCCCGCCGGAGCGCCCGCCCTCAGCGACCCCGTCACGCTCCGCGTGCCCGCGCGTTCCGATCTCGTCGTGAGCCTCCACCTCCCCGGGAGCACTCCGGGATCGACGGTCAACTCCTTTGCGGCTCAGCGCAGTTACATCGCGGCGGGCAATGTGACGGGCGAGACCAGGATCGAGCCCCGGTCCGTCACGGAACGCTGGTACTTCCTGACCGGCGTGAGCGTCCGAGCCACCTCCCCAGGGCCTGCCGCCACGGGCAAGGCCTCCTCCGTCGTCGCGCTCGGCGACTCCATCACGGCCGACAACACCCTCGGCACCAACCACCGCTGGACCGACCACCTCGCCCAGCGTCTCCAAGGCCCTGGCGGCCCCCGTCACCCCGTCGGCGTCCTCAACAAGGGCATCAGCGGCAACCGCCTGCTCCATGACCCCAACCCGCCTGCCGGCAACCCCGCGGAGGCGTACGCCGCATACTTCGGCGAGAGCGGACTCAAACGCTTCGACCGTGATGTGGCAGCCCAGCCAGGAGTCCGAGATGTCCTCGTCCTGCTCGGCGTGAACGACCTGGGCCACCCCGGAAACATCGCCCCGCTCTCCGAGAAGGTGACCGGGCAGGACCTGATCGACGGCCACCGGCAGCTCATCGCCCGCGCCCACGAGCGCGGACTGCGGATCTACGGAGCCACCATCACGCCGTTCAAGAACGACACGCTCGGCTTCTACACGCCCGAGAACGCGGCGGCGCGCCGGACCTTCAATCACTGGCTGCGCACGAGCGGCGAGTACGACGGTGTGATCGACTTCGACGCCGCGCTGCGGGACCCGGCCGATCCCGAGCGACTCCTCGCCGCCTACGACAGCGGCGACCACCTGCACACCAACGACGCGGGGCGGGAGGCGATGGCACGAGCGGTGCCGCTGCGCTTCTTCAAATGACCACCGGCACCGGCACTGGCACCGGCAGCGCAGCGTGGTGTCCGAATCCCGCCAGCATCCGTGATCGGGACACCCCACTATGAGGAGTGGAACGAAAGCGTATGAAAGGGAGGCCACGATGACCGCCTATACGACGATCGACAGCCCGGTGGGCGAACTGCTACTGGTGGGTGAAGAGACCCCGGACGGCGTCACGTTGACGTCACTGTCCATGCCGGGGCAGCGGAACGCCCCTGCCGTAAAGCCCGGTTGGCGGCGGGACCCTGACCGCTTCGCGGACGTCACCCGGCAGCTGAAAGCCTATTTCGCCGGTGAACTCACCGAGTTCGACATCGAGTTCACCCCGAGCGGCACGGACTTCCAGCAGCGTGTGTGGCATGCGCTGGAGAAGATCCCGTACGGCACGTCGACCACGTACGGCGCGCTCGCCGAGCGGCTCGGTGTGCCCCGCGAACGGATCCAGGCGCTGGGCGCGGCGATCGGAGCGAACCCCTTGCTGCTGGTGCGCCCCTGCCACCGGGTCATCGGCGCGGACGGCACCATGCGCGGCTACGCGGGCGGTGTGGAGCGCAAGGCCCGGCTCCTTACCCACGAGGGCGTCCTGCAGCCCACCCTCCTCTGACCCCTGAGGCACCTCTCACCATGAACCACACCACACACCCGGCGGCCCGGGTCGCGGCGCAGGACTGGGCCGCCCTGACCGACGAACTCGACGAGCACGGCAACGCGCTCACCGGACAGCTCCTCACCCCCGGGCAGTGCCACGAGATCGCCGCCCTGTACGACGAGGACGACCGGTTCCGCGCGACCATCGACATGGCCCGCCATCGCTTCGGCTCCGGCCAGTACCGCTACTTCACCCATGAACTACCGGATGCTGTAAGGGAGTTGCGGGAGGCGTTCTATCCGTGGCTCCTGCCCGTCGCCCGCGACTGGGCCGAGAGACTGGGGCAACCCGCCCCCTGGCCCGACACGTTGAGGGAGTGGGTGGAGCGGTGCCACGCGGCCGGACAGTCCAAGTCCGCCCAGATTCTGTTGCGTTACGGGCCGGGCGACTGGAACGCCCTGCACCGGGACGTGTTCGGCGACCTGCTCTTCCCGCTCCAGGTCGTGATCGGTCTCGACGCCCCGGGAGCCGACTTCACAGGCGGCGAGTTCATCATGACCGAGCAGCGCCCGCGCGCCCAGTCCAGGGGCTCGTCCACGACCCTGCCCCAGGGCCACGGCCTGATCTTCACCACCCGTGACCGCCCCGTGGCT
The DNA here is from genome assembly GCF_055577685.1 of Streptomyces sp. NPDC033178. Classification (NCBI taxonomy): domain Bacteria; kingdom Bacillati; phylum Actinomycetota; class Actinomycetes; order Kitasatosporales; family Streptomycetaceae; genus Streptomyces; species Streptomyces sp. NPDC033178. The sequence goes on from NZ_JBVIPT010000014.1 coordinate 184,751, forward strand.
TCCAGGCGGGGCTGGTCCACCGGGCCCATGCGGCACGGGGTGAGCACGGTCCGTTCCGGGCGGCGACGCACGCTCGGGCTGGTCTTCCACGACGCCAAATGATGACCCGGTCGGCGGCCGGGACACCCACTCGCCCGAAACTCCGTTGCCCGCCCGTCCCACGGATGCTGGAGTGGCGTAATGGATCACGCAGCGGTACTGGCACTGTTCGACCGTGACATGCGCGAGGGCGCGCGCCCCTTCGGCCTCGACTCCGTGGTGGAGCGTGTCGCAGGGGTGGTGCGGCATGTCGGACCCGAGAAGGGCTGGAACGGGGTGCTCTGGTCGGACCTCTCGGAGGCCGACGCGGACGCGGCGATCGCCGGGCAGGTGCGCCATTTCGCGAGCCTGGGCCTGGAGTTCGAGTGGAAGCTGTACGCGCACGACCGGCCCGTCGACCTGGGCCGACGGCTGCGCGCGGCCGGCTTCACGGCCGAACCCGAGGAGACGCTGATGATCGCGGAAGTCGGCGAGCTGGACCTCGACGTCCGGCTGCCGCAGGGCGTCGAGCTGCGGCCCGTCACCGACGCGGCGGGCGTCGACCTCGTGGCCGACGTCCATGAGCAGGCCTTCTACGGCACGGACAGCTCCCGGCTCCGCCACCTGCTGCTCACCCAGCTCGCCGAAGAGCCGGACACCGTGGTCGCGGTCGTGGCCCTCGCCGATGACGTGCCGGTGAGCTCGGCCCGTATGGAGCTCATCCCCGGCACACGGTTCGCGGGACTCTGGGGCGGCGGCACCGTCGAGGCCTGGCGCGGCCGGGGCATCTACCGCGCACTGGTCGCCCACCGCGCCCGTATCGCCGCCGACCGCGGCTACCGCTATCTCCAGGTCGACGCCTCCGACGAGAGCTGCCCCATCCTCGAACGACTCGGCTTCGCCCCACTGACGACGACCACGCCGTACGTGCACGCGGCCTCGTAGTCGGAAGGGGGCATGTCACCCGGACCCGGGTAGGACAACGCCGCCTCGCAGATCGAGTCACAGATCGAGTTGGTACTCCACCGCCCTGTGCGTCGGCAGATAGCCGAGCGTGTCGTTGATGCCGCGCATCGGTGCGTTGCTGTCGGCCGTGTCCGTGAGCAGGCCGCCTAGTTCCGGGTGGTGTTCGCGGGCCTGCCGGATGGACTGTGCCTTCATCCAGAGGCCGAGACCGTGGCCCCGGTGTTCGGGCAGTACGCCGGTCCCGTAGTGCTGTGCGTCCCCCCGGCCGTCGCCGGGCACGACGAGCTCGGAGAAGCCGACGACCGACCCGTCCGAGGTGTCCACCACGGCGACGGTGTGCAGCAGTTCGCCCCGCTTGGCGATGGCCTCGGCGGCCGAGAGCACGCGGTCCACGTCCCAGACGACCGTGCCGTAGTCGGTGCCGTCCATCGGCATGTCGTCCATGGCCCGGCGCGATTCGGCGAACGTTCGGGCCAGTTCGGGCGGCACCGTGCCCTCCCACTGGAGCAACCGGTAGCCCTCATGGGGCTGTTCGACGATCTCGTCGATCCGGTGGAGGTCGGCGTCGGCCAGCGGGAGCCGGGCATACGTCAGCGCCAGCACCCTGCGGAAACCGCGCGCCGTCAGGAAGAGGTCGCCGGGGGAACCGGCCTCGGCCTGGGCGAGGAGGGAGCGGCGCCGCTCGTCCCGTGCCGCCGCGACAGCCGCGTCCAGGAGGGCGCCGCCGACACCGCGCCGGCGCTCCGTCCGGTGCACGGCGATCTCCAGCTCGGCGAGATGCTCCTGCCCTTCCTTGGTGAACAGCCGCAGAAAGGCGGACCCGGCCGGCGCCCCCTCGTCGTCGGACGCGAGCCATGCCAGACGGCGGCTCGACGCGCTGGGCCGGGGATCGGTGAGTGCGGTGATGCGGTGCGGCAAGGTCGTTCTCCGTCACGGTCGAGGTGCGGTGCGGGCTGCGGGGGGAAACCCGCAGACGCTAGCCGTGACGGAGAACGACCTGCAACAGCTTTTCGTACTGCTCGTACTGCGACGCGCCATGCGGTTGACGGAGGACACCTCGTGGAGCGCCGGCGTGCGGTGCGCCGGGATCTGTCCTGGTCAGCGGCGCCCTGCCTTCGACCGGTCCAGGGCCGCGACACCGAGCGCCGCGAGTCCGATCTGGATCAGCCACTCGATCCAGTCCACTCCGTTGGTGTCGGACACGTCGAACGCGTTGGCCAGTGCCGAACCGATGAGCGCGGCCACGATGCCGACCGCGATCGTCCACAGAATGCCGATGCGCTGACGGCCCGGAACAACGAGCCGGCCCAGCACACCGATGATGATGCCGATCACGATGGCACTGATGATGCCCGAGATCTCCATCTCAGCCCCTCTTCGCCCCTCTTCGTCATACTCCTTACGTCTACAAGTGCCCCGTCGGCGAGAGTGCAGTCCGGGCGGTTTTCCTCAGCCGACGCCGTCACCGGTCCAGCCGGTGACTCCCAGTACTTCGCGCGCGATGTCGATCACCTCGCGGTCGTCCGTGACCACCCGTACGGTGTCCGCGGGCGCCCGTTCCTCCAGCAGCCTGGCCTTGTGCGCGCTGCCCCGCAGCTCCTGCTCCAGCTCGGATCCCAGCTCGCGCCCCTTCAGCCGCTTGGCGGCGGTGGCGTCGGAGGCGGTGAGGAGCACGCGTACGAGCCGTACGTCCTCGCCCATCGCCCGCTCGAACATGCCGGCGGCCTCGGTCAGCACGCTCACGGTGTTCGTGTAGATGAGGCGGCGGTGGCCGAGCTCGGCGAAGTTCGCCCACACCGCCGCCAGATTGCGCTCGGTGATCCCCGCCCGGTGCGGATCGTCCTCCGGTGCCGGATGCACCTGCCCCATGAAGTCGCCCTCCAGCACGGCGTGGGCGACCTGCGCCCGCCGCAGCCGGGCCGAGACCTCCCAGCCCACTGTCGACTTCCCGACACCCGCGCGCCCACCGATGAGCAGAACCTCCGCATGATCCATGGGAGCAGCCTGCCAGCCGGGAGCGCGCTCCCGCGATCGAGAACCGCCCGAAGGGTTACGCGGCGCCGCCGGTGAGGCTCCACGTCCGCAGGGTGATCTGCCGCCCCCGTGACGTCCGCAGTACGGGCTCGTCGTCGGTGAGCGTGAAGCCGGTGGACCTGGCGACGGCGATGCTGGCCGCGTTGCCCTCCTCGATGCACAGCACCACGCGCCGCGCTCCCGTGTGGCGCACCGCGTACTCCGAGAGGAGGCGGACGGCCCGGGAGGCCAGCCTCCGGCCCCGGTGGGCGGCTCCCACGCCGTAGGCGATCTCGACGTCCCGCTCGTCGGCCTTGCTGCGGAACAGCAGCACCTCACCCTGGGGCAGGACCCCGTCCGTGGTGATCGCGAGCTGCACCTTGCGTCCCTGCGCCCGCGCCTCCTGGGCCTCGGTGAGATAGACCTGCGCCGCCATCGTGTCGAACGGCGAGGCCACCGGCGTCCAGCGGGCGATCTCGGGGTCGTCGTACAGCTCGACCAGGGCGGGGATGTCTTCCTCGGACCATTCGCGCAGGTGAATACCCTCTCCTTCGAGCCGCAGGGACGGAGGCGGGGCGAGTGTCAGCGGGCTGTCCATGAGGCGATCCTGCCCGCGCGCGGACGGACGGCCAAGGGCGCGTGAGTGTCGCTCACCGCACGACGGAGCGCCCCAGATCGGCGAGCCCCTGGTCGGGAGCGGTCGCGCGGCGCACGGCCTCGCGGATCACCGACACGGGATCGTCCTGGTGGTAGATCCTCTCCGACGGCTCGATGCCGTCCAGGAACTCCTGGTAGCGCACCGCGTACGCGAGATGCGCGAGCGGCTCGGCGACGGCCAGCGCGCGGGCAGGATCGCTGCCCGGTACCTGCTCCAGCCACGCGTCCGCCCAGACGCGGGCAGCGCCCGCTCGGACGGCCTCGGGAAGGAACGCGTGCACGCGCAGCGCGTCCAGGACCGGGTTGCCCCAGTGCGCGTCGGCGAAGTCGACGACCACCGGGGGCCCGCCGTCGCTGCGCCAGTTGCCGGGGTGGAAGTCGCCGTGCACGACCGTGTCCGGCAGCCCGCACTCGTCGAGCAGTCGCCAACGGTCCGTCAACTCCCGTGCCACGTGGAGCTCATGGGCGGTCAGCCCGCCGGAGACAGGGCCGTCGAGCAACTCCCGGACCCGCTCCGCGAAGACGGACGTACGACGGTCCGGCAGGCTCGCGGGCCGTTCCTCCGGCCGTACGGCGAGGGCCGCCTGCGCCGCGACGAAGCGCCGCACTCCGGAGGCGGCCGTGTCCGCCGACGCCTTCCAGCAGTCCTCGCCGGGGATGTGCTCCATCAGGACGCGTCCGCCGGCCGCGCCCAGAACGGTCGGGACCAGCCCCGGATCGATGCGGGCGAACGCGGAGATGACCTCCGCCTCGTCCGAGGCGAAGTGCGGAGTGGCCTTGAGCCAGACCGGACCCCGGTCGGTGGGCAGCCGGAAGAGCCCGGCCAGGTTCCAGGTGCGGCGCTGCTCCACCGGCCCGGTCACCGGCCGGCCCCTCCCGGCCAGCGTGCGTGTCGACCAGTCGAGCAGCTCCCGGAGTCCGTCGAGCCGCGCCCAGGGAGCCCGCAGCGGATCGAATCCGTACAACATCCCCGGATCCGCCGGAAGTTGGAGCAGTATGCCCGGACGCTCCAACGCCTCGACGTGGTACGTCACATGGCCGTCGCGCCCGCCCTCCCCGCCGTCCACGGACAGCAGACGGACCACCAACACCCGTACCCCGAGCGCCTGTTGCAGACGCCGGACGACCGGCTCGACCTCGGACCACCACGGCACGTCGACGGAGAAGGGGCCGACGGCGCCGAGAAAGTCCTCACCCGACGTCACCCACGCACTGAAAGTTCGGCTCACCGCGACAGTCTGAGCGAGCCGCCCGCCCGCGGCCAGCGAATATCGCCGGGGTACCCCGGATGGCAGACGGCACCGGACGGGATGGCGGAGAGCGCCGGACGATTGACATGCAGGTAATTACCTGCATAACGTTGAGTGTGCGATCGGACGAGGAACCAGAGCCGGAGAGTGGACCAGTGCCGGGCAGGGACGCGGAGACGGACCAGGTCTTCAAGGCCCTGGCCGACGGGACACGCAGACGGCTGCTCGACAGGCTGCACGAGCACAGCGGACAGACGCTGGGGGAGCTGTGCGAGCACATCGACATGACCCGCCAGTCGGTCACCCAGCACCTGGCCGTCCTGGAGGCGGCCAACCTGGTCAGCACGGTGCGGCGGGGCCGGGAAAAGCTGCACTACCTCAACCCCGTACCGCTCCACGAGATCCAGGAGCGCTGGATCGACAAGTTCGAGCGCCCGCGTCTGCGCGCGCTCAGTGCGGTCAAACAACGAGCCGAGGAAGACATGAGCGACAAGCCGACATTCGTGTACGTCACCTACATCGCCAGCACGCCCGAGAAGGTCTGGGACGCGCTCACCGACGCCGACCTGACCGCCTCGTACTGGGGTCACAGCAACGTCTCCGAGGACTGGCGCCCCGGATCCCGGTGGGAGCACCGGCGCATCGACGGATCGGGGATCGCCGACGTGGTCGGCACCGTCGTGGAGAGCGAGCGGCCCACCCGGCTGGTGGCCACCTGGGCCTCGCCCGAGGACGAGGGCAAGGAGGACAAGTACTCCAGGGTCACCTACGACATCCGGCCGCACGGCGGGATCGTCCGGCTCACCGTCACGCACGAGGACCTCGCCGACGAGACCGCGGTCAAGGAGGTGTCGGCCGGCTGGCCCGCCGTCCTCGCCAACCTGAAGTCGCTCCTGGAGACCGGCAGCCCGCTGCCGCAGGAGCCGTGGCTGGTGCCGGAGCACTGACCGGCCCCCGGGTGACGGGACGGTCGGGCGCACATGCGTCGGCCGGCCCGCGGTGTGGGCGCGCGGACCGGCCGACGGTCCTCATCGGCGCAGACGTCCTGCTACGTCTGTGATGTGTTCTTCGCGGACGTGGCCGCGCATATGAACCCCAGCACCACGGCGAGAGCGCCGATGATGATGTTGTTGAGCACGACGCCCGCGTCGGGGCTCTCGCCGACGATCCACGGCGAGATGATCATCCACGCACCCATCGCGCACATGGCCCAGCTCAGGCCGTACATCCGGGTCGGGTTGGTGGTGAATCCGAGGGCCAGGACGCCTATCGCGATGCCCATGATGAGGTTGTGCGTCACGAGTGCGGGCTGGCTTGTCGTGTAGTGGAGTATCCACGGGGAGGTGGCGCAGTACAGACCGAGCAGGAACACCGGTCCGTCCACGAGCGCCACATCGCGACCACCGAGCATGCGGGCGTAGCGATCCCGCATTTCGGATACATCAGGGTGGCTGGCTATGTCACCTCTGGTGTTCGAGACGTTGGCCATGACTCGACTCCTTTGTGTCTGCAGGCCTGACCGCGACTGTGCGGTATGCGGTAGACGCCGCGTATGTACATTCTGCTCTTATTTCTTCTTTATGTGTAGAGGTGGGCGGGTCGGCGGAGGCAGGAGTTGCGTAGTCCGTACGCAGACAGCGACGCAGCCTGCACAGCCCGCGTCGGGCATGGCTCTTGGCCGTCCCCAGCGGCCAGCCGGTGCACTGGGCGATCTGGGCTGGGTGAGGTCCCAGGACGATCCCGCCCGGGCGACGAGCTCCGCGTGGCGCGTCCTGGCCGCCAGGGCGTCGGCGATCCTGCGTCTGGTGATGCCCACGACCCAGGCCGCGACCGCTCCGCGTTCGGGCCGGTAACCGTGACGGCCGCGCCACACCCCCAGGAAGACCTGCTGGGTGACGTCCTCGGCCTCCCTCGCGTCGCCCAGCGCACTCCAGGCGAGGTGGACCAGCGCGGACCACCTGCGGTGGACGGCGGCCAGACAGGCCTCGTCGCCGTCGGCAAGGCCGCAGGCCAACTCCTCGTCGGTGAACGGCTCCTCGTCGCTGACCGACTCCTTGGCGACCGGCGCAGGGCATGCTCCGGCCGCCGAGCCTGCACTACGCACTGGCCGTCCTTACGGCCCGTTACGAGAACAGCGTGCCGGGACCGGCAGACTGACGGACGGGCGGACCACCGGCGGATTCTCAGGCCCGCCCGCGGGCATGTCTGAAACGGGTCAGCCCGTCGGCGAGTTCGACGATCGGACCGGGATAGTCGTAGGCGGCGCCTTCGAGCCCCTTGAGTTTCCACGGCTCGTGCACGGCTGCCCCGTCGAGCCCTTCGAGTTCGGGCACCCAGCGCCTGACGTACGTGCCGTCCGGGTCGTATGCCCGTGCCGAGCGCGTGCACCAGGTAGTACGCGACGTCGATGTCCCGCATCGCCCCGGCGACGGACTCGGGGTCGGCGACGTCCCCGCGCACCACCTCGACGTCATCCGCCCACTCATGGTCACGGAGGGCGTCGGGGGAGCGGGCCATGCAGCGCACCCGGTGGCAGGCGGCGAGGAGTTCCGGGACGAGCCGGCCGCCGATGTATCCCGTCGCGCCCGTCACCAGGTACCGCAGCCCGCCTTCGGAGACGTCACCGCTCATGAGTTCTCGGCCTTCCGTTTCGGTGTCCCCCTCCTGATCACTTCCCTCGTGAAGGCCCGGACGGATGCGCCGACCGGGCCACTGCGGCCATCCGGGTCGCGGGCGTCGGCACATGTCCGCGCAGATCGGGGGCAGACGAAGTCCAGGAAGAGACTCGTTGGTCGATGCTGGAGGTGGCTGCCGTCATGGGCGCGAAGGTGCTGGAGCGGTTTCCCGCGGGAGCCCCGCGTGGATCGTGGCCCGCGGAGGAGTACGCGGCACGGCGTCGCGCCGAGGGGCAGCCCGCGGCGGTCGTGATGGACCTGAAGTCGGACGCCTTCCTCGTGGTGGTCCCGGCGCGCGACGAGGACTGATCCCGCACGGGAGGGCGCCCACCTCTGGGCGAGCCCGGCCGGCTCCGCGTCACGACCGGCGGGTCACCGTTCCCCCGAGTGCCGCCGCCCGGGCCACGAAGGCCTCGTGCAGATCGTGGGCGGCCCGCGGCACCGAGTCCGCCCTGCGCCGCTGCAGCATCAACAGCACCCGCGTCGAGTCGTCGGCCAGCGGACGGCAGACGATCGATCCCTGCCGTTCCAGCGGATCGTCGATCACGCTGAAGTCGGGCAGCACCGTGGCCCCCAGCCCTTCCGCCACCATCAGCTTGCCCATCTCCGCACCGTCGGTGGAGTAGGAGAAGGACGGCTCACGGTCGCCCAGCAGCCGGTGGACGTAACGGCGCATCACATAGCCGGAGCGCATCGCGATGAGCGGTTCGGCGAGCAGGTCGGACACGGACACCACTGACAGCGACGCGAGCGGACTGTCCGGCCGCACGCACACCACCGGCCGCCCGCGCAGCAGCTCCGTCGAGTCGAAGTCGGCGGCCACGTCGTCCCCCTCCAGGTGGTTCACCAGACCGAGGTCGAAGCCACCCTCCAACAGGGTCCGGTGGATCTCCGACTGCTGGGCGCCGACGACCTCCACCTGCGTCGCCGGATGCGTGGCGCGGAACTCCCGTACGGCCGGAATGAGCAGTGGCACCGTCGCCGCGTTCACCGTGCCGACGCGCACCATGCGACTGATGCGGTGCTGCTCGCCCGCGGCGCCCCGCAGCCGGTCCACCGCGTCGAGGACGTTGATGATGTGCGGCAGCAGCTCCCGCCCCTCCGCGCTCATCTTCGCGCCGGACCGCTTTCGCTCCAGGAGATCGACCCCGAGTTCCCGCTCCAGATTCCGTACGGTCTCGCTCAACGCGGGCTGGGACAGGTGCAGTTCTTCTGCGGCACGGCGCAGCGAACCCAGCCGGGTGACCGCCGTGATGTATTCCAGCTGCTCTATTCGCACCCCAGCAGAATGCGGTGCGCGCACCACCCTGTTCAAGGGCTGCCCTGTCACGCCTTCGTGAAATTCGCCGGTCCGCGATGCGAGACCGATCGGGTATTCCTTGACGGTCCGGACCGACGGCTGCCACGATCGAGAACATGATGATGCGACTGGACCTCACGCGGCGACGCCATGTCGACCTCGCGCGTGTCTCCAGCGCCGCCTGTTGCTCCGCGGCCTGATCCACCGGATCCGCTGCGCCTCTCACCCCCCTCTTGATCCGACACCCACGGCTGCCGCAAAGCCGTGAGTCGCTTTTCGCCGTCCGAATTCGGCAACGCACCGCCACTCGCCGAATTCGGCCTGCCTGAATTCCCCGCAACAGGAGTTCCGCATGCCTGCCAAAAACCCGTCCGCAGACCCCGTCCGCTTCGCCGTCGACGTACGGGCATTGGCGGCCCAAGTCGGCCGCAGGGCGCCGAAGTTCAGCCTCAACGGCTTTCTGATCGCCCGTGACACCGAGGCCGAGGCCCGCGAGGCCCTCCGCGAGATCGTCGCCCACGCCGACCGCGAGGTCGTCGAGGGATTCGGCGCCGCCGTGAAGCAGGCAGGACAGTCCGCCGCGGACGGCAAGGGCATGTGGCAGGACTCCTCCTTCGAGGACCTCGTCCAGTACAACGACGGCTTCCGTACGGGGCTGATCGGCACCCCGGAGCAGATCGCCGAGCGGATCGTCGCGTACAAGCGCCTCGGCGTCGACCTCCTGCTTCTCGGCTTCCTCCACTACCACGAGGAGGTCGAGTACTTCGGCCGCCGCGTGCTCCCCCTCGTACGCGAACTGGAAGCCCAACTCCCTGACAGCGAGCCCGAGTCCGCCCCCGTCCACGCGTGACCGACCGCTCCCTCACTCCGGGCGCCTCCCGCGCGGAGGCGCCTCTCGTCCCGAAAGAGGACCCATGGCCACCGTCCTGTCCGTCTCCGGCAGCCCCTCCGCCTCCTCCCGCACCAACCGGCTCCTGCGCCACCTGGACAACCGGCTGACCGCGCAGGGACACGAGGTGATCCCGCTCGACGTCCGTACGATCCCCGCCGAGGCCCTGCTCGGCGCCGACTTCAGGCACCCGGCGATCATCGAGGCCACCGCGCTCTTCGACCGCGCCGACGGCATCGTCATCGGCACCCCCGTCTACAAGGCCGCCTACTCGGGCGTCCTCAAGGCGCTGCTCGACCTGCTCCCGCAGTACGCCCTCACCGGCAAGACCGTGCTGCCCCTGGCCACCGGCGGCACCACCGCACATGTGCTGGCCATCGACTACGCCCTGCGCCCGGTGCTCAGCTCCATGGGCGCCCGGCACATCGTCCAGGGCTGGTTCACCCTCGACAAGGACATCGCGGTGGGCGAGGACGGCGGACTCACGGTGGCACCCGCGGCCGCCGAGGCACTGACCCAGGTGCTCGACCAGTTCTCCGAGGCCCTGGGCCGTACGCCGATCCTGGCCGCGGCGGGCTGACGGTGTCCGCCCAGGCTTCCCCACAGGCGACTCCGCAGGCCTCCGTACGGGGCGCCGCCAAGCTCATCGCCGACGATGCCGAGGCCCTGACCGTCGCCGCCGCGCTGGCTGACGAGTTCCGGGCCGGGGCCTCCCGGCGGGACGCCGAACGCAGGCTCCCCCGCGAGGAGTTGGACCTGCTCTCCGTCTCCGGCCTGCTCACCGTCACCGTGCCCGCCGAGTACGGCGGCGTCGACGTGCGCCAGGAGACCCTCGCCGAGATCTTCCGGCTCCTCGCCTCGGCCGACGCCAGCCTCGCCCAGATCCCGCAGAGCCATTTCGTGTACGTCAATGTGATCCACCGTCAGGGAACTCCGGAGCAGCGGGAGTTCTTCTTCGGCGAGGTGCTGGCCGGGCGCCGCTTCGGCAACGCCCAGTCGGAGGCCGGCACGAAGCACGTCCAGGACATCCGCACCCGACTGGAGCCGGCCCCGGACGGTTCGTACGTCCTCCCCGGGGTCAAGCACTACTCCACGGGTGCCCTGTTCGCCGACTGGGTTCGCCGACTGGATTCCGGTGCTCGCCCGCGCCGGGACGACAACCTGCACGTCGCGTACGTGCCCCGGGACGCCGAGGGCCTCACGGTCGTCGACGACTGGGACGGCATGGGCCAGCGCACCACCGCCAGCGGCACCGTCAGGCTCGACGCCGTGCCCGTGCCCGCCGACCGGGTCCTCCCGCACCACCTCACCTTCCGGGGACCTCAACTCCACGGCGCGGTGGCCCAGTTGCTGCACGCCGCCATCGACGCCGGGATCGCGGCGGGCGCACTCGCCAAGGCCGCGGAGTTCGTCCGTACGAAGAGCCGCCCGTGGTTCGAGAGCGGTGTCGAGACCGCCGCCGAGGATCCGCTGCTCGTCCAGCGCTTCGGAGAGCTGGCCGCTCAGGTGCGGGCCACCGAGGCGCTGCTCGGCGCGGCGGCCCGGGCGGTCGACACGGCTCGTGCCGACCTCACGGAGGCGTCGGCGGCCGAGGCATCCATCGCCGTGGCCGCCGCGAAGGCGCACGCCGCGAGCACCGCCGTCGAGGTGTCAGGCGCGCTCTTCGAGGTGTCCGGCACCCGGTCGGCCCTCAACTCCCTCAATCTGCACCGGCATTGGCGCGACGCCCGCACCCACACACTGCACGACCCGGCCCGCTGGAAGATCCAGCACATCGGCCGGTACGTACTGAACGGCACGCCGCCGCCACGGCACGGACTTCCCTGAGACCGGACTTCTCTCGGACCGAACCCCTCGGGGAACCGACTCCTCCGAGACCCGGAAAGCGCCCATGGCACCCCACCAGACCCCCCGATCGGAGAACAGACCCGTGTCCCTCACCTTCCACTGGTTCCTGCCCACCAACGGCGACAGCCGCCATGTCGTCGGCGGCGGCCACGGCACCCCGGCCACGGTGTCCGGCCGGGACCGGCCGCCGACGGTCGCCTATCTCAGCCAGATCGCCCGCGCCGCCGAGGACCTGGGCTTCGTCGGTGCGCTCACGCCCACCGGGGCCTGGTGCGAGGACGCCTGGCTGACCACCGCGATGGTCAGCCAGAACACCGAGCGGCTGAAGTTCCTGGTCGCCTTCCGGCCGGGCTTCGTCTCCCCGACGCTCGCCGCGCAGATGGCGTCCACCTTCCAGCGCCAGTCCGGCGGACGGCTCCTCCTGAACGTCGTCACCGGCGGCGAGAGCCTCGAGCAACGCGCCTACGGCGACTTCCTCGACAAGGACGCCCGCTACCGCCGTACCGGCGAGTTCCTGCAGATCGTCCGGGACCTGTGGGAGGGCAAGGCCGTCGACCTGTCCGGCGAGTTCCTCCAGGTCGAGGACGCCCGCCTCGCCCGCGTCCCCGACCCGGTCCCCGAGGTCTACTTCGGCGGATCCTCGCCCATCGCGGGCGAGGTCGCGGCCAAGCACGTGGACGTGTACCTCACCTGGGGCGAACCGCCCGCGCAGGTCGCCGAGAAGATCGCGTGGGTCCGCGCGCTGGCGGAGAGGGAGGGCCGCAGCGTCCGGTTCGGCATCCGGCTGCACGTCATCACCCGTGACACCTCCGAGCAGGCCTGGGCGGAGGCGGACCGGCTGCTGGCCGGATTCGACCCGGAGACCGTGAAGTCCGTACAGGCCGGTCTCGCCCGCAGCGAGTCCGAGGGCCAGCAGCGGATGCTCGCCCTGCACGGCGGTGGCAACCGAGACGGCCTGGAGATCCACCCCAACCTCTGGGCTGGCATCGGCCTCGTGCGCGGCGGCGCGGGCACCGCCCTGGTCGGCAGCCACGACGAGGTCGCCGAACTGATCAAGGAGTACCAGGCCATCGGCATCGAGGAGTTCGTCCTGTCCGGCTATCCGCACCTGGAGGAGGCGTACTGGTTCGGCGAGGGCGTCCTGCCCCGGCTCGCCGCGCAGGGCTTGTGGCAGCACCCGTTCGCCGAGCGGCCTGCCCCCACGGCGCAGGTGCCGTTCGCGAGCTGAGGATCCGGGGGCGCGGCCCCTGCTCGCCCCCGGAAAACCGCTGTACTCCGACGCCTCCCAGGTGGTGACCTTGACCCGGGCCCCGGCAGGATCCGGCTGCCCGGTTCGTACAAGGGAACTCACGCAGGCAAGGGGGACGGCTGTGACGACATCGAACATCCTGCTGTCCGGCATCGTCGGCTCCACCGCCTACGGTCTGGCCCACGCGGGCTCGGACGTGGACCGCCTCGGCATGTTCGCCGCCCGCACCGAGGACCTCCACGGCCTGCACCCGCCGAAGGAGTCCCACGTCACGACCAAGCCGGACAGCACCCTCCACGAGGCGGCCAAGTGGTGCCGACTCGCCCTGGGCGGCAACCCGACGGTCACCGAACTGGTGTGGCTGCCCGACGAGTTGTACGAGGTGCGCACCCCGCTGGGCGACGAACTCATCGGCATCCGTACGACGTTGCTGTCCGCGAAGCGCGTCCGTGACGCCTATCTCGGGTACGCCACCCAGCAGTTCAAGCGCCTCTACGACCGCGGTGACGGCTCCTTCTCGGCGGACACCCGCAAACGGACCGCGAAGCACGCCAGACATCTGCGCCGCCTGTGCCACCAGGGCTTCGAGCTGTACGCCACCGGGCGCCTGAGCATCCGCGTCGAGGACCCGGATGAGTACCACCGCTTCGGCGAACAGGTGGCAGCCGACGCCATGGCCGCGCTGCCTCTGCTCAAGCACTACGAGGCGGCCTTCGACGAGACCCCCAGCGCCCTGCCGGAACAGCCCGACGAGGCGCCCGTCGAGGCGTGGCTGCGCCGGGTCCGCGCCCACCACTACACGCCGGCGGGTGCGCCGGAGCGGTGACCGAAGAAATCTCCCGTGGATGTCGTGGCGTGTGTCGATCCGGTGGTTCCCCCTTCGTGTAGTCAGTGAGAGACCACCAAGGAGGACACGTCATGAAGCACTACCTGTTGAGCGTGATGCAGCCGGTGGGGGAGCCGCCCGAGCCCGAGGTCCTGGAAGGGATCATGCGCAACCTCGAGGTCTTTCACGCCGAACTGAAGGAGGCCGGCGCCTGGGTGTTCGCCGGGGGACTGCACGGGCCCGAGACGGCCACCGTGCTGCGGGCCGACAAGGGGGACGTACTGATCACCGACGGCCCGTACACCGAGAGCAAGGAGTACCTCGGCGGGATCTGTCTCATCAAGGCACCCGACCTCGACGCGGCGCTCGAATGGGGCCGCAAGGCGACGCTGGCGACCACGCTCCCCATCGAGGTGCGGCCCTTCATGGGTGAGGCCGAGGGCTGAGGGCGTGGGACTGAGGACTGAGGGCAGATGACCTCGAACCGCGCCATCGAGGCCGTCTTCCGCGCGGAATACGGCCGTGCGGTCGCCGTCCTCGTCCGTTTCCTCGGCGACATCGACCTCGCCGAGGAAGCGGTCCAGGACGCGTTCGCCACTGCGGTGCGGAAGTGGCCGGAGACGGGGATCCCGCCCAGCCCGGCCGGGTGGATCATCACCACCGCCCGGAACCGGGCCGTCGACCGGCTGCGCCGCGAGTCCACGCGTGAGGCCAGGCACGCCGAGGCGGCTCAGCTGTACGCCCCCGACGCACCGCCCGAGGAGGGCCCCGTGCGCGACGACCGGCTCCGCCTGATCTTCACCTGCTGCCATCCCGCGCTCGCCACCCAGGCTCAGGTCGCCCTCACCCTGCGGCTCCTCGGCGGGCTCACCACACCACAGATCGCACGCGCCTTCCTCGTACCCGAACCCACCATGGCCCAGCGCCTGGTCAGGGCCAAGGCCAAGATCCGGGACGCCCGTATCCCGTACCGCGTCCCGCGAGACGCCGACCTCCCGGAACGGGTCAGGGGAGTGCTGGCCGTCGTCTACCTCATCTTCAACGAGGGGTACGGCGGCCGGGAGGACCTCTGCGCGGAGGCCGTGCGCCTCGGCCGCCTCCTCGCCGAGCTGATGCCGGACGAGCCGGAGGTCCTCGGGCTGCTCGCTCTGATGCTCCTGATCGAGGCACGCCGTCCGGCCCGGGAGACCCCCGACGGAGACCTGGTCCTCCTCGCCGACCAGGACCGCCGCCGCTGGGACCGTGACCTGATCGCCGAGGGACAGTCCCTGGTGCGCCGCTGCCTACGCCGCGACCAGCCCGGCCCGTACCAGATCCAGGCCGCGATCAACGCCGTACACAGCGACGCGCCCACCGCGGCCGCCACCGACTGGGGCCAGATCCTCCAGCTGTACGACCAGCTCATGGCCGTCGCCCCGAGCCCGGTCGTCGCCCTCAACCGCGCGGTGGCGGTCGCCGAGACCGAGGGCCCGCGTACGGCTCTCGCCCTCGTCGACGCCCTCGATCTCGACGGCTACCACGCCTTCCACGCCGTACGAGCCGACCTGCTGCGGCGCCTCGGGCGGCCGACGGAAGCGGTGGCGGCGTACGAGGCGGCCATCGCCCTCACCGAGAACCCGACCGAGCGCGCCCACCTGGAGCGCCGCAGGGCGGAACTCCAGGTGGAGTAGGCCTGGGCGCTCCAGGCGGAGTGAACCTGGAGCGAACCGCTACACGCTCAGCGCCTCCCGCACCGACCGCTCCGCCTCCTGCCCGCCCTCCCCGAACGACGTGACCCGGCCTGCTTCCAGGACGTAGTACCGCTGCGCCGCCCGCATCGCGAAGCCGACGTGCTGCTCGACGAGGAGCACCGAGAGCCCGCCGCGGGCGGCCAGCGCGAGGATCGTCTCCTCGATCTCGGCCACGACCGAGGGCTGGATGCCCTCGGTCGGCTCGTCGAGCAGGAGAATCCG
Organism: Streptomyces sp. NPDC033178; assembly: GCF_055577685.1. Lineage (NCBI taxonomy): Bacteria > Bacillati > Actinomycetota > Actinomycetes > Kitasatosporales > Streptomycetaceae > Streptomyces > Streptomyces sp. NPDC033178. The sequence goes on from NZ_JBVIPT010000014.1 coordinate 200,394, forward strand.
AGGCTCCGTCACCAGGGCTCGGGCGATGGCCAGTTGCTGCCGCTGACCGCCGGAGAGCAGCCCGGCCCGCCGCCCCGACAGAGTCCTCAGCGCGGGGAACAGGTCCAGCGCCTCGTCGATCGCCGCCCTGCCGCGCTTGCGGCCGTCCGCGACCAGTTGGAGGTTCTCCGCCGTCGTGAGATGGGGAAAGGCCTGCTGGCCCTGCGGCACGTACGCCATGCCGCGCGCCACGCGCTCGTGGGGCTTGCGGCGGCCGATGTCCTCGCCGTCGAGACGGATCGCGCCGCTCGACGGGGTGAGCAGTCCCACGGCCGCCCGCAGCAGCGTGCTCTTGCCCGCGCCGTTGTGCCCGAGCACCGCGGCGACGCCGTCGTCCGGCACCTCCACGGAGACTCCGTGCAGGACCAGACTGCGGTGGTAGCCGACCCGGATGTCGTCGATCTCCAGCTTCATGTCAGCCTCACGCCTCCTGTACGGCCGCACTCGGCGCGGCGGCGCCACCCGCGGGCTCGGGCTCTTCAGGCAGGATCAACTCGGCGCCCTCGACGGCCGCGTGCCCGAGGTACACCTCCTGCACCTTGGGATCGGCCTGCACCTCGGAGACCGTCCCCTCGCTGAGCACCTTGCCCGCGTGCAGCACGCTGACGCTGCGTGCGAAGGACCGCATGAAGTCCATGTCGTGCTCGATGACGACCACGGTCCGCTCCTCGCTGATCCGCTCCAACAGCTCACCCGTGGACTGGCGTTCGTCATGACTCATCCCGGCGACCGGCTCGTCGAGCAGCAGCAGCCTTACGTCCTGCACGAGCAGCATGCCGATCTCCAGCCACTGCTTCTGCCCGTGGGCGAGCGTCCCGGCGGGGGAGTCGGCCAGCTCCGCGAGCCCGACCGTCTCCAGCGCACGCGCGACGGGCTCCGGCACGCCCTTGCGGCGCCGCAGCATCGTCAGCATGCCGCGTCCGGCGCCGGCCGCGATGTCCAGGTTCTGAAGGACCGTCAACTCCTCGAAGACGGTGGCTGTTTGGAACGTTCGGCCGATACCCGACCGGGCGATGGTGTGCACGCTCCGTCCCAGCAGTTCCGTGCCGCCGAAGAGCACGGAGCCCTCGGCCTTCACGAGACCTGTGACGGCGTCGACGAGCGTCGTCTTGCCCGCGCCGTTGGGACCGATCAGGAAGCGCAGATCGCCCGGCCGCACATCGAGGTCCACACCGTCGACCGCGGTGAACCCGTCGAAGGACACCCGCAGTCGACGTATCTCAAGACCCGAGAGTTCAGTCATGCTGCTTCTCCAAGAGGAAGGGCAGGCGTCTTGTCCCCGGTCCCGTCCCCGGCCGGGCCGCCGGTCGCGCGCGAGGACCTGCGCCGCCGTACGATCCCCACCAGCGAGGCGAGACCACCCGGCAGGAACGCCAGGGCCACGATGAACAACAGCCCCTGGAAGTACGTCCAGGCGGCCGGGAACTCCTCCGACAGCGCTGTCTTCGCCCAGGCCACCCCGACCGCGCCGAGCACCGCACCGACCAGGCTGGCCCGGCCACCGACCGCGGCACCGATGACGAACTCGATCGACGGCACGATGCCGATCATCGCGGGGGAGATGATGCCGACCGCGGGCACGAACAGCGCGCCCGCGAGCCCCGCCATGCCGGCCGCCACGACGTACGCGACGAGTTTCACGTTCGCCGGGTTGTACCCGAGGAAGCGCACGCGCTCCTCCGAGTCCCGTACGGCGACGAGGAGTTCGCCGTATCGGCTGTGGATCAGCTGCCGGGCGATGGCGATCAGCAGCAACAGCGCGGCGGCGATGATGAAGTACACCATCCGCTGGTTGACCGGGTCGTTGAGGTCGTAGCCGAAGAAGCCCTGGATGTCGGTGAGTCCGTTGGTGCCGCCGGTCGTGGCCTGCTGGCCGATCAGCCAGATCGCGAAGGCCGCGGCGAGCGCCTGGCTGAGGATCGCGAAGTACGCGCCCTTGACCCGGCGGCGGAAGATGAACGAGCCCAGGATCGCGGCGACGGCCATCGGCAGCAGCACGGTCGCGGCGAGCGCGAAGAGCGGGGTCTCGAACGGGCGCCACCACCAAGGGAGTTCGGTGGCCGTGCCGTACAGCTGCATGAAGTCGGGAAGGTTGCCCGGACCCGCGTCGGCGATCTTCAGATGCATCGCCATCGCGTAGCCGCCGAGCCCGAAGAACACACCCTGCCCGAGGGTGAGCAGTCCGCCGCGGCCCCAGGCGAGGCAGATGCCGACGGCGACCATCGCGGTGCACAGGTACTTGGCGAGCAGCCCGAGCCGGAAGTCGGACAGCGCCAGCGGTGCCACGGCGAACAGGGCGAGCGCGGCCGCGGCGAATCCGGACCAGGCGCGCGCCGACCGGCCTTTGAGCAGAGTCGGCAGGGTCATACGAGACTCCTCGTACGCAGCGTGTACAGCCCCTGGGGCCGCCACTGGAGGAACGCGACGATGGCCACGAGGACGAGCACCTTCGCGACGCTGACGGTGGTGGAGTATTCGAGCACGGACTGTAGGACGCCGAGGACGAAGGCGACGATGACCGTTCCCTTGAGCTGTCCGATGCCGCCGACCACGATCACCAGGAACGCGTCGATGATGATGTTGGTGCCCATCGTGGGACCGATCGGACCGACCAGGGTCAGTGCGACGCCCGCGACTCCGGCGAGCCCGGACCCGATGAAGAACGCGGTCCGGTCCACACGCGACGTGGAGATGCCGGACACCTCGGCGAGATCCCGGTTCTGCACGACCCCGCGGATCCGGCGGCCGAGCGGGGTCAGCCGCAGGGTCAGCGACAGCGCGACCACGGCCGCGATCGCCAACCCCAGAATGAACAAACGGCTGTTGGCGAAGGTCAGCGGATCGTCGCCGCCGATGACGGTGATGTTCCCGGTGAGCAGGTCGGGCGCGCGGGTCTGCACGTTCGGCGCGCCGAAGATGTCCCGGGCCGCCTGCTGGAGCATCAGCGAGACACCCCAGGTGACGAGCAGCGTGTCGAGCGGCCGCAGATACAGACGGCGGATGAGCACCCACTCAAGGAGCGCGCCGAGCGCACCGGCGACCAGGAAGGCGACGGGCAGCGCGACGAGCAGCGAGAGGCCCGCGCTGGAGATGGACTTCTGGAGGACGTACGTGGTGTAGGCGCCGGCCATGATGAACTCGCCGTGGGCCATGTTGATGACGTTCATCTGGCCGAAGGTGAGCGAGAGCCCGAGCGCGATGAGCAGCAGGACGGCACCGATGCTGATGCCGGTGAAGGTCTGACCGAGGATCACGGTCATACGGCGGCTCCGGGGAGGCGGGACGCGGGGCCGGCCCTCGTCGCCGAGGGCCGGCCCGCACGTGACGGTCGGTCAGGAGAGGCCGGAGGCCCAGGAGTAGCCCTTCAGATACGGGTCCGGCTTGATGGCCTTGCCGGAGTCCCACACCTGCTCGATCAGCCCGTCGGTGCCGATCTTCCCGATCCGGGCGGTCTTGTAGATGTGCTGGCTCGCGCCGTCCACGGTGACCTCGCCCTCGGGAGCGTCGAAGGTGATGCCGTCGGAGGCCGCCTTCACCTTCTCCGGGTCGAAGGACTTGGCCTTCTCGACCATCGCCTTCCACAGGTAGACCGAGGTGTACGCGGCCTCCATCGGGTCACTGGTCGGCTTGTCCTGGCCGTACTTGGCCTTGTACGCCTTCACGAACTTGGTGTTCGCCTCGCCCGCGGTCGTCTGGTAGTAGTTCCAGGCCGTCAACTGGCCCGCCAGATACTGCGATCCGATCGACTTGACCTCCTCCTCGGCGATCGACACCGAGACGACGGGCATGCTCTTGGCGGTCAGGCCGGCCGACTTGTACTCCTTGAAGAAGGCCACGTTCGAGTCGCCGTTGAGGGTGTTGAACACCGCGTCGGCCTTCGCGGCCTTCACCTTGTTGGCGATGGTGCTGAACTCGGTGGAACCCAGCGGCGCGTAGTCCTCGCCGAGCACCTTCATGCCGTTGGCCTTCGCGTACGCCTTGATGATCTTGTTGGCGGTGCGCGGGAAGACATAGTCGCTGCCGACGAGGTAAATGCTCTTCTTGCCCTGGCTCTTGAGGTAGTCGAGCGCCGGGACGATCTGCTGGTTGGTGGTGGCACCCGTGTAGAAGATGTACGGCGACTCCTCAAGTCCCTCGTACTGCACGGGATAGAACAGCAGTGACTTGTTCTTCTCGAAGACGGGCTTCACGGCCTTGCGACTCGCCGAGGTCCAGCAGCCGAAGGTGGCCGTGACCCGGTCCTCCTTGATGAGCTTGTTCGCCTTCTCGGCGAATGTCGGCCAGTCGGAGGCGCCGTCCTCGCTGATCGGCCTGACCTTCTTGCCGAGCACTCCGCCCGAGGCGTTGATCTCGTCGATCGCCAGCTTCAGCGAGTCGCGTACGGTCACCTCGCTGATCGCCATGGTGCCGGAGAGCGAGTTGAGCAGGCCGACCTTGACCGTGTCGCCGCTCGTGTCGGCCTTGGCGGCCGCGTCGGACGACCCGCCCGCGGCGTCGGTCTTGGCGCCGCACGCGGAGAGCACCACGACGGCGGTGAGCGCGGCGGCGCCCGCCATCACGCGACGCCGGGAAGGACCGGACTTCTTGAAACCTTTGAAACGACTGGAACCGCTGGAACCGCTGGAACCGCTGGACAAAAGAACCCCCTCGGGCTGGGAGGACAACCTCCTCCTGAAGTGCGGTCCACAGCCTCAAGTCACCCTGTTTCCACGGTGTTTCGCGGTACTTTCCCGGCGGTATCTTCCGGCTCTCACCGGGAAACAAAAAATGCCCGGGGCGGAATTCTTCGCATGAATTCACAGTTCGCCCGAGGCATTCTAATTACTTCCTGCGGGAAGTATCTTCGCGGATGCGCGGACATGTCAAGGCCGGGTTTCGTGAAGATCCAGCTGGGCCACGACGTCGAAGTCCACGCCGTCCGCCCGCGCCAGGTAGATGCGCTGGCGCACATGACTGCCGCGCAGATGGAGCAGCCCGCGCGGCCCCTCGTACGAGACGGTGTCCGCCGCCGCGCCGATCGCGGAGACGTCGAGGGTCCTGGCCCGGTCGATGAGCGCGGCGAGCAGCAGGACTCCCTCGTAACACGATTCGCCGAGGCTGCCGAGGACCGGTGCCTCGACTCCGTACCGCCCGGCGTACTGGCCGTGGAAGTCGAGGGTGTCCTGATTGGCGAGGGAGGCGAAGAAACCCGCCGTGCTGTAGAGGCCGGTGGTGGCCGTGGGGCCGCTCGCCATCAGCATGTTCTCGTCCATCAGGGTGCTCAGCCGAAGACACCGCTCGTCGAGGCCGGACGCGGCGAACGCACGGTTGAACCGGACCGCGTCGCTGCCCACGAGCAGCATCAGCACGGCGTCCGCCTCCGACCGCTCGATCCGTCGCAGCACGCCGTCGAAGTCGTGCGTGCCGAGCGGCAGATACGCCTCCGCGCAGATACCGCCGCCCGACTCGCGCGCGTAGCGGTGTGCCGCACGGGCCGTACGGCGGGGCCACACATAGTCGTTGCCCACGACGAACCACCGGCGCACTCGGTGCTCACGGGCCAACAGCCGCATGGCGGGCCGCAGTTGGTCGTTCGGGGTCTCGCTCGTCAGGAACACACCGGCCGTGTCCTCGCCGCCCTCGTACAGCGCCGTGTACACGTACGGCACCCGGTGGGCGATCCGCGGGGCCAGCGTCTGGCGTACGGAGGAGATGTGCCAGCCGGTGACGCCCTGCACGATGCCGAGGTCGACCAGTGCCTCGACGTTCTCGGCGATGCGGTGCGGCTCGGCGCCGCCGTCGACCGGCAGCAGCCGCAGCTCCTTGCCGAGCACCCCGCCCGAGCGGTTGACCTCCTCCACGGCGAGCCGCGCGCACAACTCGCACGTGGGTCCGAAGATTCCCGCGGCGCCCTGCATGGGAAAGACCAGCGCCACGCTGACGACCGAGTCGTCGGCCGTGAACCAGTCGAGCGGAGGCGGGTCGAGCCGGACCATGGGGGCATGATTCCGGGAACGCCGGGTGAACTCCAATCCGTCTCGGGGTACGGTCCGCGCCCGGGGGGCGGCAGGAACCTGGACTCGATGGGTGTGCGGCGGCAGGACCCCGGCACGCGGTGCGCGCGTGCGGCGGCAGATGTGGGAGATCCTTGTGGGAAGCGGGACTTGTACGATGTGCTGACCCCCGGGAGCGAGGAGAAGGATGCCGACCCCACCTCCGCGTCGGTCTCAGGACCTCATGCATCTCTTGACGCGGGCCGAGCGTCTGGCGGCGCGCCGGCTCCAGGCCGCGCTGGACGAGCACGGCTGCACGCTCGACGCCTGGCGTGTGCTCACTCTGCTCTCCGACGGTGAGGGGCATCCCATGGCCGCGGTTGCCGAAGCGGCCTTCCTGCCGCCGCCGACCCTCACCAAACTGGTCGACCAGCTCGTCGACCAGAACCTCGTCTACCGACGCGTCGACCCCCTGGACCGGCGGCGCATCCTCGCCCACCTCACCCCGCGCGGCGAGGACCACTGGCGGCGCGTCGACCGCGAGGTCCGCACCCGGTGGCCCGTCCTGAGCGACGGCGACGACGAACTGCTGCGGGGGCTGCTGCACCGGCTGGCGGACACGCTCGACGGGGCGGCCGCAGAGTCCTCGGTGTAGTCCGCGGAGGGTTCCGGCGGCCGGTGGAGAGGCCCGCCGAGTGTGGCCGTTGAGCCCTCGGTGTGATCTGTGACGCTCATGGCCACTTGCTTCGCGTGGTGCGGAATCACGATGCCGTATAAATGGTTGGCATATACATCGAGCTTGTCGCTCAACCCGACCGCATGCGGGCCACCGGCCCACTCCGACCAGCGAGGCACCGTGAACCAGCCCACCCCCGAGCAGCCCTCCGACGTCGTGGCCCGGCTGCGCGCCACCTTCCGCTCCGGCCGCACCAAGCCCGTCGTATGGCGCACCACCCAGCTGCGCCGCCTGCGCGAGCTGCTCACCACGCACGGCGAGGACCTGGCCGCGGCCCTCCACGCCGACCTGGGCAAGAGCTCCACCGAGGCGTTCCGCACGGAGATCAACTTCGTCGTGCGGGAGATCGACCACACCCTGGAGCACCTCGACGAGTGGCTGCGCCCCGAGTCCGCCCCCGTTCCCGCGCACCTCGGCGAGGACGCCACGGCCTGGACGCAGTACGACCCGCTCGGTGTCGTCCTGGTCATCGCGCCCTGGAACTACCCGGCGCAGCTCCTGCTCGCGCCGATGGTCGGCGCGCTCGCCGCGGGCAACGCGGTCGTCGTCAAGCCCAGTGAGCTGGCCCCGGCCACCTCCGCCTTCCTCGCCCGGTTCCTGCCCGAGTACCTCGACACCGACGCGGTCGCCGTCGTCGAGGGAGGCATCCCCGAGACCACGGCCCTGCTCGCCGAGCGTTTCGACCACATCTTCTACACCGGGAACGGCACCGTCGGTCGCATCGTCATGACCGCCGCCGTCCAGCACCTCACCCCGGTCGCCCTCGAACTCGGCGGCAAGTCCCCGGCGTTCGTCGACCGGGACGCCGACCTGTCCGTCGTCGCCGACCGCCTCGCCCGCGGCAAGTTCCTCAACGCCGGGCAGACCTGCGTCGCCCCCGACTACGTACTCACCGACCCGGAGACGGCCCGCGCCCTGGAACCGGTTCTGGCCAAGGCCGTCGAGGACCTGTACGGGTCCGACGCCGCCACCTCCACCGAGTACGGCCGGATCATCAACGAGCGGCACTTCGACCGCCTCAGCGGACTGCTCGACTCCGGCCGTGTCGTCGTGGGCGGTGGCAGCGACCGCGCCACCAAGTACATCGCGCCGACCGTTCTCGCCGACGTGGACCCCGACTCGCCGGTCATGGGCGAGGAGATCTTCGGCCCGGTCCTGCCGATCGTGACCGTGCCGGGGCTTGACGAGGCCATCGAATTCATCAACGACCGGGACAAGCCCCTGGCTCTGTACGTCTTCACCGAGTCCGACGTCACCCGCGAGCGCCTCGCCGCCGAAACGTCCTCCGGCGGCCTCGGCTTCGGCCTGCCGCTCGCCCATCTCACCGTCTCCGACCTGCCGTTCGGCGGCGTCGGCGAAAGCGGCATGGGCAACTACCACGGCCGCTACTCGATCGAGACGTTCAGCCACCGCAAGGCGGTTCTGGAGAAGCCGCTGAGCTGAACCGGAGCGGCCGCGGGGCGGGTTGACTGGTCTACACCCTTGACTGGTCCAGACCAAGGGAGTTGAGTGTGCCTCCACACCCCCCACCACGGCCGCCCCGTACGCCGTGGCCGGTCACACCGGCCTGCGCGCACAAGGTTCCGCTTCGCTCTGCCCTCGTACAGGGGCGGCCGTGCTCCGCGAAGGAGTTGGTCCTGTGTCGAGGCGTCGTATCTCCGCGTTCGTGGCCGCGCTCATGCTCGCAAGCGCCGCGCCGGTGCTCCTGCCGGCGTCGAGCGCGTCCGCGGCGGCCTGTTCGAGCTACCCGAGCTGGGTGGCCGGCAAGTCCTACGTGACCGGCAACATCGTCCGCTACACCGACGGCAAGGCCTACATAGCCGAGCACGACAACCCGGGCTACGACCCCACGATCAGCACCTGGTACTGGGAGCCGTACGCCTGTGATGGAGGCACCAACCCCTCCGGCTTCGTCGTGAGCGAGGCGCAGTTCAACCAGATGTTCCCGAGCCGGAACTCCTTCTACACGTACAGCGGGCTGAAGGCCGCGATGAGCGCCTACCCGGCCTTCGCGAACACCGGCAGCGACACCGTGAAGAAGCAGGAGGCCGCGGCCTTCCTCGCCAACGTCAGCCATGAGACCGGCGGACTGGTCCACATCGTCGAGCAGAACACCGCCAACTACCCGCACTACTGCGACTGGGGCCAGCCGTACGGCTGCCCGGCAGGGCAGGCCGCGTACTACGGCCGCGGGCCGATCCAGCTCAGCTGGAACTTCAACTACAAGGCCGCCGGCGACGCGCTCGGCATCGACCTCCTCAACAACCCCTGGCTCGTGCAGAACGACGCCGCCGTGGCCTGGAAGACCGGCCTCTGGTACTGGAACACCCAGAACGGCCCCGGCACGATGACCGGCCACAACGCGATGGTCAACGGCGCCGGCTTCGGCCAGACCATCCGCTCCATCAACGGCTCGCTGGAGTGCGACGGCAAGAATCCCGCCCAGGTGCAGAGCCGGGTGAACAACTACCAGCGGTTCACCTCGATCCTCGGCGTCTCGCCGGGCAACAACCTGTACTGCTGAGGTACCGCCCGGGTATCCCCGGCGGCCGTGGGGCGGCGGCTCGATGTCGCCGCCCTGTCCGGCCGGTCGGGCTATTGACCAGTACATACCAAGCCGATTGAGTGTCCCGCGCAGACCCCCCATTTTCCGGCCGCCGCTTCCGGCGCCGTAGCGCTGCTGAAAGGGACCCCAACCGACATGCGGATGCATCGCCCCCTGCTCGCCCTCACCGCCGCCGGAGCGGCACTCACCTCCGTCCTGGCCGCTCCCGCACACTCTGCGGCGGTCCCGACGGGAGGAGTGTTCTACGTGCAGAGCGCTGTCACCGGCCTGAACGCCGCCGACAGCGGGGGAGCGGTCGTCCAGCGCAACCCCAAGGGCAACGAGGACCGGCAGCAGTGGACGCTCCGGTCGAGTGGCGCGTCGTACGTGCTGGAGAGCACCGACACGGCGGGCAGTTGCCTCGGCCGCTCCGGCGGCCAGGCGAGAACCGTGGCCTGTACGAGCGGCGACGCCCCGTGGGAGATCACGGCGACGGGAACCGACCAGTACCGGCTCAAAGTCCCGGGCGCCGACCAGTACTTGACGGTCGCCACGAAGCCGTCCGGCTCCAACTACCCCGCCCAGCTGGCCCTGGGCGGCGCGGGGAACCTGTCCTCCTGGTACCTGACTCCCACGACGTCACCGACCTCCCCGATGCCGTCCCCGGACCAACGCACCCTGGACCAGGTCACGTTCCTCACGTCCCACAACGCCTACGCGAACGGTGTCGACGGCGGATTCGCGCCACCCTTCGTCAACCTCGTCCCCAACCAGAGCCGGGGAATCAACCAGCAACTCACCGACGGCGTACGCGGGTTCATGCTGGACATCCACCAGACCTCCGACGGCGCGATCCTCTGCCACAACAGCTGTACTCTCGTCAGCCGGCCGGTCGCGCTGTGGGTGGACATCCAGCGCATGGTCGACTACCTGAGGGCGAACCCGAACGAGTTCGTCACCGTCTTCCTGGAGGACTACGTCGACCCGGGCGTCCTGCGCAGCGAACTGGCCCGCGTGAACGGCCTGTCCGACGTGCTGTACCGACCCGACCAGACCGGCGTCCGCACGAACGGCTGGCCGAAGATGTCGGACCTCGTCGCGGCCAACGACCGCCTTCTCATCTTCACCGACCACAGCCGCTCCGCCGACCAGTCCGCCGGACTCACCCGCGACAGCTTCGGCGTGATGTACCAGCGCGAGTGGACCGTCGAGAACTACTGGTCCATGGGCTCCGGGCTCGGCGGCTCCGACTGGTCCTGCTACAGCCGCTGGTACGACGCCAACACCAACGTGCCCCTCACCGCCACGGCGCCGCCGTTCCGGCCGCTCTTCGTCATGAACCACTTCCGTGACGCCGCGATCGCCTCCACGGCCACCACCGACAACACCAAACTCACCGACCGGGCCCAGCGCTTCTGCCAGCCCGCCGCCCGCAAGAAGCCCAACTTCCTCGCCGTGGACCGGTACGACCTCGGGAACCCGGCGGCCGCGGTGTCGACGCTCAACGGCTACACGTACTGACGCCTCTCGCCGAGTGGGCCCGTCGCCGCGTTCGCGTAGCGGCGGGCCAACTGCGCGAAGGCGTCCCTGAGTTCGGCTGGGCCGACGACCTCGATGTCGGCGTCGAACCTGCCGATGTCGGCGGCCAGTCCGGGCCACGACCACGAACCCAGGACCAGCCGGCAGCGGTCCGGGCCGAGTTCCTCGACGACTCCGTCGCGGGAGTAGCGGGACACCTCGGCGGCGGGGAGATCGAGGATCACCTCGCCGCGGCAGGGCCAGTCGACCGAGCCGTCGGAACCCCGGAACCGGCCCGCCACGAAGGCGGCCACATCGCCTCCGGGCAGCTCGCGCGGGGTGAACCGCGGCCCTGAAGGGACTCGCGGGGTGATCCGGTCGGCGCGGAAGGTGCGCCAGTCCTCGCGGTCCAGGTCCCAGGCGACGAGGTACCAGCGCCCGCCCCAGGTGACGAGGTGATGGGGCTGTGCCCGGCGCGGTGCGGTCATGGCGGGATCGCCGTCGCCCGCCCCCGGTGGGGAGGCGTAGTCGAAGCGCAGCACCTCGCGCGCGTGGACGGCGGCGCCGAGTGCCATGAGTACGCCACTGTCCACCTGCGACTCCGGTCGGTCGGCGGACCGGCCGACGGCGGTGACCTGGAGCATGTCGATCCGGCGACGCAGGCGCCCGGGCATGACCTGCCGGACGGTCGTCAGCGCACGCGCCGCGGCCTCCTCGATGCCGGCGCCGGTGGTCGTGGCGATCTGGAGCGCGACGGCGAGGGCAACGGCCTGCTCGTCGTCGAACAGCAGTGGCGGCAGATCGGTTCCGGCGTCGAGCCGATAGCCGCCGTCGGGCCCCTTGAAGGCCACGATGGGATAGCCGAGCTCGCGCAGCCGGTCGACATCGCGCCGCACGGTACGCGGACTGATGTCCAGCCGCTCCGCCAGCAGCGCCCCCGGCCAGTCCCGGCGCGCCTGGAGCAGCGAGAGCAGTGACAGCAGTCGGGCTGATGTCTTCGGCATGACACCCATACTCCCCCGAGAAGAGGACACTTCCTGGCCGCTTCTCCTGCGACTGTCGTTCTCGTACCGAACAACGAGAACGAGGCAGAAGGACCGATCACTGTGACCGCCATGACCACGCCCCCCTCCACTCCCGACGCCGAGCGGGCCGACCTGATCGCCGCGCTCGCGACCGCGCGGGCCGCCCTGACCAGCACCGTGCGCGGGCTCACCGACGAGCAGGCCGGTGAACGCCCGACCGTCAGCGCGCTGTGCCTGGGCGGGCTGATCAAGCACGTCGCCTCCATCGAGGAGGGATGGCTGCGCTTCGTCGTCGACGGCCCGGCGGCGATGCGCCACGACCTGCCCGACGGTGTCACCTGGGCCGACTTCGCGGCCGGCACCGCACGCGAGTTCCCGCAGTGGATGATCGACCACCAGAACGACTTCCTGATGCTGCCCGGCGAGACGCTGGCCGGGGTCGTCGAGCGCTACGAGCAGGTCGCCGCCCACAGCGAGAAGATCATCGCCTCCGTGCCCGACCTCTCGGCGACACATCCGCTCCCGGAGGCGCCCTGGCACGAGCCGGGAGCCGTACGCAGTGTGCGCCGGGTGCTGACACAGGTCATCGCCGAGACCGCCCAGCACGCCGGGCACGCGGACATCCTGCGCGAGACGCTCGACGGGCAGAAGTCGACCTGACGCAGACGGATCCGGACCGGGTCGGGCCATCGCCCCGACCCGGTCCCGACCTCGGAATCCTGCACGCATGCGAAGTACGCATTCGAAGGGAAGAGCGCACCATGAGGTTCGGCCAGGCCCTGGGGGCGACCCGATGACCGTTCTCGACGCCCGGGCGCTCAACAGGGCAACGCTGGCACGGCAGTTGCTGCTCGACCACGCCGACATGCCGGTGCTCGACGCCGTCGCGCACCTCGGCGGTCTGCAGGCGCAGGAACCGCAGGAACCGTTCGTCGGGCTCTGGTCGCGGCTGCGTGCGTTCGACCCGGCAGTGCTCTCGGATCTGCTGACCGGGCGGAGCGTGGTGCGCACCCATCTCATGCGCCGAACCGTCCACCTCGTCACCGCCGCCGACGCCCTGGCCTGGCGGGCCCGCCACGACGCCATGCTGCGCCAACGGGTACTCGGGGTCTACCGCGGTGAACTCGCCGGAGTGGATCTCGACGAACTCGCGGCTGCGGGCCGGGCCGTGATGGCCGACGGCGAGCCCCGCTCGATGACCGAACTCGCACGAGCGCTCGCCGACCGCTGGCCGAAGCCGGGACCGCGGCCACTGGGCGAAATGCTGGTCGCCGCCCTCATCCCGATGGTGCAGCTGCCCCCGCGCGGGCTGTGGCGCACCCGGGCGGGCGTGCGCAACGCCCCGCTCTCCTCCTGGCTCGGGCGCGAGATCGACCCACCGGCCCCGGACGGCTCCGACCCCGTGGGGCAGGACCTGGTGCGGCGCTATCTGGCCGCGCTCGGCCCCGCCGCCTCGGCCGACCTGCGCGCCTGGTGCGGTCTCGCCGGACTGCCGGCCGCGATCACCGCCGTACGCGAGGAACTGGTGAGCTTCCGCGACGAGCGGGGCCGGGAACTGCTGGACCTCCCCGACGCACCGCGCCCCGACCCCGAAACCCCCGCCCCGGCGCGGTTCCTGCCCGCGTTCGACAACGCGATCCTCGGGTACCACGACCGCGGCCGGATCATCGACGACGCCCACCGCGGTCTGTCGGTCGCCGGCGCGCGTGTCGTCCTGGTCGACGGCCGGGTCGCCGCGACCTGGACCGTGGAGGCGGACACCGTGCAGGTCACCCCGCTGCGCCGTCTCTCCCGGGCCGAACGCACCGATGTGGCCGAGCAGGGGCGGGAGTTGGCCGCGTTCCTCTCCGACGACGACAGCGATCGTGTACGGATCGCCGCGTCCTCCTGAGGAGCGACAGGAGTGCTGGGAGTGCTGGGAGCGCCCCACCCGTGAGTGACGCGGGTCCATTCGCGACCCGCGTCACGGCACCGTCGTACCGCTCAGGTCAGCCCAGTTGCGCGTGCAGGAAGTCCACCGTGCTCCGCCAGGCCAGGGCCGACGACTCGGGCTCGTGGACCTCGGGGCGGCCGTCGTTGAAGAAGGCGTGGTCGGCGGGGTAGACGCGGAAGTCCGGGGTGATGCCGGACTGGTCGCGGATCGTGTCGCGGAGCGGGGCGAGGGAGTCGACGGGAATGGCCGAGTCGCGTTCGCCGTAGTGGCCGAGGATCTGAGCCTTGAGGCCGGAGAAGTCGGGGGTCTCGCCCTGGATGACGCCGTAGAAGGGGACGGCGGCGTGGACGCGCGGGTCGGTGGCGGCCTGGTAGAGGACGAAACCGCCGCCCATGCAGAAGCCGACCGAGCCGACGGTCCCGGAGGTGACCTCGGGCATCGCGAGCAGATGGTCTACGGCGCCGGAGAGCAGCTCGACGCCTCGCGCCACGGGCAGGTCCTGCATCATGCGGAACGCCTCGGTGCTGTCGTGGGCGACATTGCCGCCGTACAGGTCGGGAGCCAGCGCCACGAAGCCCTCCTTCGCCAGGCGCTCGGTGACGTCTGCGATGTGGTCGGTGAGGCCCCACCACTCCTGGATCACGATGACGCCGGGCCCCTGTCCGGAGGGCGGCAGCGCCAGATAGCCGTGCGCGGTGGTGCCGCCGCTTGGGAACGTGACGTTCTGGTGGGCGGGGGCTCCGGTCGACCTGGGCGTCTCGGACATGGTGTGTCACTCCTGTCGCTTGATCTTGACTCCAGCATGCAGGAGGCGGGTACGGCGACGGCACGCGGCCCCCTGCCCGGGCAGGCATCGCGCGCCACCGACCGAAGCGACCTTGCCGGACCACTCCTTCCGATGCCGTATCCTCGCGTGTTACGTATAACCCTCCGCGTACGTCCCCCCCCCGACCTTCCGAGAGGCTCCGATGAAACGCGTCGCCCTGGTCACCCTCGTCGTCGACGACTACGACGAGGCGATCCGCTTCTACACCGAGGCCCTCGGATTCCGGCTCGCCGAGGACACCCCGCGACCCGACGGATCCCGCTGGGTCGTCGTGGAGCCGGACACCGGAGGGCACGGCACCGGCCTCCTGCTGGCCCGGGCCAAGGACGAGGCACAGCGCGGCCGGGTCGGCGACCAGACCGGCGGACGCGTCGGCTTCTTCCTGCACACCGACGACTTCGCCCGCGACCACGCACGGATGACCGCGGCGGGCGTCACCTTCCTGGAGGAGCCCCGGCACGAGACGTACGGCTCGGTCGTCGTCTTCCAGGACCTGTACGGAAACCGGTGGGACCTGCTGCAGCCCGCCGCGCCCGACCCGCAACACGCCGCTCCCGGCGAAACCGCCGAGTGACCAACACTCCCCACCCACCGACAACCTGCCGAGGAAACACCGCATGACCGCGTCCCGCATCGACATCGACACCATCCGACGGCTCCCCAAGGCCGTCCTGCACGACCACCTCGACGGCGGCCTGCGCCCCACCACGCTCGTCGAACTCGCCGACGCGGTCGGCCACACGCTCCCCACCACCGACCCGGACGAGCTGGCCGCCTGGTACTACGAGGCGGCCAACTCCGGTGACCTGGTCCGCTACATAGCCACCTTCGAGCACACCCTCGCCGTGATGCAGACCCGCGAGGGCCTGCTGCGCACCGCCGAGGAGTACGTCCTCGACCTGGCCGAGGACGGTGTCGTCTACGGCGAGGTGCGCTACGCCCCCGAGCTGATGCTGAACGGCGGGCTCGCCCTGCCCGAGGTCGTCGAGACCGTGCAGGAGGGCCTGGCCGCCGGTATGGCGAAGGCCGCGGCCGCCGGCACCCCGGTCCGCGTCGGCACCCTGCTGTGCGGGATGCGGATGTTCGACCGCAGCCGCGAGATCGCGGACCTGGCGGTGACGTTCCGGGACGCGGGCGTCGTCGGCTTCGACATTGCGGGCGCCGAGGACGGCTTCCCGCCCGCCGACCACCTCGCCGCCTTCGAGCACCTGCGCGTCGAGAACGTCCCGTTCACCATCCACGCCGGCGAGGCCCACGGCCTGCCCAGCATCCACCAGGCCCTCCAGGTCTGCGGCGCCCAGCGCATCGGCCACGGCGTCCGTATCACCGAGGACATCGTGGACGGCAAGCTCGGCCGCGTCGCGGGCTGGGTGCGTGACCGCCGTATCGCCCTGGAGATGTGCCCCACCTCCAACCTCCAGACGGGCGCGGCCACTTCGATCGCCGACCACCCGATCACGCACCTGCGCGACCTGGGCTTCCGCGTCACCCTCAACACCGACAACCGGCTGGTGTCCGGCACGACCATGACCCGCGAGATGTCCCTGCTTGTCGACGAGGCGGGCTGGACCCTCGACGATCTGCGCACGGTCACGGTCAACGCCCTGAAGAGCGCGTTCATCCCCTTCGACGAGCGGGCCGCCCTCATCCGGGACGTCGTCCTGCCGGGCTACGAGCTCTGAGCACCCGAGGCCGGCCGGACCACTCGGCGGTTCCGGCCGGCCTCTTGCGTGTTCTCACGCGTCGGGCACCCAGTTCCCGTGGAAGCCCATCGGCACCCGTCCCGGCAGATGGATCCGGGCCACCGGCTCACCCGTGAAGTCCTGGGCGGACAGGATCAGCAGATCCGCCGCGCCCCGGTCGGGATTGTGCACGTACGCCAGCGTGTAGCCGTCGTCCTCGGCCGCCCTCGCGTCCGTCGGGTCCGAGGCCACGAACACCGCCTCGCCCACCGCCGCGTTCCGGGGCAGCCGGTGCACCTGCGAGGTACCGCGGAGCAGGTCCTGCTTGACCAGCTCGCTGCTGAAGGCACGGTCGGGCGGGTTCCCGTCGGCCGCCACATACGCCAGCGACATCTCGGCGGCGGCCGTCGTGTAGCCGTACCGGTGCCTGCGCGCGACCAACGCCTCGTTGACGCGCGGGAACTCCTGCGGCCGGTCGTCCAGGACCTTCGTGCGTACGCGGCCCCGGTCGCGGTCGATGGTCCAGCGTTGCAGCCGGACGGTCCCGGCTCCGTAGGGCCCGCCGGAGCCACGCCCCGCGACGAAGAAGGGCGCCGGATAGGCCGTGAAGTCGACGACCACCGACGACCCCTCGCCGTACGCGTTGAGGGTGTGCGAGTAGTACGTCGGCTCCACCTCGAACCAGCGGACCCGCCCGCCGGCCCGCGGCATGACGCCGACCCGAGACGGGTGCCGCTCGTTCCACACGTACGGCACGAGGTCGCCCCGCTCGGCGCCCGCCGGGTCGAAGGTGACCGGCATGTCGAAGATGACGACGTACTTCTCGGTGAGCGCGAAGTCATGGATCATCGGGCTGTCCGACACCGGGATCCTGGTGGTCCGGACGACCCGCCCCGCGGCGTTGACCACCAGGTGCCGGATGTGGTTCCAGGTCGGGTAGTACGTCATCGCGTGCAGCTCGCCCGACTCCGCGTCGAGCTTGGTGTGCGCCGTGAACGCGCCCTCCAGGGTGCCGCGGAAGTCGTACGTGCCCACCGTGTTGAGCTCGTAGTCGAGTTCGTACGGCGGCGGGCCGCTCTCCTGGAGGGCCAGGACCCGTCCGCGGTGCCCGATGACGTGGGTGTTGCACGGGAAGTCGTCCGGCGGCACCGGTCCCGGGTAGGGCTCGCCAAGCTTCTCGGCGACGCGGGAGGAGCGGACCCAGCGGTTGCGGTACCACTCGGCGCGGCCGTCCCGCAGCCGGACGCCGTGCACCATGCCGTCGCCCTGCATCCAGTGGTGGGCCCGGGGGTCCTCAAGGCCGAGGACGTTCGGCCCGTTCCTGAGGTAGCGGCCGTTCAGCTCACGCGGGATCCGCCCGGTGACGGGGAGACCGAAGGCGGTCAGCTCCTCGGTGACCGGGGCGAACGCCCCCTCCAGGAACGGGAAGTGGCGCCCCTTCGCGGTGGCGGGAGCACCGGCGGCGAGTCCTCCCGTCGCTCCTACGAGTCCGCTCGCCGCCGCGATGGCGGCCGCCCCGCGCAGTACGTTTCGTCGGCTGTGCTCAGTCATCTCCGCACTCCCGTGCCGCAGTCGTCGTGATCGATGTGCACGAGTCTGCGGCGGGGGACCGGGCCAGGTCAGGAGTGCTGGAGCCCCTCCCGGGGTGGAGCCAGACCCCCTGTTTCGAGCAGTGACATGAGGGCCCGGGCGGCCGGACTGGTCGCCTCCGGGGGCGGCAGCATGGCGACGGTCTCGTACGGCGTCTCGGTGTCGGCCTTGAGGGGGAGTGCGGGCAGGGCCCGCCGTTTGTGGGCGAAGTGGCGCGGCACGACGGCGATGCCGAGGCCCTCCTCGACGAGGTCGAGGAGGCTGTGCACGTCGTTGACCTCCAGGGCGACCGTGCGGTGCACACCCGCCGCCGCGAAGGCCGCGTCGGTCGTGCGGCGCGGCCCCCAGTCGGGGTGGAAGTCGACGAAGGGCTCGCCGCCGAGTTCGTCCGGGGTGACGGGCCCTCCGGTGGCCAGCCGGTGTGAGGGATGGCAGAGCACGGTCATCGGCTCGCTGGTCAGGGGCAGACAGCGGAGCTGTTCCGTGTCGGCGCGGGTCGTCACGGCGAAGGCCAGGTCCAGGCGGCCCGCGGCGACGTCCTCGGCGAGCGCGCCCGAGCCGGCCTGCCGCAGCCGGATCTCCACGTCCGGATGCTGCCTGCGGAACGCGGCCAGCAGCTGTGCGACGGGCACCCCGGCGATGCACTGCTCGGTGCCCAGCGAGAGCGTGCCGCGCAGCACGCCCTGTACGGCGGCCACGGCGTCCTGGGCGGCCCGGACCTGCGCGAGGATCCGCTCGGCCTCGGTCAGCAGGGCCCGGCCGGCCTCGGTGAGCGTGACGCGGCGGGTCGTGCGGACGAACAGCGGGGCCCGCAGCTCCCGCTCCAGTGCGCGGATCGATGCCGACAGACCGGACTGGGACACCATCAGGCGTTCCGCTGCCCGGGTGAAGTGCTGGTCCTCGGCGACTGCGACGAAGTGCTGCAGGTGGCGCAATTCCATGATTGAGAAGCGTATCCGCTGAATCCCATCCGATTCTCCTGTTGGACCGCTGCCGAGCGGGCAGGCGAGAGTGGACACCGGTCCACTCCGTACCGACCCCTCTGGAGAACGCGTTGTACACCGCACACACCGACCGTTACGCGGACATGCCCTACCGGCGCACGGGACGCAGCGGCCTGAAACTCCCCGCGCTCTCCCTCGGCCTGTGGCACAACTTCGGCCCCGACCGGCCCGTGGACACCCAGCGCGCGATCCTGCGCCGGGCGTTCGACCTGGGCGTCAGCCACTTCGACCTGGCCAACAACTACGGGCCCCCGCCCGGCGCCGCCGAGTCGGCCCTCGGCGAGGCGCTCAAGGCCGACTTCGGTCCGTACCGCGACGAGCTGGTCATCTCCACCAAGGCCGGATACCTGATGTGGCCGGGCCCGTACGGCGAATGGGGCTCCCGCAAGTACCTGCTGTCCTCGCTCGACCAGAGCCTGGGCCGCATGGGCCTCGACTACGTCGACATCTTCTACTCCCACCGCCCCGACCCGGAGACTCCCCTTGAGGAGACGATGGGCGCGCTGCACTCGGCGGTGCAGCAGGGCAAGGCGCTGTACGTCGGTGTCTCCAACTACTCGCCGGCGCAGACCCGCGAGGCGGCCCGCATCCTGGGCGAGCTGGGCACCCCGCTCCTCATCCACCAGCCGCGCTACTCGATGCTCGACCGGCGTCCCGAGGAGGAGGGGCTCCTGGACACCCTCGACGAGCTGAAGGTGGGCTCCATCGCCTACTCGCCGCTGGAGCAGGGCCTGCTCACCGGCCGCTACCTCGACGGGATCCCGGAGGGTTCGCGGGCCGCGAGCGACAGCCCCTTCCTGAGCGCCGAAACGGTGACCGAGGACCTCGTCGGCCACCTGCGCGCCCTGGACGACATCGCCAAGACCCGCGGCCAGTCCCTGGCCCAGATGGCGCTGGCCTGGGTACTGCGCGGCGGCCGGGTCACCTCCGCCCTGATCGGCGCCAGCAGCCCGCAGCAGCTGGAGGACAGCGTGGCGGCCACGGGCAACCTGGACTTCTCGGAGGACGAGCTCACCCGCATCGACGAGATCGTGCGGCAGGCGTCCCAGGCCTGAGTACCAGCGACGGACTGACTCCCGAGCCGTGGGCGAGGGGTCAGTCCGTGACGCGTTCCTCCAGTCGCACGGTCACGGTGTCCCCAGCCTCCTTGCCGATCGCCTTGCGGACGTCGGCCTTCACGGGAAGCTTGTGGGTGCCGTCGCCGAGGGCCATGAACGAACTCCGGAAGGGATGGCCGTCGATCGTCCCGCGGACCTTGACCAGGCCGCGTGTGCCGAAGAATCCGACGGACTCCGGCCAGACGAGATAGGTCCAGCCGCCCTTTTCGGGGCTCTTCAGAAGTTCCGCGGTGAATTGCTGGTCCAATTCGGTGTTCGTGCTCATGACGTCCTCCGCTGTCCCGGTGGTCTTTCCCGGCCCGGTGGCCTCTCCTATACGAGACCACCGGGCGCGGCAGAACTCATCGCGGCAGCCGTGTCACGCCCCGGCGGGCACCCGGTCCAGGAATCCGTGCACGCTCCGTATCCGCCCGTCGTCACTCAGGGTGATCACGTCGAAGCCGGCGACCGGCGCCGAGCCGTCCGCGACGGCGACCAGCTCCCAGCCGAAGCGGGCGAGGTCGTGGTGCCCGTCCACGGCGCCGGTGAGCCGGAACTCGAATCCGGGGAACTGCTCGTGGGCCGCGGCGATCACGGCCGCGATCCCGTCGTGCCCGCGGACGTCGGCCAGGGGGTCGGTGTACGTGCCGTCCGCGGTCCAGGCCGCGGTCACGGCCTTCGTCAGAGCCTCCTTCCCGCCCGCGTTCCAGGCGTCGAAGTAGCGGGCGACGGCGGTTTCGTAGCGGTCCTGGTTCGCGGACATGGGCGATCAGCCTCCATCGAGGTCGTACGTGCTCGTACGTACTGGTCAGGGCCCGGATCGGACGTTGTCGGGATCCGGTACCGCAACCATGCCGGGCGTCGTCGGACCCGTCGATTACCCCTCGGGTAATGCCTGCTGACGCCTCTCGGGTGATGCCCCCGGAGGACCCTGATCTCCACGGCCGTGTCATTTCGGCCAGTCATCGCGGTGAATATGCCAGGAGACTGGCTGGAATGGCATGGTGACAGTGTGTCAGGAGTGGCGATACTTGAATGCTAGGGCTATTCACAGCCCTCAGAACGGCTCGGGAATCGCCGGGGGATCACCCGGCGGACCGACCGAAGAACAGCGCCATCGTGCACCACCAGCGAGCCGCAGGAAAGAGAGGCCGGACCGGCAGCAAGCGGATGCAATGGGGGAGCGATCGTGCACGACGAATTCCTTTGCCATGTCACCGCGTACGGAGTGTGCGGAGGCATGTGGGTCGGTGTACCGCTCGGCACCTACCGGGCACCCACCCTGGCGCTGGCCATGTGGTGGTTACGGGACCGGGCGTCATGGATGGCCGAGCGCCTCGATCCGAACCCCGACGCCCCGTACTTCCCGCCGAACTCGATGATGCCCGTCTCGGCCACGGCACCCGACGTACCCGGCGTGCTGCGCGCGTGGTGCGGCGACATCTTCCAACAGGAGCTGGCGGCCGAGGAACTGGCCGCGGGACATCTGGTCCGCATCGCCACGAGTGACGACACCACCGAGTACGAACTGCTCGCGGAGTCCGTCGACGCCCTGCGCATGCAGCGCACCCTCCCCTACCTGTCCATGCCGGCCGCCTGATCCCCGCTCCCGGCGGAGCCGCTCGGGCACGGCCCGTCCCCCCCGGCCGGGCGCAGCAGGCGCGCATGTGGACGAATAGCTAGAATTCAGGCATGGGAGAGCGTTCAGCGGCGCCCGAACTCGTCCTCGAAACCGAGACGGGGTCCCTGGTGATGACCCCGAACCACGACTATCACGTCGGCCGCGACCCGCTGAGCGACATCGTCATCGACGACGCCCGGGTCTCCTGGCACCACGCGGTCCTGCGGCCCAACGCAGATCACTGGACGCTCTGGGACGAGAACAGCACGAATGGTACGTACGCCGACGGCCGCCGCGTCCACGAGTGGGACGTCGGCCCCGGCAGCGTCATCCGCTTCGGCAACCCCGCCGACGGCCCGAGCGCCGTGCTCGCCGACCGGCCCCCGCCCGCCCCCGAGCGCCCCTCCTCGGTCTCCCTGCCCGCCGCGACCGGCACCTTCCGGCAGCCCACGACGGTGCGCCCGCTGCCCGCCCGCATGGTCCGCATCGGCCGCGGCGGCGACAACGACCTGGTCGTCGACGACCTGATCGTGTCCAGACGGCACGCGGAGCTGCGCGCCATGCCGGACGGCACGTACGAGATCGTCGACCTGGGCAGCCACAACGGCACGTTCCTCAACGGGCAGCCCGTCACCCGGTCCCCCATCGACGCGGGCGACATCGTCGGCATCGGCCACTCGGCGTTCTGCCTGGTCGG
Organism: Streptomyces sp. NPDC033178; assembly: GCF_055577685.1. NCBI lineage: Bacteria > Bacillati > Actinomycetota > Actinomycetes > Kitasatosporales > Streptomycetaceae > Streptomyces > Streptomyces sp. NPDC033178. Next base: position 222,679 of record NZ_JBVIPT010000014.1, read on the forward strand.
CGACGAGCTGCAGGAGTACGTCGACACCGGCGAGGTCTCCCTCGACGTGCAGGACCTGTCGGTCGCCGTCGACAAGGGCCGCAAGACGCTCCTCGACCGGGTCTCCTTCCCCGTCGGCGAGAAGTGCCTGCTCGCCGTCGTCGGGCCCAGCGGCGCCGGAAAGTCCACGCTGCTCAACGCCCTGACCGGCCAGCGGCCCGCCGACCGGGGCACGGTCCTGTACGACGGCCGCGACCTGTACCGCGACTACGCCGAGCTGCGCCAGCGCATCGGACTCGTACCGCAGGACGACATCCTGCACGCCCAGCTGACCGTCCGGCGGGCCCTCACCTACGCCGCCCAGCTGCGCTTCCCGCAGGACACCGCGAAGGCCGAGCGCCGGGCCCGGGTCGACGAGGTCGTGCGCGAGCTGGGCCTGGAACAGCGCGTCGGGCAGCCCATCCACAGCCTCTCCGGCGGCCAGCGCAAGCGCGTCAGCGTGGCCCTGGAACTGCTCACCAAGCCCTCGCTGCTCTTCCTCGACGAGCCGACCTCCGGCCTCGACCCCGGTATGGACCGCTCCGTGATGCACATGCTGCGCGGCCTCGCCGACGACGGGCGGACCGTCATCGTGGTCACCCACAGCGTCCTCAGCCTCGACGTCTGCGACCGGCTGCTCGTCCTCGCACCCGGAGGCAAGGTCGCCTACTACGGGCCGCCCGACGAGACCCTCGCCTTCTTCGGCTACGAACAGTGGCCCGAGGCGTTCGAGGCCTTCGAGCGGGACCGCGAACGGGACTGGGCCGGCGACTACCTGGCGTCGCTCCAGCACCGCCAGTACATAGTCAACTCCACCGCCCAGCCACACATGGGCCAGGCCGCCCCGGCCCCGGGCACGGTTCCCCGCCCGCCCAAGGCGCAGAGCTGGGGCTCCCAGCTGGGCACGCTCGTGCGGCGGTACGCGGCCGCGCTCAGCGCAGACCGTACGTTCCTCGCCATCATGATCGCCCTGCCGTTCGTGATGGGTGCCATGGCCAGGGCCCTGGCCGGCAGCAAGCTGACGCAGGAGACGGCGATGAACGCGCTGCTCATCCTCTGCGTCGGCGGAGTCCTCACCGGCGCGGCAAACGCCGTGCGCGAACTGGTCAAGGAACGGGTGATCTACCAGCGAGAACGGGCCGTCGGCCTGTCCAGATCGGCGTACCTGATGTCCAAGGTCGTCGTCCTCGGCACGATCACCGTCCTCCAGGCCGTCGTCCTGACCCTGGTGGCGCTGCTCGGCGTCGACCTGAACGCACCCGGTGGCGAGGGCGTGCTCATGCCGCCCCTCGCCGAGATCACGGTCGCCGTCGCTCTGCTCTCCTTCACCGCCATGATGCTCGGCCTCCTCGTCTCCGCCCTGGTGCGCAAGGAGGAGGTCACGATGCCCCTGCTCGTGCTCCTCGCCATCGTCCAGGTCGTGTTCTGCGGCGCGCTGCTGAAGCTCGACGGCGTCCCCGGCATCGAGCAGCTGTCCTGGCTGGTGCCGTCCCGGTGGGCCCTCGGCGCCATGGCGGGCACCATCGGCCTGGCCCGGCTCGTCCCTGGCGACCTGACCGCCGACCCGCTGTTCAAGCACTCGGCGGGCGTGTGGCTGCTCAACATGGGAATGCTCGTCGTCCTCTCGGCCGTCTTCGGCTATCTGGTCGCCAGGCTGCTGAGGCGGCACGAACCCGAAGTCATGCGGAAGTAGCCCGCAGGAAGCAGGCGCGATGACGACGACCGAGGACTTCCGCCCCACGCACGTGGTCCCGCAGGACGGCCTGCCGGCCTGGGAGGCCCCGGACCCGACCAGGCCCACCGTGCCGCTCGACGCCCTCCTGCCGGTCCGTCTCGTCGAGCGGCGCGGTGACTGGGGGCACGTCCTGTGCGCCAACGGCTGGTCCGCGTGGGTCGACGGCCGCCTGCTGCTCGCCGTACCGCAGGAGCCGCCCGCCGCCGGACAGCCGCTCGCCCGCACCGCCGACCCGCGCCCCCTGCTCGCCCGCGTCGAGGAGACGCTCGGCCGCTACCGGCAGACGGTCGAGGAACTGGCGGCCGGACGCCTCGACGGCGAGGAGTTCCACGGCCGCACGCAGGGCATGCGGGTCGGGATCGTCGTCGACGGCGAGGCCGTGTGGCTGTACGAGGCCGAGCACGAGCGGTGGGTGTACTGCGACGGCAACCGGCTGAGCACGTACGCGACTCCAAAGCCGGTCGAGGACGGACCGGAGCCCCATGACGAGGCCGGACCCGAGCGGCCTGCCGCGGCCCGCCCCGAGCCGCCCGCCTCGGCCAGACCCACACCGCCCGCGTCAGGCGACCCCGAGCCTACCCAGGTCGTGCCGGGCATCGGGCCGGAACCGACGAAGGCCGTGGGCAACACGGATCCGGAACCGACACAGGTCGTGGGCAACACAGGTCCGGAACCGACACAGGTCGTGGAGAACACAGGTCCGGAACCGCCCGAGCCCGGGGAAGACCGCAGCCACGCCCCCACCCGGCTCGTCACGGGTGACGGTGACGGCTGATGCCGCACGACACGAGCCTGTACTCGGGGCGGCCCTCCGATCTGATCGGCAAGCAGATCGCCGGCTACCGGATCGAGCGCGAGGTCGGCCGTGGCGGCATGGCCGTCGTCTACCGCGCCAAGGACCTGCGCCTGGACCGCACGGTCGCCCTGAAACTGCTCGCCCCGGAACTGGCCCGCAACGACACCTTCCGGAAGCGCTTCACGCACGAGTCACGGGTGGCCGCCGCGATCGACCACCCGCACATCGTGCCGGTCTTCGAGGCGGGCGAGACCGACGGCGTCCTCTACATCGCCATGCGGTACGTCGCCGGTCGCGACCTGCGTCATCTCCTGGACCGCGAGGGCCCGTTGCCGATAGCGGACGCCACCCGTATCGCCATCCAGGTGGCGTCCGCGCTCGACGCCGCCCACGACCACGGCCTGGTCCACCGGGACGTCAAACCGGGCAACATACTGGTCGCGGCGGGCACGGACAGCGACCATCCCGAGCACGTCTACCTCACCGACTTCGGACTCACCAAGAAGTCGCTGTCCCTGACCGGGTTCACGACCGTCGGCCAGTTCGTCGGCACGCTCGACTATGTGGCGCCCGAGCAGATCTCCGGGCGGCCTGTCGACGGCCGCTGTGACGTCTACAGCCTCGCGTGCGTGGTTCACGAGACCCTGACGGGCCGTCCGCCCTTCCAACGGGACGACGACATGGCGCTGTTGTGGGCGCACCAGTACGACCAGCCGCCCGCGCTGACCTCGCAGCGGCCCGAGCTCGCCGAGCCGGTCGACGGGGTCCTGGCGAAGGCCCTCGCCAAGAGTCCCGACGACCGGTACGAGTCGTGTCTTGCCTTTGTGACCGCGTTGCGTGCGGCTGCGACGGGCGTGGCCGCCGGTCATGCGCCCACGCAGGTGGATATGCGTGCCGTGGACGGGCCTCGGCGTCCGGGGCCGCCGCCTGAGCCGCCGGGGTGGGCCCGGCCCGTGTTTCCCGGCTCGGCCCGGTGAGGTTCCGCCTGGGACGGTGGGTTCGCGCGGGCCGATGTGAGGTGCGGGGAAATGGGCTCAGGGCTTGTTGAGCCGCAACTCAGTCCTTGCTCAGGAGCAAGTGAGCCTGCGGGAAGTCGCGTTTGGCATCCGGCGGGGCTGTCTGTCGCAGGCGGGCCGTCTCGGTGAAGCCCGTCTCGCTCAGCAGGGCCGCGACGCGGTCGGGGGACCAGTGGTAGGCGAGCGCCACCTTGTGGTCGAAGGACTCGGCGAGCTCCGAGGGGTCGTCGTGGGCCTGGAAGGCGAGCAGCAGGCGGCCGCCGGGCGTCAGGACTCGGTGGAACTCGGCGAATACCCGCGGCAGTTGCTCCGGAGGAGTGTGGATGATCGAGTAGCGGGCCAGGGCACCGCCGAGGCTACCGTCCGCCAGGTCCAGGGCGGTCATCGAACCCACCTCGAACCGCAGCTCCGGATGGGCCGCCCGGGCGATCGCGATCATCTCCGGCGACAGGTCGACGCCGGACGCGTCCAGGCCGAGCGAGTGGAGTAACCCGGTCACATGGCCCGGTCCGCAGCCGAGGTCGGCGACCGGGCCGCCGCCGTCCGCCCGCACGAGGTCGGCGAACGCCATGAGCATGGCCCGGTCCAGTGGATGCTCCTCCAGACCGTTTGCGAAGAGCTCGGCGTAGAGGGCGGCCATGGAGTCGTAGGCCGTTCGGGTGGTGCGCAGGAAGTCTGGTTCGATCATGGGTGCGTACCGTAGTACGCCCCACTGACATCAGGCCTTCGGGTTCTCCACCTCGCCGTGGTGACGTACGCGCGAGGCGAGCAGTGCGCCCACGAAGCCCGTGACCAGGCCCCAGAGCAGGGCGAGGCCGATCGCCCCCCACAGCCGTGGCCGCAGGAAGAGTTCGCCGGACAGCCCGCCGCCGACGTCGCCGATGCCGAGCAGGGACAAGCCGTAGTGCGCGTCGATCCGGCCGATGAGGCAGACCGTGAGCACCGTGAGGGCGAGCGCCACGGCCATGTGCACGGCGTGCTGCCAGGCCCGCGTCCGGGCCGGTGAGCGCTTGGCCATCAGGAACGCGACGGCCAGCAGCAGCACGGCGTTGACAACCACGAGCCACCACACCCTGCCGTCCTGTTCGGAGAGCGTGCGCAGATTGAGGGTCGAGATGTCGGGCGTCCGCAGCACGCTGTCCAGCACGCGCGGCATCGGCAGCCCGAACGGCCCCTCGACGCGACCCTCCCAGGAGGCGCCGAGACCGATCGTGAACACCAGCCAGACGAGGTTCGGCAGCCCGAGGAGGACCACGGCGAGCGTCTCCGGCGCACGATCGCGGCTCACCGCCACCACCAGCGCGATGACCACACCCAGGGCCACGAAGGCGAGCAGCAGTACGACCATGGCGTACGCGGCCGGCCGCACCGACTCCTGGAAACGCAGCAGCCGGGGCGGGAGCGGGGCCCTGGGCGAGACGAGCAGCGCGATGACGAGGACGCCCGCCAGCCACAGCAGGCCGAAGGCCAGCGTCACGGGCACGTCGGCCTTGAAGCCGACCCGGGGCGACGAGGCCCCGAAGATGTCACCGATGTCGGAGAGCGTGCCCTCGCCGAGCGAGATCGCAAAGGTCTGACGGGCCGACAGCGCCAGACCGGTCAGCGCGAGCAGCCACAGGACGGCGATTCTCGCGGCCCAGCCCGCCAGTTCGGGGGCGCCCGCGACGGCCCGGTGCCGCAGTGGCCGGAGGAATCCGGCGGCGACGACCAGGACACCGGTGAGGGTGACCGACAGGGGAGTGACCGACATCCCCGCCTTGGTCTCGGCGAGCGCTCCGGCGTCTCCGGTGAGTTCGATCGAGCCGCCGACCGCCACCACCACGGTGGCCGCGACGACCCGGGGAAACGCACCGTCCGGCAGGTCGGCGGCCCCGGCGGCCCACAGGCCGAGCGCGGCGACCACGACCATGGCGACCAGCCCGGCCAGGACCGTCACCAGGGCGTGGACCCAGCCGTGGCGGGCCACTGCCTGGTCGGGGGCTGTCTGGAGGCTCACCCTGCCCACGCTAAGCAGGCCTTCGGCGGCGCGCCCGCCGAGAGGGCCGACCGCGTCGGCTTGCGAGCGGTACGGGACTGGAGCACACAATGGGCTCGTTGTGGAAGAAAGCGGCATGAAGCGTCAGAAGTGCCGCGGGATCCCTACGCCGGGAAGAAGAGCTCGTGAGCGTCGAACCGCCGTCGTCCGGCCGCCCCACAGGGCCGCCCTCCGGCCCCTTGTCGGGGCCGACCCAGCCGAGCCCCACGCCGCCGCCTCCGGGCGACCAGGGCCCCTCGGGGCCGTCGGGTCCTTCGGGTGGCGGATCGGGCGGCGGTCCGTCGGGTCCGTCGGGTCCGTCGGGTGACGGTCAAGGTGGTCCCGGAGGTCCGTCCGGTCCGGACGGACCTGATCAGGGCCCCGGCAAGGGACCCGACCGGGCCTGGTGGCAGTCGGCCCCGCGCGTCGCCGTCATCGCCGCCACGATCGTCGTCGCAGTCACCCTCGTCGTCGTCTTCACCCGTTCGGACGGTGGCACCTCGGGCGCGGGCGGCGGCGAGGTCTTCCTCCAGGCCGCGGGCAAATCGGGCCCCGACCCGTTCACCGAGTCGACCGCGGAGGACAGTTCCGCTCCGCCCGTGACGCCCTCGCCGACGGAGACCGCCGAGTCCGGCAACGTGACGCGGGGCGTGGAGGGTTCGGCGCCCGGCCTCTACGGCGGTACGCGCAAGGTGGCCAGCTGCGACGTCGAGAAGCAGATCTCCGCGCTCCAGCAGGCCCCGGCCAAGAACCAGGCGTTCGCCTCGGTCCTGGGCCTCCAGCCCTCCGGCGTCCCCGCCTATCTGCGCTCGCTCACCCCCGTACAGCTGCGGATGGACACCCGCGTCACCAACCACGGCTACCGCGACGGCAAAGCCACCAGCTACCAGGCGGTCCTGCAGGCGGGCACCGCCGTCCTCGTCGACGACCGCGGTGTGCCCAGGGTGCGATGCGCGTGCGGCAACCCGCTGCTGCCGCCGGTCGCGCTGAAGTCCACGCCCAAGCAGACAGGCGACTCCTGGCCGTCGTACCGGCCGTCGAACGTCGTGGTCGTCGCGCCCGCGACCCAGGTCATCAACGTCTTCGTGATCTACGACCCGGACAGCGGCGACTGGTTCAACCGGCACAAGGGCGACACCGGCGGCAGGGACAAGAAGACGGATCCGCCGACGGACCGGCCCTCTCCGTCCGAGAGTTCGCTGTCGCCGAGCTCCGCCTCGCCGTGCGTGTCCCTGCCCCCGGGCACGACCGCGACACCGGGCGATTCGGTGAGCCCCTGCCCGGAGACGTCCTCGGCCACGCCCTCGTCACCGTCCCCGGAGACCGAGTCGCCCTCGTCCGAGCCGCCGTCGGAGGAGACCTCCGAGTCGGCGCCCGACTCGGCATCGGCCGACATCACGACCTCCAGTCACAGTGCCCCGGAGTCGGCCGCGACCTCCCCGGGGCTGTGAGCGCCGGTCCGCTCCGGCGGACTACTCGTCGATCGCCGCCCCGAAGGCCGCGCCCAGGTGGGGCGCGCCGAGGGCGTCGGCGCCGTACGTCCACGAACCCGCGGCCGTGATGCCGCCCGCGCCGGCCGACATCACCCAGACGAACCCGTCACCGGCGTTCTCACCGGGCGCCGAGGCCAGCAGCCCGAAGCGGCCGTCCCTGTTGGGGTCGGTGAGACGGACCTGGCCGCCCCACTTGTCGCCCTTCTCGGGGACGCCGGGCACGTCGGCGGAGTTCTGGTCCCAGGACTTCGCACCCGTCGCGGTCAGTCCGGCGGAGGCGCCGCGCAGCACCCACACCGCGCCCGCGTCGGCGACGGTGCCGATGTCCTCGCCGGCCGCGCCGATCGCCACGTCCGCGTACCCGTCGCCGTCGGTGTCCGCGACCGAGAGGTCCGTGCCCCAGCCGTCGCCGCGCTCGGCGGTGCCCGGGACGCCGGGGGAGTCCTGCGTCCACCACTGGACCTCGTCGGCGGGGCCGTTCTCGCCGCCGTAGCGCACGCCGACCAGCCCGCCGGTGAGGGTCTCGCCGCCGTCGTCGGGGGAGTTCGGCTCGCCGGTCACCAGGTCGTCGTAGCCGTCGTTGTTGATGTCCCCGGAGGCAGCTTCCGTGCCACCGCGTACATCCCGCTCGTACTTGAGCCCGTCGGTGTTTCCGGACAGGTACGTGGACCACCCGTGGCCGGACTCGTCGCCGACCGTCACGCCCGAGACGACCAGGTCGGCGTAGCCGTTGTCGTCGTAGTCACCCGTGGTCAGCGACTTGGGCAGGATGTGGCGCTGCTGGGCCCGTGCGGAGAGCGGGGTCGACGACCGCTCCTGGAGTTCCTTCCGCGAGCCGGGTGCGGCGGTGCCGTAGCTGAAGAGCTCCAGGTCGTAGTGGTCGAGCACGACGAGCAGGTCGCCCGGCGTCTCGTCCGTGAAGTGCGCCGCGGCGAGCCCGACGCCGAACCGCTCGCCCGCAGTGGGCTCCTCAGTCTCCAGCCAGTCGCTGGCGGCCCCGGTGAGCCCCGCCTTCGAGCCCCACAGGATCGCCGCGCCACCCGCGTCGCCGACGGTCCCGAGGTCCTCGCCGGGGATGCCCACGATCGCGTCGTCGTACCCGTCACCGTCCAGGTCACCGGTCGAGACCGCCTTGCCGAACGCGTCCCCCGCCTCGGCGGCGCCCGCGACACCGGCCGTGGACTGGCTGAACCGCGCCACGTCGCTCGTTCCGATGCCCCTCGACGAGCCGTACTGCACGGTCACGAGACCGGCACCCTTCTTGCCACTGACGGTCGCTCCGGGCGCACCCACCAGCACGTCCTCGTACCCGTCGCCGTTGAAGTCGCTGTTCCGGTCGTTGGCGTGCGTACCGCCCGGCGTTCCGGCGTACGCGGACGGGGCCGCAGCGATCCCCAGTCCGGCCACGAGAAGAAATGACGCCGCGGCCAGAGCGGCAGAACGGTTCTTGCGCATGATTCGGCTCCTGACGAAAAGGACGGCCGGGCAGCGCGGGGGTGTCCGGAAAGGGCCCGTTCCTTGCCCGGCGCCGTGTTTGACATCGGATGGGGCTGAAGGGTTGTACGGGAGTTTCCACGAGCGACGGCAGGGCGGCCCCGGGTGTTCAACATCCGTGAGGCGGGCGGAAGGAAGGGGTGGTGATGGTGCACGTGATGGCGGAGTACGCGCGGCACAACGGCCACGCGGACTTCCTCCGGGAGCGCATCGACGGACGCGTCGGTCAGTAGCCCCCGCCCCGCCGCGAGCCCTCGCCCCGCCGCACCAGGATCAGCTCGTGCAGGTACCGCTTCGTGACACTGCCTCCGTGGCGGGTGACGATCAGCTCACGGATGCCGTCCAACAGGCCCTCGCGGGCGGCCGGTTCCAGCGCGCGGTGGTTCGAGTACGTCAGGAGGAGATCGATGTACGTCTGGGCGGTGTACGTGATCTCCTGTGGGAAGCGGAGTGACTCGACCCCGCCGAACTCCTCCAAGTCGCTTGTGTCCGTGGCCGTTTCGGCGTCGGTCGACTGTCGCAGACCAGGGGGCGTGGCCGGATCCCAGCGTTCGTAGCAGTCCTGGACCTCGACGAAGAAGTCGCGACTGCCGCCCGCCACATGGTGCGTGGTGACGAGGGCAAGCGTCCCGTCCGGGCGAAGCGCGTCCGCCACCTTGGTGAGTCGCGTCGCCGGGTCGAGCCAGTGGAACGACGTCGCGGCCACCATCAGGTCGAACGGCTCCCGGGGCAACGGCCATTGCTCGAACTCGGCCACCTCGACGCGCGCCCGCGGGAAGGCCCGCAGGTTGCGCCGCGCCACCGCCGCCATCGACGGGCCCAGCTCCACGGCGGTGACGTGACAGCCCAACTCGGCGAGGGGCACGGTCATTTGGCCGGTGCCGGGGCCGAATTCGAGGACCCGGCTGTCCGCGTCGAGGCCCACCCGGGTGGCCAACGCTCGTACCAGGGCGGGCGGATAGGAGGGCCGCGCCCGGTCGTACAGCTCGGCGTCCTCGTCGAAGATGCCACGCAGCGAACGGGTCATACGGCGCCGCCGACCCGAACGCTCAGGTCTCCGCCGTCACTTCGGTCCTGCCGCAGCTCACGGAAGAACGCCCGGACATCCCCGACGAGCAGATCCGGCTCCTCCATCGCCGCGAAGTGCCCGCCCCGGTCGAACTCCGTCCACCGCACGATGTTCTCCGTGCGGTCCGCGACGTGCCGCAGCGGGATGAAGTTGTCCCGGGGGAAGACGGCGAGCGCGGTGGGTGCCGTCGACGGCTGCACGGGTTCGCCCCAACCGTCCGCGTGCGCCCGCTCGTAGTAGATCCGCGCGGAGGAACCCGCCGTCCCCGTCAGCCAGTACAGCATCACGTTCGTGAGTAGCCGGTCCCGGTCCACGGCGTCCTCGGGATGGTCCTGCGAGTCCGTCCACTCCTTGAACTTCTCGACGATCCAGGCAAGTTGGCCGACCGGCGAGTCGGTGAGCCCATAGGAGAGGGTTTGCGGCCGGGTCATCTGGAGGACGGCGTACCCCAGTCGCTCGCGGGTCCATTCCTCGTTGCGTCGCCACGAGGCGAGCGTGTTCTCACGCTCCCGCGGGCTGAGCGCGGCCAGTTCCTCGGGGGTCGGCTCGGTGCTCGCGTGGGCGCCCGGCAGGAGGTTCAGATGGACGCCGATCACCCGGTCGGGGAAGGCACGGCCGAGCTCACGGGAGATCCCCGCTCCCCAGTCGCCGCCCTGCGCGCCGAAGCGCCGGTAGCCGAGCCGGTCCATCAGCTCGGCGAACGCGGCGCCGACCCGCCTGAGCTCCCAGCCCGTGTCCCGCGTGGGCCCGGACAGGCCGAACCCCGGAATGCTCGGCACCACCACGTGGAACGCGTCGGCCGGGTCACCGCCGTGGGCGCGCGGATCGGTCAGCGGCCCGACCACATCGAGGAACTCGACGATCGAGCCCGGCCAGCCGTGGGTGATGATCAGCGGTGTCGCGTCCGGCTCGGGCGAGTGGATGTGCGCGAAGTGGACGTTCGTGCCGTCGATCGTCGTCGTGAACTGGGGCCACTCGTTGAGCCGCGCCTCGGCCGCCCGCCAGTCGTACGTGTGCCGCCAGTACCGCACGAGTTCCGTCAGATAGTCGCGCGGGACCCCGTACTCCCAGCCCACGCCCGGCAGTTCGTCCGGCCAGCGGGTGAGGTCGAGGCGTGCGTGCAGATCGTCGAGGTCGGACTGGGGGATGTCGAGAACGAATGGCCGGATCGTGGCGTCGTGCGGGGAGGTCATGGCGGGCCATGCTAGTTCGGCACCGGCATCCGGTCGCGCGAATAAAAGCCGTGGTCACCGGCCGGTCGGGCGGTCACGAGGGCAGGCCGCCGGGTTCCCCGAGCGGGCCGCCGGGTTCGCCGAGCCCGACCGACCGCCCGTCCTTCGCGGCGTGCCACCGCCACCCTGGGTTCACACGTCAGGACCGCCTGCGCCTTCGGGTGCCCCGGCTGCGGCCTCGAACGCTCCGTGGCTTCCGAGGGACCCATTGACCATGCCCACCCGGACGGCCGCCCCGGCCTCCGTGGCGATCGGTGCGACGGCCGGGCTTCAGGTCCCTGGCGTCACCCACCCGGACCGGCTTTCCGGGCCGCCGATGAGTTTTCGCACGAGGATCCGTCTACATAAGTGACAGCGTTCCCGCTTCAGGAGGTACCCATGACCACCGACGGATTCACCACGTGCCTTTGGTTCGACGGCCAGGCCGAGGAGGCCGCGAACTTCTACGTCTCGGTCTTCAAGAACTCCCGCATCGGCACGGTCCTCCGCTACAGCGAGGTGGGGCCCGGCGAGCCCGGTTCGGTACTGACCGTCGAGTTCGAGGCCAACGGCCAGAAGTTCTACGCCCTCAACGGCGGCCCGCAGTTCAAGTTCAACGAGGCCATCTCCTTCGAGATCCGCTGTGAGGACCAGGCCGAGGTGGACTTCTACTGGAGCGCGCTCACCGAGGGCGGCGGCGAGGAGGGCCCCTGCGGCTGGCTGAAGGACAGGTTCGGCGTCTCCTGGCAGGTCACCCCCACCAGGCTGGTCGAGATGATCAGCGACCCGGACCAGCAGAAGGCGGACCGGGCCATGCAGGCGATGCTCAAGATGCACAAGATCGACGTCGCCGCCCTGGAGAAGGCCTACGCGGGCGAGTGAGGCGGCCGGCACGGCGGCCGGCCACCTCCTGCCCCAACGGACCCCTGCCCTGACGGACCCAGGTGAGGCCTTGTGCCCCACCGGCCCAGGCGGGGTCCCGCACCCACCGGCCCAGGTGAGTCTTCGTGCGCCACAGGCTCAGGTGAGCTGGCCGCTGTGCAGTGCGGTGTACGCACCCCCACGCCGCAGCAGTTCCTCGTGCGACCCGATCTCCCGCACGGCACCGTCCCCCATCACCACGATCCGGTCCGCACCCCGGATCGTGGACAGCCGGTGCGCCACCACGAAGGTGGTGCGCCCGCGCATGAGCCGGGCCAGTGCCTGCTGCACGAGCGCCTCCGACCGCGTGTCCAGCGCGGACGTGGCCTCGTCCAGAATCAGTACCCGCGGATTGCGGATGAGGGCCCGCGCGATGGCCAGCCGCTGCCGCTGTCCGCCCGAGAGGCGCGCCCCGTGCTCGCCCACCACGGTGTCGAGCCCGAGCGGCAGCCGGTCGACGAACTCCAGCGCGTTGGCGTCCCGCAGCGCCCCACGTACGGTCGCCTCGTCGGCGTCCGCGTCGTCCATGCCGTACGCGACGTTCTCCCGCACGGTTCCGTCGAACAGGATCGACTCCTGGGGCACGACCGACACGAAGCGCCGGTACGTCCGCAGGTCCAGCGTGTTCATGTCGGCGCCGTCCAGCAGCACCCGGCCCGAGGTCGGCCGGATGAACCCGATGACGAGACTGAGCACCGTGGACTTCCCGGCTCCTGAAGCACCGACGAGCGCGATGGTCTCGCCCGGCGCGACGGACAGGTCGAAGTCCCGTACGGCAGGGCCGCCGGCGTCCTCGTACGCGTAGCCCACGCCCTCGAACTCCACGGCACCGCGCAGCGAGTCGAGCCGCGCCTTGCCCTCGTTGTCCTCCAGTTCGGGTGCCTGGAGGACCTCGCCGACGGACCGTACGGACTCCAGGCCCTTGGTGATGACCGGAGCCAGGCCCGCGAGGGTGGTCGTGGAGTTGGTCAGCGTGGTGAGGAACGCGCTGAGCATGACGACGTCACCGGGGGAGACGCCCCAGACGCCGTAGTACGAGACCAGCGCCGCGGCCGTCAGGAAGAGCACCCCGATCACGTTCAGGAACACCCAGGCCAGCGAGGCGAAGCGGCCGTTGAGCAGGTCGAGGCGCAGCCCGGAGTTGAGCACCTTCCGCAGCGTGCCGTCCATGCGCCGCAGGGCCTTGCCCTCCAGACCGTGGGCGCGGGTGACCGGGATCAGCCGGGTCATCTCGGTCACCCGGGAGGACAGATGCTCGACCTCGTGGCGGAAGTCCTCGTTGTGCGTGCGCAGCCGGGTCCGCAGTCGCGCGACGAGCAGTGCCGCCACGGGGACCACGAGCAGGAAGACGGGTACGAACTCGGGGGTGCGGATCGCGATGATGACGAGCCCGCCCGCGAGCACGGTGACCGCGCCGAGCCCGGTCTCGGCCGTCTGCTGCACCATTTGCTCGACCGTCTCCACGTCCCGCACGACCTTGACCTGGAGGACGCCCGCGCTGACGCGTGAGTGGTAGCCGATGGAGAGCTGCTGCATGCGTGTGCACAGGGAGGACCTGAGGGCCGTGCCCATGCGGCGCACACTGCCGTACAGCAGCCGCACGTACAGCAGGTGCAGGGGCATGTTGACCAGCAGGATGAAGAGGATGAAACCCGCGCTCAGCCACAGCCGGCCGACCGGGCCGTGCTGGACGACCGTGTCGATGATGGACGCCGTGACCAGCGGCAGCAGCCAGATCGGGCTGTGCTTGACCGTGAAGACGGCGAACGCGGCGGCGACCTTCCAGCGGTCGGCGCGGAACAGGTAGACGAGGGTATGGACGGGGTGCTCGCCGCGATAGCGGTGGTCGAGCGGTTTCTCCCACGAGGCCATGGTGGCCTTCCCTCCCCAGGGAGTGACGGATGTGGCAAGCGCTTTCTTCCCCTGTCCCGGTCACCTACACCCGGCGGGTCCGGGCTTCCCCGGGCCGCGTAACGGCTCGGTTTCCCCGGTTAATTTCCAGGTTCCGAGGGTTGGCGCGGAGCCGTCGGCTGGTTATCGTTCACGCACTTCACTCAATCGTTCCGCTGAACGAATAGCGAGAAGGACGGTCGGTCCATGCCCGACATCCACCACCCAGGACGGCGCTCCGTCCTTGCCGCGGCCACGGCGGGCGCCGCGTCGCTCGGTGCGTCCTGGCTGCTCACCGGCTGCACGGGTGCCTCGGCCGCCCCCGCGCTGCCCACGGACGCGAAGGGGGGCAGCCCCGACCGCGGCGGCACCCTCCGCATCGCCCGGCCGCCCGCCTCCGACGCCGAGACCCTCGACCCGGCGAGCGCCCTGTCCGCGTACGAGTACCTGGGCGCCCTCTACAACCGCCTGGTCCGCGTCGGCGCCAACGGCGACCTGGTCCCCGACCTCGCTGAGTCCTGGGAACCGGACGCCAAGGCGCGCACCTGGACCTTCCGCATCCGCGCGGGCGTCACCTTCCACGACGGACGGAAACTCACCTCCGCCGACGCCGCGTACACCCTGCGCCACATCCTCGCCAAGGAGACCGCGTCCCCGCAGGCGGCCGTCCTCGCCCCGCTCATCGACCCCGGGAAGCTGCGGACTCCCGACGCCCGCACACTCGTGGTGCCGCTCAAGACCCCCAACGCGGAGTTCCCGAGCCTCCTCACGCACTACAACTGCTACGTCATCCCCGACGGCAGCTCCCGCGGTATCGGCCGCACGGGCGTCGGCACCGGCCCCTTCAAGCTGGAGTCGTTCACGCCCGCGGGCCCTGGACGCATCACCGCGTACGAGGACCACTGGGGCGGCCGCCCGGTCCTGGACGCCATCGACTTCTACTCCGTCGCCGACATGTCGGCCCGCTCGAACGCCCTGCTCGCCGGGCAGGTCGACCTCCTCTCGCAGACCAACCTGGACTTCGCGACCGCCCGTGTCGTCGCCGCCTCCGACCGCGCCACGATCGCCCGCGTCGAGAACGCCCAGTGGTACGTGCTGCCGATGCTCACGACGGAGAAGCCCTTCACCGACGTACGCGTCCGACAGGCGATGAAGCTCGCCTACGACCCCGAGCACGTCGTGAAGGTCGCCCTGCAGGGCGCGGGCACGGCCGGCTGGGACAACCCGGTGCCGCCGAGCGACCCCGCCCACATCACCGCGCACCCGGAGCACGACCCGGAACAGGCCCGGCACCTGCTGAAGAAGGCAGGCCACGAGGGCCTCACCGTCGACCTCTACACCTCCTCGTACGACCCGGTCTTCACGCCCATGGCGCTCGCCTACCAGGACTCGGCCAAGCGGGCCGGGATCCGGATCCGGGTGAAGACGGCCTCGGCGGACTCGTACTACACGCAGATCTGGATGAAGAAGCCGCTCATGGCCACCTACTGGTACACCGGCAGACCCGTGGACCAGCTCTTCACCCAGGTCTTCCGCAGCGGCTCCTCGTACAACGAGACCGCCTGGTCGGACAAGAAGTTCGACGCGCTGCTCGACCGGGCCCGGCAGGAGACCGACGACGAGCGGCGGCGCGAACTGTACGGCGAGGCGCAGACCTTCGTCATCGAGAAGGGCGGGGCGATGACCCCGATGTTCGCCGACCGGCTCGTCGGCCTCTCGCGCAAGGTACGCGGATACGCCGAGCACGGCTTCGAGTTCGACTACCTCGGCATCGGTCTGAAGGGGGCCTGAGCATGTTCTCCTTCATGGCCCGCAGAGCGGGCGCAGCCATCGGCACGCTCTTCCTCTCCTCAATCCTCGTCTTCCTCGCCGTACAGGCCCTGCCGGGCGACGTCGCCACCCAGGTCCTCGGCAAGGACGCGACCCCGGACGCGGTCTCCGCCCTCCGCGAGAAGCTGAAACTCGACCAGCCCGCCTGGGAGCGGTACATCGACTGGATCGGCGGCGCCCTGCACGGCGACTTCGGCCTCTCCCTCGTGTCCGGCAAGGCGGTCGGCGGCGAAGTCTCCCTCTACCTCGGCAACTCCGCGCTCATCGCCCTGGTGACGGTCCTCTTCGCCGTCACCGGCTCGATCGTGCTCGGCATCCTCGCGGGTCTGTACCGCGACCGCTGGCCCGACCACCTCATCTCCACGGTCAGCCTGATCGGGATGAGCGTCCCCGAGTTCGTCGTCGCCACCGTGCTGGTGCTCTGCTTCTCGGTCGCCCTGCCGTGGTTCCCGGCGGTCGTCCTGTACGGCCCCGAGGCGAGCGTCGGCCAACTCATGCCCGCCGTGTGGCTTCCCGCCCTCGCGCTCGCCGTCGTCATGGCCGCGTACATCGTCCGGATGGCCCGCACGTCCGTCATCGACGTCATGGCGAGCGAGTACGTCACCACGGCCCGTCTCAAGGGCCTGTCGACCTGGCGGGTCGTCACCCGGCACGCGCTGCCCAGCGCCCTGCTCCCGACGCTGCACGTCATCGCACTGAACGTCGCCTGGCTGGCCGGCGGAGTCGCGGTCGTCGAGAACGTCTTCAACTACCCGGGCATCGGCAAGCTGATGCTCGCCTCCGTGCAGAACCGGGACCTGCCCGTCATCCAGGCCATCGCACTGATCAGCGCGGTCGTGTACGTCGTCTGCAACCTCGCCGCAGACCTCGGCGCCATGGCCCTCAACCCCAAGCTCCGTACGCGCGGGAGGACCCGATGACCACCCTCGACACCCCTGCGCCGGCACCCGCCGTCCCCGTCGCACCACCTTCCGCGGCGGCCCGCGCCTGGCGCACGGTGCGCTCCTCACGGACGGCCACCATCGGCCTCGCGATCGTCGCCGTCCACGTCCTGATCGCGCTCCTCGCACCGGTCCTCACCTCCTACGACCCCATCGCCAACAACGCCGACCAGGCGCTGCTCGGGCCGAGCGGGGAACACTGGGCAGGGACCGACCAGTACGGCCGCGACGTCCTGGCACGCGTCCTGTACGGCGGCCGGTACGCCCTCGGTGTCTCCGTCGCCGCCACGCTCGTGACGCTGCTGATCGGCACGGTCATGGGATGCGCGGCAGCACTGCGCGGCGGCTGGTTCGACGACGTGCTGGGGCGGATCCTCGACGCTGTGTTGTCCGTCCCGTCGGTGCTGGCGCTGCTGGTCATCGTCACGGCTCTCGGCACCGGCCCCTCGGTCATCGTTCTCGCGATCGCCGTCGTGTACGTCCCGCAGGTCGTACGCGTCGTGCGGGGCGCGGCGCTGGCGGTCGTGCCCGCCGACTACGTGACCGCGGCGCGGGCCAGGGGCGAGTCCACCTGGGCGATCCTGCGGCGCGAGATCCTGCCGAACATCACCGACGTCGTGTGCGTCGAGTTCGCGATGAGGGCCTCCTGGGTCGTGCTGCTGATCTCCTCGCTGTCCTTCCTCGGCTTCGGAGCCGATCCGCCCACCCCGGACTGGGGCCTGATGGTCGCCGAGAACCGCACCGCCATCACCGTCGTCCCGATGGCGAGCCTCGCACCGATCATCGCCCTGGCCACACTCGTGGTGGGGCTCAATCTCGCGGCCGACGGCCTGTCCAAGGCGTGGGGCGTCGACCGGATCAGGGAGGGGTCCTGATGACCGCGATCGTCTCCGTCACCGAGCTGTCGGTGGCCTATCGCTCGGGTGGCTCCGGCGGACGCGATGTGCCCGTGGTGCGTGAAGTGTCCCTGGACGTGCTGCCCGGGCAGACCCACGCGCTGGTCGGCGAGTCGGGCAGCGGCAAGTCGACCGTCGCGGCGACGCTGCTGGGGCACCTGCGGCACGGGTCGCGCGTGACGGGCGGCTCGGTGCGCGTTGGCGGAGCCGACGTGTTCGCCCTGCCCGCACGGGAGTTGAGGCGGCTGCGGGGCGGGGCCGTCGCGATGGTCGCGCAGAACGCGGGGCACGCCCTCACCCCCTCCATGCGGATCGGACGGCAGATCGCGGAGGCGGGCGGTGACGTTCCCGTCGTGGACCTCCTCGAACAGGTTCGCCTGCCCCGCCCCGCCGAACTCGCCCGCCGCTACCCGCACGAACTCTCCGGCGGTCAGCAGCAGCGCGTCGCCATCGCCATGGCGATAGCCGCCCGCCCGAAGGTCCTCGTCCTCGACGAGCCGACCACCGGGCTCGACGTCATCACCCAACGCGGCGTCCTCGACCTGATCGGAGCGCTCCGCGACGAACTCGGCCTCGCCGCCGTGCTGGTGAGCCACGACCTCGGCGTCGTCGCGCACATGGCCGACGAGGTGACCGTGTTGCGGTCCGGCCGGGTGGTGGAGGCCGCGCCGACCGGGCGGTTGTTCGCGGCGCCCCAAGATCCGTACACCAGACGGCTGTTGGCGAGTGTGCCGCGGCTCGGCGACGAAGGGCTCGCGCTCGTGGGGGCGGCGGGGGAGCGGGAGGTGCGGCCGAGGGCCGTTGTGCCCGGCGATGCTCCCGTCGCCGTGTCCGCGCGGGACGTCACGATCGACTACGGGTCCGCGCGTGCCGTGGACGGTGTCTCCTTCGACGTCCGGCGCGGTGAAGTCCTCGCCCTTGTGGGGGAGTCGGGCAGCGGCAAGTCCACGCTGGCCTGGACGCTCGCGGGGCTGCGGACTCCGTCCGGCGGCACGATGACACACGATCCGGGCGATCATGAGTCTGGCGCCCACGAGTCCGGCTCCGACAAGCCGGGCGACCTCGCCCGGCCCGCCGGGAAACGGCCGTTGTCGCTCCGGCGGCGGGTACAGCTCGTGTTCCAGAACGCCGATACGTCGTTGAATCCGCGTCGTTCGGTGGGTGATGCCGTGCGGCGGCCGTTGCGGTTCTTCGGCACGGTGGGTTCGCGGGCGGAGGCCGTCGACCGGGCTCGGCAGCTCATCTCCGACGTGCGTCTGGAGCCTGCCCTCGCCGAGCGGTTGCCCGCGCAGCTCTCCGGTGGGCAGCGGCAGCGGATCGGGATCGCGCGGGCGCTTGCGGGTGAGCCGGATGTGCTGATCGCGGACGAGATCACCACGGCGTTGGACGTCTCGGTTCAGGCCGATGTGCTGCGGCTGCTCGATGATCTGCGGCGGGAGCGGGAGTTGGCTTGCCTGTTCATCAGCCATGACCTCGCGGTCGTGCGGGGGCTTGCCGATCGGGTTGTTGTGCTGCGGCACGGGGTTGTGGTGGAGGAGGGACCCACGGATGCGGTGTTCTCCGCGCCCGGGCATCCGTACACGCGGCAGCTGATGGCTGCCGTGCTTGAGCCTTCGCCGGGGACGGGTTCCGTTGTCGACGGTGTCGAGGACTGGGCCGACGCCGCGGAGCCGGACGATCTGTGGATCGACCGGGGGGATGGGCATCGGGTTCGGCGGTGGGAGGGGGTGGGGTAGGGGATTTCGCCCCCGCCGCCCCTACCCATTCCCGTCACTACTCGGGGGCGCTGCCCCCGAACCCCCGCTCCTCAAACGCCGGAGGGGCTGAAGATTTCGCGGCCCGGGCCGACACCTTCAGCCCGTCCGGCGTTTGAGGACGAGGCCGTTCAGGCCGATGCGGGGGTCTGGGGGCGGAGCCCCCAGGGGACGGGACGGGTAGGGGCGGCGGGGGCGAAAACACCACCCCAACCCACCGCTCGCCGCAAGCCGTAAATACAAGGAGCCCCGTGAAATACCGCGAGCACTTCGACCGGCAGGTCACGCGTGAGGATGTCTGGATCCCCACCCGGGACGGGCGGACGCACCTGCACGCCCGCATCTGGCGCCCGACCGACGCCGAGGCGAAACCCGTGCCCGCCCTCCTCGAATACCTCCCGTACCGCAAGACCGACTGGACAGCCCCCCGCGACGCGCAACGCCACCCTTGGTACGCCGGCCACGGCTACGCATCCGTACGCGTGGACATCCGAGGCCACGGCGACAGCGAGGGAACCCCCGGCGACGAGTACGACGCACAGGAACTCGCGGACGGCGTAGACGTCGTCAACTGGCTTGCGGAGCAGCCCTGGTGCACCGGCAAGGTCGGCATGTTCGGCATCTCCTGGGGCGGTTTCAACTCCCTCCAGATCGCGGCCCTCGCCCCCGAACCACTGAAGGCGATCGTCACTGTCTGCTCGACGGACGACCGCTACGACAACGACGTGCACTACACGGGCGGCGCAGTCCTCGGCATCGACATGCTCGCCTGGGCGGGCACGATGCTGGCGTTCGCGGCCCGCCCGCCGGACCCGACGAGCGTCGGCGAGGACCGCTGGCTGCCGATGTGGCGCGAGCGCCTCGAAGGCCTCGACCCCTTCCTGCACACCTGGCTGGCACACCAGCAACGCGACGACTACTGGCGGCACGGCAGCGTCTGCGAGGACTACACGGCGATCGATGCGGCGGTCCTGGCCGTCGGCGGCTGGAACGACCCCTACCGCGACACCGTGCTGCGGCTCGTGGAACACCTGCCCGACGACCGCGTACGGGGGATCATCGGGCCCTGGTCGCACCAGTACCCGGACCGCGGTCTGCCGCCCGGTCCGGCCATCGGGTTTCTGCAGGAGACCCTCCGCTGGTGGGACCAGCACCTCAAGGGCGAGGACACCGGCATCATGCGCGAGCCCAGACTCCGCGCCTGGCTGAACGACCCGGTTCCGCCCGCCACTTCGTACGACGTGATGCCCGGACGCTGGGTGGGTGACGACAACTGGCCCTCCCCATCCGTCAGTTGGGACGAGCGGCCGCTCGGGGGCACGGGCACCGCCACCCCCGTCCTCGTACGATCGCCGCAGCACACCGGTCTCGACGCCGGGCGCTTCTTCCCCTTCGGCAACGCGAGCGATCTGCCGCCCGACCAGCGGGAGGAGGACGGCCGTTCGGTCTGTTTCGACTCCGCGCCGCTGGACGGGAGGGTGGAGATCCTGGGGCGTCCGCGCGTCCGGCTCCGTCTCGACAGTGCGACTCCGCGCGCCCACGTCGTCGCCCGCGTCTGCGACGTCGCGCCCGACGGCTCGTCCACCCTCGTCACCCGTGGCGTTCTCAACCTGCTGAGCAGGCACGGGCGTGACCAGGCCGTGGAGTGGACCCCGGGCACGTACGAGACCGTGGAGTTCGAACTCAACGGCATCGGGTACGCCTTCCCGCCCGGCCACCGCATCAGGGTCGCCGTCTCGGACACGTACTGGCCCTGGGTGTGGCCGCACGGTGAGCGCGGCCGGTTGACCGTGCTGCCCGCAGACAGCGCCCTGCTCCTTCCCGTACGGGACCCCGCGTCGGACGAGAACGGGGACGAGGGCGCGGGTCGGGAGCCCATCCGGTTCGAAGAGCCCGAGCAGGCCCCGCCGCTGCCCGTCACCTACGAGCGGCCCGCCGAGGCGACACCGGAGCGGCTGGTCACGTACGACGTCGCGAAGGGGGAGTGGACGCTGGAGGTCGACCCCAACTACGGCGGATCGCGGGTCTACCCGGACGGGCTGCGCTACGAGGAGAGCGCACGCGAGACGTACCGCATACGAGCCGACGATCCGCTGTCCGCGGTAGCCGTCTCCGAGTGGACGATCCGGCTGAGGCGCGGCGACGACTGGGACGCTGAGATCATGACGCGCACGGAGCTGCGGGCCACGGCCACGGAGTTCATCATGGACAGTCGCATGGAAACACGGGCGGACGGAGAGACAGTGGTCGAGCGCGCATGGCACCGCACCACCCCGAGGACGTCGGCGTGAAGGCCGCGAAGACGCCCCGCCGTGCCGTCGCCGCCGCCGACCGCACCCGCCAGCCCACCGAGGTCCGCCGCCGGCTCATCGTGGAGGCGGCCGTCCCGCTGATCGCGGAGCGCGGGTACGCGTCGGTGGGGGTGCGGGACGTCGCCGCCGCGGCCGGAGTGTCGGTGGGTACGGTCACGTACCACTTCGGCAGCGTGCAGGAGATCCTCTCCGAGGCGATGGTGCTGCACATCGAGCGCTACTACGCGGCGCTGAACGAGGCCGCCGAGCAGGCGGCCGGCAGCGGTGAGGCGCTGCGGCTGCTGATCGACGCGCTGTTCACGGAGGACACCGACCGGCACTGGCGCATGTGGTTCGACTACTGGAGCGCGGGCGACCGCGACCAGGACCCCGAGCAGGCCTTCGCGAGCGGCCAGGCCAAGCGGTACGAGGACTGGCACAGCCAGATCCGAGCCCTGGTCGAACGGGGCGTCGCCGACGGGGAGTTCGTCTGCGAGGACCCGGCCGGCTTCACCGTCCGCTTCGCCGCCCTCTCGGACGGACTGGCCCTCCAGCGGCTGCGCCAGTCGCCCGAACTGAGCACGGAGAACGCCCGTCGGCACCTGTACCGACTGGTCGAGTCGGAGCTGCGGACCGGTGGACAGTAGGCGGCTCACGGGTTTGTGGTTCGTGCAGGGGCGGCAGCCGTAGCCGAACTCCCCGATCGCGGCGTCGCCGTCGTCACAGCGGGGCGCGGTACGCCTCGAACACGGTGAGCCGGGAAGTGATCGTGTGTGACGCCGTGGTCAGGGCCACCAGCAGCCGGGCGATGTTGCTGCCTGCCGTGGGGGCGATCACCGACAACGCACCCGCGTACGGATGGTCGGCGCCGCGCACGGGCACCGCGACGGCGAGATAGCCCGGGCGGTGTTCCTCGATCTCCGTCGCGTAGCCCTGCTCCCTGATGCGGGCCAGCTCGTCGGGGAGTTGTGCGGCGGTCAGGGTACGGGGTGTGCGGCGGCGCATCAGCGGCACGAGCGCGGGCAGCGGGTACTGGTCGGGGAGCATGGCGAGGGTCAGTTTCCCGGGCCGGCAGAACGGACGGCGGGGCCGCCGCCTCGACCCGCGCGCTCTGGGCCTCGTCCAGGCTGCGCAGCCGCCTTCGCCGTGCCCCGGTTCATCGAGACCGTCCCGGAGCTGCCGCTCACCGAGACCGGCAAGGTCCGCAAGACCGTACTGCGCGAACGGGGCGTCACCGCCGGCACCTGGGACCGGGCCGCAGAGGTCAGTCCAGCTGTGCGGCCACGGCCCGGGTGATCGCCCGGGTGATGCGCAGGATGCCGGGGGATCGGACCGGACAGGGCTTGGGTGTCGAGGTGGTGGGGACCAGACAGAAGTGCAGGTAGTCGTCGTCGAGGTGCAGGGCGGTCCGGCCGCTGCCCGGCCGGGTGCAGTACGGCTTGTGCTCACGTTCGTACGCGGTGCACGGCAGGTACTGGCTCCAGGTGTAGCGGGCCGAGGCCGGGCTCACCGCCTTGCCGGCGTCCGCGAGCAGGTCCCCGGAGGCGTCGGCCTGCCGTTCGTAGATCGCGTTGACGCGGCGGACGCGGTCGGGCGTCATGGGGTCCGGACCCTGGAGCACCCAGACGACCTTCGGCCGGGCCCCGCCCGCCGCACCCGCGATCTGGTCGGTCAGCCGCCGGGCGTCGGCGGTGTAGCGCGCGAAGTACTTGTCCCGCGCCTTGTCATGGGTGATGCCGTCCATGCACGGCGTGTAGCCCCACGCGTTCCCCCAGAACTGCAGTACGACGAAGTCCGGCCGCAGCGTACGCACGAGCGCGGCGGCCTTGTCCTTGGGCGGCACGAGCGAGTCCTTGCTCGTGCCCTCCAGGTAGTCGCAGAGGGTCGTGCCCGAGTAGGGGGCGCTGGTGTAGCGCGCCTTCAACTCGTCGCGCATCAGGCCGCCGAGGACCTTCTGGTTCTCCATGGCGAGGGAGTCGCCGAGGTAGAGGACGGTGGGGCGGTCGCGCTGCGAGGGCGCACTGGCCCCGGTGCCGGCAGCGGTGTTTGACCCCGTGCCGGCCCCGGTGTCGGGTTCGGTGTCGGTCCCTGCTTCGGGGGTGGCGGCCGGCCGCTGATGCGTGGTCGAGGATGCCTTGGGCGCCGAGGGGACGGGCGCCGCGGACTCGGGTCCGGACGAGGGGTCCCCGCACGCGCCGAGCAGGAGTAACCCGGCCAGCACCCCGACCATCCACGGCTTGCGCATACGGCAACTCCCGCCCCGGCCACCGAAAACGGCCCCCAGACAAGCACAGCGGGACCCAAGGGGGAAGGGCCGTTCAGGCCTCGGCACGCTCGGACATGGCCGGCGCCGGACAGCGACAATGTAGCTCTACTTAAGGCAACGTGGAGAACTCTTCACTTGTGCTGCGCTGTCGGGGTCGGGCACGGTTGTGGATCATGCAGCCCAACTCCCCATGGCGGACGGCCGACTTCAGGACGCTGTTCAGCGCGACCGCGCTCAGCCAGCTCGGCACGAACGTCAGCTATGTCGCCGTCCCGCTGATCGCCGTGGCCGAACTCGACGCGAGCCCAGGCCAGGTCGGCGCCCTGGCCACGTTGAGCACGCTCGCCTTTCTGCTCATCGGCCTGCCCGCCGGGGCCTGGGTGGACCGGATGCGTCACCGCAGGGTGCTGATCGTTGCCGACCTGGCGCGGGCCGTGCTGTTCGCCTCCGTCCCGCTGGCCTGGTGGCTGGACGCGCTCACGCTGGGCCAGTTGTACGCCGTCGTGCTGCTGAACGGCAGCGTCACTGTCTTCTTCGACGTCGGTTCGCAGAGCACCCTGCCCGGACTCGTCGGGCGCGACGCCCTCGTGCAGGCCAACGCCGCCATGATGAGCCTCATGGCCGTGAGCAACGTGGCCGGCCGGAGCGCGGGCGGCGCGCTGGTCCAGTTCCTCACGGCACCGGTGGCCGTTCTCTGCACGGCGGCGAGCCATCTGGCCTCCGCCCTCCAGCTCACCCGGGTCCGCCCTGATCAGGCGCCGCCCGCCCCGCGCCGGACGGTCGGCCTTCGAACGCAGATCGGCGAGGGGGTCCGCCACGTCTTCGGCAACGCGGAGCTGCGTGCTCTCGCACTCACCGCCGCCCTCACCAACCTGGGCTCCCAGATCATCAACACCATGCTCCCGGTGCTGTTCGTACGTGAACTCGGCCTGCCCGCAAGCGCGTTGGGCCTGTACTGGGCGGCGGGCGGCGTCGGCCTCCTGCTGGGCGCCCGTTGCGCCCGCCCCCTCGCCGGGCGCCTCGGATACGGCCGCACCCTCGGCGTCATGGGCCTGTGTCTCGCGCCCGCCGGACTGCTCGTCCCGCTCATCGACCGCGGACCGTGGCTGTGGCTCGCGGGCGCCGGGGGAGTCCTCGTCCTGTTCAAGACGGGTGTGGACAACGTGCTCGGCGTCAGTCTGCGCCAGCGGATGACCGCGGACGCGCTCCTCGGCCGAATGAACGCGACGTTCAGGTTCGTCCTCACCGGCGCCCTCGCCGTCGGCGCGGCCGTGGCGGGGCTGATCGGTGAACTGGCCGGTGTCCGCGCCACGTTGTGGGTCGGCGCAGGACTGCTCGCCACGGCCTTCCTGCCGGTGTTCCTCTCGCCGGTCCGCGGACGCCGCGAACTGCCCCACGAACAGCCCCTGAGAGCAGCACCCGTCACACAGAGCTGACCGCACGCTCCAGGGCATCCGCCACCCGGTCCGTATCGGCCTCTGTCGTACGCCAGTTGCTGAACGCGGCCCGCAGCGCGTGCGTCCCCTCGTAGAAGGTCGGCGTCATGAACGCCTCGCCGGATTCGGCGACGGTCCTGCCCAGCGCATGCACCCGCTCCCGGGTGGCGTCCCCGTCGAGCGTGAAGCACACGACGTTCAGCCGGACCGGCGCGAGCAGCCGCAGGCCCGGAGCGTCGGTGATCCGGTCACCGAGGTGCCGGGCGAGCGAGACGTTCCGTTCGATGATCTCCCGGTGTCCTTCGCGGCCGTACGCGGCGAGCGAGAACCAGGCCGGGAGCGCGCGCAACCGGCGCGAGTTCTCGGGTGTGAGGTGCACGAAGTCGGGCTCGCCGGTGGGGAGTCCGAGATACGGCGACGCGTTGTGGAAGACCCGCACCTGGAGGTCCCGGTGGCGGGTGAACTGCACGGCCGCGTCGTAGGGGACGTTGAGCCACTTGTGCAGGTCGACGCAGACCGAGTCGGCGGCGTCGAGGCCGTCGGTCAGATGCGCGTGCTCGGGGGACAGGGCGGCGAAACCGCCGAAGGCGGCGTCCACGTGCAGCCAGAACTCGTACCGCTCCTTGAGCCCCGCGATCGCCCGCAGGTCGTCGAAGTCGACCGTGTTCACGGTCCCGGCATTGGCCACGACAACGGCCGGGCGCCCGTCCAGCGCTTCGAGCGCCTCGGCCAGCCGCGCCACGTCGACGGCTTCCCGGCCACCGGGGAGCACCGGCACCGTACGCAGCCGGTCGCGGCCGATGCCCAGCACGGACAGGGCCTTGGGGATGCTGGAGTGCGGGCTGCCGGACAGCACGTCGACGGGCCCGAGTGCAGCCGCACCCGCCTCGGACACGGAAACGCCCAGACGCTCGCCCAGCCACTCCCGGGCGAGGGCCAGCCCGACGGTGTTCGAGACGGTCGCACCTGTCACGAACGCGCCGCTGTGCGCCTCGCTCAGCCCGAACAGTTCCCGCAGCCAGCCCAGCGTCTCGTGCTCAAGCGCGGTCGCCGACGAGTCGCCCCTGCCGGTGGCGTTCTGGTCGTACGCGCCGGTCAGCCAGTCCCCGGTGAGCGCGGCCGGGGTCGCACCCCCGGTCACGAAGCCGAGATAGCGCGGGCCCGCGGAGGCGGAGAACCCCGGCGCCCACCGCTCGGCGAACCGCGCGAGCGCGCCCTCGGCACCCGCGCCCGAGGCCGGCAGCGGCTCGGCGTCCGGAGCCTTGCCCAGGTGGGCCACGGGCCGTGTTTCGAGCCCCGACACCTCACGGGCGGCGAAGTCGCGGGCGGACTGGAGGAGTTCGGGGAGCCGGGAGAGATCGTCGGCGAGTACACGGTCCATGAGCGGCAGCGTAGGCAGGCGGCCGCACGGAAATCCCGGTCCAGTCGGGGGAAACTGGCCCTATGTGGGAGGGCGTCGTCGGCGCCCTCGATGACCGTGGTCAGACCCGCCGGTGCGGCGGAAGGCGCCTCGTCCGCCCCTCGTCAGCGCGAGCGCCGCAGCACGCCCCGCTGCCGGGCGCCCCGGTCGGGCGGCGCCAGGACCTTTTCGGCCGCGGCGATGAACTGTCTGCGGGCGTCGATGAGGTCACTGTCCGCCTGACCGTTCCGCACGAGGCGGTCGTCGAGATCCAGCCGCATGCGCCAGACGTCCGCATGCCGGACGGCCGCCGCATGGAGGGAATCGGCCAGCTCGCCCATCGGCGCGGGGCCGGTGATGGCGACGTTCGTGGCCGCCCGGCTCAGCGCGCCCAGGGCGGTCATGGTCGGCTCCCACAGCCCCCGATGCTCGTCCTCGCTCCGCCATTCGAGAGCCACGCGGGCCTCGATGACGGCGTTGATGCCCTGCCGGAACGCCTCACACTCGTCGAGCACGGTCGCGAAGGCGGCACGCCGCTCGTCACGCAGACGGTGCCGGACCTGGAAGGTCTCCTGCTCCTGTGCCTGCCGACGCGAGGACCTGGCATGGAGAAGCGGTCCGGTCAGCCCGGCGGCCAAGGTCCCCCCGATACCGAGGGCGGTCGCCCAGACGACCGTGTTGGCTTGGTCCATGCCGCACATCATGCCGCCGCCACACCCGTGAATGGCTGAACTTGACCGATTGATACGGCAGTTGGGCCGCCGAGGTGCCTGTCCCGCACATGCCGCGATGGGAGTCGGCGGCCGGAAAGCGCTGGCGACAACCCCTGTGGGTGTCGGCCCGGCGGAGTGCCACGGACCGGATGTGGCACGCGCCACAGCGGACCGAGTGTGGAGCCCGTACGGAGAGCGCGCCCGAGTGGGGCCGTCGCGGAACGGTGCGGGCTCACCCCTCAGCGCGGAGCCTGCACGAGCCCGGACCGGTAGGCGAAGACGACCAGTTGGGCACGGTCGCGGGCGCCCAGTTTCATCTTGGCCCGTTGGATGTGGGTGCGCACGGTCAGCGGGCTGAGGAACAGTTCCTCCGCGATCTCGGTGTTGGACTTGCCGTCCGCGGCGAGGGCCATCACCTCGCGCTCACGGGCGGTGAGGGCGGCCAGATCCCCGAGGAGCGCGGTGTCGACGCCGGACTCGGGAGTGGCGAGGAAGCGCGTGACGAGCGAACGCGTGGCCGCGGGGGACAGCAGCGCCTCCCCGGACGCCACGGTGCGGATGCCGTCGAGGAGCGCCTCGGCGGTGACGTTCTTGCCGAGAAAGCCGCTCGCTCCGCCGCGCAGCGCCCTGGCGACGTGCTCGTCGGTCTGGAACGTGGTGAGGATGAGGACACGGGTGGCCGTCAGATCCGGATCGGCACAGATGGCGGCCGTCGCGGCGAGGCCGTCGGTGCCGGGCATGCGGATGTCCATGAGGACGACGTCGGGGCGGTGGACACGGGTGAGCTCGACGGCCTTCCCGCCGTCGTCGGCCTCGTCGACCACCTCCATGTCCTCGCAGGAGTCGATCAGTATCCGGAAGGTCGCCCGCAGCAGGGTCTGGTCGTCGGCGAGCAGCACTCGGATCGTCATCGGAGCCCTTCTTCCGGAGGTCAGGAGTCGGTGGGGGAGTCAGGAGTGGATGGGGAGTTAGGAGTGGTTGGGGAGTCAGGGGTGGATGGGGAGTTCGGCGGTGACGGCGAAGCCGCCCTCGGGGCGGTGGCCCGCCTGGAGGCGGCCGCCGGCGGACTGTGCGCGCTCCCGCATGCCGACGAGACCGAACCTGCCGCCGGGAGCCGGTGGGGGCGCGGTGGCACCGCCGTCGTCGCTGACCGTGAGGGTCAGCCGGTCGTGGGTGTACGCGAGCCTCACCTGCGCCGTTCTTGCGCCGGCGTGTTTGGTGACGTTGGTGAGCGCCTCCTGCACGATCCGGAAGGCGGTCAGGTCCACGCCGGGTGAGAGCGGCAGTTCCTCGCCGTCGACCGTCACGACGACCTGGAGACCGGCGGAGGCGAACGCGGAGACCAGCTCGGGGAGCCGGCCGAGTCCGGGGGCCGGTTCAAGGGAGTCGTCGGGGTCGTCCGGCCGGCGCAGGAGGCCGACGGTGGCCTCGAGTTCGCGCAGTGCCGCGGCGGTGGTGCCGGTCAGGTCGGTGAGGATCTTCTCCGCCTGCTCGGGGCGGCTGCGGGTGAGGTGGGCGGCCGTACCGGCCTGGGCGTGGGCGAGGGCCATGTGATGGGCGACGACGTCGTGCAGTTCGCGGGCGATGCGCACGCGTTCCTCGGCGACTCGGTGGCGCGCCTCCTCCTCGCGGGTGCGTTCGGCGTGATCGGCACGGGTGCGCACGGCGTTGAGGTAGGCGCGCCGCGCACGGACCGCCGAGCCCTGGACGACCGGCATCGCGATCCAGAACGCGGTGGGGATCGTCTTGTCCGTCCAGGGCTGGTCGTTCTGGTCGGAGAGCAGTGCCGTGAGGACGACCAGCGCGATCACGGCGAGGCAGTAGGCGCGCGCGGTTCCCTGCGGAGCGCGGACGGTCAGCTCGTAGAGCGCCACGATGACCGGAAGCAGCAGCACGGGGTTGATCACGTAGCCCAGACCGCCGGATACGCCTGCGCAGACTGCCGTGGCCGCGACGACGGCGCGCGGGTGACCGCGCCGCCACAGCAGGGAGAGACAGGCGGCGGTCGCGATGAGCAGCCCGGGCAACCAGCCGGGTCCGCCTGTGGCGTACTGCCTGCTGGTGGCCACGTACAGCAGCAGCAGAAACGCCGCCTCTATGAGGCGGGCGTGGTGGTCGGCGAAGCGACGCCAACGGGTCAGCATGGGGTCCTCCGGTCGGGGGATCTGGTCCCATGGTCGGTCATGTGGTGAATGACGTGGTCGGCCGATGGCCGACCACCGGCGGTGAGGGCCGCCCGTGTCCGACACGGGCGGCCCTCACCGGATGGGCGGATCAGACGCGCACCGGGTCCTGCTGATCACCGTCGGACGAGGCCGGATTCGCGGCCGGGGCCGGAAGGGCGGCGGCCCTGTGGGCGAGCGCCTCGCCCTCCACATCGACGCGGGGCAGCAGCCGGTCGAGCGGGCGCGGCAGCCACCAGGCCGCCTTGCCGATCAGGGCCAGGACGGCGGGCACGAACGCCATACGGACGACGAAGGCGTCGAACAGGACGGCACTGGCCAGACCGAAACCGACCATCTTGACCATGGACTCGCCGCCGGTCATGAATCCGGCGAACACCGCCATCATGATCAGCGCGGCCGCCGTCACGACCCGGGCGCTGTGGCGGAAACCGGTGACGACGGCCTGGCCCGGCCGCTCCCCGTGGACGTACGCCTCGCGCATCCGGGAGACAAGGAAGACCTCGTAGTCCATGGCCAGGCCGAAGACGATGCCCACCAGCATGATCGGCATCATGCTCATGATCGGGCCGGTCTGCTCGACGCCGAGGACCCCGGCGCCATGGCCCAGCTGGAAGACCGTGACGATCGCACCGAGGGACGCCAGGACCGACAGGAGGTAGCCGAGCGCGGCCTTGAGGGGAACCAGCACGGAACGGAAGACCAGCATCAGGAGCAGGAAGGCCAGGCCGACCACGACCGCGAGGTAGGGGATCAGCGCGTCCTGCAGCTTCAGCGCGACGTCGATGTTCAGCGCGGTGGTGCCGGTCACCTCGAAGGTCGCGCCGGTGGCGGACTCCGCGGCGGGACGTTCCTCGCGGATGGTGTGGACGAGGTCCTCGGTCCGCTCGTCGGCCGGCGCGGTGGACGGCGTGACGGACAGCACCGCGGTGTCCTGGGCGGTGTTGAACCGGGCGGGAGAGACGGAGACGACGCCTTCCGTGCCGCCGAGCTTTCCGGAGATCTCCTTCACCGCGGCCTTCGGGTCGTCGGCTCCCGTGGCGTCCACGACGACGGTCAGAGGGCCGTTGAACCCGGGGCCGAACCCGTCGGCGAGGGCGTCATAGGCCCGGCGTTCCGTGGTGGCGGTGGACTTGGCCTCGTCCCCCGGCATGCCCATCCGCAGATCCATCGCCGGTACGGCGAGCGCACCCAGGCCGACGACCGAGACGATCAGCACGGGCACGGGACGGCGCACGACGAACCGGGCCCAACGGGTGCCCAGGCTCTCGGCTCCCTCGACCGAGGGTCCGGTCCCGCCTTCGCGGATACGGCCTTCCCCCCTACCGATACGGCCTTCGCCCTTCCGGATTCGACGGCCACCCATGCGGACGCGGCCGCCACCCTTCCGTACCTGGCGCGCGAGGACGGCGTTCGGCCAGCAGCCGAGCAGCGCCGGGACCACGGTCAGCGCGATCAGCACGCCGGTCAGGACCGCGCCCGCGGCGCCCAGACCCATCTGCGTCAGCATCGGGACGCCGATCACCGAGAGTCCGGCCAGCGCGATGACGACGGTGAGTCCGGCGAACACCACCGCGGAACCCGCGGTGCCCACCGCCAGTCCGGTCGCCTCCTGGGGACCGTGTCCCTTGGCCCGCTCCTCGCGGTAGCGGGAGACCACGAACAGGGAGTAGTCGATGCCGACCGCGAGCCCGAGCATCATGGCCAGCTCGCCGGTCGTCGAGGACAGCCCGAGGACGCTGCCCAGGGCGATGATCGAGGCCATGCTGACGCCGACGCCGAGCAGGGCGGTGAGCAGCGGAAGCCCGGCGGCGGCCAGCGACCCGAAGGTGATGACCAGCACCACGGCGGCGATGGCGACGCCGATCACCTCGCCCATCCCGGACGCGGCCTCGGTCTCCAGCGCGGTCCCGCCCGCCTCGACGGTCAGGCCCGAGTCCCGGGCCTCCTCGATGGCGCTCTCCAGCTCCTGCCTGCTCGCGTCGGTGAGGTCGTCGTCCTTCACGTCGTAGGTGACGGTGGCGTACGCCGTGGACGCGTCCTTGCTCACCCCGCGCCCGTCGAACGGGCTCACCACGTCCGCGACCTGCGGCCCGTCGGCCACCTCGGTCACCAGCTCGTCGATGGCCGAGCGGTTCGCCGCCGAGGTGATCTTCTGGCCGTCCGGTGCGACGAAGACGATCCGGGCGTCCGCCCCGTCCGCCTCGGTCCCCGGGAACCGCTCGTTGATGAGGTCGAACGCCTTCTGGGCCTCGATGCCCGGCATCGAGGACGAGTCGTCGGCAGGGTCGGAGGCGTTGAGGGCTCCGAAGGCGACGATGCCCAGGACCGCCACCCACAGCAGCCCGACGTAACGGCGCCGCCGGAAGGCCCAACGGCCCAGTCGATAAAGAAAGGTCGCCATGGAAGAGGACTCCGTATCTGCTCTCGGGAACCTCTCCAGCCTTTCCGGCCGGGACCTGTCCCGTCGTCGTCCGCACCGACCTCCCGCCTACTCACTTTCAAGTACTCCACGGCAGGGAATGTCATCGTTTCGTCTCAGCCCGGCCGCCCCCACAACCCATGCCGCCCCGCGCGGGTCTAGCTGGCAGAGATTGACCGGATCGAACGAGAAAGGCCTGATCATGGGGGACATACGCAGACGGGCAGCCGTCGTACTGGGAGTTACCGGACTGGTGGCGCCGCTGGCCGTCGCGCTGGGCGCGGCTCCGGCCCAGGCGGCGAGCTGCACCACGCAGACCGGCCCGTACCAGAAGAAGGTCGAGAAGTTCCTCGGCCGGCCGGTGGACGGCAGGCAGTCGGCCGCCGACTGCAAGGCGATCAAGGCCTTCCAGACCAAGCACGGCATCACCCCGAACATCGGCTACGCCGGGTCCGTCACCTGGGGCGTGATGGATCTGATGAACAAGCAGAAGGCCGTCGGGAAGAACCCCAACAAGGACGGCAAATGCCCGGTCAACAAGGGCCGCATCGCCTGTGTGAACCTCACGCTCCAGCTCAGCTGGATCCAGGACGGCAACACCCTCGTGTACGGTCCGGTCCCGGTCCGCACGGGCCGCAACGGGTACGAGACCCGCACCGGTCTGAAGAAGATCTACTGGCGGAACATCGACCACGTCTCGACGATCTACGACGTGCCCATGCCCTACAGCCAGTTCTTCGACGGCGGCCAGGCCTTCCACTCGGTCGGCGTGAGCATGTGGAACCCGCCCGGCTCGCACGGCTGCGTCAACATGACGAAGACGGACGCCAAGAAGTACTGGTCGCTCCTGAAGAAGAACGACGACGTCTACGTGTACGGCCGCAAGCCGGGCACCTGACCGGGCCGGCCGTGGTCCGGCCGCTCCTGAGAACGACCGGACCGCGCAGAAACGTCACGCCTCCGGGGCGCCCCCGAAGTCCGGGATCTCCAGCCTCGCCCCACCCTGCCGCGCCGAGTCGTGCGCGACGATGCCCGGCAGGGTGTAGCGGGCGGCCACCCACGCGTTCACCGACGGCAGGGAGCGCGTGTTCACCGCGGTGACGAAGTCGTCCACCAGGAAGTGGTGGCTCCCCTCGTGCCCGTTGTGCAGGTTGTCGAACTCCCGGGGCAGCCGTGCCCGGTCGTGGACCGGCGCCGAGCCGGAGGTGAAGGCGGCCCGCAGATCCGGCGCGATGTGCTGGAGCGACGGGTCGTCCGGGGACATGGTGGGCTTGGGCTCAAGCAGTTCACTGATGTCCTTCACCCCCTTCTTGTCCTGCCAGAAGGCCACCGTCGCCAGTTGCTCCATGCTGGCGTCCGTCCCGAAGAACCGGAAACGCGACTCCCGGATGTGTGAGGGATAGCCCACCCGCCGGAACTCGTTCGTACGGAACGAGCCGCCGCCCGCGACCTCGAACAGCGCGGTCGCGTTCGAGAAGTCGTTGCCGAACTGACTGACGTCCTCGTCGAAGACGCCGTCCCCGCGATCGTCCTTGACCCCGATCGCCGACACGCTCACGGCGTGCGTCTGCCAGGCGCCGAGAACCCCGCCCACCGAGTGCGTGGGGTACAGCAGCGGGGGATAACTGGCGGTCGTCTTCCAGTTCTCGCCGCCGCTGTACTGGTAGGCCTCGTAGAACCCGAGGTCCATGTCGTGCACATAGTCGCCCTCGGCGTAGAAGAGCCGCCCGAAGGCCCCGTCGGCGATCTGGTTGCGCGCGTGCACGGTCGCGGGGTTGTACTGGCTGGTCTCACCCATCATGTACGTCAGTCCGGTGGCCCGTACCGCATCGATGATCGCCGCGATCTCCTCGCGGGTGATCGCCATGGGCACCGCCGAGTAGACGTGCTTGCCGGCGTTCAGGCCCTGGAGGACCAGCGGGCCGTGAGTCCAGCGCTGGGTGAAGATCGCGACGGCGTCGATCGCCTCCGACTCCAGCATCGCCTCGTACGAGGGGAAGGTTCCCGTCAGGCCTTCGGCGGCGGCCAGTTGCTCCGCTCGCTCGGGCAGGAGATCCGTGACGTGGACCTCGCCGACGCCCGGGTGGGCAAGAAACAGCTTCGCGAACTGGCCGGAGAACTGGCCGGCGCCGACGATGCCGAGGGAGAACGTCATGGAGTGTGTGCCTTTCACTGTCCGGGGATTGACTGTCCGGGGTGTCACTGTCCGAGGACGAAGTTGACCTGGTCGTTGGTCTTGGTCAGATCGCTCACCGGGGCGTCGTTGGCGTAGACGTCCTGCATCGCGGGGCGCACCAGGGAGTACACGTCCGCCGCGTAGTCGGTGACCGGGAAGGAGAAGGTGGTGAAGTCCTTCTTGTCGGTGACCGGTTCGGTGAAGGCGGACACGTCGATGCCCTTCTTCTTGTACGCGGCCACGGCGGCCTCGGTGCCGTCCGGGGTCGCGGGGAAGACGATGCCGTAGCTGCCGACGGTCTTCTGGCACTCGTTGGAGGCCAGGTACTGGACCCACTTCTTGGCGCCGGCCTTGTTGGGGGCGTTCTTGGTGATGGAGTCGGCGAGGCCGTTCATCATGGTGGCCCGCTTGCCGGTCGGGCCGGTCGGTGTGGGGGCGGTGCCGACGTCGAGGCCCTTGGTGTCGTAGTAGGTGGAGATCATCCAGGCGCCGTCGAAGGAGGTCGCCGCCTTGCCGGAGGCGACCTGGGCGTTGGCCGGGTTGGCGCCGTCGGTGTAGTCGGTGAAGGGCGCGAGATAGCCCTTCTTCGCCAGGCCGAAGTACCAGTCGACCACCGACTGGAACGTCTTGCTGTCGTACTGGTACTTGGAGCCCCAGCGTGCCTTGTCCGTGTAGTTCCAGCCCGCCGAGCCGGTGAACGGGCTCCAGGTGGTCTGCCCGTCGCTGTCGCCCGCGCCGCCGGTGGCGAGCCCGTACACCTTGACGTTGTTCTTGTCGAAGCCCTCTTCGTCGCCGCGCTTGCCGTTCTTGTCGACGGTCAGGTGCGCGATGGTCTTCTCGAAGGTGCCGCCGTCCTTCGTGTTCCAGGAGAGGCTGTTGAGCTCCGACGCGGAGAGCCCGGCGTCCTTGACCATCTTCTTGTTGTACATGAGGGCGACGGTGTCCCAGTCCTTCGGGGCGCCGTAGCGATGGCCGTCCTGGCCGGTCCAGTTGGCGGCGAGCCCCGGCTGGTAGGCGGAGTCGTCGATGCCCAGGTCGTCCAGAGGCTCCAGCACGTTCAGGTCGGCGAACTGCCCGAACTTCTGGATGTGGTCGGTGAACACGTCCGGCTCGGTGCCCGCGATGAAGCTCGCGGTGAGCTTGGTCCAGTAGTCGGCCCAGCCCATCTGGGTGATCTTCACCTTCAGGCCCGGGTTCTGCTTCTCGAAGCCCTTGGCGCACGCCTGGTAGGCGGGCATCTGGTTGGCGTCCCACAGCCAGTACGTCACCGTGTTGGAGCCCGCTCCGGCGGCCCCGCCCTGCGCGCAGCCCGTCACCAGGGACAGCGCGAGCACCCCGGTCAGTGCCACGACCGTACGTGTACGAATTCGCATGCCCGTCCCCTTACTTGATGCCGGTGAAGCTGATGCTGCTGACGATGCGGCGCGCGAAGAAGCCGAAGAGCACGAGCATCGGCAGCGCGGCGATGAGGGTGGCCGCCATCAGGCCGGACCAGTCGTAGCCGCTCTGCGGGGTCTGCGCCCGGAAGATGGCCAGTGCCACGGTGAGCACGCGCGAGCTGTCGCTGTAGGAGACCATCAGCGGCCAGAAGTAGTCGTTCCAGGAGGTGATGTACGTGAGCACGCCCAGCGTGAGGATCGGGGTGGACGCCATCGGCAGCATCACGCGGTAGAAGATCCGGATCTTCCCGGCCCCGTCGAGCAGGGCCGCCTCCTCGACCTCCCGGGGCACGTTCATGAAGAACTGCCGCATGAAGAACACCGCGAACGGGGTCATGAACATCGTCGGCAGGGAGATGCCCAACAGGGAGTCGACCAGGCCGAGTTGCTTGATGAGCACGAAGTTCGGCAGCAGCGTGAAGATCGTCGGCACCATCAGCCCTGCCAGGAACAGCCCGAACACCGTGTCCCGGCCGCGCCACCGCAGCCGTGCGAAGGCGTACGCGGCCATGGCGGAGAAGAGGATCTGGAAGACGGTGATCAGGGTGGACACGATCGTCGAATTGATCAGATAGCGCCAGAACTTGAGCCCGCCGCCCGAGCCGCCCTGGGCGATCGCCTCCTCGGTGGACTGCAGACCCAGGGCCCGTTCGAAACCACCGGTCGTCAGATCCACGGGCAGGGGATCGCCCGGGTGGGCCGCGAGCGCCGTGTTCGTGGACAGCGCGGTGCGCAGGATCCAGTAGAACGGCAGCAGGGTGATGAGCACCATCGCGGCCATCACCGTCCAGGCCACGACCTTCCCGGGGGTGATCCTGGGGCGCTGTGTGCGCCGTACCTTCGTCGTCGTTGCCGTCACGGCAGTCATGTCGGTCGCTCCCTTCTTCAGCCGAGGTCGGTCTGGCCGGCCCGGGTGAGCCGGTACTGGACAAAGGTGATCGCGCTCAACACCACGAGCAGGGCCACGGACATCGCCGACGCGTAGCCGAACTGGAAGCGGCCGAAGGCGGCGCCGTAGATGTAGTACTGCAGGACGTTGGTCGCGTTCGCCGGACCGCCCGCGGTGGTCACCGCGACCGTGTCGAACACCTGGAACGAACCGATCACCGTCATGATCAGGACCACCGCGAGGACCGGCCGCAACAGCGGCATGGTGATCCGCCAGAACATCCGCCACTCGCTCGCGCCGTCCACCTTGGCCGCCTCGTACATATCGCTGGGGATGGCCTGGAGCCCGGCGAAGAGCAGCAGAGCGGTGTAACCGACATGGCGCCAGACGTTGATCAGGGCGATCGTGGGAATCGCCCAGGTCTCGTCCGCGAGGAACGGGATGCGGTCGAAGCCGAGCCCGGCGATGATCTCGTTGCCGATGCCGAGCTGGGTGTCGAGCATCCAGAGCCAGACGATGCCGGCGACGACGTTCGACATCAGATACGGCGTGAGGACGATCCCGCGGAGTATCGCCGACTGGGTCAGCCGCTGGAGCAGTACGGCGATGGCGAGCGCCGAGACCGTCTGGATGCCGATGTTGATGAAGACGTACTCGACGGTGACCGTCAACGAGTCCCAGAAGATGGGGTCCTTGACCATGCGGACGTAGTTGTCGAGGCCCACCCACTCCGCCGGGGTCAGCAGATTGAAGCGGGTGAAGCTCAGATAGATTCCCCGCAGCGTCGGCCACAGCAGGAAGACCAGGAAACCCAGCATGGCCGGAGCGATGAACAGGGCCGCGAGGGCGCCGTCACCACGTCCGCCACCGTCACGTTCTCGTTTCTCGCGGGTTCTCGGCTTCGACTGTGTCCCCTCGATGTCGCGCAGTGGCAGACGCGACGGAGGGCTGGAGGCGACGGTCATCAGGAGACTCCCTCGTCTGCGGCTCGTCCTCAGGTCACTTACTTTTGGTCCGAAAGAATCCAGCCGTCAAGAGGTGTGCACGCATCTTTCCTGAGGACCTTCAGCGACATAGGGTGGTGTCATTACTTCTGTGCCGAAAGAAATGATGTGGGGGTTCGGTCGTGACCACACGTGCTGCCAGCTGGCTGCCGCTCAGTCCCGGTGAGCGTGCCGTCGCCATCGAGGTGCTGACGCACGGCCCCCTGTCGCGCAGCGACATCGCCCGTCGGCTCGACCTCTCCGCGGGCAGCCTCACCCGGCTGACGAAGCCGCTCATAGAGTCGGGTCTGCTGATCGAGGTCCCCGAGGGCTCCTCGCTTCCCGAGGTGCGCCAGGGCCGCCCGTCCCAGCCCCTCGACATCGTCGCCGAGTCCCGCACCTTCGCCGGGTTCAAGATCACCCAGGACATGGTCTACGGCGTCGTCACCACCCTCAAGAGCGATATCGTCGCCCGCCGTGACCTGCCCCTCACCAGCCATGAACCGGCCCATGTCGTGGAGGTGCTGGGGGAGCTGACCAGTGCGTTCGCACGTGACTTCCCCGGCCTCGCCGGGATCGGCATCGGCCTGGGCGGCCGGGCCTCGGACCGGTCCGTCGTCGACGAGTCGGCCTTTCTCGGCTGGCGCGAAGTCCCCCTGGCCCGACTCGTCGAGGAGCGCACCGGGCTGCCCGTCGTCGTGGACAACGACGTGTCCGCACTCGTCGAGGCCGAGCGGTGGTTCGGAGCCGGCCGCGGTCTGGAGCGGTTCGCGGTGCTCACGATCGGCGCGGGTGTCGGCTACGGACTGGTGAGCGGCGGCAAGAGGGTCGGGACCGCCGAGGACGGACTGGGTGTCGGCCGCTGCTGGATCGTGAACCCCCACGGCCCGCTCACCCCCGACGGGGAGCGCGGGAGCGCCGTCTCCCTGTTGGGCATTCCCAGCATCCGCTACCAGATCCGGGCCGCCACCGGCCGCGACTTCTCGTATGAGGAGATCCTCGCCCTGGCCGCCGAGGGCGAGCCCATGGCTGCTCGCGTCATCGGCGAGGCGGCCCGCGCCCTGGGGACCCTGATCGCGCAGATCTCCAACTTCGCCATGCCCCAGAAGATCGTCCTCGCCGGCGAGGGTGTGGGCCTGGTCGACGTGGCCGGCCCGGACATCGAGGCAGCCATTCTCGCCAACCGTCACCCGCAGGCGGAGCCGGTCAATCTGGAGACCAAGGTGTCCGACTTCCACGACTGGGCGCGGGGTGGCGCTGTACTGGCGATCCAGGTGCTCGTTCTCGGCGCGGGAGCGGCCTGACCTGGCTGTGCAACGGCTGTCGGACATGGCTGCTGGACGGCCACCGCACAGGGCCATGGATTGGCTACCGGTAAGTAGTCCTTCTGACAGTGACTCCTCACATGGTCTTCACGCCGGGCCCCGTATGATTCACGGCATGTCCACCACTCACCGACGTGCACCGGTCGCGCCGAAGCGATCGGCCGCCGAGGTCAACGAGGAGATCCGAGCCCTGTGGCTGCGGAGCGGTGGGACGCTGAGCGGCGAGCAGCGGCGGGAGTACCAGCGGCTCGTCCTGGAGTGGGCGGCGGCCTCTCCGCGCGCCCACTCGCACACCGACTCCGCCCACTCGCACACCGACTCGTCGAAGGCCGCCTGACCCGCGAGCCGCCTCCCGAGCGCCTGGCGTCAGCCCTTCATCGCACCCTGGAGCAGCCCCGCGATGAAGCTGCGCTGGAAGACCACGAAGAGGATCAGGATCGGCAGCATCACGATGATCGTCCCCGCGGCCAGCGTGGGGATGTCCGTGCTGTTCTGACCGACGAAGAAGCCGAGGCCCGCGGGCGCCGTGTGCTTGGTCGTGTCCTGGATGAGCACCAGCACCAGCAGGAACTGGTTCCACGACCACATGAAGACCAGCAGACCGAGCGTCATCAGGGACGGCCGGGCCA
This sequence comes from Streptomyces sp. NPDC033178, assembly GCF_055577685.1. Classification (NCBI taxonomy): domain Bacteria; kingdom Bacillati; phylum Actinomycetota; class Actinomycetes; order Kitasatosporales; family Streptomycetaceae; genus Streptomyces; species Streptomyces sp. NPDC033178. Next base: position 261,908 of record NZ_JBVIPT010000014.1, read on the forward strand.
GCGGAAGCAGGATTCTCAGCAGGATCGTGGCCGGCGAGGCACCGTCGATACGGGCTGCCTCCACCAGCGACGGCGGGGTCGACTGGAAGTGGGTGCGCATCCAGAACACCCCGAACGGCATGAACAGCGCGATCTCCACCAGGATCACACCCAGATACGAGTTGGTCAGACCGAGACCCCGCAGGTCGAAGTAGAGCGGGACCACGATCAGTTCGACCGGGATGGTGAGTCCCGCGATGAAGAAGGCCGCGACCGCGTTGCCGCCAGGGAGCTTCATCGTGCCGAGCGCGTAGCCCGCCAGCGCCGCCAGGACCAGGGAGGCGGGGACCACACCGACCGCGATCGTGAGGCTGTGCTGGATCAGGTCGGAGAACCCGGCCACCGACCACGCCTGCTCGTAGTTGTCCCAGCTCCACCGCTCCGGCCAGGTCAGTCCCACCACCGGCGTGCCCGCGGGCTGCAGGGAGGCGAGGAAGACACTGAGGAACGGGATCACGACGGCGATCGCCATGACCGTCAGCAGCGCGTATCCCGACCAGCGTTCCTGGCGCGTGGCGGTGTTCATGACTCCGACCTCGACAGACGGTTGATGAGGTAGACGATCCCGAGTATCAGACAGCCGAGGACGACGGCCAGGGCCGCGGCGAGCCCCACCTTGCCCTCGGAGAACGCCAGCCGGTACACGAGCAGGCCCGGGACCGTCGTCTGCTCACCGGGGCCGCCGTTGGTCGTCACGTACACGATGTCGAAGCTGGCGAGCGCGGCCACCGTGGTCACGGTCATCGCGACGGCGAGTTCGCCGCGCAGGTGCGGCAGGGTGACGGAGACGAACTCCCGGACGGGGCCTGCCCCGTCGAGCCGGGCCGCCTCGTACAGGCTGGGATCCACCTTCTGCACGCCGCTGAGGAAGAGCATCATGCACAGGCCGCTCAGCACCCAGGTGCCGACGAGGCCCACGGCGATCAGCGCGGCGCCGAAGTCGCCCAGCCACGCCCGTGTCACCCCGTCCAGGCCGACCGCGCGGAACGTCTGGTTCACCAGCCCGTCGTCCCCGTACAGCCAGCGCCAGGTCACGCCGACGGCGACGAGCGGGACGACCTGCGGCAGCATGAACAGGAAGCGGTACGCCCCCATACCGGGCCGTCGGAACCGGGCCAGCAGACCGGTCATCGCAAGGCCGACGACGATGGGGATGAAGGAGAAGAACACCACCAGCACCAGGGCGTTGAGCACGGACCGGCGCAGGATGGAGTCCTGGAAGATCTCCTGGTAGTTGCCGAGACCGACCCAGTCGCCCAGTGTCACGCCGTCCCACTCGAACAGCGAGAGATACGCCGTGTGCAGGGCGGGCAGCACCGCGAAGCAGAAGTAGACGGCGAACGCGGGCAGCACGTACACATAGCCGCGATATGAGCTGCGCCTGCGGGGGCCCTGGGATCGGACCCGGACGTCCGGCGACTTGACCCGGACGTCCGGGGGCTGTTGGACCGGCGGCCTACTCGGCATGGTGTTCCTCCCACTCGTCCTGAAGTGAGTCGAGGTAGTCCGAGGGATCGATGCGGTTCGCGATGAGCTTCTGGACGCCCGAGCGCAGCCGGTCGAGCATGGCGGGGGCGGCGAAGTCGGGGAACGTCGTGATCCCGTCGTCGGCGACCGCCCTGCGGTGGCCCTCCGCGATGTCCGCGAGCACGCCTTCCGGTTTCTTCACGGCGTCGGGGTTGGGCGGCATGAAGCCGTTGTCGCTGATGATCTGGCCGGCCTCGGGAGTGGTCAGGAAGTCGAGGAACGCGCCTGCCGCCTCGGGGTGTTCGGTCCTGGACGAGACGGCGTAGGAGACGCTGAAGCCCGACGCCACGGTGGGGGCGGAGGCCTGTTCGCCCGGCATCGGGAAGAAGCCGACGTTGTCCCCCATGACGGTCGCCAACTGCCCCGCCGCCCAGTTGCCGTTGATGAGGAAGACACTGTCGCCCTTGGCGAACTGGGCGGTGGAGTCGACCTGCGCGGTGCCGTTCGCCGAGTCGTTGTAGTAGCCCCTGCGGCCCCAGTCGATGACGAGCCTGCTGGCGGTGACGGCGGCCGGTGTCTCGATGGTCGCGCCCTTGGTGCCGTTGACCCAGTCCCAGTAGTCGTCCGTCGGCATCAGCTGGTTGAGGAGCGCGGCCCACAGGTGCAGGCCGCCTGAGTCGAGCGCGCCGACGCCGAGCGGCGTCAGGTCGGCGTCCTCGGCCGCGGCGAGCTGGTCCTCGAACTCCGCGACGGTGTTGGGCGGACCGTCGATCCCGGCCTTCTTCGCGAGGTCCTTGTTGTAGTAGATGCCGGTCATCGACAGACCGGCCGGGACCCCGAACAGGGCGCGCCCGCCGGTGGCCTCGCTGGTCTGCCCCGCCGTCAACTGGTCGAGGCTGACCGGGGGAATGGCCTTGTCCCAGCCGTACGCCTCCCGATAGGGCGCCAGGTCGAGGATGTGGCCGTCCGCCGCGAGATCGGTCATCCCGACCGCGTACTGCGCGATGTCGGGGGCCGTGTCGGACGTCATGGTGAGCTTCAGGTTCTGGACGTAGTCCGAGAACGTCTTGTACTGCGGCTCGACACTGATGTTCGGGTGGCCCTTCTCGAACGCGGCGATCAGCGCGTCGACCATCAACGGGGCGTCGGCGAACTGCAGACGCAGGGTGATGTCCCCGTCCGGCACGGCGGTCGACGACGGCACACTGCGCGGACCCGGCACCGCGGCCGCGCTCCCGGGGGTCAGGGCGTCGCAGGCGGTGAGCGGCAGCACGAGAGCGGCGGCACAGACCGTCGCCGCGACGCGGCGGCGCACCCGGTGCGTCCTGTCCATCATCGGCCTCCTTGCGTAATCTCGGCGTCTCGGCGTCTCGGCGTCTCGGTGTGCGGATCGGTGTGTCAGCCCCGCGGACAGCGGTCCTTGACCTTCTCCAGCAGGGCGCTGTTGTGGCGCTCGGCGTCGTCGCCGGTGTTCTGACTGACTATCAACGGCGGTTCCTGGCCGTGGAGTTCGACGAGCAGTTCGGCGGCCCGGCACGTCAGGGAGTTGACGATCGCCGCCCCGACGACGGTGGACAGGGCGCCCACGGTGAGGGCGCCCAGGGGCACCACCGCGTCACCCGGGCGGCCGTGCGTGTCGATGACGATGTCGGCCACGTCGAGCAGGCGCCGCCCGTCGACATGCCGGGACTCGGCGCCCAACGAGTGGGCCCGGCTGGTGACGGCGACGACCGTCGCCCCCAATGCTCGGACGCCAAGGGCGAATTCGACCGGCACGGGGTTGATGCCGGAGTTGGAGACGACGACCACCACCTCGCCGTCCCGGATGTCCGCCGTACTCAGGATCGCCGCCGCGTAGCCGCTCACGCGTTCGGCGGCGCCCGCGTGTCGAGGGGCTGTGGGAGACAACGCCGGGTCGGCGATCACGTTGACCGGCGCGAGGCCGCCCGCACGCAACAGCGGTTCGATCGCGACGAGTTGGGAGTGGCCGCTGCCGAAGTAGTGGACGACACCTCCGGCGGCGATGCTGTCCGCGATGGCACCGGCGGCGCGCTCGATCGAGGGCCGCTCGGTGGCGGCCAGCGCGGTGAGGTTCTCCTGGAGAGCGGCGAAGTAGGCGAGATCGGCGTTCATCGTGTCGAGACCACCTGGGGTGTCGAGCGGGAGCCGTTGCGTGGCTGAGGGGCCGTCTGCGTGGCTGTGGACCGTACCAGAGGGCCGTGCGACTGCCCAGCCCTCCGGACAAGTGTGCTGTCATAACAGCTTTGTTCCTTGACCACCCCGCACACCCGTCCTAGCCTGAGCCGCATGTGGTACGGACCACAGGCATCGGAGAATCAGACCGCCCGACAACTTCTCCAGCGGCTCCTCGGGGACAGAGCCGCGGAGTTCACCGCCGACGTCGTGCCCGTAGGGGACGGGCACGACGTCGGCAGGCCCGACTGGTTCGAGGTCGACGCCGGACCGGGCGGAGTGGCGCTGCGCGGGTCCAGCGGTGTCGCGGTCGCCTCGGCACTGCGCTGGTATCTGCGGACCGCCTGCCGGACACAGGTCACCTGGGACGCCCCCGTGCCCCGTCTGCCGGACCGCCTGCCCCGCACCGGCACGGCCGCCCGGACGACCTCCCCCTACCTCCACCGCTACCACTTCAACGTCTGCACCTTCGGCTACACCACGGCGTTCTGGGACTGGGCGCGCTGGGAGCGCCACATCGACTGGATGGCGCTGCACGGCGTGACCACACCGCTGGCGATGACCGGCGCGGAGGCCGCCTGGCAACAAGCCCTCCTGCGCACCGGCCTGGACGACGAGACCGCCCGGCGCTTCCTCGGAGGCCCGGCCTACCTCCCGTGGAACTGGCTCGCCTCGCTCGACAGTTGGTGCGGACCACTGCCACAGAGCTGGATCGACGGCCACGCGGACCTGGGCCGTCGCATCCTGGACCGGGAACGCGCGCTCGGCATGCGCCCGGTCCTCCAGGGCTTCGCCGGCCATGTGCCCCGCGAACTGATCGCGGACCGGGGCGCCCGCTCGACGACCCTTCCCTGGTGGGACTTCGAGGTCGGAGTCCTGGACCCGCGCGACCCCCTGTTCGAGGAGTTCGGCGCCGCGCTGCTGACCGAGCAGACCCGCCTCTTCGGCACCGACCACCTCTACGCGGCGGACCCCTTCATCGAGACCATTCCGCCGGTGACCGATCCGGCTGACATCGCCCGGGTCGCGCGGGCCGTGCACGGCGCGATGACCGCGGTGGACGACGAGGCCACCTGGGTGCTCCAGGCATGGCCCTTCTCCTACCGCTCCGACTACTGGACACCGGACCGGACCGGGGCCTTCCTCGACGCCATCCCGGACGACCGCATGCTGATCCTGGACCTGTGGGCCGAGCACAGGCCGGTCTGGCGGCAGACCGACGGCTACCGGGGCAAACCCTGGGTGTGGTGCATGCTCCACAGCCTCGGCGGACGGCCCGGGCTCTACGGCAAGCTGGACGAGATCGCCGCAGGCGCCGCCGAGGCGAGCACCGACGCACGCGGCGGTTCGCTCTCCGGAGTCGGCGCGAGCATGGAGGCCTTCGGCGGCGACCCGGTCCTGTACGAGCTGCTGGCCGACGTCGCCTGGAACGGCTCGGTCAAGGACGTACGAGCATGGCTGGAGAACTGGGCGGAGGCGCGGTACGGGCGCCGAACCCCCGCCCTGCTGCGCGCCTGGGAACTGCTCCACGCCACCGTCTACGACGCGGACGGCCCCGGACCACCGGGCTCCGTCGTCGTCTGCCGCCCCAGTTTGGAGGGCGACCTGCGCCCGGAGCTCCCGGTGCACCTCGCGGCGCCGCCCTCACCGACCGTGCCACCGGGCCTGGCCGAGGCGTGGACGCTCCTGGCCTCCGCGGCGACGGACCAGGACAGTGCGGGGCCGCTCGGCCGGGACCTCTGCGATGTCACCGCACACGTGCTCACCCACGTGGCGTGCGACCAGCAGCGACGGGCGGCGGACGCGGCCCTGGCACGCGACGCCGACCGCTTCCGAGCCGCCGCCACCGAACTGCTCACCACCATCGAGGACCTGGACACACTGCTGGCCACCCGCCCCGAGTACCGCCTGGACACCTGGCTCGCCGAAGCGGGCAGCTGGGCGTCAACCCCTGCCGAGGCCGAGCTGTACGAGGCCAACGCGCGCCGCCTCCTCACCGTCTGGGGACACTCCCGCAGCAAGCTGCACGACTACTCTGGCCGGCACTGGGCCGGCCTGGTCCGTTCGTTCTACCGCCCGCGCTGGCGACGCTGGTACGAGCACATCGCCCGGGCACTGGAGACCGGATCCCCCTACCGGGCCCAGGAGTTCGAGGCGTCCCTGATCGAATGGGAGGAACGCTGGATCGCCGAACGGAGTGGCCGGACCGCCGAACGGAACGAGAACGCGACACCCGGCCTGGACACCGCCCGGACGACGACCCTGGACGTGGTGCGTACGCTGTTGCCCCGTTACCGCACCTCTCGGGGCTAGCGGACACGTGCGAAACGCGGAGTGATTGTGACGCTCAAGGACAGGCGCAGAGACGACGGCCCGGAGACGGAGTCCGACAAGCAGGAGTCCTACAAGCACGAGGCGCTGCGACGGCTGCTCCAGGCCGACATCGCCGGGATGCGGCCCGACGAGGCACTGCCCACCGAACGGCAACTCGCCGAGCGGTACGACGTCAGCAGAGCGACCGCCCGGCGCGCGCTCCAGGCACTGCGCGAGGACGGCCTCATCCGCAGTGTGCGCGGCGTGGGCACCTTCGTCTCGCACCCCCAGATCACCAAGACGTCGACGCTCACCTCGTTCTCCGAGGACCTGCGCTCACGCGGCTACCACCCCAGTGCCGAACTCCTCGCCGCGGAGGTGGTCGAGGCCGACCTGCACCACGCCACGGCCCTCGGCGTCGACCCCGGTACCGCCCTGCACCGCATCGAACGGCTGCGCCTCGGCGACGACTTCCCCATCTGCCTTGAGACCGTCCACCTTTCCGCCGAACGCTTCCCGAGCCTCGACGAGTCACTCCTCAAGGGCTCGCTGTCGGAAGCACTGCAGAACACCCACGGCGTGAGGGTGGTCCGGGCGACCCAGCAGATCCGGGCGGTGAACGTGACCGGCCGCCAGGCCCGCCTCCTCGGCGTCAAGGAGGGCTCCGCCGCCCTGCTCGTCCGACGCACGGCGTTCGACGACACGGGGCATGTCGTGGAGTACGGGGAGTCGCTCTGCCGAGGCGATCTGTACGAGTTCTCGCTGGTGGTGACCAAGTAGCCCCTCCTCGCTCCGTGTGATGCGCCGCGGCATCGCTGCTGCTCCGCCGCTGCTCTGCTGTTGGCGAATCTGCTGCGGGCCGAGATTCCTTCCGCGCCGCCGTGGTCCGGCCGAGGGTGGAGACACCGCGGTGATCCTGGCCGCGTCACCACAAGGAGGAGCGATGGCACGATTCAGCAGCACCCTGGAACCCAGGGCCGAGGAGGGGGACACCCCGCCGTCCCGGTTCGACGACCACCTCAACGCCCAACTCCTCAACCAGCGCATCGTGTTCCTCGGCACACAGGTCGACGAGGTCTCCGCCAACCGGGTCTGCGCACAGCTGCTCCTGCTCTCCGCGGAGGACTCGCGCACCGACATCGGCCTCTACATCAACAGCCCGGGCGGATCGGTGCACGCGGGCCTGGCGATCTACGACACGATGCGGCTCATCCCGAACGACGTGTCGACCCTCGCCATGGGCTTCGCCGCGAGCATGGGGCAGTTCCTGCTCACCGTCGGCACCCCGGGCAAGCGCTACTCGCTCCCGAACGCGCGGATCATGATGCACCAGCCCTCGGCCGGCATCGGCGGCACCACCGCCGACATCGCCATCCAGGCCGAGAACCTCCAGTTCACCAAGGAGAGCATCGAGCGGATCACCGCCGAACACACCGGCCAGAGCGTGGAGACGATCGCCCGCGACGGCGACCGCGACCGCTGGTTCACGGCCGAACAGGCGAGGGAGTACGGCATGGTCGACCGGGTCGTCGAGTCCCTCGACGACGTCCGCCCGGCCTCCTCGAAGCGACGGATGGGACTCTGACATGGACCAGGACACGAAGGTCACGGACCCGTACGCGATCACCATGAGCCAGTACACGATCCCGAACGTGGTCGAGCGCACCCCGCAGGGCGAGCGCGCGTACGACATCTACAGCCGGCTGCTGTCCGAGCGGATCATCTTCCTCGGCACCGAGATCGACGACGGCGTCGCCAACGTCGTCATCGCGCAACTGCTCCACCTGGAGTCGTCCGCTCCCGAGCGGGAGATCGCGATCTACCTCAACTCGCCCGGCGGATCGTTCACTTCACTCATGGCGATCTACGACACCATGGGCTACGTCGGCGCGCCCATCTCGACGTTCTGCGTCGGCCAGGCCGCCTCGACCGCCGCGGTGCTCCTGGCCGGGGGAGACCCGGGCCGGCGCTTCATCCTGGAACACGCGCGGGTGCTGCTCGGCCAGCCCGCGAGCGGCGGCGCGCGGGGCACGGTGTCCGACCTGAGCCTCCAGGCCAAGGAGATGATCCGCATCCGCTCCCAGGTCGAGGAGGTCCTGTCCCTTCACACCCACCACTCCGTCGAGACCCTGCGCGCCGACATGGACCGCGACAAGGTCTTCACCGCGCGGGAGGCGGTCGAGTACGGGCTGGCCGACGAGGTGCTCAGCCGACGGCTGGTGCCCGCGGCGGCCTGACCATGTCGCCGCCGCGGAGCCTCAGCGCGCTCAGGGCCTCAGCACCTCAGGCCCTGCGCGACTCAGGCGGCGAGCCGGATGTCGCCCAGCCGGGACCGCGCCTCGGTGCGCCGGGGCGCGGTGCGGGACCCGGACCCGAGGGGCTGGGACGTCAGAGGCCGGGACCTGAGGGGCTGGGCCGGTCGCGCGAGCCTGCCGTGCGCCAGGGCCAGCAGATCGGCGAGGCCGAGCCCGAGCGCGTGCGCGGCGGCCGCGAGGACCTCGGACGAGGCCTCCTTGCGGCCCCGCTCCAGCTCGGAGAGGTACGGCATCGAGATCCGGGCCGCGTCGGCCACGTCCTTGAGCGTCCGCTCCTGGGCGAGCCGCTCACGCCGCAGGACGTCACCCACGACGTCACGCCACAACGGCTCCTTGGGCGCAGGCTCCTCCGGCTTCGCCGGCGCGGCCGGTACGGGTCGCAGGGGAATGACACGGGCTTCGTCGGACGCGTGGCTGCTCACCCCTCCACCCTAGAAAGCGCGGCGCGATTCGGGGAGGTCATCGCGTTCTGCCCTCGGCGAAGCCCGGACTCTCACCGTTCCAGGAGCCGCTGCCGCCACCACGCCCCGGGCGGCTGCCACTGAGGCGTCTCGCGTCCCCACGGTTCGGGAAGGGTCCGCCGCGCCAACTCCTCGTCGGCGCGGGCGAGTCGGCGCCGGAGATCCGCGCGGGCGCCGGCGGGCAGCCGGTACAGGGCGTCCTCCAGCGTGTCCCTGGCTTCGAGCGCACAACAGCAGGGGCAGTTCACATCGATCAGCCAGGCGGCCAGGTCCTGCCTGGGCCGGCGAAGGGCGGACTCGTACGTTTCGAGTGCGTTCGCGACGGCGTTGCGCCACAGATGTTGCGCCTCCACCCGGCGGACGGCCGCGCGGGTGCGCGCGGAGACACCGCCGATCCGGCGGACGGTCACATGTCTGGAGGGCTGCCACCGCTCGGAGCGGAGGGCACCGGGCCGCCTACGCGGCACGGCCCTTTCGGGTCGACGTCATGCGGGCATCGTGCACGATCACGTCGGCCGGGCGCGACTGTGTTTCTCCGGTGCGCGGCCACTGCCTTCGTGAACTCCCGCCCGCGCCCTGGGTGTTCAGTGATGTTCAGTGGGCGTGCGGCTCGTCGCGGTGCACCGGGCCGTGCGGGGCCTCGCAGTGCGAGCCGTCGTCGTAGGCGGCCCCGGTGCGGACCTCCAGGACCTCGGCCGGGGCGTGGTCGACCTGCAGGGTGGTGTGGCTGATCTCGTGGTCGCTCTGCAGGATCTTCTCCAGGTCCCGCCGCACGGTGTGGCAGTCCGCGACAGGCTCGACCAGGATGTGCGCGGACAGCGCGGGCTGCCCCGACGTGATGGTCCACACGTGCAGGTCGTGCACCTCGGAGACCGAGGGGTGCGCGACCAACTGGTCTCCGATGCCGTCCGGATCGAGGTGCGCGGGCGCCGCCTCCAGGAAGATCCGCCCCGACTCCCGTACGAGTCCGTAGCCCGCCTTGAACATGAGGAGCACGACGACCAGCGTGGCGATGGCGTCGGCCCGTGCGAAGCCCGTCAGCAGCACGATGAGACCGGCGATCGCGGTACCGATGAACGCGAACAGGTCGTTGAGTATGTGCTGGTAGGCGCCCTCGACGTTGAGCGAGGAGCGGTTGGCCTTCGAGATGCACCAGGCCGCCGCGATGTTCACCACGATCCCTGCCAGGGCCGTGCCGAAGACCAGCCCGCCCTCCACCTCGGGCGGGTCGATCAGCCGCCGCACCGCCTCGTACGCCAGCCAGGCGCCGAGCAGCAGCAGCGTGAGCCCGTTCGCCTGGGCGGAGAGGATCTCGGCACGCTTGAGGCCGTACGTGAAGCCGCCGCGGGCCGGCCGCGCGGCCAGCCGCATCGCGATGAGCGCCAGCACGATGGACACGGCGTCGGTCAGCATGTGCGCCGCGTCGGAGATCAGGGCGAGCGACTGGGCCAGGATGCCGATGACGACCTCGGCCGCCATGAACGTGGTGATCAGCGTCAGCGCGATCGCGAGCCAGCGGCGGTCCGCGTCCGCCGACACACCGTGCGAGTGCCCCGCGTGCCCGTCCGACCCGTGGTGGTCGTGGTGCGCGCTGGTCATGTGTGTCCCCCTCGATGCGGTGTCCGACCTCCGCAGTGAAGCGCACCTCGCGGAGATCGGCAAAGGCTGCACCGGTGACCGTTGTCATCATCGTTAACAGGCCTCTGACCTGCGGCGGAGATTTCTCGGTGGGGCCTGGTCAGGCGCCGAAGAGCTGTGTCCAGTACGTGCCCGCCGAGCCGCCGCCCTCGAAGCCGACGCCTATGTGGGTGAAGGCCGGCTTGAGGATGTTGGCGCGGTGGCCGGGGCTGTCCATCCAGCCCTGTACGACCTCGGCGGCGGAGCGCTGGCCGCATGCGATGTTCTCGCCGATGGTGCGGCGGGTGCTGCCCGCGGCCGCGGCCCGGTGCCAGGGTTCGCTGCCGTCGGGGGAGGTGTGGGAGTAGAACGCGCGGGCCACCATGTCCGCACTGTGCGCCTGCGCCGCGTTGGTGAGCAGGGCGTCCACGGCCAGCGGTCGCAGACCGGCCTTGGCCCGCTCGGCGTTGGTGAGCGCGACCACCTCGGCGGCCGTCTGCGCCAGCCCGGCGGGGGTGAGGGGCCGGGCCCACAGCGCCGTCCAGTAGAGGAGCCCGGAGCGGCTGTCCGGCACGTACGCCACACCGGCCTCGGTGAACGCCGGGTCGTGGATCGTGCGCCGGGACTGCTCTCCGGACAGGCAGTACTCCACGAACTCCGCGGCGTCGCGCGGGCCCGAGACCAGGTGCTCGCCGACCGTGAGATACGCGTAGCCGCTCGCCGTGAGGCGCTGGTACACCGAGAGCCCGTCCGCGCCCTCGGAGCCCAGGCTGCCCCGCGCGGCCATGCCCGCAGCATGCGTGTGGGCCGCTGCGGTGAGGCGGGCGTCGAGGGACACGGTCGGGGCGCCGACGGAGGCGCGCGCGGAGTTCACGAGACGGAGGAATCCGTCGGAAGCGGGCCCTGCGACGGCGGGAGCGACGGCAGAGGACCCGCCGGCCGAAGCGCTGCCGCTGTTCCAGGCGGTGTTCCCGGCGGGCGTGCGTCCGGTGCTCCCGGCCGGGGGACGACCCGTGGCCCCGGCCGGTGGATGACCAGTGGCCCCGGCCGGGGGACGAGTCGTGCTCCCGGCCGGAGGATGACCAGTGGTTCCGGCCGGAGTGCGACCGGAGTTCCCGGTCGGTGTGCGCCCCGAGCCCCTGAGTCGTCCGAGCCCGGCACGCGCGGCGTTCAGGGCCGTCGCGACACCGGCGCTCCTGGAACCCGGGACGCCGGAGTTTCCGGGAGTGGCACCGCCGCCCGCCCCCGCCTCGGCGTCCTCGCTCACCTCGACCCCGAAGTCCCTTGCTATCCCGGCGAGTCCGTCCGCGTACCCCTGGCCCAGGGCGCGCAGCTTCCACGTGGTTCCGCGGCGGTAGATCTCGGCGAGCAGCAGCACGGTCTCCTGCTGGGGGCGGGGCGAGGTGAAGCGGGCGAGCACACCGCCGCCCCGGCCGGTCACGCGCAGGGTCGGAGCGGGGAGGCGGCCCAGTGCGGTACCGGGCTCGGCGGGGCTGACGACGACGATGACGCGGCTCGCCCCGGACCGCAGCGCGGGCGGGTCCACGGTGAGCGTCCCGCCGTGCAGCCGCGCGCCGGGTGCGGTCGGCTGGTTGTAGAACACGAAGTCGCCGTCGCCGCGCACCTTGCCGCTGTCGTCGGTGATGAGTGCGGACACGTCGAACGGACCGGGCACATGAAGGGTCAGGGTGCCGCCGGGCAGGGGCAGATTGCCGCCGGGAACCAACTCGCTCATCGTGCCGCCTGTCGGGGTGCCGGATCACTGTGCGCGCCCCGTGGGGCGTTGCCCGGACAACGCCCCACGGGTGCGTGAGGGTTCCTGAGCGCCGCCCCGCGGTTGTGTCAGCGCGCCGCCCGTGCCAGCAGGCCGGACAGCAGGACTTCGAGCGACTCGCGCAGGGCGGTGGCGAAGTCGAGGCGCAGGACGGCCAGTTCGGGATCGGACTCGTAGACCGCGAGCACGGCGGGCGACGGGTGCGCGTGCGGCCAGGCGGCCGTGACCACCATGAGCGCACCGGCGACGAACCGTACGGCGTCCTCCTCGTCGAGTTCGGGTACGTGGGTGCGGACCCGCTGTGCCAGGGCGAAAACTGTCCCGATGGAGGAGCGCTTGTACTCGGCGGCGACCTCCGTCGACACGTTCCGTTCCAGGACCGCGGCCTGTGCGCTGATCAGGTCGCACAGCACCGGACGCTCGGCGAGGGCGTCCGTCACGGCAGCGGCGAGCCGGTCGGCCCGATCGGTCACCGGCGCGCCGGCGTCGACCGCCTCGGGCAGCGTGATGTCGAGGTGGTCCAGCAGCTCCTGCGACGCGGTGCCGAGCAGCTCCAGGAGGACGGCCTCGCGGGACTCGAAGTAGCGCAGCACGTTCGACTTCGCGAGCCCCACGCGGCGGCTCAGTTCGTTGAGGCTCACCTGCGCCACGGGCATCTCGCCGAGCATCGCGGCCGTGGTGTCCAGGATCGCCCTGCGGCGCACGGCGCGCTGCTCCTCGCTGCGGGCGCGCTGGAAGGTGTTTGCCATGGCCGCATTCTACAGACCTTCGGTCTGTTGTTATCGGACCGTCGGTCTGCTATCTTGAAATGCAACAGACCGCCGGTCTCCTAATTGCGGGAGTGCCCTGCGAACACCGAAGGAGTCATCGTGACCACCTCATATGTCGTCCCCGACCAGACCGGGAAATTCGCCGTCGTCACCGGTGCCAACAGCGGCACGGGCAAGGAGACCGCACGACGCCTCGCGGAGGCCGGCGCCCGCGTCGTCCTGGCCGTACGGACCGTCGCCAAGGGCGAGCAGGCCCGCGCCGAGATCCTGGCCCGGCACCCGCACGCACAGCTGGAGGTCCGGCGCGTCGACCTGGCGGACCTGGCCTCCGTCCAGGCGTTCGCCGACGGGATCCTGGCCGACGGCACCCCGCTCGACCTGCTCGTGAACAACGCCGGGGTGATGACACCGCCCGCCCGGATGACCACCGCCGACGGTTTCGAACTCCAGATGGGCAGCAACTACCTCGGCCCGTTCGCCCTCACGGTCCGACTGCTGCCCGCCCTGCTCGCCGCACCGGCGCCGCGCGTGGCGACCATGAGCAGCGGCGTCTCGAACTTCGGCCGCATCACCTTCGACGACCTCCAGTGGGAGCGCCGCCGCTACCGCCCCATGCTGTCGTACGCCCAGTCCAAGCTCGCCGACCTGATGATGACCCGGCAGCTGGCGGACATCGCCGCCGAGCGCGGCTGGAACCTGCTGAGCACGGCCGCGCACCCCGGCTACACCGTGACCAACCTCCAGACCGCCGGTGCCAGCCTCGGCAGCGACAAGCCGAAGCGCGCATGGTTCACCTCGGTCGGCATCCTGCCCAAGCAGCAGGTCGAGCAGGGCGCCGAACCGCTGCTGTACGCCGCCACGAGCCCCGAGGCCACGGCGGGTGGCTACTACGGCCCGGGCGGCAGGTTCGGACTGGTCGGTCCGACCGCCACCGCCCGCATCACGCGCCGCGCCCTCGACACCGAGGCGAACCGCCGCCTGTGGACCGAGGCCGAACGCCTCACCGGAGTCGCCCTCACCGCGGCCGTCGCCTGAACGGCCCGACGCACGGGGGCGGCGTCCGAAGAAGCGGCGACCGGGTGCCAGACTGCCCCCATGGATGAGCGCGTATTCGGCAGGTCAGGACAGCACGCATCGGTCGTGGGACTCGGCACATGGCAACTCGGTGCCGACTGGGGCGACGTGGACGACAAGGAAGCCCTCGCGGTCCTGGAGGCCGCCGCCGAGTCGGGGGTGACGTTCTTCGACACGGCCGACGTGTACGGGGACGGGCGCAGCGAGGAGACCATCGCCACCTTCGTGCAGAGCAGGCCCGACCTGCATGTGCTGGTCGCGACCAAGATGGGCCGCCGGGTCGACCAGGTCCCCGAGAACTACGTACTCGACAACTTCCGTGCCTGGAACGACCGTTCGCGCCGCAACCTCGGCGTCGACCGCATCGACCTGGTGCAGCTGCACTGCCCGCCGACCCCCGTCTACTCGTCGGACGAGGTGTTCGACGCCCTCGACACCCTGGTCGAGGAGGAGCGGATCGCCGCGTACGGCGTGAGCGTCGAGACCTGCGACGAGGCACTGACCGCGATCGCCCGCCCCGGTGTGGCCAGCGTCCAGATCATCCTCAACCCGTTCCGTATGAAGCCCCTTCAGCAGGTTCTGCCCGCGGCGCGGGAGGCCGGCGTCGGCGTCATCGCCCGCGTGCCCCTCGCCTCCGGGCTGCTCTCCGGCAAGTACACGAAGGACACGGTCTTCGCGGAGAACGACCACCGTACGTTCAACCGCCACGGTGAGGCCTTCGACCAGGGCGAGACGTTCTCCGGCGTCGACTACGCCACCGGGGTCGAGGCTGCAGCCGAGTTCTCCGGGCTCGCCCCGGAGGGCGTCACCCCGGCCCAGCTGGCGCTCGCCTGGATCGTCCAGCAGCCCGGCGTGACCACGGTCATTCCCGGCGCCCGTTCGCCCGAGCAGGTCCGCGCGAACGCGGCGGCAGGCAAGCTGCCGCCGCTGTCCGCGGAGACGCTGGCCGCGATCTCCGGCCTGTACGACCGGCGCATCAAGGAGCAGGTCGAAGCTCGCTGGTGAGTGTCGGCTGCGGGCCGGTGGGGGGCTTGTCGCGCAGTTCCCCGCGCCCCTAAAAGCCAAAAGCCTGCGGGTCTCCGCGCCCTGACAGGGGCGCGGGGAACTGCGCGCTCGGCCACGGACGGCCCGCAGCCTTAGAACTACCGTTCGCCCCCGGCAGGGAACCCCCGGGTCCGGGCGGCCACCACAACCACCACCGGAACCAGCAGCAAAAGCACGCTCCACGGGAGCGAACCCGTGCCGAGGCGGTCGAGCAGGACGCCTCCGGCCACCCCGCCGCCGGCCATCGCCGCGTTCCACAGCGTGACGAGCGCGGCCTGCGCGGCGTCCGCCGAGTCACCGCCCGCGTCGGTCACGGCCGTCTGCAACAGGGTGGGGGCACCTCCCCAGCCGAGCCCCCACAGCCCCACCGCGGCGTAGACGAGTGCGGGGCTGTCGGCGGGCACGGCCAGCAGGGCGGCCGCCACGGCGACGAGCAGCGCGCTCGCGAGCGTCAGGGCGCGCAGCCGCCGGTCGATGCGCGCACCCACGAACCAGATGCCGGCCAGGGACGCGACACCGAACACCAGCAGTACGAGATCCGTCGACCCGCCCATGCCCAGCCCGTCCAGGAACGTGGCGATGTACGTGTACAGGATGGTGTGGGCCAGTACGAAGACCAGCGTGACGAACAGGACCGGGGTCACCCCCGGAATTGACAGGACCCTCAGCATCGGGACCCGGCCCGCCCCTCGCCGCTGACCCGGCTGATCCGGAACGCCCGCCGCGATCCAGCCGAGCAGGGCGACCGCCAGCACGGTCATCAGCGTGAACGTCACCCGCCAGCCCAGCACTTCGCCGAGGAAGGTCCCCGCGGGCACCCCCAGCGACAGTGCGACCGGTATGCCCGTCATCACGATCGCCATCGCCCTGCCCTGCAGATGGACGGGCGCCAGCCGGCGGGCGTACCCGGCGAGCAGTGCCCAGGCCAGGCCCGCGGCCACACCGGCGACGAACCGGGCCGCCATGGTCAGGGAGTAGTCGGTGGAGACCGCGGTCACCGTGTTGGCGGCGGCGAACCCCGCCATCGCCGTGAGCAGCAGCCGTTTGCGCCGCCATCCCGCGGTGGCCGCGGACAGGGGGATCGCGGTGAGTGCGGTGCCGATCGCGTAGACGGTGACCGACTGCCCCATCGCGGACTCACCGACGCCGAGGTCGGCGCTCATCGCGGGCAGCACGCCCGCGGGCAGCGTCTCGGTGAGGCTCGTGACGAAGACGGCCGTGGCCAGGGCGAGGAGCGCGGCGACTGGGAGCCCGCGGCTCTCGGCTCCCTTCGCCACCTCGGAGGAACCGGTCGGTTCTGTGGTGTGGGTGCTCATGCCGCGTATGCTCGAACCCTCACATTGATGAGAAGGTCAAGCGGCGAAGTGCGAGGTCGGTCGGATGCGGATCGGAGAGCTGTCGGAGCGCACCGGCATCCCGCGGCGGCTGCTGCGCTACTACGAGGAGCAGGGGCTGATCACGCCCGAGCGCTGCGAGAACGGCTACCGCTCCTACGACGAACGCCTCGTGGACCGTGTCCAGCAGATCCGAGGACTGCTGGACGCCGGACTGCCGACCCGGATCATCAAGCAGATCCTGCCCTGCCTCGACGGGCCCGGCACCATCCACTTCCCCGATCCCACCCCGGAGATGCTGGCCACGCTGGAGCTCGAACTCGACCGCATGACCCGGCGCATCGACTGCCTCGCCCGCAACCGGGACGCGATCGCCGCGTACCTCGAAGTGGTACGCGGCGACGGGCGGTCCATGGGTGATGCCCGGTCCGTGGAGGCCTGATCGGGTCAGGCGGCTCGTTCCCTGGCCTGCTGGGCCGCCTCGCGTACGGAACCGCGGTGCACGGGACCGTGACCGGGCAGCAGGACGTCACCCGGGAGCGCCTCGAAGGCGTCCAGCGAGGACAGCGCACCGGGGAGGTCCCGGTGGAACATGGTGGGCAGCAACTGCGGGCCGCTCACGCGTGAGGTGGGGTGTCCGCTGACCAGCCCGTCGCCCGATATGACGATCCCAGCGTCCGGCAGATGGAAGGCGCAGTGGCCCGCCGTGTGGCCGGGGGTGTGCACGGGAACGGGCCGTCCGGGCAGGTCGAGAGCGCCCTCACCGGGGAACGGCCGCGGCTCGGTGACCGGGACGTGCGCGGTGCCGCCGGAGCGCAGCGCGTGCACGGCCCACGGCACCACGCCGGGCCGCCAGGCGTTCTGCAGCACCTTGCCGATGGTCACCTGATGGAGGAAGTCCCGGCGCGCGTGCGGGACTTCGGCCTCATGGGCGTAGACCGGCGTGCCGTACGTACGGCTGAGGTACTCGGCCGAGCCGATGTGGTCGTTGTGGGCGTGCGTGACGAGTACGGCCGCGACCGCTTCGGGTGAACCGCCCACGGCCGACAGGGAGGCGAGGACCGTCTCGCGGTCTCCGGGGTAGCCCGTGTCCACGAGGGTGACGGCGTCCCCCTCCGTGAGAATCACCCAGTTGGTGTTGCTGCCGTGTACCAGATGGATGCCGTCGGCGACTTGATGAATGTCTGCCTGCATGATCGTCCCGACCTGGAGGTCCCTGCCTGACGGAACACAGCCAAGCAGATCCGCGGGCACCTCAGCGCAGGGGATCGGCCGAAGCGCGCATCGACCGCAGCGCCAGGAGCAGTACGCCGATGTCGTCGAAATAGGCGGGGTCGGGCATGAGATCGGTCGGCAGCACGACATAGGCGACCGCTCCCCAGAAGACCCAGCGGGGACCGGTCGGAAGACCGGCCCGACGGAGGTCCCGCCGAGTGCGGACCAGCCGGACCAGCAGTACGACCGCCGTCCCGAGGGCCACCGCCAGCACGGCCGCGACGACGAGAACCAGAATCCACTTGTTGGTGTCCATCAGCCCTTCCCCGACTCGTCCGCTGCTCCTCTTCGGATGCCCAGGTTCGCCCGCTTCACCACCGGATAGCCGGTCCGACACGCGGCGCGGTACGTCGGCATGCCCCCGACCCGCCCCCTACTCTGTGCTGTCGATTGATCACCTTGAGCGAACAGTGGGGTGCGCGTGTGAAGATCGCCTGCGTCGGCGGTGGACCCGCCGGTCTGTACTTCTCGATCCTGATGAAGCTTCAGGACCCGGACCACGACATCACGGTCCATGAACGGAACCCGGCCGGTTCGACCTACGGATGGGGGGTGACGTACTGGGGGAGCCTGCTCGACAAACTGCACGAGGGCGACCCCGAGTCGGCTCGCGCCGTCAAGGAGAACTCGGTCCGCTGGAGCGACGGGGTCGCGCACGTCGGCGACCGCACGACCACTCACCACGGCGACGAGGGCTTCGGCATCGGCCGCCGGCAGCTGCTGGACCTCCTCGCCGAGCGCGCCCGCTCCCTGGGCGTACGCGTCGAGTACGAGGACGAGATCGCCGACGGGGACCGACTGCCCGACGCCGATCTGGTCGTCGCCTGCGACGGTGTCCACAGCGGGGTGCGCGAGCGGCACTCGGGCCACTTCGGCACGGAGGTCGGGCTCGGCCGGAACAAGTACATCTGGCTGGGCACCACGAAGGTCTTCGACGCGTTCACCTTCGCCTTCGTGGAGACCCCGCACGGCTGGATCTGGTGCTACGCCTACGGCTTCAGCGCGGACCACAGCACCTGTGTCGTCGAATGCTCCCCGGAGACCTGGACGGGCCTCGGCCTCGACCGGGCGGACGAGACGGAGGGCCTCGTCCGCCTCGAAGAGCTCTTCGTCAAGCTGCTGGACGGCCACCGGCTGATCGGCCGGGCGAACACCGGTGGCAGCGCGCAGTGGCTCAACTTCCGCACCCTCACCAACCGCGCCTGGTCCCACGGCAACGTCGTCCTGCTGGGCGACGCCGCCCACACCACGCACTACTCCATCGGCGCGGGCACCACCCTCGCCCTGGAGGACGCCATCGCACTCGCCCACTCCCTGCGCGCGGAGCCCGAACTCGCCCCCGCCCTCGTGGCGTACGAGAAGAAGCGCAAAGCGGAGCTGCTGTCCGTGCAGAGCGCGGCCCGGCACAGCGCCCAGTGGTACGAGAGCCTGCCCCGCTACATCGGCCTGCCTCCGGCGCAGATGTTCGCGCTCCTGGGCCAGCGGCACTCCCCGCTGCTCCCATACATCCCTCCGCAGCTCTACTACCGGATCGACCGGGCGGCGGAACAGCTCGAAGCGCTGCGCAGACTCAAGCGGTGGCTGGGCCCGAAGGTCGCGCGGACACTGCATGCGAAGAGAGGCTGACGCCTCGTCAACCTCCCACCCTTTTGGCGAGAATGGCGGTGTTGCTCACGCGCCGGGAGATGCGCGAGCGTTCTGAGTCATGGACCGTGACCGGAGCAACGCCGCCTTCACTCCTGCCTCCTCCCTCCCCCTCCCCCTTTCCCGTCGTCAACTCCTCGCCGTCGCGGGCGCTGCCGGTGCCGTCACCGCCATAGGTGTCGCGCCGGCCGCCGCGCAACCGTCCGGCGAGCTCTCGCTGTCCTTCACGGCGGCCACCAACGGCTCGGCGACCCTCGCGCCCGGCGGGGACCGGCTGATCGCCGAGGTCCAGAACGTGCTGTGGTCCCTCCCGCGCACCGGTGGCAAGGCCGTACCGCTCACCCCGGCGGACCTCGAACCGAACCGTCCCGTGCACGCCCCCGACGGCAAGCTCATCGCCTTCTGCGCCTACCGGGGCGGCGGCTTCCACATCTGGACGATGCGGCCCGACGGCTCGGACGTACAGCAGCGCACCGACGGGCCCTGGGACGACCGGGGCCCCGCCTGGTCGCCCGACGGCACCCGGATCGCCTTCGCCTCCGAGCGCGGCGGCGACCAGGTGACCGGCAGCCCGTACCGCATCCATGTGCTGGACCTGCGCACCGGTGACATCGCCCGTGTGACCGGTCTGCCGGGCCAGGAGGGTCCTTCGCAGGACGGGGTGTGGGAGGACTTCGACCCCACCTGGTCGCCGGACGGGAAGCGGATCCTCTTCGTCCGGGCCAAGGGCGTCACCACCGCCAACGGCCTCGGCCTCGACGCCCGGACCGTCGCCGCCGTCCCCGCCTCGGGCGCGGGTCCGGTCGTCGTGGAGCACACCGAGACCGCGGCCGCCCAGATCCTGGCCCCCGCTCTCGCGGCGGACGGACGCCGCCTCGCGTACTTGCGGACCACCGCGTCACCCAACGGCTCCTGCACCCTCGTCGTCGACGGCGAACCCGTCCCGGTCGCCGGGGACATCGCGCCGGTGCCGCCCCGCTGGACGCCGGAGGGTGAACTGCTGCTCACTGTGGACGGCCGCTTCACCGTCGTGCGACCGGAGAAGCCGGCCGAGGCGGACGCGATCCCCTTCGAGGGCGTACTGCCCGTGGACCGGCCGCACTACCAGGTCAAGGAGTACGACCTCGGGGAGGCGGGACGGGCGCGACCGGTGCGGGGCATTCACCTGCCCGCGCTCTCGCCCGACGGGCGGCAGATCGCCTTCGCCGCGCTCAACTCGCTCTGGCTGGCGGACAGTTCGGGCGGCCGGCCGCCACAGCGGCTGCGGCGCGCGGAGCCCACCACCTACCTGCTCGGCCCCTCGTGGGCGCGCGACGGGCGTTCACTGCTGTACGCGGACGACCGCGACGGGCTGCTCGGCGTGTACCGGCGAGATCCGGCCACCGGCGAGGAGACCGCGCTCGCCACCGGCGGCCGGGTGCATCCGGCGCTCTCGCCCGACGGGAAACGGCTCGCCTGCCTCGACATGAGCGGGCGGCTCGTCGTCCGGGACCTCGCGGCCGGTACGGAACGGGTGCTGGTGACGCCGCTCGGCGCGGGCGGTCTGCCCGGCCGGCCCAGTTGGTCGCCCGACGGCCGCCACCTCGCTCTCTGCGACCGCAACCGCCTCAACCTCCGCTTCCGGGAGGGCTACAACCTCGTCCGTGTCGTCGACACCACGACGGGCACGGACCGTCTGCACACGGTCGCGTCGCATGTCTCGCTCTCCGACCGGTACGACTCGGGGCCCGTCTGGTCGCCCGACGGGCGCTGGATGGCGGTGATCGTCGAGTCCGCGTTGTGCCTGCTGCCCGTCGGACCCGACGGCACCCCGCGCGGCGCCCTGCGCACCCTCACGACCGAACCGGCCGACCATCCGTCCTGGTCCGGAGACTCGAAGACCCTGCTGTACCTTTCCGGCACCCGGCTGCGGCTCATCGGCGTCGACGGCGGCCCGGCCCGTACCGTCCGCGTGCCGCTCGACCAGCGCAGACCCGCACCGGCCGACACAGTGGTGCACGCCGGGCAACTGTGGGACGGCACCGGCGAGTCCGTACGGGACGACGTCGACATCGTCGTACGCGGCGGACGCGTCACCGCCGTCGAACCGCACCGCCGACGTACGGCACTCCGGCTGGTCGACGCCTCCGAGCGGACCGTCGTGCCCGGGCTGTGGGACACGCACACCCACCCCTGGCAGGTCACCTACGGCGGCCGGCAGACCGTCGGGCAGCTCACCTACGGCATCACGACCGCCGTGTCCCTCGGCGGATTCGCCTACGAACAGGCCCGTATCCGCGAGGCAGTGACGACGGGTCAGCTTGCCGGGCCCCGGCTCCTGACCACCGGCGAGCTCCTCGACGGCTCCCGGGTCGCGTACAGCATGGGGCGCGCCCACCGGACCAGGGACGGGCTGCGGCGCTCACTGGAACGGGGCGCCGCACTTGACTGGGACTTCGTCAAAACCTATGTACGGGCGCCGAGTTGGGTGATGGAGGAGGCGGGCCGGTTCGGACACGAACGGCTCGGTGTGCGCTCGGGCAGCCATCTGCTCTCGCCCGGCGTGCAACTGGGCCAGGATCTGACGACCCATCTGCAGGCAACCCAGCGCTACGAGTCAGGCCACGCCATCACCGCGTCCGGACGCGCCTACCAGGACCTGCTGGAGATCTACACGGCACGCGGCGTCAACTTCGGCCTGATCGCCACACCGTTCACCTCCGCGCCGCTCCTCGGTGCGGACCCCGGGCTCGCCGACGACCCCCGGGTCACCGCCGTGATGCCGCCCTGGGACGCCGCCCTGGTCCGGCAGGGGGCGGGCGTGCCGCCGACCCCGGCCCAACTCGCCACGCTGCGCACGGAGACCGACATCTACCGGCGGATCCTGGCCGCCGGAGGAACCGTCGCCCTCGGCACCGACCAGCCGCTCGTCGCCGTCGGCCTCTCCCTCCACATCGGTCTGCGCGCGCTGCACCGGGGCGGCCTGTCCCCGGCGGCGGCCCTGCGTACCGTGACCGTGCTGCCCGCCCGCCTATTCGGCGTCGACGACCACCTCGGCACGGTCGAGCCCGGCAAACTCGCCGACCTGACCATCGTGGACGGCGACCCGTTCGAGGACTTCGACACGCTCGTACGAACCGTCTCCGTGCTCCGGGGCGGGGTGCCGTACACGACCGACGAACTCGTCGCCGCGTACGAGCCGGTCCCCGAACGCGCGGCACGCCACGCGGCGGGCGAGGACGACTGGCTGGACGTGGGACGCCTGATGCGCCGGGACGGGTGCTGCGACCCGGGCCTCTGAGCGACGTGGCGGGCCCGCCCGTGCCGTGAAGCCTGGGGCGGGCCCGCGCTGTCGTCACACTGCGGCGGTCAGGCCGTGTCGAAGGTGTAGTGCCTCGTGTGGTCCAGCAGATCGGCGGGCGTGGAGTCGTTCCACGGCTTCATGGTCTCGCCGCGGTCGACGACGTCCGGTGTGCCCGCGAGGGGCAGATAGCCGGAGTCCGGGTGTCTGCGCTGCCACTCGGCCCACAGCTTGTCCACGTACGCGTGGTGCAGCCAGAAGACCGGGTCGTTGGGGGAGACGCCGGTGGCCATCTGCCCGCCAACCCACACATGGACGCGGTTGTGGAGGTTGACGCCCCGCCACCCCTCCAGGTGGTTGCGGAAGCCGTCGGACGCGCTGTTCCACGGCGCCATGTCGTAGGTGGACATGGCGAGTACGGACTCGACCTCGGCGGGAGTGGGCAGTTGCCGGCCGCTGCCGCCGAGCGAGCGGCGCAGATACGTGCGCGTGTCGACGCGTACGGATATGGGCCAGTTGCCGCTGGACGCGGCGAACGGACCGTCCGTCACCCGTCCGTCGACCGAGCGGCCCGTACCGCCGAGGAAGTCAGGCCCCCACAGGGCTGCCCGGGTCGTGCGGTCGGCGCTCCAGTCCCAGTACGGCAGCGCCACCGAGGCGTCCACCGACTGCAGCGCCCGCTCGAACTCCAGGAGGAATCTGCGGTGCCAGGGCAGGAAGGAGGGCGAACGGTGGCCGACCCGTTCTCCGTTGTCCGTGTCGCCGAGGATGAACGCGTTGTGGGTCGTGACGAAGCCGTCGTACCGGCCGGTGCGCTTCAGCTCGATCAGCGCGGCGACCAGCCTGCGCTTCTCGTCGGCGGTCAGGTTCGCCTGGTTCTTGCGTACGGTCATTGCGGGTGAACTCCGTGGCTGTGTAGGTCAGTTGAATGGAACGAGGGGAGCGCCCCGGAGCTCCTCCACGGCGGCACGGGCCGCCGCGCGCGGGTTCGGCACCGGGTCGTAGTGGCTCACGACGCTGATCCAGGTGCCGTCGGCGTTGCGCATCACGTGCAGCTCGACGCCGTCCACGAACACCGCGTAACCGGCGCCGTGATGATGGCCTCCGCCGGACGGCCGGCCCTGTATTCGACGACCCCGGTAGACCTCGTCGAAGTCGAAGGGCGCGGGGGCGGGCCTGCCGTGGTGGTCCGCGGCGGAGGCCGGCGAAGGAGAGACCGCGGTGAACGTGCCGGCGGCGACGGCCAGTCCGGCCGCGCCCCGCAGAGCGTGGCGGCGAGTGGGATCGGGCATGCGGAGACGTCCTTGTACTCGGTCCGGTGGCACGCGCTGTCGCCTATGCCGCCGGAATTGGGTCAATTGGTGATTCGTATGCCTATCGGGCCCTCGGGGGAGCGGGGAAACCGCAGCGACCTGGTTGGCTGCGTTCCGGACAATTGGCTACATGTCGTACAGGGTTGAACAAGGGTGATCTTGCTGCGGAGAGGGCTTGCGGGGGCCCGCGCCAGGGAACTTCGCTTCTCGGTGTGGCTCGTGGCGGTGATCTTCCGGGGTTCCCGCCCATCCCGTGGTGTCGATCACGCCCGGAAACTGACGTGAATGCCCACCCTCGGTCCACCTGCGACCCGTGCCGTGACCGACGCTGCCCGCTCTTGTTGTCCGCGCGAGTCGCGCGGGACGGATGCTAGGAACCGGATCGTCCACATAAGGTCACAAGTGGCGATCACCCTGGCCAGGCCGATCGTGCGCCGTCGCAACTAATGTGATGAAAGAGCGCCACAGGGGGCGTACGCCGGGATACGCTCCCCGCGCACCCACGTTCGAGTCCGCGCCCGTGGGGGCCGGTCAACCCCGGCCTGGTCGTGTGCGGGTTCAGCGGAGCCCAAACGCGAGAGACATACCGTCCGGTCTGACGCTCCACCCCTCACCGCGACCCGGTGAGACCAGCCGATCCCGGAAGGCTCCACGCGCCCGGGCACCGGCCAACCTCGGCGTCCGCCACCGGTACGTACGCGTAGTACGAGCCCTTCCGGTGCGGCGCCCCGAACCCCCTTGTCAAGGCAGCCTCGGCGCGACCTCGGCACCGAACAACGCACAACGGCCTCCGCCCTGGAACCGTGCACTGCGGACGTCTCCCTCACGACCTGCCGTTCCGGCAGGCGTGGACGACGGCCGCCCGGTGCACGCGCGGCCGCCGAGTCCCACCGACTGCCTGTCACCCAGTGAGGAACAATGAGCATGCGCGCCCGCACCACCGTAGCTGCGGCCATATCCACGGTCCTGACCCTCTCTCTCGCCTCATGCGGTGAGGGTTCCGACGCCGGCAGCGGTGACGGGACCGCATCCGTGGGCATCGCCATGCCGACGAAGACGTCGCAGCGGTGGATCGACGACGGTCGGAACATGGTCGACGAGCTCAAGGGGTTCGGATACAACACCACCTTGAAGTACGCCGACAACGACCCGAAGAACCAGGTCGCGCAGGTGGAGGCCATGATCGACGACGGTGTGGACGCCCTGGTCATCGCCTCCGTCGACGGGCGTGCCTTCACCGACGTCCTGAGCAAGGCGAAGGACTCCGGTATCCCCGTGATCTCCTACGACCGGCTGATCCTCGGCAGCGACGCCGTCAACTACTACGCGTCCTTCGACAACGTGAAGGTCGGCTCGCAACAGGCCGACTTCATCGTCGAGTCGCTGGGGCTCGTCAACGGCAGCCGCAAGGGCCCGTTCACCATCGAGCTCTTCGCGGGTTCGTCCGACGACAACAACACGCGCTACTTCTTCGACGCCTCGATGGAAGTGCTGAAGCCATACATCCAGAACGGCGACCTGATCGTCAGATCCGGGGAGACCGATCTCGATCAGGTGACCACCCTCCGCTGGGACGGCCCCACGGCGGAGAAGCGCATGAACAAGATTCTCGACTCGAAGTACAACGGCCAGACCATCGACGCGGTCCTCTCGCCGTACGACGGGATGTCCATCGGCATCCTCAACGCGCTCAAGGAGCACGGGTACGGAGGTGCGGGGAAGCCGCTGCCCATCGTCACCGGCCAGGACGCCGAGGCGCCCTCCATCAAGTCGATCGTGGAGGGCGAGCAGACCCAGACCGTCTACAAGGACACCCGCGAGCTGGCACTGGTCACCTCCTACATGGTCAACTCCGTCGTCCACGACAAGAAGCCGGCGGTCAACGACACGAGTACGTACGACAACGGCAAGAAGGTCGTGCCCGCGTACCTCCTGGAGCCCGTGAGTGTCGACAAGGGCAACTACGAGCAGGTGCTCATCGACTCGGGCTACATGAAGAAGAGCGACCTGAAGTGAACCGTGAACGCCTGTGGGGCGGGGAGATCTCTCCCCGCCCCACAGGCGTTCGTACGGAGGCTGCCGGCCGGCGTCAGTTGACGAAGACCGCCGGGCTGCCGGTCTGCGTCGTGTCGGTGACGGGGGCGTACTTGGCGGTGAAGTAGCCGTTGCTGAAGCACAGCGACGAGCCGGAGAACTTCGTGAACTGCTGCTTGCTGAACGAGATGCTGTTGTCGGCGTTGTCGGCCGTGCCCGACAGGCTGGGCGCCTGGTAGACGCACGTGATGCTACCGAGGAGCGTACGCAGCACAACGGTCGTCTGGATGGACGAGCCGGCGGCCGGGGTGATGGTGACCGATCCGTCGGAGCCCACGGCCGAGGTGTAGGGCAGGTTGTCGACCTTGATGCTGGTGACTCCGAGCACGCCGACGACGTTGCTGGTGCAACTGCTGCTGTCGAAGGTGTGCTCGGTGACCGACTCGGTGGCCGTACCGGGCGCCGTCGGGTTGTCGACGACCGAGGCGACGAACTTCGACGACGTGCAGGAGAGACCGCTCGTGCCGGTGCTGCTGGAGTAGAGCGTGGCGCTGGTGCCGGCGGCCAGCGAGGAGTTGAGTACGGCTCCGGCCGCGACGGCCGTGCCGCCCGCGCCGCCGGTGGTCAGGACCGAGCCGTCGGCCGCGGAGGCCGGGCCGGCCGCCGAGAGGGCGAGCGCCGTGACGGCGGCGGCCAGTGCGAGGGAAGTCCGAGTACGCATGCGGGTGCCTCGTTCCGAGAGTGGGGTGGGTGGGCCGCCACCGGCCCGTCGCGCCTTCTCCGTACGCGACGGACCGGCGGTGGCTGCCGGGAGATCGGCCGGAGGCGTCGATGGACGGCCTCCGGCGCGGGACCGGCGGTAGGGCGACCGGGCGCGGTCCAGGAGGGGGGGGAAGTGACCGTGCCGGTGCCATGGAGGAGTGGATGCGGACCGCACGTGCGATCGGCCGGCCGTGGGTCGGGTCTGTCGACCACGTGACCGGCCTGCCGACCGTGTGACGGGATGGAACCCGGGAGTCGACGTGCGCCGCAGGGCGGATCCGGCGCCACGGATCCGTGCTAACCAGGGAGAGTTGTAAACCTGAGTGATGTTCAACGTCAAGGTGCTGCAAGGAAGTTGACGAAAGTTCAATGTCCGCGCGGCGCAAGGAAGTTGACGCCGGGCCGGGTGCCACGGGAGGGCTCTCCACGCCTCCGTCACATCTCCGACTTCCTTTTTCCACAAGGTGCTTGACCCTCGTCGCTTACCGGGGGTAACTTCCGTCGCGGTTACTGCTGCGTAACGAGAAAGCCCTTGCGCCCACCGGGAGGTGTGAGGAGGTGTACGCCGTAGGCGCTGTCCGCGCCAGGACAACGTGCCACTGAAGCCCTACCCGCACTGATACATGCCCCTGGGAGCAGAAAATGGCCTCGTCCTCGGACGCCACCTCGTCAGCCGGTTCCACCCCCGAGCCCTCCGAAGTGTCGGAAAGCGGTTCCATTTCGGAGAGCCCCGAGGGTTCCGAGAGACGCGGGCGGGTCCGTCTGCGCCGCGCCGCGGTGATGGCGGTGCCTGCGACCGCGGTCGCGGCCGGCCTGATGATCCTGACCGCCCAGGGGGCCCTGGGTGTGCAGTTCGCGATCTCCGGTATGCCGTTCACCGTCACCGCGACCAACCTCGACGGCGAGGGCTTCGCACAGTTCGGCGGTCTCGACCAGATGGCCCCGGGCAGCCCCAACGAGGGTGACACCGGCGGCCAGGTCCTGGTGGTGGTCTCCGCGATCAAGAAGGCGACCCTCACCAAGCTCTGCCAGAGCGTCGACCTCGGCGGCACGAACCTGCTCATCAGGGCCGGGGAGGGCAGCCAGAAGGTGTCCGCGGTCAACCTCACCACCGACTCCACCGAGCTGTCGGGCGACGCGTCCTTCGACAACATCGAGATCGGCAACGACGCCAGCACGCTCGACAAGTCCCATGCGCGGGGCCCGAAGGGCGTCTTCAGCCAGCAGGCCGACACCGTCCACATCGGCAACCTGCGGCAGACCAACTACGCCACCACGGCGGCGGTGTTCAAGCTTCCCGGTCTGAAGCTGAGCTTCAGCGACAAGGGCTGCTGATGGTCGCCTTCCGGCGCTGGCGTGCGGCCCGTCCGTTCTGGGGCGGGCTGCTGCTCGCCCTGGGCGGGGCGGAGATCCTGGTCACGGAGAAGGCGTCGCTGAAGGTCGTCATGCACATCGGCATGCAGGGCCTGGCCGGCTACCTCCTGCCGACCCTGATGCTGATTCTCGGCCTGCTGATCCTCTTCAACCCCGCGCAACGCCTGTTCTACTCGATCCTGGGTGCCCTCCTCTCCCTGGGGACCTGGATCACCTCGAACCTGGGCGGCTTCTTCATCGGGCTAGTCCTCGGCGTCGTCGGCAGTTGCCTGGCCTTCGGCTGGCTGCCGGACCAGGAGCCCCGGCGCGCCCGCTCGTGGCGGCGTCGCCGGCAGGAGCCGGTCCCTCATCCGTAGTGGGTCGGGGCGCCGTGGCATGCGGCGCCCCTGCGGAGGGTCACTGCACGCCGTGCGGGCGGAACTGGACGCTGATCCGGGGACCCGCCGCCCGGGCGCTCTTGGGGATCGCGTGTTCCCAGGTGCGCTGGCAGGAGCCGCCCATCACGATCAGGTCGCCGTGTCCGAGAGGGCGCCGCACCGGGGTGCCGCCCCGCCTGGGTCGTAGCAGCAGATCGCGCGGAGCACCCACGGAGAGGATGGCGACCATCGTGTCCTCGCGGGCGCCCCGGCCGATCCGGTCCCCGTGCCAGGCCACGCTGTCCCGGCCGTCCCGGTAGAAGCAGAGCCCGGCGGTGGTGAACGGTTCCCCCAGCTCGTCGGCGTAGTGCGCGGACAGGGTGTCCCGGGCCTCGTCCAGGACGGGGTCCGGCAGCGCGTCGTCGGCACCGTAGAACGAGAGCAGTCGCGGTACGTCCACCGTGTGCTCGTACATCTGCCGCCGCTCGGCCCGCCAGGGCACCTCTTCCGCCAGCCGTGCGAACAGAGCGTCCGCCCCGTGCAGCCAGCCCGGCAGCAGATCGATCCACGCCCCGTCGCCGAGCACGGTCCGGCGCAGCCCGTCGAGCGGGCCGAGGCGGACCTCGTCGGTCTGGTCGAACAGTGAACCCTGGAGGTGCGTGGACATGTTTCCAGGGTACCCACATATTCGAATGTGTGTGCTATCCAGATGGTGGCCGGGTAAAGCTCGGAAGCTTGTCGAATGCGCCGGGTCCCGATCGACGCAAGGGTGAAGGCAGCACCCCCAGGACCCAGGAGCACGCATCGTGACCGTAACCGCGGATATGGCCATCTCCCTCGACGGCTACATCGCCGGCACCGGCGTCGCCATCGACAACCCGGGCGGCGACGGCGCCGAACCGCTCTTCGAGTGGATCCACAACCTGGCGAGCTGGCGAGAGCGCCAGGGCATGACCGGCGGGGAGGAGAACCGCGACTCCGAGCTGATGCGCGAGTGGTTCGACGCCACCGGAGCGGTGGTCATGGGCCGGATGATGTACGACACCGGCGAGGAGTTCTGGGGCGACAACCCGCCGTTCCGGGCCCCGGTCTTCGTCCTCACCCACCGACCCCGGCCGACCCTCGTGAAAGAGGGCGGCACCACCTTCACCTTCGTCACCGACGGTATCCACAGCGCGCTCGACCAGGCGAAGGCGGCCGCGGGGGACAGGAACGTCGACATCGCGGGCGGGGCGAGCACGGTGCAGCAGTACCTCAGGGAGGGGCTCATCGACGAGCTGCAACTGCACGTGGTGCCCGCGCTCCTCGGAGAGGGACTGCGGCTCTTCGAGGGACTGGGCGCCGGGCGGCGCCTCGAACCCGTCAGCGTGGTCGGCACGCCACTGGCCACCCACCTGAAGTACCGCTTCGTGAAGTGACCGGGCTTCGTGCCGACGCCCGGCGACCGAACCCCAACACCGCGCCGGTGTGGGCCGGTTCGGGCGGAGCTGCATCGGCTGTCCGGGCCCGCGACCGGTCGCCTTCATCGGGGGAGGGGGCGTGAGCAGCGCTGGCATACTCTGCGAATGACATCGATGGATCCGTTCCGCGACGAAGCTCGCGGTCGTGGATTACCCGAGGACGAGATCGAGCGGTGGCTCGACACCGCCCGTCGCTGCGCGATGCTGAACCTCGCCGGTGAGACACCGCCCGACGACCCGCCGGCCGGACGGCTCGGCGGGTTGCCGCCGATGCCCGACGACGAGCCCGTTCCGGACCTGCCGTTCCTCGCCTCGGTCGACCTCGCGGCCATCCCACCGGGCGCGACGGATCTCCCGCTGCCCGAGGACGGCACGCTGCTCTTCTTCGCGGACACGGAGGACCCGTGGAGCGACGACGACTGGCACCGGCTCGTCTACGTCCCGGTCGGCACGCCCGTCACCGAACGCGCTTCGAGCTACGAGTGGCTGCCGGAGGTCCGCCCGGCCCGGGATCTGCATCTGACGACCACGCCCTCGCTGCCCAACCGCGGTTCGGATACCGAGGAGTTCCCGCACGGCAGAGAGCTGGGCTCCGTGTGGTGGAAGACCTGCGGCGAGATGACGACGGACGGACCGGTACAGATGGGCGGCTGCCCCTGGGTCTGGAACGCGGATCCCCTCACGGACCACGACCACGGTCCGGGTGACTGGGTGCTGCTCGCGGAGGTCGGGGGCGAGGGCGTGACCGAGGGCGACCTGGGCATCGTCCACTGGGTGATTCGCCGGGACGACCTGGCCGGCCGCCACTTCGACCGGGCCCGGGCCCACTTCGACATGGTCGGCTGACGCGCCCTCGGACGCGACGCGTTCTCCCCGGCTTGCAGAGCTCCAAGTTGGTCCCCGCGTACCGGAATTGAGGGTCTCAGGGGCGCCCGGAACGGGGTCCCAGGCGGCTTCGCCAGCCCCTCGGGGGCCTTCCGGGCATGGTGCGCGGGTCCTGAGTCGACCACCACCGGGCGTGCCCCCACCCGCCCGTCCGCGGCCTCGACAAAAGCCATCTGACCTGGTGTTTCCCTGGATTCCGCCTAGGGTGGAGAGGTCTGCCGGACACCATGGGAGGGGTCTTTGTGAGTGGGGAAAGCATGGGGTACGACGCTGCCGACATCGAGGTGCTGGAGGGGCGTGAAGCCATTCGGAAGCGGCCCGGGATGTGGGTCGGCTCGACCGGTGAACGCGGTCTGCATCACATGGTGTTCGAGGTCGTCGGCCGGGCGGTGAACCAGGTCCTGTTCGGCGGCAGCGGCAGCGGCAGCGGCAGCGGCAATGGCAATGGCGGCGGCTTCGTCGATGTCACGCTCACGTCCGACGGCGGCGTGCGGGTCGCGGACGACGGGCCGGAGGGTCCCTTCGAGGCCCGGGCCGCTAGGGCCGCTGGGGCCGTCGGGGACACCGGGGACCCCGGCGGCCCGGACCTCCAAGCGCTGCTGACCAGCTTCCACGCCGGGCCTGAGCTCAGTGGCCGGCACATCACGGACGTGGGCCAATTCAGAGCGGGGCTCTTCGTCGTCAACGCCCTGTCGAGACGGCTGACGGCCGAGGTGAGGTGCGAGGGGGTCCGCCGGGTCCAGGAGTACGCGCGCGGTGCCGAGGCCGCCCCGCCCACCGCCGTGGGGCCGGTGACCGGAAGCGGGACGACCATCGCCTTCTGGCCCGACAGCGAGATCTTCGAGACGACGCATTGCTCGTTCGCCGTGCTGGCGGAGCGTTTGCGGCAGGTGGCCTTCCTCAACCGGGGCCTGGGCGTCTCCCTGACCGACGAACGCCCGGCGGGCGGGGCCCGGGCGGTGTCGTTCCGGTTCCCGGAGGGAGTGCGGGACTTCGTGGCAACCCTCGACGCGGAGACGGGGTCGGCCCTCCAGCCGGACGTCATCGGCTTCGAGCGCGAGGACCCACGGATGGCGGGGACGATGGAGGTGGCCCTGCTGTGGACCGGCTCCCGCGAGGAACGGATACGCAGCTTCGCCAACAGCCGGGCCACTCACGAGGGCGGCACGCACGTGGACGGCTTCCGCGACGGAGTGGCGGCCGCGGTCATCGCGTACGCACGGGAACGGGGGTTGCCGGCAGCGGACCTTGACCCCCGCGACGACCGGATCTGCAGGAGCCTCACGGCAGTCGTGTCGGTGAAGCTCGACCGTCCCGAATTCCTCGGCGCCACGCGCGGGCTGCTGGGCAACACCGACGTGCGGGACTGCGTCGGGGAGGCCGTCCGGGAGCACCTCGGCAACTGGTTCGAGGAGGAGCCCGAGCGGGCCGCGGAGTTCGTCGACCGAATCGTCCGGGGAATCCACCAGAACTGAACAGCGGCGGACGGCCCCGTCGGAGCCGCGCGAAAGCGTTGCCGGTTTTAGTGGCCGCGGCCGTCACAGCAGCGCGGTCAAAGCCGGCGGGGCTGTCTCACCCCAAGGTCAGCAGGACGACGGCGCCTCCTGCGCTGAGCAGTCCGGCGACCTGCCATCGGCTGACCCTCTCGTTCAGCAGCGCAAGCCCCAGCACCGTCGGTATCGCCGGGTACAGCGAGGCCAGAACGACGGCGAGGGCCAGCATCTGCTGCTGGGCCGCCCACAGGTAGAGCACCAGGGCGAGGGCCGCGCCCGCCCCGATCACGACCGCTTGGATCAGCGAGCCGGCCGGCTGCCGGAACAGCGAGCGGTGCCACCAGGCGCTCGGCAGCAGCAGGACGACGGCGGCCACGCGCCCCGCTACCACGGGCCACACACCGCTTCCGGGGCCGGCCTGCGCCAACCCGATGTACTGCACCGCCACCCCCGCGCTGGCGAGCAGGCCGTGCACGATCGCTCGCGCCGTACCCGTACCGCGGCCGCCGCCCCCACCGGAGACGCACCACAGTGCGGGCACCGTCACGCAGATGCCCAGCCAGGCCAGGGAAGTCGGCCGGTCGCCCAGAAAACAGACGCCGCACAGCACGGACAGCGCCACCCCCGTCACGGCGCTCACCGGCACCACGATGCTCATGGCGCCGCGGCTCAGACCGCGGTTGAGGAAATGCATGGCCGCACCGCTGCCGACCCCGGACAGCGCTCCCCACAGCACATCGGCGGACCGCACGGCATCCGCGGGCACCGCCGAAGCCAGGATGAGCGCCAGCAGCAGCCCGCCGATCTGTCCGAGAAAGGTGACTACGGCGAAGTGAATCCGGCGGGACAGCAGTCCACCGGCGAAGTCGACAACGCCGTAGCAGGCTGCCGAGGCCAGCGCGAGAAGAGCGCCCATCCGCTCCGGGTGTCCTGGCCGGCGTACGCCGACGCCCCGTTGGCCGCTCGCGCCTCAGACGTAGCTAGCCCACCCTGTGGTCGCAACGGCCGCGGATGTCACTCTCGGCCGGTGTCGATGACGCAGAAGCGGTTGCCGTCGGGGTCGGCCAGTACGACGAAGTCCGGATCTTCGGGATACAGGTCCCAGTCGACCCGTTGGGCGCCGAGGGACACCAATCGATCGACCTCGGCGGCCTGATCCGCCGCGTCCCCGGCGTAGAGGTCCAGATGGACGCGCGGGTGCTCCTGTACCGGTGTCTCACTCAGGCCGAGCGCCAGTTGGGGGCCGGTCCCCTGTGCGGGCACCAGCACCACCCAGTCGTCCTCCGGCTCGTCGCGCGGGACGTAGCCGAGAGCCTCCATCCAGAATGCGGTCGCACGCCGCACGTCCCATACGCCCAACACCACGGATCCGATCTTCAGCATGCGCCGAGTGAAGCAGATGTCCGCCGGTGAGGGGGCTCCCTTTTTTTGGCGTTCCGCTGCGGCTGCGGGTCGTCCGTCGTGCGTCGTTCGCGTCAGGTTCGGCCGGGGCCTTCGCCGTCGGAGCCTCCGCCGCTGTGCTCGTTCCAGGTCGGGGGCTTCTGCTTCGCCGCGCGGCGGGTCTGGCTGTTGCCGTGGCCGGGGAGCCGGTGCGGGGTCAGCCGGTCGTTGCGGTGAGGCATCTCGGCGGGCTCGCGTCGTTCGCGAACCTCGCCCACGGGGCCCGAGTCGGGCAGCCGGGGCTGCTCCTCGGATCGGGGCGAGGCGGGCCGGCTCCCGGGAACGCATCCGACGGCCCCACCACACGGCCCAGATCAGGGCGCCGACGATGAGGACGCCCACCAGGAACGGCACCACTCCGCCCACCAGCGCGCCGGAGAGGGCCAGTTTCTGATAATTGCGCGGCAAATTCACGGGAGCGCGTTTCCTGGCGACTGCGTCGACGCCCGCGTGGCGACTCCGTCGGCAATCCGCGCCGAAATGCGTACTCCGTCGATTCGATTCACTTCGTCACTTTGCGCGACCGGTCGATTATTGATTGTCGCGATGGACTCTCGATATTCGGTGCTTCGTTTTGAAATGTCCGAATGAGGGAAGTTGAATTACTAGTGCTTCGGACAGGAGGCACGTCCGTGGGAGCTGGCTCCGCCAGATCGCGGGTGTGTCCAGAGCGGTCCGTGTGCGCGCTCACTCCCATGGTGACTGTCCCGTCAGCACCCTCTGAGGGAGATGCGACGCACCATGCCAATCACCGTCAGAACGAAGCAGCACCCGCACGACGACGCCCCCGACTCGGCCGCGGACTTCGTACACCTCGTCGCCCTGTCCGACGGGCCCGAGCGACAAGCCCTGCGTGACGAGCTGGTCCGGGCCTGGCTGCCGATGGCGAACCGCATCGCGCTGCGATACCGGGGGCGCGGCGAGTCCGTCGAGGATCTCGGTCAGGTGGCGGCACTCGGCCTGGTCAAGGCCGTCGACCGCTACGACCCCGAGCGTGGCAACGCCTTCGAGAGCTATGCGATCCCGACCATCACGGGCGAGATCAAGCGCCACTTCCGCGACCACATGTGGGTCCTCCACGTGCCGCGGCGGGTCCAGGACCTGCGCAACCGCGTCCGCGCCGCGATGAAGGAGCTGTCACAGACGACACCGGGCCGCAACCCCACCATCGCCGAGATCGCCGCGTACACGCGCATGAGCGAGGACGACGTACGTACCGGATTCGAGGCCCTCGACAGCTTCACCGCTCTCTCCCTGGACGCCGAACTGCCCGGCAGTGACGACGGCTATGCGCTCGGGGACGCACTGGGGGAGCCCGATTCCGGATTCGACCTCGTCATCGACCGGGAAGCCGTGAAGCCGTGTCTGGCGGCGCTCCCCGAACGCGAGCGAACCATCCTCTACCTGCGCTTCTTCCGAGGTATGACCCAGAGCCGCATCGCGGAACAGCTCGGCATCTCGCAGATGCACGTCTCCCGGTTGCTCAACGGCTGCTGCGCCAAGGTGCGCGAGGAAGCCCTCTCGGAAGCCGTAGTGCCAGCTGAAGGAGGCGTAGTGGCCGCTGGAGAAGTCGTAGCGGCGTATGAGAGCGGGGTTGGTGACTCAGCCGCCCGTCACGGGTCTTCCCGGGCCGGGCGGCTGAGTGGCGAGCTCACTGCCGAACCCTCCCGGGAGCGGTTTGCCAGTGAACTGCCACTGTTCGAACTAACCAGTGCGCGCTGAATAAAACACCCTCATCGCAGCGGCGGAGAATCCTCCGGAAGCGATGTGGGCCCGAAGCGGTCGAGAGTGTCCTCCAGCGTGGCGCGGACATCCGGTGGGAGATCGCCCTTCTGTCCCCAGACAAGGATCATCTCCGCGACATTCCGCAGTTTGATGTTGGTGTGCTGGGACACTTCCCGAAGCACGGCCCAGCCGTCGTCGGGCGTGACCCGCCCGAGTGCCACCATCATGCCGATCGCCTGGTCCACGACGGCATGAGAGGTCACGGCCTCCTTCAACTGGCCGATCTCCTCCTGCAGTTCGGCGATCCGGGGCGCGTCCTCGTCGGGCGCGGCCTGCTCCGGCAGGCCGCCACCCGGCTCCTCCGCTTTCGAACCGGCGTCCGAGGTCATTCGTTCCCCTCCGAGGTCGGAACACTTGGGGTCTCTCGTCGTCGCTCCACCGCGTGACTCCGTGGTTCCAGTCCATCGTCGCCACTCGACCGGGCGCATGCCAGCGCAACGCCTACCCCGCATTCACCTGAGTACACATGGTGACGGGTCGCTCACGGATTGCGAAGCGTGAGTGTCGGGCGCAGGGTGGTTACGCCAGTCCAACCCTCATCGAAGGACGGAAAAGCCATGGGTAAGTCAAAGGGCAAGGCCAAGCAGATGAAGGGCAAGATGAAGGAGACCACCGGCAGGGCCATGGGCGACACGCACATGGAGAACGAGGGCCGCGGCGAGCAGATGACGGGCAGGGCCCAGGAGCTCGCCGCGAAGGCCTCCGAGCGCGTCAAGAAGTCCGAGCGGTAGGCCGGACCCACGCGTTGGTACGCCCCCGGACGGCCGCAGGGCTCCGGCCCTGCGCCCGGCGGGGGCGTCCCGCGTCCCGACACCTCTCGGGTCGCTCAGGCGGAAGGCCGCTCGCGCACGATGTCCCGTGCACTCTTGTCGTCGCGCAGCCCCAGGAACCGTGGATGCCGCAGCATCCCGTCCCGGGTCCACTCCGTGAACGCGATCTGCGCGACCAGCCTCGGCTCCACCCAGTGGGCGCCCGCCTCACGCACCCGGTCGCCGAACGGCGATGCGGGGACGCGGAGTTCATCGAGGACTTCGCGCAGCCCGAGGAGCGTACGACGGTCGAAGCCCGTGCCCACCTTGCCCGCGTACCGCAGCCGGTCCGCCTCGTAGTGACCGAGCAGCAGCGCGCCGAACCCGGCCCGGGTGCCGCCCCCTTCGGTGAAGCCGCCGACCACGAACTCCTGCGCCCGGGAGCACTTCAGCTTCAGCCAGTCCGGTGAACGGCGGGGCTGGTAAAGGCTCTTCGCCCGTTTCGCGATCAGCCCCTCCCAGCCCCGGGCACAGGCGGCGGCCAGCAACTCGGCCCCGCCCTCGTTGCGATGCGTCGTCATGCGCAGCGGCGCACGGTACGTCAGGGTCCGTCGGAGCAGGGACTTGCGTGTCCGCAGCGGCAGCCGTGTCAGGTCCGCGCCCTCCAGACGGAGCACATCGAACACGTAGTACGTCACGGCGACGCCGCTCGCCTCGATGTCCCGGCGCCGGGTGAGCCCCATGCGCTGCTGGAGGCGTGCGAAGTCCGTGCGGCCGCGGGAGAAGGCGACGATCTCGCCGTCCACGGTGAAGTCCGTGCACGACTGCGCGGCGAGCGCCTCGACGATCTCCGGGTAGGTGTCGTTGAGGCGATTGCCGGCGCGGGAGAGGAGCAGCGTCCGCCCGTTCTCCCGGACCGCCAGGACCCGGACCCCGTCCAGCTTCCGTTCGAAGACCCACTCGCCGGGGAAGTCGCGCTGGTCGCTGAGTGTGGCGAGCATCGGCCGGGAGGCCAGTTCCACACCGGGTGGCGCGTCACGGAGCAGCCGTCTTTGGTGGTCGGGCAACGAGCCC
Source organism: Streptomyces sp. NPDC033178 (assembly GCF_055577685.1). NCBI lineage: Bacteria > Bacillati > Actinomycetota > Actinomycetes > Kitasatosporales > Streptomycetaceae > Streptomyces > Streptomyces sp. NPDC033178. Next base: position 299,233 of record NZ_JBVIPT010000014.1, read on the forward strand.
AGGAGGTCGGTCATCGCCGCTCACCTCTCTCCCGCGACCTGCCGCAGGGCGCGGCCGGGCGCCGACCAACCCATTCTCCTTCCCCTGGTCAGAGGCGGCCATCGGGAGCTCCGGCCGTCCTGCCCGAGCCCCGCACTGCCCGTACCGGTCCGGCCGGCTCAGGACCCCGTGAGGCTGATGCCGAAGACGTCCAGGACGCCGTAGACACCGAGGAACACGATCGCCGCGCTGCTGACGGCGAGCGCCACGGTCAGCCACGGGCTGCCCCGGAAGCGCTTCTCGACGCCGGTGGACCGCAGCCGCCACGCCGCGATCACCACGGCGAGCAGGAAGACGCCGCCGCCGATGCCACCGATCTGCACCATCAGCACCGGCGACTGCACGAACAGGAAGAACGACGCCCACACCGACGGCAGGCACCAGGTCAGGATCTGGATCGTGCGCCGCCGTACACGGACGTCGTGCCAGTCGATCACGCCGAGAAGCCCGAGCGTGTTGGTCCACAGCCGCGGCACGCTGGCCGTCGACCCGACGAGCGTCGAGAAGAGCACCGTGAACGCGCCGGCGAGGAAGAGGTACTCGGCCCAGGGGCCCATCGTGTCGGTGTAGATCCGGGACAGCGTGGTGATCATCGAGTTGCCCTCGGGCACCAGGTTCTGCGGATGCAGCACGGCCGCCCCGATGACGTAGAACGAGAGGGTGCACAGCGTGCAGACCAGCCAGCCGGCGGCGACGTCCAGCCGCATCACCTTCAGCCACCCCTCGGCCCGCCGCGCACGCTCCTCGCTGCCGTCGTCCGGGCCCGTCCAGCGGGCGTAGCCCTTCTCGATGCACCAGTAGGTGTACGTCGTCATCTCGTCGGCGCCGACGCCGGTGATCCCGAACATGGCCAGCGCCACCCCGGCCGTGCCCGCGGGGATGAGGAAGCTGAAGCCCTCGCCCAACTCGCCTGTCCCGTAACCGAATTCGGTCAGTGGAAGGCCGAGGGCCAGCGCCACCGTGGCTATGGTGAAGACGACCACGGACGCCACGCACAACTGCTCCACGACGCTGTACTTGCCTGTCCGCAGCAGCACCACGGCGAGGGCGGTGACGAGCACCGTCCACACCGCGAGCGAACGGTAGCTCAGCGCCTCGCCGGTGATCGGCCACATCACGGAGCAGGCGGCTGCCGTGCCGCCGATGATGCCGCCCCGCTGGAACATCTTGGCGAAGTCCATCCCGATCCAGAGCCAGTTGATCCAGCTCACGGGACCGATCCGCGGGCCGACCTCGCGGTAACCCTCAAGCGCGGTGCGGCCGTTGAGGATCGTCCAGCGGGCCAGCTCCATCTGCACCCACACCTTCACCCCGGTGCTGATGACGACCAGCCACAGCAGCACGAACCCGGCGCGCGCGCCGAGCGAGGTGGTCACGATGAGCTCGCCGGAGCCGACCACGGCGGCCGACAGGACGAAACCGGGGCCGAGATGGCGCAGCCGCCCGGTGAAGGTGGTCGGTGCCTCGCGGACGTCCTCGGTGCGCAGGGCGTACGGGTCGGGCTCGGTCGGGGCGGCGGCGGATGCCGTCCTGGCAGTCGTTTCAGGCATGGCGGGGTCCTTCGAGGTGTCCGGCGTCGTTGCCCGGACTCGGGGACGGGGGAGGGGAAGGGGCTCTGCGGGGCTTGGGGGAGGGCGGGCGGTTCAGTGGGCCGGGCGCAGCGGGGGCCGGCCCGCGAGGACCCGTACGACGTCCTCCGCGATCATCGCGCCCATCGTGCGGTTGGCCTCGTGGCTGCACGCCGCCATGTGCGAGGTGAGCAGGACGTTAGGAGCGGTGCGCAACGGGCTGTCGCCGAGCGGCTCGTGCGCGAAGGCGTCGAGCGCGGCTCCGCCCAGGTGGCCTTCGACGAGGAGAGCCGCGAGGGCCTCCTCGTCGACGAGCCCGCCCCGGGCGGCGTTCACCAGCAACGCGCCCGGCTTCATGGCGGCGAGCCGACGGCGGTCAAGGAGCGGGCCCGCGCCGGAGGTTGCGGGCAGATGCAGGCTGACGACGTCGGCACGGGCGAGGCAGTCGTCCAGCGGGGCGGGCGAGGCGTCGAGCGCGCGGATGTCCGCGTCGTCGACGTACGGATCGTGCGCGAGCACGGTCATGCCGAAGGCGAGGGCGTAGGTGGTGAGCAGACGTCCGATGCGGCCGAAGCCCACCACGGCCAGGGTCTTTCCGGCGAGTTCGGGCCCGAACAGCTTGGGCCACTCGCCGTGCGCAACCCGCTGGTGGGACGCGGTGATGCGGCGGTTGGCGTCCAGGATGAGCCCGAAGGTGAATTCGGCGACCGCACGGGAGTTGCTGCCGGGCGCGCACACCACGGAGATGCCTCGGGCCCGCGCGGCGGCCACGTCGATGGTGTCGACGCCGACGCCGTGCTTCGCGATGACCTTGAGACGGTCGGCCGAGTCGATGACATCGGCGGTGACGGCGTCCATACCGACCACCAGCGCGTCGACCCCACCGATCCGCTCGCGCAGCTCGCCGCCCGGCAGCGCGGTGTCCTCGTACGGGCGCACCGGGCCGGCGCCCGCCCGTTCCAGGATCCGCCAGGGCTCGGGGGAGTGGCGGGAGAAGGTGGGCGTGGTGATGAGCGTCGTCGTCATGCAGGGAGCTCCCGGTCCGCCCAAATGGGGCTCAGGCGGAGGTACTTGATGGTGCGGCGATGCCGGGTGAACGCGATGTGCAGCGTGCCGTCCGGGGTCTGGACGACGGACGGGTAGGAGAGCTCGCGGTTGAGACCGTCGCGGGAGTTGTTGGTCAGGCAGTGGCCGTCACCGGTCTCCAGGTCACGGCGCACGGGCCAGGTCAGCCCGCCGTCCGAGGAAACGGAGAGGGTGAGCGGGGCACGGGGCGCGCCCCAGAAGGCGGCTCTCGTCGCGGCGGCTGCGGAGGGGGAGTGTTCCCCGGCAGCCGCCCCGTCACCAGACCCCTCGTCACCGGTCTCCTCGTCCCCGGTCTCCCTGAGTCCCTCCTCCCCTATCTCGTCGTACAGCGAGACGCGGCGCGCGACGGCGTCCGCGGCACTGCTGTGGTTGTGCACCAGCGCGAGCCGGCCGTCGGCCAACGGCACGTACTGGATCGAGGAGTTGTTGTTCGGCAAGTCCAGCGGACGGGGCTCGGCCCAGCTCTCCCCGTCGTCGTACGACACGCTCCGGTGCACGGCATCCGCCCGGCGGCTGCGGAACAGGGCGAGGAGCGAACCGTCCGCCAGCGGGCGGATGTTCATGTGTACGAGTCCGGTCGAGCCCGGCACCGGAACCTCGCGCCAGCTCGTCCCGGAGTCGTCGCTGACCATCACCGAGCTGGTGTCCCGGTCGCCGGACCATGTCTCGCCCGGCGCGGCGGTGCAGCGGAAGACGGGGAGCAGCCAGCGGCCCGAGGGCAGCACGGTCACCGGCTGCCGGACGAAGACCCCGCCGTCGAAGAGTGTCCGGGACGGGCCCCACGTCACACCCTCGTCGCGGCTGACACGCAGTCGCACCTCGGCGGTGTCCTGGTGCCCGGCCCGCTGCGCCGTGTGCAGTAGCCACCAGTCGCCGGACGGGTCGATGGACAGCACCGGGTTCTGCTCGGACCGGGCGTCGTCGTGGGACAGCTGTGCAGGCATCGACCAGACGTCACCATCGGGGTCGAGCCGCGAGAACCACACCGAGATGTCCGCGACGCCCTCCTGAGTGCCCGCGAACCAGACACAGCCCAGCCCCCCGCCGGGCAGCACGGTGAGATTGGCGGCGTGGTTCTGCACGGCGGGCGCCGACAACTGGGCCTCGGCGCGGCCGGGTTCGGTGGGATGCGGGTGTACGACGCCGTCGGCGAGCGTCGGCTGCGACGACGTCATCGGACCAGCCCCGCGGTACGCGCGGCGGTGAGGTGCTGACCCGCGGCCTGCTCCAGATGGACGAGATCGCAGGCGACGGTGACGTACGTGAAGCCCTCGGCGAGCCGCTTGGCGGCGCTCGCGCCGTCCGGGTTGTGGATGCCGACGGCGATTCCGGCGGCCGCGGCGGCCTCCCGCACCCTGACCAGCGCCGCCTCGAACTCGTCCGCGACCGCGGGGTCGGTCGAGGTGGCCCCGCCGAGCGCGATCCGCAGGTCGGAGGGGCCGATGTAGACCCCGTCGAGTCCGTCGGTGGCGCAGATCTCGTGCACGTCGGCGAGACCCTGGACGGTCTCGATCATCGCGAGGACCACGGTCTGAGCGTGGGCGTCGGCGGGGTCGGGGCCGATGCGCAGGCCCGAGCGCATGGGGCCGTACGACCGCTTGCCGAGCGGCGGATAGCGCACGGCGGCCACCGCGTCGGCGGCGTCCCGCGCGTTGTCGACGAGCGGGACGATGACACCGGCCGCGCCCGCGTCCAGTGCCTTGCCGATCGGCATCGGGTCGTTGGCCTCGACCCGGACCAGGCCGACGGCCGTCGACCCCTTGGTGTCGATCGCGGTCAGTGAGGCCAGCACACCCGCGTACTCCAACAGCCCGTGCTGGGCGTCCAGCGCCACGTAGTCGTACCCGAGACGGGCGATGCGCTCGGTCGAGACCGGCGAGTCGAGGACGGACCAGTAGCCGACAAGCGGTTCACGGGCGCGCAAGGCGGCCGCGAACGCGGCCGGGGTACCGGGGGAGGCGGTGGACATGGGGGCTCCTTCGGGATTCATACGGTTCGAGCGTTTCGGACGACCGACAGGCGGCTTCGCGGTTGTGGAGGGGGCACCCCGTCAGGGGCGCGGGGAACTGCGCGACCAGCCACGGATGACCTGCATCCGGAGTTCTGCCTGTCGGCGGGAGCACTGGGCGGCGGTCACCGGTTGTACGCGGGCATGGGCCCACGCAACCCCGCCCCGACCTCGTCACAGGCCGCCATCACGTCGGCCGGCAGCGGACCGGCCTCCGCCGCGGCGATGTTGGCGAGCAGATGCGAGGTCTTCGACCCGCCGAGCAGCAACGCGTCGGTGGAGTCGCGGTCCAGGAGCCAGCGCAGCGCGAGGTCGGTGAGCGGCATGCCCGCGGTGTCCGCGACGGCGGCGAGCCGGTCGACCGCAGAGAAGAGACGCTCGTCCCAATAGCGCTCCCGGTACATCGCGGCGACCCTGGAATCCCCGAACCGGCCCGATTCCGGGGCCTGTTCGAAGCGGTGACGGCCGGTGAGCAGGCCCCCGCCGAGCGGGTTGTAGACCATCGTGCGCAGTCCACTGACGGCGGCGTACTCGACGTACTCCTCCTCGATGCGGCGCGCGAGCAGGTTGTGCAGCTGCTGGGCGACGACGGGACGCGGCGCGCCCACCTCCTCGGCGGTGCGCACGAGTTCGGCGATCTGCCAGGCCGCGTAGTTGGAGACGCCGAGGGCGCGGATCTTGCCCTCGGCGGCGAACTCGGCGACGGTGGCGAGGGTTTCGGCGAGCGGTGTCGCGCGGTCGGGCTGGTGGAGATAGAAGAGGTCGACCGAGTCGGTGCCCAGCCGTTTGAGGCTGCCCTCAAGGGCAGCCCGCAGTCCGGCGGCCGAGAGCGGGGCGTGCTCGCCCTGGTCGGGGTGCGGGATCCCGGCCTTGGTCGCCAGGACGACGCGGTCACGCCGGCCCGGCAGGAGCCCGGCGAGGATGCGCTCGCTCTCACCGCCCGCGTAGCCGTTGGCCGTGTCGACACCGGTGATCCCGGTGTCGAGCGCGGCATCGAGCATGGCCGCCGCTCCGGCGGCGTCCACGGTGTCCCCGAACGTCATGGTGCCGAGGACGAGCCGGGAGAGCGGGACAGGGATGTTCGGCAGGGTGATGCCGGTGGTCACGAGCGGTTTCCTTCCGATGCGGGAGAAGCAGATGCCACAGGAGAGGCAGCAGGCGAGGCAACAGGCGAGGCAGATGGGGGCGCGGCAGACAGAACCGCCCGTGGTTTCACGCCCCGGATCGTGGTCGGGTCGAGGGAGGCGCGGCGCAGCGCGCGGGTGTACGGGTCGGCGGGTGAGGCGAGCACGGCGGCCGTCGGTCCTCTCTCGACGACCCGGCCCGCGCGCATGACCACCACGTCGTCGCTGATCTCCCGGACGACACCGAGGTTGTGGGCGATGACGAGATAGGCGATGCCGGTGTCCGCCTGCAACTCCCGCAGCAGATCCAGTACTTGGGCCTGTACGGAGACATCGAGGGCGGACGTCGCCTCGTCGCAGACGAGGAGGTCGGGCCGGGACGCGAGGGCCCGCGCGATGCCGATGCGCTGCCGCTGGCCGCCGGAGAACTCGGGCGGCCGCCGGTCAAGGGCCGAGGACGGCAGGCCGACCTGGTCGATCAACTCGGCCGCACGACGCGCACGTTCGGCCCGGTCGGAGACCCCGGCCACCCGCAGCGGCTCGGCGACGATCTGCTGAGCCGTGAGATGGGGATCCAGCGAGCCGTACGGATCCTGGAAGACCATCTGCACCCGCCGCCGCAGCGGACGCAGCCGCCGCTCGGGCAGTGCCGCGATGTCGGTGCCGTCCAGGACGATCCGGCCGCTCACCGGCTTGAGTAGCCGGACGAGGGCACGGGCGAGGGTCGACTTGCCGCAGCCGGACTCGCCCACCACGGCGAGCGAACCCCCGTGCGGCACCTGGAAGTCGACCTGGTCGACCGCCTTGAAGGGCCCCTGCGCGGTGGCGTACTCGACGACGAGGTCCTCGACGGAGAGCAGCGGCCCGGCGGCCGAGGCGCTGTCGGGAGCGGTCCCGTCGGTGAGGGCGGTCACCGCGGTGTTGTCGGTCATGACGTTGCTCCCTGCACCAGGGGTTCGATCCGCCCGTCGCCGTCGCCGTCGCCGTCGCCGTCGGGGTCGCTGTCCTCGTCCTCGTCCCACGCGCCGAGACGCGGTACGGCGGCGAGCAGCTCACGGGTGTACGGCTCGGCCGGCCGCTCGACGATCTCCTCGGCGGAGCCCGACTCGACGAACCGCCCGTCCTTCATCACATGGATACGGTCGGAGACGAGCCGCGCCACCCCGAGATCGTGCGTGATCATCAACATCCCGATGCCGGTGTGTTCCTGAAGCTCCATCAGCAGATCGAGGACGCTCGCCTGAACGGTGGCGTCCAGCGCGGAGGTGGGCTCGTCCGCCACCAGCAGCTCCGGCTCGGCGGCGAGCGCGGTCGCGATGAGGATGCGCTGCAGCATGCCGCCGGAGAACTGGTGGGGATACGCCTTCCAGCGGGTCTCCGGCTCGGAGATGCGCACCCGCCCGAGAAGCTCGACTCCCTTGTCCCGGGCCTCGGTTCGGGTCAGCGCCGGGTGGCGCAACCGCAGCGCGTCGCCCAGCTGACGGCCGATCGTGTGCACGGGACTCAGGGCCGTCATCGGATCCTGCGGGATCAGCGACACCGTCCGCCCGCGCACCGCACGCGCGGCGTCCGGATCGGCCACGACGTCCCGCCCGGCGATCCGGACGCTCCCCGACAGCACGGCGAGGCCCTCGGGCAGCAGCCGCAGCACGCCCATCGCCGTGGTCGACTTCCCCGACCCCGACTCGCCGATCAGAGTGACGGTCTCGCCCCGGCGGACGGTGAACGTCACCCCGTCGACCGCGCGCACCACGCCCTGGCCGGTGATGAGTTCGATCTGCAGGTCCGCCACGTCGAGCAGCGGTGTGTCCTCGGCCATGGCTCACACTCCCTTCCGCAGGCGGGCACGGGACCCGGTGTGCGTACGGTCCCGCAGCCCGTCCCCGAGCAGGTTGACCCCGACCACCAGCACCACGATGACAAGGCCCGGCAGAGTCACCAGCCACCACGAGGTGGTGATGTAGTCCTGGCCGTCGGAGATGATCCGGCCCCAGGTCGCGAACGGCCGCTGCGGGCCCGCGCCCAGGAAGCTCAGCGCGCTCTCCAGCAGCACCGCCTGCGCGAGCAGCAGCAGGACGACGAGGCTCGCCGGGCGCACGACGTTGGGGATCACATGCCGTACGAGGACCGACCAGGAACGCAGTCCGAGGACGCGGGCGGCGGCGACGTACGGCTTCTCGCGCTCGACGAGGACGAGCGAGCGGGTCAGCCGGGCCACCTCCGGCCACTGCGCGACCGCGATCACACAGGTGATGACGGTGACGGACGGCCCGAACAGGGCGACCACGAGAAGCAGCATCATCAGGAGCGGCAGGGCGAGTTGGGCCTCCAGGAACCGGGAGACGAGCGCGTCGACCCAGCCGCCGAAGAACCCGGCGGCCGAGCCGGCCGCGATGCCGATCAGACCGGAGACCAGCACGGCGAGCACGCCGACGGTCAGGGAGACCTGGCCGCCGTGCAGGACCCGCGACAGCAGATCGCGGCCCAGCTGGTCGGTCCCGAACAGATGGCCCTCGCTCAGCGGCGGCAGCCTGCGCCGCGACAGGTCCTGGGCGTTCGCCCCGGGCAGCGGCAGCAGTCCGGCGAGGGCGACGGGCAGGACGACGAGCGCCGTGCAGGCGCCTCCGGCCCACAGCTTGAAACGGGCGCCGCGCCGCTGCCGGGTCGCGGTGGCCCGGGCGAGGTCGCGGGCGGTGACGGCACTGGGCCGCCTCTTATCTACGGCGGTACTCATGGCTCAGGCCGCCTTTCCGAGGCGTACCCGCGGATCGAGCAGCGGATAGGCCAGGTCGACGAGGAGTTGGACAAGGATCGCGAGGGTCGCGGTGACCAGCACGGTGGCCTGGATGAGCGGATAGTCGCGGGTCTCCAGCGCGCGTACAACAAGCGAGCCGACCCCCGGCCAGCCGAAGACGACCTCGACCACCACCACACCGTTCAGCAGCGCCGCGAAGCGCGTACCGAGCGCCGTGACCAGGGGCACCGAGGAGTTCGCGAGCGCGTAGCGCCAGGTGAGCGCGGACTCCGAGACGCCCCGGGAACGGGCGACGGTGACGTACGAGGAAGCCAGCGCGGTGGACATCTCGCGGCGCACCAGCCGTGAGATCAGGGCGAGTTGGAGAACGGCCACGGTCACCGTCGGCAGCACCAGTCCGCTCCACGACGTGAATCCGGACGCGGGCAGCACCGGCACCAGCACCGCGAAGACGGTCAGCAGCATCACTCCGGTCCAGAAGTCCGGCATCGACTGACCGGCGATGGTCAGCACGTTCGCGCCCAACTCCCTGCGCGTGTCGGCGCGGCGGGCCATCCAGACACCGAGCGGCACGGCGACCAGTGTCGTGACCGCGATGGCGGAGACGGCGAGCGTGATCGTGTACGGCATCCGGTCCAGGACCACGTCGAGCGCGGGGGAGTGGAAGGAGTAGCTCGTACCGAGGTCCCCGGTGAACAGGTCGCGGACGAAGTACCCGTACTGGACGAACAGCGGCTCGTCGAGGCCGAACTGCTCGCGGATGCGGGCGAGATCGGCGCTGGTCGCGCTGGGCGCGGCGTACGCGGAGGCGGGATCGCCGGGCGCGAGTCGCACCAGCAGGAAGACGGTGGTGAGCGTGAGGAACACGGTCAGTAGGCTCTGCCCGACACGGCGGGCGAGATACGTCGGCACGGCTCAGCCCTCCAGTCGTACGGCGGTCAGGTCATAGGAGTTGACCGGCTGGAGCGCCAGGCCCTGGACACGGTCGCGGCGCGCGAGCAGCGTCTTGGGCGCGAACGCCCAGAGGCTGGGCCAGGTGTCCCAGACGGCGTGCTGGAGGGCGGCGAGTTTCCTGTCGCGTTCGGCGGCGTCCGTCTCGGTCGCGGCGTCGGAGAGCTGCCGTTCGATGCGCGGGATGACGTAGCCCATGTAGGTGTCCCGGGTGCGTTCCTTCTCGGCCGTGCCCCCGTACATGCCTTGGAGAGAGGTCAGGGCCTGGCCGGTGGTGCCGGGGAAGCCGTTGCCGATGACGTCCCAGTCGCCGCCGCGTCCCTGCCGCCACTTCAGGATGTCGCCGCCGGGCTCGAACTGCCGCAGTGAGGCGCGTACGCCGACGTCCTGGAGCATGTCGACGACGGCCTCCATCACGGAGGTGTCGCCGGCGAACTCGCCCGACTCCCACATGATGGTGATCCGCAGGTCCTCGGCGTCCAGCGACTTGAGCAGTGCCCTGGCCCTGCGCGGGTCGTAGGCGTACGTGCCCGTGCGCACCGCCCCTTGGAGCGCGAGCGGCACCACTCCCTCGGCCGCCTCGGCGGAGTCGATGAGGACGTCGCGTATCAGGGACTTGCCGTCGATCGCGTAGGTGAGTGCGTGGCGCACGCGCGCGTCGGCGAGCGGATGCCCCTTGGGCTTGCGGAAGTTGTAGAAGAGCTGGCAGATCCGGACGCCCGGGGTTTCCTGGACGGCGACACCGGGCAGGCCGGCGAGCTGCTCGGCCGAGTCGGGGGTGAGGGTGTCCACGACGTCCAGTTCGCCGCTGCGCAGGGCGATGACCCGGCTGGACTCCTCGGGCACGAACCGGACCCGGACCTTGTCGACGGGGGGCTGCTTGCCCCAGTACTCCGTGTTGCGGGCCAGCGTGTACTCGCCCGCACCGCCGTTCGCGCTGACGACGCGGTACGGGCCCGAGCCGAGCCCCGACTGGAGTTCCTCGGGCCGGTTGGCCTTGGCCGGGGTGATGTGGATGTTGGCCATCAGCCGGTCGAGCACCGGTACGGGGCGCTGTGTGCGCAGGAGGAACGTGCGCTCGCCGGTGGCCTCGACGGTCGGCATCTCGGGGAAGAGGCCGAGCAGGAACGAGCCGTTGACCTCGGAGTACATGCGCAGGGCCGTGTCGACGTCCTCGACGGTGACGGGGCTCCCGTCCGAGTAGCGGACGCCTTCGCGCAGTCGCACGCTCCACGCCGTGGGAGCGGTCATCTCGAACCGGTCGGCGAGCACGAGCCGGGGCCGCAGGTCCGGGCCGATCCAGGTGAGCGCCTGGCGCACGGCGCGCTGCACGGTCACCGCGGCGTCGAACTGGTTGAGCTTGTTGTCGAGACTCACCAGGGAACGGTTCAGGCCGAGCGTGAGTGTGCCGGGGCCGGGCGCTCCGGTGGGTCCTGCACAGGCGGACAGCGGACCGAGCGCGACGCCCGTGGTGCCGAGGGCGCCCCAGCGCAACACGGTCCGGCGGCTGGGCGGTCCGGGCGGGGGAAAGGGGTGAGGAGTTGGGGTCATCGTCGACCTTCTCGGATTCTGGAGGGCGACCGGCTCTCGCTGACGCCGCCCGACACCGGGCGACGAACAGGTGTCGCGCCGGAAAAGGTGGCACGACTGCGCGAAGTGCGCAAGAGGTCTCGCGCACTTCGCGCAAGCTGTGTCATCATCGGCGCCGAGGCAGTCCGCCCGTCCGGGCCGCCCGAACAGGCACCCGCCGAAGGAGGTTCACGTGTCCCGCACCACCCGCACGGTGCTCTCGCCCCGCGTGTTCGCCCTCGCGGACGACCTGTCCGGCGCCGCCGAGACCGCGGCCGCGCTCGGTCTGCGCGGGCGTATCGTGCTGGGCCCCGCCACGGCTTCCCCCCGCGAGGGCGAGTCGGTCGTACTGGACCTCGACACCCGGCAGCTGGCCCCGGACGACGCGGCGAGCACGGTACTTGCCGCGCTGGCGCACGCCGACGGAGGCGTGGTCCTGAAGAAGATCGACTCGCTGCTGCGGGGCAACCTCGCCGCCGAGGCGGCCGCCTACGCGACCGGCGCCACGGGCGTCGTGATCGCGCCCGCCCTGCCCGTGGCCGGCCGTACCGTCCGCGAAGGAGTCGTCAACCTGCACGGCACCGCCCTGCACACGACCGACGCCTGGCGTGCGGAGCCGGGCGCGGCGCCGGTGTCGGTGGGGGCCGCCCTGGGCGGCGTACCGACACGGGTGGTGGCACTGGCGACGGTGCGCGCGCCCGAGCCTGCTCTGTACGACCGGCTGCGGGCGCTCGTCGCCGAGGGGTACCACCCGGTGTGCGACGCGGAGACGGACGCGGACCTCGACGCGATCGCCGAGGCGGCCCTCCGACTTGGCCCGGGGATACGGCTGATGGGCACGGGCGGGCTCGCGGCGGCACTGGGACGCAGGTTCGCGAAAGCGGACGCTTGCGGGGCCGGGGCCGGGTTGCCGGGAACGGACGGCGACCGTTCCACGGAGGCCGCCCGGGACCGCCACACGGAAGCCGACCCCGGCCACTCCACGCGGACCGCGCACGACCGTTCCACGGAAGCCGACCGGGACCGTTCCACCGGAACGGACACGGCCGGTCCCGCACCAGCCGACGAGGTGTCACCGGCCCCCGACGGCACCCCCTCCAGACCCCTGCTGGTGGTGGTCGGTACCGCCGAACCCGCCGCCGTTGCGCAGATCGCGCAACTCGTCGCGGCCGGTGCGCGCCACGTGCCGCTGCCCGCGCACACCCTTACCGGCCACTCGACCTGGCCGCCCCTGGACATCCGTACAGAAGACGGCCACACACCGCACGGCGTCACCGTCGTCAGCATCGACGGCACCCACGCCGTCGTCCCCGGCCAGGCCCGCAGCCTCGCCAAGGGCCTGGCCCACGCGGTCGCCGGGGCGGCGCACGACAGCGACCTCGTCCTGACCGGTGGCGAGACCGCCCGCCGTGTCCTCGACGCACTCGGCATCCGCGAACTCCTGCCGCTCGACCAGATCCACCACGGCGCCGTCCGCTCCCGCACCGCCGACGGCCGCCGCGTCGTCACCCGACCCGGCAGCTACGGCGACACCGACTCCCTGCTGCGCATCGCCCGCGCACTGCGCCCCGGCCTCGCGCCGCCCTCCGACCAGCCGGTCGCACCACCCGTCCCGCCCGCCCCGCTAGGAGAACCCACGTGAACGCAGCCCCCACCGCCGCGCCCGCCGAGCAGTCCGGCACCGCCGGACGTCCGCTCCCGATCATCGCGGTGACCATGGGCGACGGCGCCGGCATCGGACCGGAGGTCATCGTCCCGGCCCTGCTGAACGCCGACACCCTGCGCGGCTGCCGCCCCGTCGTCATCGGCGACGCCGAGCGCCTCCGTGAGGCGGCCCGCATCCTCGGCGTCACGTGCGACATCGTGCCCGTCGACAGCCCCGCCCAGGCCGAGTTCACGCCCGGGCGCATCAACGTCGTCGACCTCGGCCTGCTCCCGGCCGACCTCCCCTGGGGCGCGCTGTCGGCGAAGGCCGGCGACGCCGCGTACCAGTACATCCGCGTCGCCGCCGAACTCGCCCTGAACGGAGACGTCCACGGCATCTGCACCGCGCCCCTCAACAAGGAGGCCCTGCACGCCGCCGGACACCTCTACCCCGGCCACACCGAACTCCTCGCTCATCTCACCGGCGTCGAGGAGGTGTCGATGATGCTGTCCACGCCCAGGGTGAAGGTCATCCACGTCACCACGCACATCGGTCTGATCGACGCCGTCAACAGGATCGAGCCCGGACTCGTCGAGCGCACCGTGCGCCGCGGCCACGACGCGATGGTCCGCGCAGGCGTCGAGGCACCCGTGATCGGGGTGTGCGGAATCAACCCGCACGCCGGCGAGAACGGACTGTTCGGCAACGGCGAGGAGGAGACGAAGATCGTCCCCGCCCTGGAGGTCCTGCGCGCCGACGGCATCGACGCCCGCGGCCCGCTCCCCGCCGACACGGCCTTCTACCTTGCCGGCCGCGGCGACTACGACCTCATCGTCGCCATGTACCACGACCAGGGCCACGGCCCGGTGAAGGTCCTCGGCATCGAGGCGGGCGTCAACCTCACCGTGGGCCTGCCGGTCATCCGCACCTCCGTCGACCACGGCACCGCCTTCGACATCGCCGGAACCGGCAGGGCCGAGGCCGGTAGCATGGTCGAGGCGCTGCGCCAGGCCGCCGAGATGTCATCCGCTCCGGCCGCCGCCCGCTGACCCCGGCCCGTCGGCACCATCGGCACCACAGGACACCAGAGGACAGAGACTGATGTCTGCGATCGGCTCCAAGGCCCGGCGCGACCGGATCGTCCAACTCGCCACCACCACCGGCCTGACCAGCGTGGAGGAACTCTCCCAGCTGTTCGGCGTGACGGCCTCCACCATCCGCCGCGACCTCGCCAGGCTCACCACCGACGGACGGCTCGCCCGTACGTACGGGGGCGCGATGGCCCTGTCCGCGCACCCGGAGGCGTCGCTGCGCCAGCGCACCGGCGAGGCGTACGACGCCAAGCGGGCCATCGCCCGCTGGGCGGCGGCCCAGGTCCAGCCGGGCGAGACGCTGCTGCTCGACGCGGGCTCCACGGTCGGCGCGCTCGCACACGAACTGCGTACGGCCAAGGACGTGACCATCGCGACCACCGGACTGACGGCGCTTCAGGAACTCGCCGACGTCGAGACGGTGCACGTCGAGTGCCTCGGCGGCACCCTCAGACCGCTCAGCCAGGGCTTCGTCGGCCCGTTGACCGAGGCCGCCCTCGAACGGCTCACCTTCGACCGGGTCTTCCTCGGCACCGACGGAGTCTCGCCGGAGCACGGGATCTGCGAGGCCGATCTGCGCCAGACCCGCCTCAAGGAACTCATGGCCCGCCGCGCCGACCACGTCTACGTACTCGCCCACGCGGCCAAGCTGGGCCGCCGCCCCTTCCACGCCTGGGCCGTCCTCCCCGAGGGCTGGACCCTGGTCACGGACGACACCGCCGACCCCGGCATCCTCGCCGAACTGCGCACACGCGGAGTCACCACCGTCCTGGCCGAGCCCGTCGGCACCCTCTGACCGGGTCGCCCCCGGCCCGAGCGGCACGATCGCGCCGATTCCCGGCAACCTCTTCCCACCGGGACGAATAGCAGCATGATGTCGGGAGACCGTGCCCGGCCCAGGACTCGGGGACGGGCCGGGCCTCTCATGCGGGAGGATCAGTGGACAAGGCGCAGACCACCGGCCACATACCCGAAGACGACGCCCACGCAGGGGACTTGGCGGACTTACGGAACGAGGACTTCGACTACCTCGACGCCGGCGGGCACACCTACCTCGACCACACGGGAGCGGGCCTTCCGCCGACCTCGCTCGTGCGGGGGAGCGCCGCCCGCATCACCGGCGGACTCTTCGGGAATCCGCACTCCGAGAGCCCGGCCTCCCGCGCCTCGGGAGTGCTGCTGTCCCAGGCCCGCCGCGCGGTGCTCCGCCACTTCGACGCGGACCCGGCCGAGTACGCCGTGATCTTCACCGCCAACGCGACCGGCGCGCTGCGTCTGGTCGGCGAGGCATATCCCTTCACCCGCCGCAGCAGGCTGGTGATGTCCCTGGACAACCACAACTCGGTGAACGGCCTGCGGGAGTACGCGCGTTCGCGCGGCGCGACGACGGTGTACGTACCGGTGAGCGGACCCGGGCTGCGGATGGACGAGCAGCGGCTGAGAGCCGCCCTGCCCGCGCGTGAACGCGGTCCCGGGCGCAGACGCGGCCCGGGCATGAGGCGAGGCCACGCCGGCGAGCGCCCGCACGGCCTGCTCGCCTACCCGGCGCAGAGCAACTTCACCGGCGTCCAGCACCCGCTCACCTGGATCGCGGCGGCCCAGGCACGCGGCTACGACGTCCTGCTGGACGCTGCCGCGTACGTACCCGCCAACACCCTCGACCTGAGCCGGTACCACCCCGACTTCACGGTCGTCAGCTGGTACAAGGTCTTCGGCCACCCCACCGGCGTCGGCAGCCTGATCGCCCGCCGGGACGCCCTCGCGAGACTGCGACGCCCCTGGTTCTCCGGCGGCACCATCTACGCGGTCAGCGCGCAGGCGCAGTGGCACGTCCTCGCGGACGACGAGGCGGCCTTCGAGGACGGCACGGTCAACTTCCTGTCCGTCCCCGACGTGACGGCCGGGCTGGAGTGGATCGACAACATAGGCATGGACCGCGTGCACGCCCACGTCACCGCCCTGACCGGTCAACTCCTCGCGGGGCTGAGGCAGTTGCGGCACAGCGACGGCTCACCGCTGGTCAGGACGTACGGGCCTGCCGACCTCGTGGCCCGCGGCGGAACGGTCGCGCTCAACCTGCTGGGCGCCGACGGCCGTGTCATCGACGAACGGGTCGTCACCCGCGACAGCGCCCTGCGCGGGATCTCGCTGCGCACCGGCTGCTTCTGCAACCCGGGCGCGGGCGAGGCGGCGTTCGCCCTGCCACCGCGCCGGCTCCGCTCGGCCGCACGCCGCCGAGTCGCCTCCCTGGAGGAGTACTTGGAGCTGCTGCGCCTGCCGTCGGCGGGCGCGGTCCGGATCTCGCTCGGCCTGTCGTCACAGCCCAGGGACATCGAGACGTTCCTGACGTTCGTACGGGAGACCTACCGGGACCGGGTGCCCGGGGCCACGGGACTGGAGGCGAGGGCGGGCTGTTGAGCGGTCGACGGGCGCCGGTTCACTTTCCCGCCCGCCCGCGCACCACCCCGTTCCGGCACTTGCGCACCAGCACCGTCCATGTCGCCGCCAGGAACAGCAGGGCGAACCCGGCGAGGATCAGCCAGCCCCGGCTCGCGGGATGAGCGAACGACTCGCCGTACGAGTCCAGCAGCGGCGGCCCCAGCCGGGAGGCACCGTCGCGCCACAGCGGCTCCAGGCCGATACCGCTGCCCAGTGCCTCGAACGCCCAGCGGTTGGTCATCGCCCAGCTGATCGCGTCTCCCGCCGCCGTCATCCGGGGCACCGGCACGAACGCCCCCGAGAACAGCACCTGGGGGAAGCAGAGCAGCGGCAGCATCAGCGTCGCCTGCCCCGGGTCCGTCACGGCGGCGGAGGCGAGCAGCCCCAGGGCGAGCGCTGCCGCCGAGGCCAGCACACTCGACACGAACAGCGAGACGTACGTGTCCCAGTCCGCCGCGGGCAGCCGGTCCAGGGCACGCAGCACGGCGAGGAGCAGGGCGTCCGCGGCTGCCAGTACCGGGAGCATGGTGGTGAGCTTGGACGCCACGTACGGGCCGATCCGCAGTCCGGCCAGCCATTCGCGGCGGAGCACGGGCAGTTCCGTACAGATCTGCAACAGGCCGTACGTCAGCCCGAAGAAGAACGCGCCGAACGCGATCCAGAACATGATCATCGCGGTCGACCCCGGATCCGGGGTCGCCGGATCGAACGCGCCCGCGCGGAACAGCACCGCGAACATCGCCACGATCATCACGGGCGAACCGGCCAGCACGGCGACCGAGAGCCGGTTGTGCAGCAACAGGGCCGTTCCGCGCCGGGTGAGCAGTGACCACTGGCGCACCGCGCCCACGCGAGACCGTGGGCCCGGCCGCTCAGGACGGACCACGCCGTCATCGGACTCCGCGGGGTCACCAGGGGACACCACGGGTTCGACACGCGCGCCGTCGGCCACCGCCTCGTACACCTCCTCGACCGT
Source organism: Streptomyces sp. NPDC033178 (assembly GCF_055577685.1). Lineage (NCBI taxonomy): Bacteria > Bacillati > Actinomycetota > Actinomycetes > Kitasatosporales > Streptomycetaceae > Streptomyces > Streptomyces sp. NPDC033178. Next base: position 316,484 of record NZ_JBVIPT010000014.1, read on the forward strand.
GCCGACCCCGAACTCCCGGCACAGGGTGTCTGGTTCACCCGCGTACGCGACCTGCCCGCCCGGGGCCAGGAACACGACGTGGTCGCCGCGGAGGAGGTCCGCGAGGACGTGGGTGGTCAGCACGATGGTGGTGCCGTGCTCGGCGAGGGCGCGCAGGGTCCGCAACAGGGCCGCCCCGGTGACCGGATCGAGCCCGGAGGTGGGTTCGTCGAGGAAGAGCGCCCGCGGTCTGGTGAGCAACTCGGCGGCGATGCTTGCCCGTTTGCGTTCGCCGCCGCTCAGCGCGCGGACCGGCGTACCGGCCCGGTGGGTCAGCCCGAGCGTGTCCAGGACCCGGTCTACGGCCGCGGTGACCGAGTCGGCCGACGTTCCCGCCGGCATGCGCAGACCCGCGGTGTACACCAGCGTCCGGTGCAGCGGGAGGTCGCGGTGCAGGATGTCCTCCTGCGGTACGAACCCGAACTCCGGCCCGGGCGGGCCCGGTTGGGCCCCGTCGTGCAGTACGGAACCTTCGTCGGCCGACCGCAGTCCCGCGAGGGTTTCCAGCAGCACCGTCTTGCCCGCGCCGCTGCTGCCGGCGATCACGACGATCCGCCCGGGCCCGGCGTCGAGGGACACCTCGTCCAGTACGCGCCCCGCTCCGCGCACCTCCTGGGTGAGCCGGTGAGCCCGGATCCGCAGACCGTCGACCGGAGCGAGGGGCGGGGACACGGGCGGGCGGGGCCCTGTCGGTGTCGGCATGGAGGCAGCATGCCAGGAGACCACGGACTTCAAGCATGAGCGCGGACCGTGCCGGGCAAGTGCCGGTGCGATATCCGGTGATGGGGTGCATCCGTAGGGCCAAAGCGTCAAATCCCCCTTCTTCAAAGGATCCTTGCTTCTTTTATTGACGGCGGAAAAGAACGGACCTAGGTTCCGGGCATGCGCTCGACTCCTCGTACGGAGGCGTTCCCGGCACACACGCCGGCCGCTGCCCAGATCTTCACCACCGTGCTGTCCCACGGCCCGCTCACCCGGTCGGACATGGCCGGCCGGGCCGGGCTCTCGGCGGCGGCGGTCACGAAGGCGGTCCGGCCGCTGATGGAGGCCGGGTACCTGGTGGAGGACGCGGGCGACGAGGCGCGCCCGTCCCTTGGGCGGCCCGCCAACCCCGTGCGGGTGGACGGCGGACGGGCCCTGTTCATCGGTGTCAAGATCACCGGCGACGAGATCATCGCAGTGCTGACGGACCTGTGCTGCCGGATCCGCGTCGCCCGGCACGTGCCCCTCGCCGACCGCGAACCGAAGGCCGTGCTCGCGTCGGTCGCCGCCCTCGCGCAGGAACTCCTCGCGGAGGCCGACGGGTTCGGCGTTCAGGTCCAGGGGCTCGGTGTCGCCGTCTCCGGCGATGTGGACCGCGCCGCCGGAGAGGTGCGCTTCTCGCCCTTCCTGGAGTGGTGCGACCTTCCCCTCGCCGAACTCGTGGAGATGACGACCGGACTGCCGGTCACCGTCGACAACGACGTCCGCGCCCTCACCGTCGCCGAGCAGTGGTTCGGCGCGGGCATCGGCCTCTCCGACTTCGCGGTGGTGACCGTCGGTGCGGGCATCGGCTGCGGCCTGGTCGTGCACGGCAAGGTCGTCTCGGGCGCGCACGGGGTGGCCGGCGAGATCGGGCACGTGGTCATCGACCCGACGGGACCGCCCTGCCACTGCGGAAACCACGGGTGCGCCGAGGCCATCGCTGCGGACCCCGCGATCGTCGCCGCTGTGCGCGAGGCGACCCGCCTGCCGGTGGCCGACGCCGCGCAGGCCGTCGACCTGGCCCGGCGGGGCGACCCGGGCGCCCGTGAGGTGTACGCGCGGGCCGGGGAGGCCATCGGCCGGGCCATCGCGACCGTCGCCAACCTCATGGGCCCCCAGCGCGTGATCATCTCCGGCGAGGGCCTCGCCGCATACGACCTGTTCGCCGAGCAGATCCGCGACGCCTTCACCGCGTCGGCCTTCGGCACGGCCGCGCGATGCGACCTGCTGACGCGTCCGTTGCCCTTCGACGAGTGGGCGCGCGGCGCCGCGGCCACCGCCATCCAGTCCTTCATCAGCGGTCCGACCCGCGGCCAGGGATGAGCCGCAGCACCACCTGACGAACAGTCAAGCTCCTTGGCCCCCAAGGAAGTTCCCGCACCAACGCACCGACACATCACTGCCCCACCGCACCGACACATCAGTGTCCCACCGCACCGACACATCAGTGTCCCACCGCACCGACACATCAGTGTCCCACCGCACCGACACATCAGTGTCCCACCGCACCAACGCATCACTGCCTCACCGCACCAACGCATCACCGCACCCGCGCAGAGCCGAACCCATCACTGGAGGTCCGACCCATGAGGTCATCCTCGTACTCTCCCGGTACCCCCGCCCGTCGCTCCACGAGAGCCATGCTCGTCGTGGCCCTCACCGCGGCCATGGCGACGACCCTCCCGGCAGCCCAGGCCGCCACCCCCACTGCCACCTCTCCCGCGACCACGTCCACCGTCGACGCCGGTGCCGAGGCCGTCGCGGCCAAGCCGTACATGGGCTGGTCGAGCTGGAGCATGCAGTCCTCGAAGTACCCCGGGCTCAACCCCGACGGCGACTACAGCTACCTCACCGAGAAGAACGTCCTCAAGCAGGCGGACGCCCTGGCGGCCAAGCTCAAGCCGTACGGATACGAGTACGTCAACCTCGACGCCGGATGGTGGCGTGCCAAGGACTGGAAGCCCGGATTCGACGAGTACGCCCGCCAGAAGGCGGACCCGGGGCGCTTCCCGCGCGGCATGAAGCCCGTCGCCGACCACATCCACGGCAAGGGACTCAAGGCGGGCATCTACCTGCCCGTCGGCCTGGAGAAGGAGGCGTACGGGGAGGGCAAGACCCCCATCTGGAACGCCGAGGGCTGCACGACCGCCGACATCGTGTACGGCGACCTGCGCACCACCAACGGCTGGGACAGCGCCTACAAGCTCGACTTCTCCAACCCCTGTGCCCAGAAGTACGTCGACTCGCAGGCCCGGCTCTTCGCCGACTGGGGCTACGACTTCCTCAAGCTCGACGGGGTCGGACCGGGTTCCGGCAAGAACGGCGACCAGTACGACAACGTTGCCGACGTCGCCGCCTGGCAGAAGGCCATCGCCGCCACCGGCCGTCCGATCCACCTGGAGATCTCCTGGTCGCTCGACATCGGCCGGGTCGCCGACTGGAAGAAGTACTCCAACGGCTGGCGCATCGACACCGACGTCGAGTGCTACTGCAACACCCTCGTCAGCTGGGAGAACTCGGTCGACGACCGCTGGGACGACGCCCCCGGCTGGACCCGCCACGCAGGCCCCGGCGGCTGGAACGACCTGGACTCCCTGGACGTCGGCAACGGCCAGATGGACGGCCTCACCAAGGCGGAGCGGCAGAGCTACGCGACCCTGTGGGCCATCGCCAAGTCCCCGCTCTACACCGGTGACGACCTGACCAAGCTCGACTCCTACGGTGTGTCGCTGCTGACCAACCGCGAGGTCATCGCCCTCAACCAGGGCAGCACCCCTCCCGCCCGCCCGGTCACCCCGTCCGACCCCCAGCAGGTGTGGGCGGCCAAGAACGCCGACGGCAGCTACACCGTCGCCCTGTTCAACCTCGCCGACGCGCCCGCCGCCGTCACCGCCGACTGGGCGACCCTCGGCTTCACCGGCAAGGCCTCCGTACGGGACCTGTGGAACCGCGAGAACCTCGGCACCCACACGAACAAGGTGACGCAGGCCCTGCCCGCCCACGGCTCCCGCCTGTTCACCGTCACCCCGCGCGGCGCCGCTCTCGCCTCGACCGGCTACGAGGCCGAGGCGACCACCAACACCCTCAGCGGCAACGCCTCCGTCGCCGACTGCTCCGCCTGCTCGGGCGGCAAGAAGGTCGGCAACCTGTACGTCGGCGGCAAGCTCCGCTTCAACGACGTCGTCGTCGCCAAGGCCGGTACGTACATGGTGAAGGTCGGCTACGTCAGCGGTGACGCCCGTTCCATCGACGTCTCCGCGAACGGCAACGGCGCCAGGCACCACAAGTTCCCCTCCACCGGGGACTGGGGAACCGCCGAGACCGTCAGCGTGCCCGTCACCCTCAAGGCCGGCGCCAACACCATCACCTTCGACAGCGGCACCGGCTACGGCCCGGACATCGACCGCATCGACGTCCCGAAGTCGTCCTGACCGCCGTTCTCTTCCCCCTGGAGCCGCACCATGGACAACATCCCGACCGAGCCCAGCAGACGAAGACTCCTCTCACTGGCCGCGGCGGCAGGCGTCGCCACCGCCCTCGGCGGCCTGCCCGCCTTCACCGCGTCGGCCGCACCCCAGCGACCCGCCGACGCCCCGCTCCCGAAGGGGAGTTCACGGAACCAGCTGTGGTGGCAGTCGCCCGGCGACGAGCACTCGATGATCGAACAGGGCCTGCCCGTCGGCAACGGCCGCCTCGGCGCCCTCGCGAGCAACGACCCGGGCCGTGAACTCCTCCTGATCACCGACGCCACCATGTGGACCGGCGGTCTCAACGACAAGCTCGACTCCGACGGCCAGTTCCCCTACGACCGCGAGAACTTCGGCTCCTTCACGCTCCTGGGCCGCCTCACCGTCGACATCCCCGACCACGACCTGTCCGCCGTGAACGGCTACCGCCGCACCCTCGACCTCGCGCAGGGCGTGGTGACCACGTCGTACGTCCGCTCCGGAGTGACGTACAAGCGGCAGATCTTCGCCAGCCGCCCCGACGACGCGATCGTCCTGCACTTCTCCCAGAGTGGCGGCGGCCGTTACACCGGCAGCATCGCCCTGGAGGGAACGCACGGAGAGAGCGTGACGGGTACCTCTTTCGGTACTGCCTTCCCGAACGGTCTGCGCTACGGCGCCGCCGTGAAGGCGACCGGCAGTGGTGGCAGCGTCCGGGTGAACGGCCCGCGGATCGACTTCTCCGGCTGCAGGGAACTGACCGTCGTGGTGAGCGGCGGCACCAACTACGCGCCCGACGCCTCCAACGGTTACCGCGATCCCTCCCTCGACCCCGAGCGACTGGCCCGCACGAAGGTCCGCGACGCGGCGGGCCACTCGGCGGACACTCTGCTGCGCACCCATGTCGCCGACCACCGCGAGTTGTTCGAGCAGTTGGACATCTCGCTCGGTACGTCGTCGGACGAGCAGCGTTCCCTGGACACCTGGGAACGGCTCGGGGCGCGGGCCCGGGACGGTGAGCCCGATCCCGAACTGGAGGCCGCCTACCTGCAGTTCGGCCGCTATCTGATGATCTCCGGGTCCCGCGGCAGCCTCCCGCTCAACCTCCAGGGGCTGTGGCTCGACGGCAACGACCCGGACTGGATGGGCGACTACCACACGGACGTCAACATCCAGATGAACTACTGGATGGCCGACCGGGCCGGGCTGTCCCAGTGCTTCGACGCGCTCACCGACTACTGCCTCGACCAGTTCCAGTCCTGGACGAAGCTCACCAACGACCTCTTCAACGACCCGCGCAACCGCTACCGCAACTCCACCGGGAAGGTCGCCGGCTGGACCGTCGCCTTCTCCACCAACATCCATGGCGGAAACGGCTGGTGGTGGCATCCGGCGGGCAACGCGTGGCTGTGCACGACCCTGTGGGAGCACTACGAGTTCACCCGGTCGCGCTCCCATCTGGCGAGGATCTACCCGCTCCTCAAGGGTGCCTGCGAGTTCTGGGAGGCGCGGCTGATCACCACGACTCTCCCCGGCACCTCGCAGGAGGTGCTCATCGACGACAACGACTGGTCGCCCGAGCACGGCCCGCAGGACGCCAAGGGCATCACCTACGCGCAGGAACTGGTGTGGGTGCTGTTCGACCACTTCCTCACGGCGTCCAAGGAGTTGAAGAAGGACTCCGCCTACGCGAAGAAGATTGGCGGCCTCCAGAAGCGGCTGTATCTGCCGAAGGTCAGCCCCAAGACGGGCTGGCTGGAGGAGTGGATGTCGCCCGACAACCTCGGCGAGACCACCCACCGGCACCTGTCCCCGCTGATCGGACTCTTCCCCGGAGACCGCATCCGCCCCGACGACTCCACCCCGCCGGAGATCGTGGAGGGCGCAACTGTCCTGCTCACCGCGCGCGGCATGGAGAGCTTCGGCTGGGCCAACGCCTGGCGCAGTCTGTGCTGGGCCCGGCTGAAGCACGCGGACAAGGCCTACCAGCTGATCGTCAACAACCTCCGCCCGTCGATCGACGGCGGCAACGGCACCGCCCCCAACCTCTTCGACATCTACGAAGTGGAAAAGGGTCGCGGCATCTTCCAGATCGAGGCCAACTTCGGCACACCCGCGGCGATGATCGAGATGCTTGTGTATTCCCGCCCGGGCCATCTGGAGCTGCTTCCGGCCCTCCCCGACGCCTGGGCGAAGTCCGGCTCCGTCACGGGAGTCGGCGTCCGCGGCGGCTTCACCGTCGACCTGCGCTGGCGCGACGGGAAGCCCACCGAGGCCCGGATCCACAGCGTCGGCGGCCGGACGACGACGGTGGCGTACGGCAACACGTCCAGGACGGTGACCCTGAAGCCCGGCGGGTCCGTCACGCTGCGGGACTTCGCCCGATGACGGCCCGGTTCGCCCGAGCGGGCGGCCGCCTGGCCGCCCTGCTGCTGATCGCCGCGGCCGTCCAGGCGACGCCCGCGGCGGCGCAGCCGGCCGACCCGCACACGTCCACGGCACAGGCCGCCGCCGGGCCACGGCACGACGTGGTCACCTGGGGCGCGAGCGCGGACCGCATCGGCGACGCCGTCAACGACCGCAGCTACCGCCTGATCGTGCGCACCAGCGTCGCCGGGGACGACCTGCGCGTCCGGCTCTCCAACGCCTTCGGCGACAAGCCGCTGACCTTCGACAGCGTCTACGCCGGCATCCGGCAGGAGGGCGCCACCGTGGTCCGCGGCACCAACAAGCGGCTGACCTTCGGCGGATCCCGCTCCGTCACGGTCCCCGCCGGCGCCACCGCGTACAGCGACCCGCTCCCCGGCAGGCTGCCCGCCGCGACCGACCTGGCCGTCAGCATCCACACCAGCGAGGCGAGCGGCACGGCCACCGGGCACTCCATGGCCATGCAGACCTCGTACGCGGCGGAGGGCGACCACACGGGCGAGGAGGCCGCCACCTCCTGGACCCAGCCGATCGGCTCCTGGTTCTACCTCGACGCCGTGTCCGTACGGACGAGTTCGACCACCGGGGCCGTGGTCGCGCTCGGCGACTCCATCACCGACGGCTGGCAGTCCACGAGCGATCTGAACCGCCGCTGGCCCGACTACCTCGCCCGTCGGCTGAAGGCAACGACCGGTCCGGTCAAGGGAGTTGCCAACGAGGGCATCTCCGGGAACAAGGTCCTCGCGGACGGCGCCGGACAGAGCGCCCTCAACCGGCTGGACCGTGACGTCCTCTCCCTCCCGGGCGTCCGCACGGTGTTCCTCTTCGAGGGCGTCAACGACATCAAGGCCCACTCCGGCGTCACGGCCCAGGACATGATCAAGGGCTATCGCGAGATCATCGCCCGCGCCCACGAGGCCGGGAAGTGCGTCGTCGGGGCCACCGTCGCGCCCTTCAAGGGCTGGTACGAGTGGGATACCGCCGCCGAGTCCGTACGCCAGGAGATCAACCAATTCATCCGCGACAGCGGGGAGTTCGACGCCGTCACCGACTTCGACCGCATCCTCCGCAGCCCCTACGACCACCAGCGCATCCTCCCCGTCTTCGACGGCGGTGACCGCCTGCACCCCAACGACAAGGGCATGCAGGCGATGGCCGACGCCGTCGACCTCAAGAGCCTCGACTGCTCCGAGTGAACACCGCGCCCAGCCGGAGCACCGAGGCAGCGCACTGATGACGCATCGCACTGACGCATCCCGCTGACACATGGCCCCAATGTGCCCCACACACAGAGGAGTTGACCCAGTGAACAGACGTCGCTTACTCACCGGCGGGACCGCCCTCGCGGCCACCGCCACCCTCCTCACCACTCCGACCGCGAGTGCCCGCACGGCCCGGGCGCTGCCGACGAGAGCCGAGATACTCCCCGTCCTGCGCCGGGTCGCCGACCACTGGATCGCCACGCACACGGACCCCGGCGACAACGGCTGGGCCAACGCGACGTTCTTCAGCGGTCTGCTCGCGCTCCACCGGCTGACAGGCGACCCCCGTTACCTGGCGTACGCGCGCGGCTGGGCCGAGAAGCACGCGTACGGCCTGCGGGGCGGTGTGACGACCCGTCATGCCGACAACCACAACGCGGGACAGGCCTATCTCGACCTCTACGAGATCGAGCCCGAGGAAGGGAAACTCGCCGCGATCGAGGCGTCCCTGCGCCGCATGGTTCTCACGGACCAGCCGGGCAAGAACGACGACTGGTGGTGGGACGACGCCCTCCACATGGGCATGCCGCCGTTCGCCCGCCTCGGCGTGCTGCGTAAGGACCCGCGGTACTGGGACAAGCTGTACGCCCTCTACGGCCACACCAAGCGCGTCGAGGGCGGGCCCGGTCTGCTCGATCCGGGCACCGGCCTGTGGTACCGCGACAAGCGATTCCTGCCCGGTGCGATCGTCTCGCCCACGGGTAAACCGGTGGTCTGGTCGCGCGGCAACGGCTGGGTGGCGGGCGGACACGTCAAGACGCTCAAGGCCCTGCCGCGGTCCGAGCGGCACACCGCCGAATACCGGGAGACCCTGACCCGGCTGGTCACCGCCCTGCCCGCCGCACAGCGCACGGACGGCTTCTGGAACGTCAACCTCGCCGACGCGGAGCATCTGCCCGGCCCCGAGACGAGCGGCACGTCCTTCTTCCTGTACGGCACGGCGTACGCGATCCGTGCCGGCCTCGTCCGCCGGTCGGCCTTCCAGCCGGTGGCGGCCCGGGCATGGCAGGGGCTCGTCACCACGGCCGTCCATACCGACGGCTTCCTCGGCTACGTACAGAAGGTGGGCGACCGCCCGGAGTCCAGCCAGCCCGTCACCCACGACAGCACCTCGGACTTCGGCGTGGGCGCCTTCCTGCTCGGGGGCACCGAACTCGCCCTTCTGACGAGCTGACAGCACCGCCGTGCGGGCCGGCGTAATGGCTCTGTAGCGTGGGCACATCAACCAACGCGACGGAGGCTGTCACATGACCCGCCCGATCACCGTGGGAGTAGACGGTTCCGCCGAATCCCTGGCCGCCGTGCACTGGGCGGCCAGGGAGGCGGTACGCCGTTCACTGGCGCTGCGTGTGGTGCACGCCTGGGAGAAGTCCGACGGCGAGGACAGGACCGGGGACGTGCGGGACGCGCTGGCGGAGACCGCCCGCGACGTCACCGGCCGGCACCCGGACCTGCCCGTGACCACCGACCTCCTCGAAGGCGACCGGGTCGACGCGCTGGTCGCCGCGGCGGCGGACGCCGAGACGCTGGTCCTCGGCACCCGCGGGCACGGAGCGATCGTCGGCTTCCTGCTCGGCTCCGTCGGACAGCAGGTGGTCGCCGAGTCCGCGCGGCCCGTCGTCCTCGTACGCGCCGGGGATCTCGCCGAGTCCGAGGCGGCCGGCCGCGAGATCGTCGTCGGGCAGCAGGGCGGCCCGGACGACAGCGCGGCGGCACTGGAGTTCGCGTTCGAGACGGCCGCCGCACGCGGCGCCGGCGTACGCGTCGTACGGGCCTGGAGCCTGCCCACCGTCTTCACCTTCAGCCCCGCCTCACTGAAGCTCGCCGACGAGGCCGGGGGACTGGAGCAGTACGAGAACAAGGCGCTCGCGGAGGCGCTGCGGCCCTGGGAGGAGCGGTTCCCGCAGGTGCGGGTGACCCGGCACGTCGAGATGGGCAGCGCGGGCGAGGTACTGCTCACGGCGGCCGCTCCCGCCCAGTTGCTGGTGGTGGGCCGGCGTGCGCACCCTTCCGCCGTCGGTGCACGGGTGGGCTCGGTGGCCCATGCGGCCATGCACCACGCGCCCTGCCCGGTGGCGGTCGTCCCGCCGGCCTGACGGCCCGCCTCAGACGGAGGGCGCCGGATCGTCCGTCGGCGGCGGCAGCGCGTCACGCATCGCAGGCAGGATGTTCTTGACGTAGTCCTCGACCGCCGTGTCCAGCCCGATGTCGTGCTGGGCCCGCTCGGACAGGTACCAGCGGTGTTCGAGGAGCCCGTGGTAGAGCTCGGCCGGATCCATCGAGCCGCGCAGCTCGCGGGGGATGGCGCGCACGGTCGGCCGGAAGACGTCCCGCACCCAGCGGTGGGCCAGGACCTCCGGACGGGCGGCGAGAGGGTCGCCGGGCGCGTAGTCGTCCTGGGTGGCCATCCAGGCCTCCAGGTCGTTCAGCAGCCGCCGCGCCTGGTTCTCCTCGGCGTCCAATCCCGTCAGCCGCAGCAACTGGCGCTGGTGGTGGCCCGCGTCGACGACCTTCGGCACGAACGTGACGGTGTCACCGTTCGAGGAGTGCGCGATCTGCATCTCGGCGACGTCGAAACCGAGGTCGTTCAGACGGCGGATCCGGCGGTCGATGTAGTGGTGCTTGCCCGCCGGATAGACGGACGTGCGGGTGAGCTCCTCCCACAGCCGGTTGTAGCGCGCGCAGATCTCCATGCCGAACTCGATCGGGTCCACCGACGGGTGGAGGGCGCCGGACGCCTCCAGGTCCAGCAGCTCCCCGCTGATGTTCACGCGCGCGAGATCGAGGTCGTACTCGCGCTGCCCCGGACTCAGTTGCGGATGCAGCTCCCCGGTCTCGGCGTCGACGAGATACGCGGCGTACGCGCCCGCGTCACGCCGGAACAGCGTGTTGGACAGCGAGCAGTCGCCCCAGGCGAACCCGGCCAGATGGAGCCGGACCAGCAGAACCGCCAGCGCGTCCATGAGCCGGTGCATGGTGGCCGGCCGCATGGTCGTCTCGAACATGGACCGGTAGGGCATCGAGCCGCCCAGATGGCGGGTGATCAGTACGGATTCCAGCGGCTCGCCGCCCTCGTCGGTGCGGCCGGTGACCACGGCGAGCGGGTCCACCGACGGGATGTTCAGCCGGTCGAGACTGCGCAGCAGCTCGTACTCCCGCAGGGCGGGCCGCTCGGCGAGCTCCTTGACCGCCACGACCTCCGTGCCGGCGCGCGCATAACGCACCACGTGCCGTGAGATGCCCCGCGGCAGCGGCACCAGGTAGTGATCCGGCCACTCCTCCAGGGGAAGCTGCCACGGCAGGTCGAGCAGGAGCGCGGGATGCTCCGGGTTGGTGGCGCTGATCTGCAATGCCATCGCTCGCTTGCCCTGCCCTTACGGTCGGCCGTCATGTCGCAGGAGCATCTCCGCACCTGGACGTCCCCTTCGTCAACATGGACGTCCGTTTCGTCACCCGGTGGACCCTGTGGGAGATGCGCCCGCGACTCGGCTCAGACCGGCTGATCCACCCCCAGCACCGCGCGGACCTCGAACTTCTCGTACGTCTCGGCCGACTCGGTGTCCTCCGGGCGACGGGCCAGGACGGTGCCGAGCCAGCCCAGCAGGAACCCGGCCGGTACGGAGACGATGCCCGGGTTCTGCAGCGGGAAGAAGGCGAAGTCCGCGTCCGGGTAGAACGAGGCGGGCCTGGAGGAGACGACGGGCGAGCAGACGACCAGCAGTACGGACGTGATGAGGCCGCCGTACAGGCTGAGCAGGGCCCCGCGCGCGTTGAAGCGGCGCCAGAACAGGCTGTAGACCATCGTCGGCAGGATCGCGGACGCGGCGATGGCGAACGCCAGGAACGCCAGGGTTGCGGTGTTCGTCCCCCAGGAGACGAGCGCTAGCAGCATCCCCAGGACACCGATCACGACGGCGGACAGCCGGGCCACGGTCAGCTCCTCCCGCTGGCTCGCCCGGCCCTTGCGCACCACCTCTCCGTAGAGGTCGTGCGCGAGGGAGGAGGCGGCCGCGAGGGTGAGGCCCGCGGCCACGGCCAGCAGCGTCACGAACGCCAGACAGGAGATGAGCGCGGTGAGCAGGGCACCGCCGAGGTCCTGGGCGAGCAGCAGCACCGCGGCGTCGCCCTTCGCGTCGATGTCCGCGATGACGTCCCGGCCGACGATCGCCGTCGCGCCGAGGCCGAGCACGCCTGCGGCCAGGCACACGAAACCGACCAGGCCCATGGCCCACAGGATGGAGCGCCGCAGCACCCGGGTGGCGCTCGGGGCCAGCAACCGCATCATCACGTGGGGGAGTGCGGCCAGCCCCAGCACGATGGCGATCTGCAGGCTGAAGAAGTCGAGCTTGCTGGTCGTGCTGCCGCCGTAGCGCAGCCCGGGCTCAAGGAACCGCTGGCCGATCCCGCTGCCGGAGGCGGCTCCGCCGAGCAGGTCGTCGACGTTCCACTTGTAGCGGTGCAGCACCATGACGGCGGTCACGGCGACACCGACGACCAGCATGACGGCCTTGACGATCTGGATGAAGGTCGCGCCGGGCATGCCGCCGAGCGCCACGTACAGCACGACCAGGGTGCCGATTGCCACGATGCACAGGGTGCGGGTGGCGCTGGACGGTTCGCCGAGGAACTGTGTCAACAGGGCGACGCTGCCGACCAGTTGGGCGACGAGGTAGAGCACGGTGACGGTCAGCGTGCAGAAGGCGAGGGCGAGGCGGACGGAGCGCTGGTTGCGCGGCAGACGCAGCGCCAGGGTGTCGCCGAGCGTGAACCTGCCGGAGTTGCGCAGGGGTTCGGCGATCAGCAGCAGCACCATCACCCAGGCCACGCTGGTGCCCACGAGGTACAGCAGGCCGTCGTACCCGGTCAGTGCGACCAGACCGGTGCTGCCGAGCAGGGTGGCGGCGGAGAGGTAGTCCCCGCACATCGCCAGGCCGTTGCGCAGCGGGGTCATCGTGCGGTTGCCGAGATAGAACTCGCTGATCTCGTCGCCCTGCGGCGCGATGATGAGCGCGGTGAACATGCTGACCACGACGACCGACACGAACAGGATGAAGGTCAGCTTCAGACTGAAGCCGCCGACGACACCGGCGGAGAGAGTGACCAGCCGGTCCTGAGGGAGCGTCACCATCCGCCGAACCGCCTCTGCTGCTGGGGGACCCGGGCCCGGGCGGCCGCGTCGCGATGCAGCTCGGCGCGCAGGCGGTCGGCGGCCGGGTCGACCCGCCGCTCCATGTGCACCGTGTACCGCCACGCGGTCAGGGCCATCACGACGAACTGCCCCACCCCGCCCGCGAGTCCCAGCGTCACATGACCGAACAGCGGCCGATTGAGCACGTCGGGCAGGAAACTCGACAACAGCACGAACAGCAGGAACCCGCCCACCGAGATCGACAGCGCCACCGCCCCGAATCTGCGGTGGGCGCCGCGGATGGAGCGGAAGTCGGGATGCGAACCGATCATGTTCCGGGCCACGGGTCCGGACTGCGCGCTGTCCGGAGGGGAACCGTAGTACGGGCTTGGGTGTTGTGGCATACCGTGCCTTATCAAATAAGAGTGCAGCTCAAGAGGCATTGCTGAACGCGGCTCAAGTTTCTGGATCGAGCGGTTCGGGAATCGGCCCGAATTTCCGCTGGAATCCTCACCCGGTCAACCCGGGGTGGCCCGGCCGATGGGGTATGTCGGCGAGGCTGAACGGATTCTGGCATTCAATCGATTCAATAATCAACAGCGAAAATGTGAGGGAAATGCGAGCGGCCTTATTCGGCCTGCGAACCCCGCTGGGCTGGCTCAAATGCACCGCACAGCATCGGGCGCCGGAGCCGGTACCGGCGCCGCCGGGTGCCGCCTCGGCGGCCGGAGCCGGGGGACGTGATGTGCAGCACGCCGGGGCCGTGGGCGTGACGCCTGTGAGAGGGGTTCTGGCTGGGCACGGCTTGATCAGCGATCAAGCCGGGTAAAATCCCTGGCCAACGCCCATTCTGCTCATTTGACACCTCGTCGCGCTCAGGGATAGACAGCAGCCCTCTGAGGTCGAGAGGTGAACCGTGTACGAGCCGAATGTGGTCGGGGACTGGCAGGAGTACGACGACGAGCATGCCGGCCTGCGCATTCGCGTCCATGGCTTGGAGAAGGCGGAGCCGCCGCGCGGTCGTGACGACGCGGCCGAGGGCCTGATCTACTTCCGATTCCGGGTGACCGTCGAAAACCGTACGACCGAGCATTTCGGCATTCACCTCGAAGACGGCCAGCTCGACATCCGTATCGGAACCGACGGCGAGAGCGCGTTTCTGGACTGGCGCAACTCGCAGTTCATCGAGGGCTTCGACGTCTATCCCCTGCGCCGGGCCACCGCGGTCCTGTTCGCCGCGGCTCCCGAAAGCGGCCTGTCCCACGTGGACATCCAGGTCCAGTTGAAGGTCGACGACGAGTGGACCGAACGCTACCTCTGGTCCGGTGGCATCGGCCTGCACGAGCCGGCGGTCGGCGTCGGCGCCCGCTCCGAATCCGCCGCGGACGGCCTCGCCGCCCAGGTGATCAGCTTCCTGGAGAGGGAAGCGGGGCCGGGCCCGGCTTCCTGACGGCTGGAAAGGCGGAGCCGCTCCGGTCGGGGCTCAGCCGCCTCGCACCGGGTCCAGAGCCTCGGCGGCCGCCGCCGCGACGGCCTCGGACACGGCGGCGAGTGCGGGGAAGTCGAGCTTCCACTGCTGCCAGTACAGGGGAACGTAGATCTTCGAGTCCGGCGCGAGGTTGACGAGTCGTCCCGCGTCGAGCAGCGGCGCCGCCTGCACCTCGGGTGCCATGCCCCACCCCATTCCGGCCGCGACGGCGTCGACGAACCCTTCAGAGGTCGGCACGAGATGCCGCAGCGAACTCGCCGCGCCGCGACCGCGCCTGAGCCCCCGGACGAACGCGTCCTGGAGATCGTCGCGTCGGTCGAAGGCCACCACGGGCGCGTCGGCGATCACGTCCCGCAACGGCGTGTCCGGCCACCCGCCGAACCACCGCGAGGCGAAATCGGGGCCGGCCACGGGGAGATACCGCATACGCCCCAGACTCCGGACGGAACAACCGGTCACCGCCTCCGGCGACGAGGTCACCGCCGCCATCACCAGCCCCTCGCGCAGCAGTGCCGCCGTGTGGTCCTGGTCCTCGCGGCGCAACTCGTAGCAGAGCCGCAGGTCTTCCGGCACGCGGGCGAGCGCGGGCAGGAACCAGGTCGCCAGCGAGTCGGAGTTCACCGCGATCGACAGACGCGTCGGCTCGTCGGAGCCCGACATGCCGAGCTCGGTCCTGGCCTCGTCCTCAAGGCGGGCCAGTTGGCGCGCGAACCGCACGACGACCTCGCCCGACTCGGTCGGCCGGACCGGCTTCGTACGCATCAACAGGACGCGCCCCGTGCCCTGTTCGAGCGCCTTGACCCGCTGGCTCACCGCCGACGGCGTCACATGCAGCACCGCGGCCGCCGCGTCGAACGTGCCCTCGTCGACGACGGCCAGCAGCGTACGCACCTGGTCGAGGGGAAGCTCTGTCATCACAAGTGCTAATGATACGTAAGAATCTTTAGCTGTACTCTTGACGGCGGCCTTTCTAGCGTGGCGGTGTGAGCAGCACTCTGACCGCCGCGGCCGCCGGGTTCGGCACCGGCCTCTCCCTCATCGTCGCCATCGGCGCACAGAACGCCTTCGTCCTGCGGCAGGGCATCCGCAGGGACGCCGTGCTCGCGGTGGTGGGCATCTGCGCCCTGTCCGACGCGGCACTCATCGCGCTCGGGGTCGGCGGGGTCGGCGCGGTGGTGGTGGCCTGGCCGGAGGCGCTGACCGCGGTCGCGCTCATCGGCGGTGTCTTCCTCATCGGCTACGGCTGTCTCGCCGTGCGCCGGGTGTTCCGGCCGTCGGCGCTGCTCGTGGAAACCGGCACGGCGGGCTCACGGCGGCGGGCCGTGCTCACCTGCCTGGCGATGACCTGGCTCAACCCGCACGTCTACCTCGACACCGTGTTCCTGCTCGGCTCCATCGCGGCCGACCGCGGCCCGCTGCGCTGGACCTTCGGTCTCGGGGCCGTCCTCGCCAGCCTGGTCTGGTTCGCCGCGCTGGGCTTCGGCGCCCGGCTGCTCAGCCGCTTCCTGGCCCGGCCGTCGGCGTGGCGCGTACTGGACGCACTGGTCGCCACGATGATGATCGCGCTCGGTGCCACGCTGATCGTCGGAGCGTGAAGCCTTCCGGGTCGGCAGGCTGTTGGCGGTCTTGGTCGCCGAGGTCGCGATGGTGGTCGTGACTGTCGTGGCGACTGTGGTGGTCGTGACGACTGTGGTGGTCGTGGCGGTCTCCTCGATGGACGACGGCGACGGCCAGGAGGCCGAGTGCCAGTCCCACCACCGTCTGTGTCCCGAAGGGCTCGCCGAACATCAGCGCACCCCAGACGGCCGTGACGGGAGCCATCAGGAACATGAGGGTGTTGACCTTGGTCACCCCCGACCGGCGCAGGATCAGCCAGTACAGCCCGTACCCGCCGAAGGTGGAGAGCACCACGAGCCACACCACCGCGGTCCAGAAGGAGCCGCTCGAGGGCGGCGCCACTGTTCCGGTGGCCGCGGCAAGTGCCGTGAACACGACGGCACTTGTGACGGCATGGACCGTCATCGACACCATCGGGCGGACATCCGTACGGGACCGGCGGTCCAGGAAGGTCGCCGCCACCAGGGACAGCATGCCGAGGAACGGCACGAGATACGCCCACCACGCGACTCCGGTCCCGGCGCCCGCGTCGGCCGCGGTGACGACGGCGACACCGGTCACCCCGAGCCCCAGCCCGAGCCACTGCGTACGCGAAACCGGCAGTCCCAGCAGCGGCCCGGCCAGCGCTCCGGCCACCAGGGGCTGCGTTCCGTCGATGAGAGCCGTGGTGCCGCTGGAGACGCCCAGCTCTATCGCGTAGTAGACCGTCAGTAGGTAGCCGCTCTGCGACAGCGCCCCCACGGCGGCCTGCCGGACCAGATCGCGGGAGGTCAGCCCACGCCACGACGCCCGCGTCGCGGTCAGCGCGACGACGCCCAGGACGAGGGCCAGTGGCAGAAAACGCCACATGAGAAGCGTGACGGCAGGGGCGCTGCCGGATCCGAGCTTGGCCCCGATGAAACCGGAGCTCCAGGCCCCGACGAACGCGATCGACAACAGGATGTTCACGACACCGCACACCTCCAAGGCCGGACGGCCGACGGTAGTAGACCGATCTGTATACCTGGCGCCGAGTATACAGATCGGTCTACTCTGGAGAAATGAGCACCTCGAAGACACAGAGCACATCGAGAGCGCAGGGCGCGCCGACCGCCTCGAACGGGCCGCGCCGAGTGCCGCTGACCCCCGGCGCCCGCCGGGCGCTGGAGGCGGCCGGGCGACTGTTCTACGACCGCGGCATCCATGCCGTCGGCGTCGACCTCATCGCCGCCGAGGCCGGTGTCACGAAGAAGACGCTCTACGACCGGTTCGGCTCGAAGGACCAGATCGTCGTCGAGTACCTCGCCGACCGCGACGAGCGCTGGCGGGCCTTCCTCGCCCCCCGCCTGGACGCGGCCCACACCCCGCACGACCGCGTTCTCGCCGTGTTCGAGGCCTCACGCGACTGGATGGACGCGGCCGGCCCCCGGGGCTGCAGCATGGTCAACGCCCACGCGGAGATCGACGACACGTCCCACCCGGCGTACGCGATCATCACCGGCCAGAAGCAGTGGATGCTCACCCTGTTCACCGACCTCGTACGCCCCCTCGCGCCCGCCTCGGCCGACACCCTGGGCCGCACACTGATGCTGCTCCACGAGGGCGCCCTCGTGGCCCACGGTCTGCGCATCTTTCCCGGCGCCCTCGACCATGCCCGCCAGCAGGCGGCGTCGCTGTTGACCACGGCCGAGGGCTCGCGCGCGACGGGCTGACGCGCCTGCCTGTCCACCAGCCTGTCGCCTGTCGTCCTGCGCCGTCGTTTGCTGCCCTGTGCCGTCCCGTCCACGGATCGGTCCGCCGGGCGAAGGCGGCCCCGCATCGGCGATAGTGATCCTCGAATCGAAAGATGTATCGAGCAATCAGGTCGAGGAACCAGGACGGGCGTGGACACGAGCAAGAGCGGTGCGGAAAACAACGCGGACCACAGCACAGAACGCAGTGCGGAATCGGAGACCGGGGCACCGGAGTCGGCCGGCCCGGCCGAACCGAGGAGAAGCGGCGGCTGGCGCCGCTGGGCCATGGACACCCGGCCGCTGCGCCGCCCGGCCTACCGCCGCCTCTGGTCCTCGACCATCGTCACGGCCGTGGGCAGCCAGCTCACCGCCGTCGCCGTACCCAAGCAGATCTACGACATCACGGGATCCTCGGCCTGGGTCGGCTACGCGAGCTTCGCGGGACTCCTGCCCCTCGTCGTCTTCGCGCTGTGGGGCGGCGCGATCGCCGACAGCGTGGACCGGCGCAAGCTCCTCCTCGTGACGAACATCGGGATTGCCGTCACGTCCCTGCTCTTCTGGATACAGGCCGTCATCGGACTCGAATCGGTCGGCGTCCTGATGGTGCTCCTCGCCGTCCAGCAGGCGTTCTTCGGCCTCAACTCCCCGGCCCGCCAGGCCTCCATCGCCCGGCTGGTCCCCAAGGACGAACTGGCCGCGGCGAACGCGCTCGGCTCGACCGTCATGCAGACCGGCCTCGTCGCCGGCCCCTTGCTGGCCGGCGCCCTCATCCCTCTCGTGGGCCTCGCCGAGCTCTATCTCATCGACGCCCTTGCCCTGTGCGCCACGGTATGGGCGGTCTACCGGCTTCCCGCGCTGCCGCCTCTGGGCACCACCGCGGCGGCCGCCGGGCGGGCAGGTCTGCGGGGGATCGCGGAGGGCTTCCGCTACATCTCCCTCAACCAGGTGCTCCTGCTGTCCTTCCTCGCCGACATCATCGCCATGGTCTTCGGCATGCCACGGGCGCTGTTCCCGCAGCTCGCCGCCCAGACGTACGCCCCGTACGGAGAGGGTCTCGCTCTCGGGCTTCTCTTCGCGGCGATCCCGATCGGGGCGGTGCTGGGTGGGCTGATGTCCGGTACGTTCTCGCGGGCGCGGCGGCACGGTCTCATGGTCATCGCCGCGGTGGTCGCCTGGGGTGTTGCCATCACCGGCTTCGGGCTGAGTTCCAACCTGTGGGTGGGCGTGGCGTTTCTCGCCGCCGCCGGGGTTGCCGACATGGTCTCCATGGTCTTCCGCGGGGCCATTCTTCTGTCGGCCGTGACCGATGAGCTTCGTGGCCGTATGCAGGGCGTCTTCACGGTCGTGGTCGCGGGTGGTCCGCGTCTGGCCGACGTCCTCCATGGGACGGCGGGCTCCGCGCTGGGCGCCCGGACGGCCGTTGCTGGTGGGGGTCTGCTTGTCGTCGCCACGATGCTGGTTCTGGCGGCGACGATGCCGGCGTTGCGGCGGTACCGGGGGAGTGCGTAGAGCTTTTTCGCCCCCGCCGCCCCTACCCATTCCCGTCCCTTCCTCAGGGGCTCCGCCCCCGAACCCCCGTATCGCGCTGAACGCGCTCGTCCTCAAACGCCGGACGGGCTGGTAGTCAGCCCCTCCGGCGTTTGAGGAGCGGGGGTTCGGGGGCTGGCCCCCGAAAAGGGACGGGAATGGGTAGGGGCGGCGGGGGCGAGGAAGAGCTAGGCCGGGCGCAGCCATACCGTTGCCAGTGGTGGCAGGGTGAGGCGGATACTCGCCGCCCACCCCTGCTCCCCCTGAGCCTCAGCCTTGACGGGGCCGGGACTCGTCACGCCGCTGCCCCCGAAGGGCAAGGCATCGGTGTTCAGGACCTCCCCCCAGGCGGGCACGTCATCCGGAACACCGAGCCGGTACTCGTGCCGCACCACCGGCGAGAAGTTGGAGACGGACAACAACGGACCCCCCTCCGCGTCGAACCGCAGGAACGCGAAGACGTTGTCCTCCGCCGCACCCCCCGCGACCCAGGCGAACCCGGAGGGATCGGTGTCCCGCTCCCAGAGCGCACCGGTCGTCCGGTACACGGAGTTGAGCTTCCGGACGAGGTCCCGCACACCCTGGTGATCGGCGGCGGCCCCGTACGAGGGATCGAGCAGCCACCAGTCGGGCCCGTGCGCCTCGGACCACTCCGCGCCCTGCGCGAACTCCTGCCCCATGAAGAGGAGTTGCTTGCCGGGGTGCGCCCACATGAAGCCCAGGTACGCCCGGTGCGTGGCCCGCTGCTGCCACCAGTCACCCGGCATCTTGGATACCAACGACTGCTTCCCGTGGACGACTTCGTCGTGGGAGATCGGCAGGACGTAGTTCTCGCTGTACGCGTACACCATCGAGAACGTCATCTCGTCGTGGTGGTACTTGCGGTGAACGGGCTCGTGCGCGATGTACTCGAGCGAGTCGTGCATCCAGCCCATGTTCCACTTCAGACCGAACCCCAGACCGCCACTGTCGGTGGAGCGGGTCACCCCGCCCCAGGCGGTCGACTCCTCGGCGATGGTCATCACACCCGGCACCCGCCGGTACACCGTCGCGTTCATCTCCTGGAGGAAGGCGACCGCGGCGAGATCCTCACACCCGCCGTGGACGTTGGGCGTCCACTGGCCCGGCTCGCGCGAGTAGTCGAGATACAGCATGGACGCCACGGCGTCGACCCGCAGGCCGTCGATGTGGAACTCCTCGCACCAGTACACCGCGTTGGCGACCAGGAAGTTGCGCACCTCGGTGCGACCGTAGTCGAACTCGTAGGTCCCCCAGTCGGGATGCTCGGCTCGGCGCGAGTCGCCCGGCTCGTACAACGGCTCCCCGTCGAAGCGGGCCAGCGCCCAGTCGTCCTTCGGGAAGTGGGCGGGCACCCAGTCCATGATGACGCCGATCCCGGCCCGGTGCAGCGCGTTGACGAGGTACTTGAAGTCGTCGGGCGTTCCCAGCCTGGCGGTCGGCGCGTAGAAGCCCGTGACCTGATACCCCCACGAACCGCCGAAGGGATGCTCCGCCACCGGCATCAGCTGAACATGGGTGAAGCCGAGGTCCTTGACGTACGCCGGGAGCTCCTCGGCCAGTTGACGGTACGTCAGCCCCCGTCGCCAGGACGGCAGATGGATCTCGTACACGGAGAACGGCGCCTCGTGCACGGCGATGTCACCGCGATGCGCCAGCCACTCCTGGTCACCCCACTCGTGGTGGGACGCCGTCACGATGGACGCCGTGGCGGGCGGCACCTCGGTCCGGCGTGCCATCGGGTCGGCCTTGAGGAACCGGTGGCCGTGCCGCGAGGTGATCTCGAACTTGTACCGCGCGCCCTCGCCGATGCCCGGCAGGAACAGTTCCCACACCCCGGACGAGCCCAGGGACCGCATCGGGAACGCGGTCCCGTCCCAGTGGCTGAAGTCCCCGGCCACCCGGACGCCCCGCGCGTTGGGTGCCCAGACGGTGAAGCGGGTGCCCGCCACGCCCTGGTGAGCCATCGGCTCGGCACCGAGCGCGGTCCACAGCTGTTCGTGGCGCCCCTCGCCGAACAGATGCAGATCGAACTCACCGAGAGAGGGCAGGAACCGGTAGGGATCCTGCACCGCCAGCTCGCCGCCGCCCTCGTACCGCACCAGCAAGGTGTACTCGGGAACCGAATCGAGCGGCATCACACCCGAGAAGAGGCCGTCACCCTCGCTGCCCAGCTCCATGCGCCGCCCGTCCGCGGACAACACGGCCACGGCCGTGGCGAACGGCCGCAACGCGCGGAAGACGACCCCGCCCGGCACGGGATGGGCCCCCAGCAGCGCATGCGGATCGTGGTGGGCGCCCGACAGTAGACGCTCCCGATCCATCGCGTCCATGGGTGCCGCCGACGGCCGCACTGCGGGCCGGACGTCCTCGGACACCGGAAGAGTCACGGCTGCGGTGATGTTGCGGGCCACGGGTTCAGCCTCCTTGAGCACTGTGGAAGGACGGGACCGGCTTCGGTGTACCGGAGCCGGAGGGTGCGGGGGCGCGCTCGGCGAGGCGGGCGATCGCCGCCATCGGCACGGGCAGCCAGTCGGGCCGGTGCCGAGCTTCGTACAGCACCTCGTACACGGCCCGGTCCGTCTCGTACGCGCGCAGCAGCTCGGGCTCGGCGCGCGGGTCCCAGCGGGCCTGGGCGGCGTACCCCGAGCAGTACGCGTCCCGGCAGCGGCGCGCCCACTCCGGGCGCCACGGGCGGCGGCTGCGGGCGGCGTAGTCGAAGGATCGGAGCATGCCCGCGACATCGCGTACGGGAGGCTGCGGGTGCCGTCGTTCGGCGATCGGGCGGGCCGGTTCGCCCTCGAAGTCGATGACGAACCACCGCTTCCCGGCCCGCAGCACCTGACCGAGGTGGAGATCGCCATGGATCCGCTGCACCGGGCGGCCCGAGTCGAGGGCGGCCAGCGCGTCGAAGGCACCCCGCAGTCCGTCCACGTACGGCAGGAGGTCCGGCACCGACCGGCTCGTGGCGACCAGCCGCTCGTTCATCGAGGCGGCGAGCCGCCTGCTCCGGCGTCCGACCGGGGCGCCGAGGGCGAACGCGCCGGCCAGCGCCAGGTGTACCTCGGCCGTCGCCCGCCCCAGTTCGAACGCCTCGTCGGTGAAGTCCCGTCCCGCGGCGAGCGATTCGAGTGCCAGGGTCCACCCGTCGTCGGCATCGCGCAGGAACGGCTGCAGCACACCGAGCGTCGCCGCCTGCGGCTGCGAGGTCCGGAACCATGCCACCGGTGCGGGTACACGGGTGCAGGCCTGCCGGGCCAGCGCCCAGGGCACTTCGAGATCCGGGTTGATGCCGGGCTGGACGCGCCGGAAGATCTTCAGGATGTACGAATCCCCGTACACCAACGAGGAGTTGGACTGCTCCGCGTCGAGGAGACGCGGGGTGAGTCCGGCGGGGATCGTCACATGCGCCTCGCGCTCGAACCGCAGCGGCCCCACCGTGCCGGGAGTGCGCAGCCGCTCCAGGAGCAGGTCCGCCGACCAGGGCTCCTGAAGGGCGTCGTACACCATCATTCCGGCCAGCGGCCCCTCGCTCGCCCGGCCGATACGGGTGTGGGCCAGCCGGGGCGGCAGGACCTCCCGGACACCGAGAAGCAACTGGTAGCAGTCCCCGGGCAGATGGGCGGCGGTGTCGTGCCGCGTACTGACCAGGAGATGCAGGCATCCCGGATGCAGCTCGGTCGCCGACAGCAGAGCCAGCTCCGTGACCCGCCGGCCCTTGCCCGCGAACCAGCGCTGCTCCGGCAACCACGTCCGCAGCAGTCCGGCGAGCGACGTCAGCAGAAGAGCCGGACTGTGGCTGCTGGGGCGGGGTGATACGACCTTGCGCATGGCGACCCGTCCTTTCAGGCGCACACCATCAATCGCTGTTTGGTGTGGGGAGCTACCGCGCGGAGTCGGAACCAGTAGAAGCCGTGGCCGGCGAGGGTGAGGAGGTAGGGGAGTTCGCCGATGGCGGGGAAGCGGACGCCGCCGATGAGTTCGA
>NZ_JBVIPT010000015.1:0-325188 GCF_055577685.1 Streptomyces sp. NPDC033178
GAGAACGGCCGCACCGCCAACAGCATGTCCATGGTCTTCCTCGCCATCCTCCTCATCCTGATCGTCGGAATCGCCATCGACCTGCTCATCTTCAGCCCGCTGGAGCGACGGGTACTGCGCAGCCGGGGCCTGCTGGTCACCACCTGAACAAACCGGATCGTGACCGGTGGGTTCAGCTCAGCCGGTCCAGGGCTGCCACCGGTCTTCCTGTGCGGGGTCGATACTGCTGAGCCACACCAGCTCCCCACCGATCAGGCCTGGCTTGTCCCGTGTGGCCAGGGCCGGGGCTTCGAGCGTGTCGGCGGCCTCTTCCAAGTAGGTGACCAGCGTGTCGAGTTCTTCGCCGGGGGCTTCGTTGTAGCGGGACCACCGGCCCAGGTAGCCGGTCGCGGCGTCCAGGTACAGGCCCGAAGTGCCGTCAGCCGGGCCCAAGGCGACCACCGGAATCCAGGTTGCCTTCCACACGGTGATCCGCTCGTCCTCGGGTCGGTCGGTGTTGAAGGTGTCCTGGTGGGCCTGGGAGTCCGTCTTCAGCCGGTAGGTGGCGGCCACGGCGTCCAGGGTCATCAGAGCCCAGTTGCCCGGAAGGCATCCCCCAC
Organism: Streptomyces sp. NPDC033178; assembly: GCF_055577685.1. NCBI lineage: Bacteria > Bacillati > Actinomycetota > Actinomycetes > Kitasatosporales > Streptomycetaceae > Streptomyces > Streptomyces sp. NPDC033178. The sequence goes on from NZ_JBVIPT010000015.1 coordinate 600, forward strand.
CATCGGCCCCGTCGTCACCCGCCGTCAGCAGCCACAAGGCGTGCAGCTCGACGGGTATCCGGATGCCTAGGTCACCCTCCAAGGCGGCGATGGCGGCGGGGCCGGCGCCAGCACGGAGCGCGGCGTAGGAATCGGGGGCGTTGTGCTGGAGCCAGCCGGTGATGCGCTGCCAGGCATCGGCGACCTCCCGTACGGTGACCGCGTCGGTGGCAGGGTCGCCCGGCTGCTGCTCCTGCTGCTCCCAGCCCTGGGCGCCCGCAACGGGCTCGCCGGACTCGCCGGACTCGGGGGACTCGGGGGACTCGGGGGACTCGACGAAGGAGATCGGGCTCACGTACCGGATCTCGATCCGATCGGGCTCGCGAATGTAGCCGACGGCCAGGGCCGGGCAGTCCTCGAACAGGTCGCCGTCCACCGTCACGGTGAGGATGCCAGGCAGATTCGAGGACCGGCCCATGTCGGGGTCGTCGGCCAACTGACCGGCCAGCACCTTCAGGGCGTAGGGGACACCGGTCCCGAGTTGGGTGGCGGTGTCGCGTACGAACGGGGGTATCTCGACGTCCACGGCCTGGCGTCCCTTGGTGGTCGGGTGGAGGGCGGGGCCCTTCATCGTAGGACCACCGAACCAGCACGAGATCGTATGCAGTGCTGTCGGTGCGGTGCATTCATGCGCAGTCTGGTGAGTCCTTCGGAGCCAGGTTCCACCGTTCCGTGTCCACCCATGCGACCTTGGCCGAATCGGGTTTCCACTCCGAACGGGAGACAGTCCCTCCGCTGGTCCGGATCCAACTCCTGCCGCCGGGGTCCTCGAACTCCAGGCGAAGGCCGTCGAGATCGGCCTCGGTCAACCGTGGCAGCTCAGGGACCTGCAAGGCCATGCTCCGGAACAGCGCGGTGTTGGGAATGGTGATCTGCGTGCACGGCCTGATGGAGTTGAGGTCCCACCAGACACCGACGCGCCCACTGAGGACGAGGCGCATGCTCATAACACGGGCGCTGTTGCTCACCACGACCACGTTCGATCCGGAGCGATAGAAGTCCACACGCTCTGCGTACGCTCGCCCCTGGCCCTCTTCCTCGCGCTGTTCCGCATTGATTTCACGCTGTTCCGCTCTTGCGTCGCGCTGTTCGGCTCTACAGCCCAGGACCAGTCCGCCGAACGCGGCGGCGATCATCACGACGGCGGCCACGGTCCTGCCGATTCGCACGACTCTCGGCTCCCGTGCCGCGGTGTCCGCCGGACCGCGGTCGTCGAGACGGGAGTTCGGTTCTTCCTGTGCCGCGGGTTGCTGCGGAGACGTCCTGCAATCCGCGCCGCAGCATCGGCGAGTCCGTCGCAGATCCGCTGCGCGCCGGCGGAACCCTGACCGACGAGGAGATCACAAGGCGCGCGAGGGAACTCCTGGAGCGTGTCGGGCTCGACCCGCGGTGGTATCACCGCTATCCGCACGGGTTCAGCGGTGGTCAGCGCCAGCGTGTGGGCATCGCCCGGGCGCTCGCGCCCGGCCCCAGGCTCATCGTGTGCGACGAGCCGGTCTCCGCGCTCGACGTCACCACCCAGGCACAGGTCCTGGACCTCCTGGCGCAGCTCCAACGCGACGTCGGGCTCGCGCTGGTGCTGATCGCCCACGACCTGGCGGTGGTGCGCCGGGCCAGCGACCGGGTGGCCGTCATGCGCCAGGGAACAGTCGTCGAGGAGGGCCCGTCGGACACGGTGTACGACAGCCCGCAGGACCCGTACGCCAAGGCCCTGCCGGCAGCCGTCCCGGTGCTCGACCCGGCGGAGGCGGCCCGAGACGCACGGCCCGCGGGAGCGGCGACACCGGGGTACTCAAGGCGGCTGCCGGCTAGCCTGCCCGGCGCGTATCCACCGTGGCTGCCTCTGGGTGAGCGGGGGCGGCCACGGCTGCTCCTGGTTGGCCGGGGAGGCCTTGGCCGGCCTGTCAGCGCAGGTCGAGGCGCATCAGGATCCGGGGATGACCGGCCAGTACCGAGGTGGTGTCGGCGGCGTGGGTGAACCCGGCGCGTTCGAAGTTCTTGCGGAGCCCCGCGTACGCCATCGTCATGTCGACCTTGGCGTCACCGTTGTCGAGGGGGTACGCCTCGATCGCCGGTGCGCCGCGGTCGCGGGCGTACTCGACCGCACCGGCGATGAGGGCGTGCGAGATCCCCTGCTTCCGATGGCCGGGACGAACGCGGATGCACCACAGCGACCAGACCGGGAGGTCGTCGACGTGCGGGATCTTGCGGTTGCGCGCGAAGGACGTGTCGGAGCGCGGCGCCACCGCGGCCCAGCCGACCGGCTCGTCGCCGTCGTAGGCGAGCACTCCTGGAGGGGGTCCCGTACGGCACAGTTCGGCGACGTACTCGCCGCGGGCCGGCCCGCGAAGCTCGTTGTTCAGCCTGGACGGAATCCGGTAGCTCAGGCACCAGCAGACGTTTGCCCCGGGTGACTTCGGGCCGACCAGGGTACGGACGTCCTCGAAGACCGCAGCCGGACGCACTTCGATGGTCATGCCACCACGATGGCACGGCGTGCGCGGTGACGCCGTGCGACCTTCCGGCGGCCGGGACCCGGTCCGGACTGGTCCGGACCGGACCGGGATCCGCCGGGTCTCGTGGGGGTAGAAGGCACACCACGTGGACGCGCAGCCGTGTTGCCGGAACTAGTCACCTCGATCGTGAGTCGTGCATCGCTGCCTCGCTGCCTCGCTATCGAGCAGGGGTCCAGACGCCGGTGGTGGCCGTATTCCTGACGTAGTCGGCGAAGTCTGTGGGCGGTCGGCCGACAGCGCGGTAGACGCCATCGCCAAGTCGGGCCCTGCGACCGTCGAAGACCTCGGCCATGAGATCAGCGAGCGGCTCCGCGAGCTGCGCCGGTGTGCCCTTTTCCTTGAGGTCGGCGGAGAACTGGTCCCTGCTGATTGCCTGGTACCGGATTGTGCGCCCGATGGCCTTGCCGATCTCTGCGGCCGCTTCGGCGAAGGTCATGAGCCGTGGACCGGTCACGTCGTATGTCTCATGGACGTGACGATCTTCGGTGAGAGCCGCAGCCGCGACGTCAGCGATGTCCTCGGCGTCGGTGAACGGCTCTGCCACCTCGCCGGCCGGCAGTGCCACCACGCCGGCCCGTACCGCGCCGGTGAGGACGTCTTCGCTGAAGTTCTGAGAGATGAAGCCCGTGCGCACGATGGTCCACTCGGCACCCGATTCGCGCACTGCCTGCTCGCAGCGCTCCGCCTCGCTTGCACCACGGTCAGCCAGCAGCACCAGCCGCGTCACGCCGCAGCGCACCGCTTGACAGGCGAACGACTCCACCGCCTCTGCGGCCCCGGGAAACGCGGCGTCCGGGTGATAGGCCACGTACACCGCCTTCACTCCCTGCAGCGCGGGCGCCCAGCTGGCTTGCTCCTGCCAATCGAAGGGTGGCGTCCCCTTGCGGGAGCCGACCCGAACCGGCACATCTCGCGCGGCCAGGCGCTCGACCACACGCCGTCCGGTCTTCCCCGTCCCGGCCAGAACCAGCGTCTTCTCGCTGCTGTTCGTTGTCCTCATACGGCCAGTACACGCCACCACGAGACAGACGCTGAATAGCTGAGAAGCTCGATTTCGTGCTTGCGCGTCTAACCTAGGGCTCCATGGATGCACTGTCCGGCCTCTTGGCCGGCCCCAGAGCCCAGGGCGCCTTCATCCTGCGTTCCATCCAGAGCCCGCCCTGGTCGGTCCGGGTGGAAGACGCGGCCCCGCTGAGCATCGTGGCCCTGGCACACGGCGAGGCCTGGGTAATGCCCGAGGCCGGCGCGGCCAGGCGCCTCTGCTCCGGCGACGTCGCGCTGATGCGCGGCCCGGACCCCTACACCTTCGCCGACACGCCCTCCACGCCCGTCCAGACAGTCATCCACCCAGGGCCTCATCGCATGACACCGTCGGGCGAACACCTGCGCGAGGTCGTTGATCTGGGCCCTCGCACCTGGGGAAACGACGTCCCCCGCGATGCGACCGTAATGCTGATCGGCAAGTACCAGATGACCGGCGAAGTCAGCCGCAGACTCCTGCGCGCCCTGCCGCCGGTGCTGGTCCTGCCCCATCATCCTCAACGCCCCATCGATCCGGTCGGATTGCTCGCACAGGAAGTCATCCGGGAGGAACCTGGTCAGCAGGTCGTTCTGGACAGGCTTCTGGACCTGCTGCTGGTCACCTCGCTCCGAACGTGGTTCGCACAGGCCGAGACGGAAGCCCCGGCCCGGTACCGCGCCTTTTCCGACCCTGTCGTGGGTCAGGCGCTGCGCCACCTGCACAGCGATCCCGCCTCGCCCTGGACGGTGAGCTCCCTCGCGACGGAAGTCGGGGTCTCTCGTGCCACTCTCGCGCGCCGTTTCACGGAGCTCGTCGGCCAGGCACCGATCGCCTATCTCGCCGACTGGCGGCTGGACTTGGCCGCCGACCTGCTCCAGGAACCGGAAGTGACGATCGATGCCGTGGCTCGGCAGGTCGGCTACGCAAGCGCATCCGCCCTCAGCACCGCGTTCAAACGAGAACGCGGGATCACCCCGCAACAGCACCGGGCTCGGCTCCACACACGAAGCGGAGCAGGAAAACAGCCCCCATGAGTGAGACCTGGAGCCCTTCGGCGTGCAGAATTCGCAGCGGGCACAGACCCGCGCGGATACTCCGCCAGACCACGGGCGTACGCGTCCCAGGCCGGCGCCGCACGGCCGAGGTCTTCCCACGCCTACAGCCAGGTCGTTGCGTGCTCGTCGCGTGCGAGCACCGGCCACTTGGACATGAGTACCGACGTACTGCTCAGGCCGTTCCCCAGGTTCGCGGGTGAAGCCGGGCTACCTGATTCACCCAGCTCGATCCCACGTAACTTCTAGCGGTCAGCGGACGTCCGAGTCCGGGTGGGCCGTGTCCCATGCCTGGTGGGAGGCGGCGATGGCCGGGCGATGGGCGATCGACCAGTCGGCGAGGGCCTTCACGAGGTGGGTGAGGCTGTGTCCCATCTCGGTCAGCTCGTACTCGACCTGGGGCGGGACGGTGGGATACACCGTGCGCTTCACCAGGCCGTCGCGCTCAAGGCGGCGGACGGTGAGCGTGAGCATGCGCTGCGATATGTCGCCGGGGATGGCGCGCTGGAGCTCCTTGAATCGGCGGATGCCGGAGGCGAGTTCGACGACCACGTAGACGGACCACTTGTCGCCGAGCCGGTCCAGCACGTCCCGGACACCGCACTCGTCCTGCGGTGTCTCGCAGGCGATCACGGGCTCGGCGACCACCGGGGCGGTCGCCGGGCTGGTTACCGCCATGTGCCCTGCTGACATGAAAGTGCCTCCTTATGCGATCGAGTTGCTCTGCTGAGGATGGAACCACACAGCTCAGGAGGGACTTCCCATGATTCTGGTCACCGGCGCCGCCGGGGCATTCGGTCGACTCGTCGCCCGGCAACTGGCGGCGCGCGACGACGTGGTGCTCGGCACCCGCACACCCCGTTCCGCGGGCGAGCGCCGCGTCGACTTCGACGCCCCGTCGTCGCTCGACTTCACGGGCGTGGACACGCTGCTGCTGATCTCCGCGGGGTTCGGAGAGGACGACGTGGTCATCGCCCGTCACGACGCGGCCGTCACCGCGGCCGAGAAGGCGGGGGTACGGCACATCGTCTACACCAGCCTGAGCGGCGACGGCGACCACCTCGCCTACGCACTCCCCCATCGCTGGACCGAGCGCAGGATTCGGCAGAGCAGCGCCGAGTGGACCATCCTGCGCAACGGCCTGTACGCCGAGTTCCTCGCCGCCATTGCAGCCCCGGGCCCCGACGGGACCATCACCGCGCCGCTCGGCGAAGGGCGCCTGGCCGCCGTCGCCCGCGAGGATCTCGCGGAGGTGGCCGCTCGCGTGGTGAGCGCCCCGCAGCGGCACGCGGGCCGCACGTACGAACTTGTCGGCGAGGAAGCACTCGGCGGCACGGAGCTGGCGGGCGCGGCCGGCGGCTCCTACGAACCCGGCTCACTCACCCGGGCCCGGGAAACGATCACTGCGGCCGGAGAGGCGCTGCCCTACCAGTTGCCGATGCTCGTGGGGACGTACTCGGCGATCGCGGCCGGCTTCCTGGACGGCACGGACATCGAACACAACGCGCTGCGCGGGCTGTTGGAACGGGAGCCGCGGTCCGCGCTCGAGGCGTACACGGTCTCGGTCGGCGCAGCGCACTCGGCGAAGTAGACCGCGACACCGTCCCACCTCAACGGCCGCTCCCCCACCGTGAACTCGGGGAACTGCAGCATCGACGTCAGACCGCGGTGTCCTGAGTGAAGTGGTCGGCGAAGAGTTCGGCGACCATGATCACGGTGAGGTTGGTGGCCACGGAGGGGACGTCGGGCAGGATCGAGGCGTCGACCACTCTGAGGCCGGGCACTCCTCGCACACGTCCGCGGAGGTCGACGACGGCGTGGGCGTCGGCGTCGGGCCCCATGGGCGCGGTGGCACACAGGTGTGGGTACGGCTTGACGTGGGCGCGCAGGTACGCGGCCACATCGGTGTCCGATGTGAGGTGGGGGCCGGGGACGATCTCGCTCAGGCCCAGTGAGCGCAGCGGGGCGGTGCCGGCGAGCTCCCGGCCGAGAGCCGTCGCCTCGATCATCTTGTGCAGGTCCTTGGGGTGGTCGAGCAGGCGGAGGTGGAGCCGGGGCGGGACGGCCGGGTCGGTGCTTGCCAGTTGGAGCGTGCCGTGGGCGTCGGGTTCGGGGCGGGTGACGGAGAGCAGGAGACCGAGTCCGCTGCCGTGCGGGTAGGCGTCGGACCGTACGAGGTGGCTGGGAGCGATCTGCAGGTCGAGCTCGTCGGCCCGGGCCGGGGAGCTGCGAGTCGTCAGCAGGACGGACACCGGGGGCGTGGTCGCACCGAGTTGTTCGGCGGGCGCGCTGAACAGCAGGTAGGCGCCGGGGTGTTCGCGCAGACGGCGGCCGACCGGCAGATCGGTGGCGACCTCGACGCCGAGCCGCTTGAGCTCTTCGGCCGGTCCGATGCCGGAGCGGAGCAGGATGGCCGCACTGCCTGCCGCACAGGCGGACAGGACGGTTTCCCTGGCTCGCAGGAGGGCGCCGTCGGTGGTGCGGACCCCGATGGCGTTGCCCCGCCGGTCGAAGGCGACGGTGTCGATGGTGGTCGCGCCCATGATGTGCAGGTTGGGATGGCTGCGCACGGCCTGGTGGAGGTACACCAGGCCGGTGCTCTGGCGAATGCCGCCGACGAGGCTGAGCGGAAAGTGTCCGATGCCGCCTGCCTGGGGCGCGTTGAGGTCGTCGACGGAACCGAAGCCCAGAGCGGCACAGGCGTCACGGAAGGCGCCATGGGCCGGCGTGAGGTCCCGGGGCGGGACACGGTTGATGTGTACGGGACCGTCCTGTCCGTGCAGGGCCGGGTCGCTGTCCGCACTGCCGCCCCTGTCCACTTCCAGTTTCCGGTAGTAGGGCAGGACGTCGTCGTAGCCCCAGCCGGTGAGCCCGTTCCGCGCCCAGCGGCGGAAATCGGCGGAGTGCGCGCATGGCCACTCCGGCGTTGGCCGATCCGCCGCCGAGGACCTTGGCCCGCACGAACGAGGCGGCATGGCCGGTGCGTTGGGCGTCTGCTGGAGACACCTCCCACATCAGGGAGGGGTCGCCTTCGTAGACCGCGCCGCTGAGGATGTGGCGGGGCAGTTCGTGGGGCGCGTAGGCGGGCCCGGCCTCGGTCAGGAGCATGCTGCGGCCGGGTGACTCGCTCAGCCGCGCGGCCAGAACCGCCCCGGCGGAGCCACCGCCGACGATCACGACGTCGTACTCAAACGGCCTGGGGCCCTGGGAAGTTACCGCCGGCGCCATGCTCTCCTCGATCTTGCCACGGGCACCCCCGGGAGGGGTCTGAGCAGGGGACTCACTTGTCGAGTGACGGATTGTTGCACAGAGATCACCACATGCAACCTTCGTCGCGTCGGGGCCGCAACGGGCTCAAGAGCTCCGGCCAGCCCCGATGTCCCCACATCCGAAGTGAAGAAGGTCCTGTCGTCATGCCCAAAACACATCAGAGCCCGCAGGACCGGGAGGTGCGGTCCTCGATCACCCCTCCCCCGGGCGCTCGTGCCGCCCCGAACGGCTTGGGCGGTACGCGCCGAGCAGGCCGTCGAGTACGACGTCGTCCTCACCCGCGACCTGCTGCATCCCGCCGACGACTCCCCTGCCCGAGCGGGTGTCGGTCTTGTCCAAGCAGGTGTCGAACCAGCCTTCGCGGCACCGGCACGGGGCTGTGTCATCACCGAGCGAGCCGTCGAACAGCTTTACGCAGACCGTCTGTCGGCGTACTTCCGGGCCCACGGGATCGATGTGCGGTGGCTGGTCCTGGACCTCGGCGAGGAGAACAAGACCATCGAATCCGTCCTGCGGGTCGTGGACACCTTCGACTCCCACGGGATCCTGCGGCGACAGGAGCCCGTCATCGCCGTGGGCGGCGGTGTCCTCACCGACATCGTGGGCTTCGCCTGCAGCGCCTATCGGCGCGGACTGCCCCACGTCAGGGTTCCCACCACACTGATCGGACTGGTCGACGCGGGCATCGGGGCCAAGACCGGTGTCAACCATGGCGGGAGCAAGAACCGGCTGGGCAGCTACTTCCCCGCACGGCGAACCCTGGTCGACCCCACCTTCCTGGCGACCTTGCCGAACCGTCACCTCTCCAACGGGCTGGCGGAGATCCTCAAGATCGCGCTGGTCCTGGACCGACGGTTGTTCGAACTTTTGGAGGAGCACGGATCCCTCCTGCGCACCGAACGCTTCCAGGGCGTCTCCGCACCCGGAGCGCGGGCCGCGGACGAGACGCTGCGCCGCGCGATCGGCGGCATGCTCGCCGAACTGGAACCGAACCTGTGGGAGGACCAACTCGAGCGGGCCGTCGACTACGGCCACTCCTTCAGCCCGGCCCTGGAGATGCACGCGCTCCCGGCCTCCTGCACGGCGAGGCCGTGGCCATCGACATGGCGCTGACCACGGTCATCTCCTGCGGCCGGGGACCGCGGACGCCACGGCAAGCCCGTCGTCGGCCGCGTCCTTCAGCGACCCTGCATCGGCTGAACGACTGGAGCGGGCAGCCGCCGCGCTGCGTGCGGGCGGCTTCGCCGCCGAGGTCCTCGACGACGCCGCGGCCGCGCGCTCCCGCGTCAAGGATCTGCTCCCCGAGGGCGCCAGTGTGCTCACCGGAGCCAGCGAGACGCTCCGACTGTCCGGCATCGACGAGGACATCAACGTCGGCGGCCGGTACGAGGCCATCAGGCCGCGCGTGCTGGCCATCGACCGTGCCACCGGCGCCGACGAGATCCGAAGGCTGGTCGCCGGCCCCGACTTCGTCGTCAACAGCGTCGCCGCGGTCACCGAGACCGGCTCGCTCGTTCTTGCCTCGGGCAGCGGCAGCCAACTCCCTGCCAACGCGGGCGGCGCCGCACACGCGGTGTGGATCGTCGGTGCGCAGAAGGTGGTGCCCGACCTGAGCACAGCGCTGCGCCGCGTCGAGGAGCACGCCCTCCCGCTGGAGAACGCCCGCGCCCAGGCGGTGTACGGAATGCCCAGTGTCGTCAACCGCCTGCTCATCCTCAACGCGGAACCCCGCCCGGGGCGCGGAACCGTGTTGCTTCTCCGAGAAGCCATCGGATACTGACCGGCCCAGGAGACTGCGGACTCACGGACAACCGCCTCAGCCGCAATACGTGTTGCGCAACAGCGTGTTGATCCGTTTGCCGTCAGCCGTGGTCACCTTGTGGTTCGCGGTGCTGAAGCGCCGGGCGGCGACCTGGTCAGGATGGGCGACGTTGCGTTGGAGGTCGGCGCACTGGGCATCGGCCTTGTCGATGTCCTCGGGTGCGCCCAGTGCGGGATCGATGTAACGCAGGTTGCCCTGGAGCGCGACGAGCCGCGCCGCGCGAAACGCCTCTTCGACCTGGGCGCTCGCGTCCGTGGCAGGGTCCGCCGGAAGGGTGTCGTCGGTGGGGCGGGGCGAAGCGCTCGGACTCTCGTCGGGCGTGGCGTCCGGATCCGGCGATTGCACGGCAGCCGTCGCCGACGTCCGGGGCGCGCTCGATCGGTCCTGGGCGGTCTCGTCCGCACCGTCGCTCCCGCACCCTGCCAGCAGCAGTGCCACACCCGGGGCGAGGAGGGCGACGAGGACGCCTGGGCGTCGAGTGGAAAACTTCTGGCGCATGGGCTCCGCTCCGCGGTCAGGACCGATGGCTGTTCCGGGCGAGCTCATGGTGACGTACGGCGCCCGGGACCGCTCCCGGGCGCGCGAACTCGCACCAACGGCCGACCGGACCGCCGGGCACCACGTCGACTGCCCTGCCGACGACGCCGGCCCAACTCGGCCGCCACCGCGATCCGTTGGGATACCAGACGTGACTCGGGGACGGTGCGGCGGGCATCATCTGTGGGTGCACCGGCGGTGCGGACACCGACGAGGGTGTACGCACTCGACCGGGCGCTGCGCCAGGTCCGCACGCACCGGCCAACGGAGGGTTCTCATGATCGATTCCGAACTGAAGCGAGCCGTGCACCCCCATCTGCGCAAGGAGACATTGAAGGTGGCCCTGTCCGGCTACCTCGGTGCCGGTTTCCGGCGTGCCGTCCTTGGGGTGACCGACCGTCGGGTGCTTCTGGTCAGGAGCGCCTACTGGTCGGTCCGCGACAAGGGTCTCCTGTGGGCGGATCCCCTCGACGAGGTGGCTCTGGGCAGCAGACCCAATGAGCTGCACATGAACGGCGCCTACACCGGCAACACGTACGTCCGCATACGCCGCGCGGACGGCAGCACCTTCCGCCTGAACCCCCGTACGAACTTCATCGGCGGGGGTGACGGCACCCGGAGCAGCGTGGAAACCCTGTACTCGTCGGTCAAGGGCCGCTTCTGATCCCATCCGTGCTCAGAAGACCAACTCGCCAACTCCCAGCAGGTTTCCCTCGCTGTCGCGGAACCAGGCACCGCGTTCGCCCCGTGCGCCCTTGCTCGGATAGTTCCCCTCGATCTCGGCGATGCCGTTCCTGGTACGGAGTCCGGGAACGTCCACCTCCTCGAACACCACTCCACGCCGCCTGAGTTCCGACACGACCGTCTCGATGTCGTCGACCTCCAACGCCATCTGGGTAAAGGTCCCTGTCGACGCTCCCGTCGACTGGAACACGACGAAGTCCACACCTCCGCACCGATACAGCAGTCCACCGGGCCGCTCGTCGACGGGCTCCAGACCGAGTTGCTCGGAGTAGAAACGCCGCGCCCGGTCCAGGTCCTGGGCGGGGAGCCTCGTCGCCACGCGTGCTCCGGCCAGAATGTTTCTGTGATCTGCGTTCATGTCTCCACTGTGCCTGCCGTACTCGCCATGTCGACCAGGTCGGCGAGCGTGTTCGCGAGGACGTCGAGGCCGGGGCCTGCCGGGCCACCCGGCTCGGACATATAGACGTCCCGCCGGATCTCGATCATCAGGGCGCTGACCCGCGGGTCGTTCCCGTAGTACTTCAGCGGGACGTACGTTCCCTCGAAGGGGGTGTTGATGCCCGTGCCGCCGAAGCCCGCGAACACCTTCTCGGCCTGGGCCAGCAGGTCGGCCGGGGTGTGGAAGACGTCCTGTCCCAGGCAGATGGGCGGTCGAGGGCCGTCACCGTGCAGTTCGTAGGGCAGGCGCTCGGTCGGGTAGGAGTGGACGTCGATGATCACGGCCCGTCCGACTGCTTCCAGCCGCTGCGTCACGGCATCCGTGACGGCGGCCGCGTACGGGTGGAAGTAGCGTTCGACGAGCTGCTGTCCTTCGTGGTCGGCCGGACGGAGCTCCTCCCGGTGCGTGGTCCGGGTGTAGACCGCGCCCATCCCGACGGCCAGCATCTCCTCCCGATCGTCCGGGAACCGTTCGGGGTCGACGACCAGCCGAGACAACTGGTTGACGAACTGCCAGGGCACTGTGGCGCAGCGTTCGGCCGCCGCCCCCGCGATCCGGGCGGTGTGCGAGTCGGTGATGTGGTCCAACTCCCGTTCCAGAGCGGCGTCTTCGAGCACGATGCCGCTCCGTGCGTCCGGCGGGATCACCCGCGAGGAGTGCGGGACGTGCAGGATCACAGGGGAGTGCGGCGCGCCGGCCACGAGACGGTAGGAAGCCGACACGTCGTTCATTCAGGAGTCCTCTATGCGTGCGCGTGGGGGTGTGTGGGTCGGGGGTGCGGGTGCATGTCATGCGTCAGGGCATGTGCACCCTTCCTACTACACCGACCGGCCGAGCCGGAGGGGTGCGCGGGCCGCGCGGCGACCCGGTGGGACTGGCCACCCCTCCAGCAGCGTCCGGGTTACAGGCCGTCGCGGACCATGGCGGCGACGATCTGGACGTGGCGATTGGCCGCCGCGTTCGAGAACTCGTTCTCGTAGTTCAGCCCGTAGGGCCAGAAGTGGCCGCCGCCGGTGGACAGAGTGGCACCGGAACCGTCGAACTGTTTGACGAGCGCCGTGGCCTGCGCGCCGCGCCAGGTGCCGCTGCCTCCGAGGGAGGACCAGCCGGAGCTCGTGCCCACGCCGATGGTGTGGGCGATCTCGTGCAGCGCGGTCCGCTCGGTCATGTAGCTCCGGTTGCCGAAGCGGATGGTGCCGTTGATGTTGCCGTCGGCTGTGGGTACGCCCGGGTCGTAGCGGACGGTGATGGTCTTGCCGAGGTCGCTCACGTTGTTGTAGCGGGTCACCGCGGCGTTCATGGCCGTCGTGATGAGGTTGTACGCCGTCTGCTGGTCACCAGAACAGGGCCCTTTTACGCCGAAATTCGTACGCTGGCTCATCCACACGGCTACGGAAACCCAGTTTCCGCAAATATCCAGTCGCCCACTCCCCCGCTCATCCGCCGCTCCCCCGGTTGTTACGCTCCCGTCGCTGCCTGTGGGGGAAGTCCGGTGAGAGTCCGGCGCTGACCCGCAACGGTGTGCGCGGCGAACCCGTGGTTCGTCGCGTGAGCCCGATCGCCCGTAGGTGGTACGACCCGTTGACTGCTCGCCGTGGACTGCGAGAGGGGACCGCACGGCCGGCGTGTCGTACAGGCTGCCTCTTTACTGACGTTCAGGCGGCCTCAGATGAAGGACCGCCCCCGACCGTGCGCCGAACCCCGATCAAGAGCACGAGCCCGCGCCGAATACCCTTCGCGCCGTTGGCCGTTGGACTGGGGCTGCTGTTCCTCGTCTCGATCGTGTGCGGGGTGGCTCTCGAAGTCGACGGTGCTGGCGCGGCTGTAGTCCACTTCCGTCACATGGCGGTAGGCGTCGAAGTCGGCGCGGGCATCCACGGCACCGCCCAGCACGGGTGACAGGACCAGCAGGCCCACCACGATCCACCGCGTGACAGGGCCCGGGCGGGCCACGGTGCCGTCCTGGGTACGCGGTCGGCCGCGGCGCCGCCGAAGATGCAGGGCGACGGCCGCCAGGCCGAAGACGGTACTCACGTACTGCAACAGCCGAGCGACCGTCAGGCCGCCCAGTGCCGAGGCTCGTAGCGCCTCCACGTGGGTGACCACGAAGCCGTCGCCGTGTGTGAAGGAGTCCCATGCCAGGTGGGAGGCGATGCCGATCAGCGCGGAGATCAGCAGCCACATCGTGTACCGGGCCTTGGCTCCCAGGCCCGGCACCCGCTCGGGCTCCGGAAGGCCGAGGCCGAACGGCAGCAGGGCGGCACCGAATCCGTTGGCGGCTGGACGAAAATCCTCACGCGACACCGACCACCAGGCTGGTGCCGTGACCGGGTTCACCGGTTGTCTCCCGATCGTTCCAAAGACTCGCCGGGTACACTCCTCCGGTCCTTGGTCGAGAGGAGTTGCTGAGTTGGCCCGGTCAAGTGGACCCGTTCTGCACACCCAGAGGCTTGTGATGGAGCCGATCCGCCGCTCGGACAGCGACGATCTCTTTGAGGCGGTGGTCAGTCAGGACAGCGTCATGCGATGGCTGGCGACCGGTCGGGCGGACAGCCGGTCCGCGGCCGTGGCCATGTGCGACGACCACGTGGCCCACTGGACCAGACACGGATACGGCGACTTCGCCGTCAGGGATGCCGCAACGCACGCGTTTCTCGGCCGGGTGGGACTGCGTAATCGGGCCCAGTACGGAGTCGACCTCGGTTTCGCCCTGCACCCACGGGCCCAAGGCCGTGGGATCGCCAGTGAGGCGGGCCGTGCATGCCTGGATCTGGCGTTTCGCCGCCTCTCGCTCCCTGCCGTTTTCGCGTTCGTCCTTCCCGACAATGCGGCCTCGATCGCGGTGCTGCGCCGCCTGGGCGCCCAGGCGGACGGGACGGTCCAGTCCAGTGGCCTGAATTGTCTGCGCTACCGCTTCGACCCCGCCGCCCCGGCCGCTGCGGAGCATGTGGTGGACGACAGTGGTACGGACCTCCAGCTGATCCATGCACTGGGCCCCGGCGGGCCTGGCGACTCGGGACCACCGAACCGACCCGCGGGGACGCAGCCGTTGTCTCCGGAGGGCAGACGTCCCCGCCCGGGCCGGGCCTTCAGCCCCCGGTCCCCGGACAGGTCCTGAAAGGCGTTGCCCCTGGGGCCCGTGAGAAGCAGCACGGGCCCCGATCGGCTGCCCCTCGTTACCCGAACTGGCCGGGCTGGTAGTCGCCCGCGGGCTGCTGGACCATGACGTTCAGGCGGTTGAAGGCGTTGATGATGGCGATGATCGACACCAGCGAGGCGAGCTGCTCCTCGTCGTAGTACTTGGCGGCGTTCGCCCAGGCCTCGTCCGTGACCCCACCGGCCGCGTCGGCGATGCGGGTGCCCTGTTCCGTCAGCTCCAGGGCCGCGCGCTCGGCGTCGGTGAACACGGTCGCCTCTCGCCAGGCCGCGACCAGGTTGAGGCGTACCGAGGTCTCCCCCGCGTGGGCGGCGTCCTTGGTGTGCATGTCGGTGCAGAAGCCGCAGCCGTTGATCTGGCTGGCGCGGAGCCTGACCAGCTCCTGGGTCGCGGCCGGCAGTGTCGACTCCCCGATCACCTTGCCCGCCGAGACGATGTGCTTCAGCGACTTGACTGCGAGCGGGATCTCGAAAAGGTTCAGACGGGCTTCCATGGTGCACTCCCTTGCCGTTGTTGGCGGATACACCTCTATGACGGGCCGGCCCGGCGAGATGTGACATCGCCGAATGTGACGCGCGTCTCGGTGGGGGAGAATCGGGGGCAC
Source organism: Streptomyces sp. NPDC033178 (assembly GCF_055577685.1). NCBI lineage: Bacteria > Bacillati > Actinomycetota > Actinomycetes > Kitasatosporales > Streptomycetaceae > Streptomyces > Streptomyces sp. NPDC033178. The sequence goes on from NZ_JBVIPT010000015.1 coordinate 15,801, forward strand.
GTCCGCTCTCGCCCGTCAGCAGGAGTCGCCCATGTCCATCCGCCGAGTCATGCCCGACATCCGATCGGAGGCCATGGAGGAGAGCCGGGACTTCTACGGCCTCCTGGGGTTCGAAGAGGTCATGAACCTGGGCTGGGTCATGACGCTCGCCTCTCCTTCCAACCCCACAGCACAAGTCACCTTCATGAGCCAGGACAAGAGCGCGCCGGTCGTGCCCGACATGAGTGTCGAGGTGGACGACGTGGATGCGGTCCATGCGGCGATGCGGGAGAGCGGCGCGGAGATCGTGCACCCCTTGCAGGACGAGGAGTGGGGGGTACGCCGGTTCTTCGTCCGTGACCCCAACGGCAAGGTGGTCAACGTGCTGAGCCACCAATGACACCATCCGGTGCCCCAGCGTCAGGACTGAGGTGCCGTTTCGAGTTCCCTCTTCAGGTTCCGCAAAGTCCTGTCGATGTTGCGTACCTGGAAGTCCGCGAACGTGTGGCCTCCGGTGGCGACGCGGTCGAACACGCTGGTCACGAAGGTCGGCCAGGAGCGTCGGTCGTCGGTCCAGGTCTCGGTGACCCGCGTGGCATCGCCGTCCTGTTCGAAGCGGTACTCCCAGGTGGCGATCGGGCCTCTCAGGCGGGGGCGGTTGAGCCCGATCGCGTGAACCCGGAAGGCGAAACGGCTGCCCGGCTCTGCCGCCGTCACCGTGCATCGAGTCACCCAGCGGAAGGCGCCACGCTTGTTGCGCCCATCGAATGTCGACCCGAGTGGAGCCGATTCATCGGGTGCCGACACGGTCGCGCCGAGGTTCTCCGGGCTCCATCGCCCCATGTGGGCAGGGCGGCTGATCGCCTCGTACGCGACCGCCGGTGGCACCTCGATGAGGACGCTGCGGGACACGGTGAAGGTACGGGGCACGATGGACTCCTTTTCCCGGCACATAAATTACTTGCCAGTAACCATCATGTCACGGAGGCCCGTTCGGCCCCGGCGGGGTATGCCGTAGCGCCGCACCATACGAACCGGGCTGTCAGGTGCGGCCGTCGGCCTCTGTCTCCCACTCGTGTGCCGGGAGGTCCAGGAGTCGTTTGATCCGGGCGGGGTCCGGCAGCGGGCCATGATCACCCGTCACCTTGAGTGCCGACGCGGCCGTGATGTGTCCGAGCCGCAGCACGCGCTCCATTCCCCCGCCACGCAGCAGGCCGGCCAGGAATCCGGCGGCGAAAGCGTCACCCGCGCCGACGGGCTCCACCACGTCCGTGCGGAGAGCGGGCACCGTCCACGCACCCTCGTGGCCGAAGGCGGTGGCCGCATGACCGCCGTCCTTGACGACGAGGAGGCGCGGGTGCGGCAACAGCTTCCGTACGTCGGCCGGTTCGAGGTCGGCGTCCCACAGTTCCTGTGCCTCGTCGAGGCCGACGAAGGTGATGTCGGCACGGTCGGCCAGGTCGCGCAGCACGGGGGCGGCCGTCCCGGGCGGCCACAGTGGCGGGCGGTGATTGACGTCGAAGCTGATGGCGTACGGGCGCTCGGCGGGCGGAGTGGCGAGTGCCTCCACGACCATGCTCCGGCAGGACGGCGACAGTGCCGGGGTCACGCCCGTCAGGTGGACGACGGAGGCCGACCGCAGCCTCGTGTCGTCCAGTACCTCGGGTCCCAGCGCCGAGGCCGCCGAGTTGCCGCGGTAGTAGTGGACGCGGGTACGGGTGCCGGTCGGCTCCTTCACGAGCAGGCCCGTGGGCCGTTCCGGGTCGGAGCGCACGCCGCTGACGTCGACGCCCGCCGCACCGACCGCGGCACGCACACGCCGCCCCAACGCGTCGTCACCCAGCGCCGACAGCCAGGAGACAGGGACGCCCAGGTCTGCCAGGTACATCGCCACGTTCGACTCGGCCCCGGCCACCGACACACGCAGATCCTCGGCGGTCTCCAGCGACTCGGAGGGTGCGGGAGCCAGGGCGGCCATGGTTTCGCCGATGCAGACCACCGGTCTTTCGGCAGGCCTCCAGCCGTCCTTCATGACCTCTCCCCCGGGAACGACGCCGATCCGTCGTGTCGGTAGGCAGTCACCGGCCGTCCCGGCACGTCGACACGGGCGGTGAACAACGCACCGTCGTAGGGACCCGGCTCGGCAAGTCCCACACGGGCAGTCGTGATGTGGAGGAGGTCCTCCTCCAGGCACACACCGGCGGGCTGTCGTGCGGGCAGACCAAGTGCGCGGTCCAGGTGGCCGTCCGGCAGATACCGACGTACGGATCCCGTGCCCCACACCGCTACCCATACGGCGCCTTCGACGTCCACCACCATGCCGTCGGGGCTGCCGTCGTCGACGGTGACGAACACCTCCGGGGTCCCGAGTTCGGCGGTGGCCGGGTCGACCGGGTAGCGGTTGATGACTCCCCGGGCGCTGTCGGCCAGGTACATGGTGGCGCCGTCGGCCGTGAAGGCCGGCCCGTTCGGCACCGTGATGTTGTCGAGGACGCGGGTCACCGTGCCGTCGTGGTCCACCCGGTAGAGGGAGCCGGCTCCCTCGTCGGCGTCGTAGGCCATGCTGCCCGCCCAGAAGCGGCCGAACGGGTCGGTGGTCGCGTCGTTCATGCGCATGGGCCGTGCGGCGTCCGCTTCGGGCTGTGCCAGCCACCGCGTCGATCCGTCGGGACCAAGCAGGCAGATCCCGGTGCCCGCGGCGGCGATCCAGGTGCCGGGCACATCGGCCACGGGGGCTACCGCGCCCAGGGGAACTGGCAGTTGGGCCAGTTGTCGCAAGGCGTCGGTGGGATGACCGACGGCGGTGAGCAGACGGCCGGCGAGGATGTCCACGAGCACGATGCCGCTGTCGGTCCAGCGAATGCCCTCGCCGAGTTCCAGACGGTCGGGACGGAGAGCCTCGGCGACGGCTTCCGCAACGGCTCCGGCTCCGGCTCCGGCTGAGCCTGCGGTGTCCCCTTCGGTTTCTGTGCGCGCTGCGGCCTCGGTGTGCGGTGCAGCCTCGGTGTGCGGTGCGGCTTCGGTCACGGCGTGTCTTTCCGTACGACGGTCAGGAAGGCGCGGACTCGGTCGCGCAGCGCGGTCAGGCTGCCGCCGTCGGCGGCGTCTCCGATCAGCGGTGAGCCGACTCCGACCGCGGTCGCTCCGGCGGCCAGATACGCCCGGGCGGCGGCCTCGTCGACACCGCCCACCGGCACGAACAGTTCGTGCGGGAACGGGCCGCGCAGGGCCTTGAGGTAGGCGGGGCCGCCGGCCTGGGCTGCCGGGAAGATCTTCAGCGCGGCGGCGCCGAGGGGGCGTGCGGCCAGGATTTCGGTGGGGGTCATGACTCCGGCCAGGACGGGCAGGCCGAGTTCGTGTGCCGCGACGACGCCTTCACCGAGTGCGGGGGTGACGGCGAAGTTCGCGCCGGCCTGCTGGGCGGCGCGAGCGTCGTCGGCGGTCAGGACCGTGCCCGCGCCGAGGGGCCGGTCGGGGCCGAGCGCCTTGCGTCCCTGCTCGATGACGGACAGGGCGTCCGCGCCGGTCAGGGAGACCTCGATCAGCTCGACGCCTTCCTCGGCGAGGGTCAGCACGGTGCGTAGCGAGGCCTCGGAGTCGGTGCCGCGGATGATCGCGACCAGGCGGTGGGCGGCCAGGGCCGCTCGCAGATCCATGGACGAGCTCTCCTTTTCACGCGGGTTCACAACGGCTCATACAGGTTCATCGAGAGTCACACAGGTCGGTTCACGTACAGCGGCAGTTCGCGGTCAGTGTCAGGCGCCATCGCACCTCTCCCGAGGCGGGTACGAGGGCAGCCTCGCCGGGGCCCGCCTCGGCGAGGTCGAAGACGCGCCCGAGCATCGGTTCGACGCCCGTGCTGCGGTAGGGGCCCATGGCGGGGAAGCCTCCCAGGTTGCGCCACAGGGCGATGGACACGGGCTGTCCGTCGGCTTCGAGGGCCAGCGACAGACTGTCGGCCTCGTCGTGGACGCAGCAGCGGGAGGCGTCCACGACGGCTCCGACGGCGGTTCCGTCGTCCGGACCGAGTTGGTCCAGGCGCAGTCCGCAGGGTGCGGGCCAGCTCCCTTCGACCCAGGCGGCGCCTTGCGGCCACGCCCGGTCCAGCAGCGGCGCCGCCTCGGGGAAGAGGCGGGTGTCCGCTCCGTCGCGGATGTGCAGCGTCGCCCGGTCGGTGAGGTCGAGCAGGGCGTGTGCGGCCCACACGAAACGAAAGCCCGCCTCGGCCTTCAGCACGTAGTCGGCCTCGGCCCCGTCGGTGGTGCCGCGGATCGTGCGGGTCAGGGTGAAGCGGTCGCAGCGGACGGCGTCGCTGTCACCGTCGCGCGTCCAGCGCCGTGACCAGGCGTCACCGTGGTCGGGGGCGCCGCGGACCGTGGGGATGCACTCCTCCAGTCCGCCCGCGTCCACGAAGGCGTCACCGGGTGACACGCTCCGCCGCTCGGGTACCTCGCGCCGCCAGAGCCATTCGCGCCCCGCGGTACGCAGTGAGGTCCAACGACCGCCGTGGACAAGGTCGGTGACGATGTCCATCGGTACGGTCACCACTCCGCGAAGGAACCGTCGAGGTGCCGCCACACGGGATTGCGCCAGGCGTGACCGGTGCGGTCGGCGGCGCGTACGGCGGCTTCGTCGATGGTGATGCCGAGGCCTGGGGCGTCGCCGCGGGAGGCGTGGCCGTCGACGAACCGGAACGGCTCGGTGTCGACGAGGTAGGAGAGCAGGTCGGCGTCCTTGTTGTAATGGATGCCACGGCTCTGCTCCTGGATCAGGAAGTTCGGGGTGGCGAACGCGATCTGGAGACTGGCCGCGAGCGCGATGGGGCCGAGGGGGCAGTGCGGGGCGAGTTGGGCGCCGTAGGTCTCGGCGAGCGAGGCGATGCGGTGCACCTCCGAGATGCCGCCGGCGTGGGACAGGTCGGGCTGGGCGACCGCGATGCCCGCTGCGAGTACGGGCAGGAACTCGGCGCGTCCGTAGAGCCGTTCACCGGTGGCGAGCGGTACGGGGCTCGCGGCGACCAGCCCTGCCAGCAGATGGCCGTGCTCGGGTACGACGGGTTCCTCGACGAACAGCGGGTGCAGCGGGGCGAGTTCGGCGAGGACCCGGCGGGCGCCCGCGGCGGTGAAGCGGCCGTGGAAGTCGACGGCGACATCGCGGTCCGGGCCGAGTGCCTCGCGGGCGGCGGCCACGCGGGCGACGACCGCGGCGGTTTCGGCGGCGGTGGGGACCGGTGAGGTGGCTCCGGCGGCGTTCATCTTCACCGCGGTGAAGCCCGCCTCGACCTGGGCGGCTATCTGCTCGGTCAGCTCGGCGGGTTCGTCGCCGCCCACCCAGGCATAGACCCGGACGCGGTCGCGCACCGGGCCGCCCAGCAAGGCGTGCACGGGAGCGCCGTACGCCTTCCCGGCGATGTCCCACAGGGCCTGGTCGAGGCCGGCGACGGCGCTGGAGAGGACCGGGCCGCCACGGTAGAAGCCGCCCTTGGTGAGCACCTGCCAGTGGTCCTGGATGCGCAGCGGGTCCTGGCCGACGAGGTATTCGGCCAGGACGTCCACGGCGGCTCGGACGACTTCGGCGCGCCCTTCGACGACCGGTTCTCCCCAGCCGACCACGCCCTCGTCAGTCTCGACGCGGCAGAACAGCCAGCGGGGCGGGACCAGGAAGGTCTCGATGCGGGTGATCTTCACTGGGAGCGGGAGCCTTCCACGGAATCGGAATCGGAGACCGAATCGGCGTCGGACTCGGCGTCGGAGTCGCCGACGCGGTCCAGATCGCGGCCGGCCTGGTCGAGCAGGGCACGCATCGCGGCCTCGGCGGCCCCCGGGTCCCGGTCGCGTACGGCGTCCAGGACGGCGCGGTGGGCCGGGACCGGGTCCTCGCTGTGCGGGGAGCTGTGCACGATGCGGTCGCGGTGTGCCAGGCCGGACTCGATGACCATCTCCATGCGTTCGAGGAGTTCGTTGTGGGTGGCGGTGAGCAGGGCGCGGTGGAAGGCGAGGTCGGACTCGACGGCGTGGGCGGCGTCGCCGTCCTGCTCCCCCATCGCCTCGATGGCGGCGTCCAGAGCTGCCAGGTCCTCGTCGGTGCGGCGCTCGGCGGCCAGGCGCACGGCGGCGGGTTCGATGATGGCGCGTACTTCGGCGAGGTTGTGCAGCAGCGCCCGGTCGGACGCGTTGGTGCGGCCGCCCTCGAACTGCCAGCGCAGCACGTCGGCGTCGAGCAGGTTCCACTCGGCGCGGGTGCGCACGAAGGTGCCGCGCCGCTGGCGGGCGTCGACCATTCCCTTGGCGGCGAGCACCTTGAGCGACTCGCGGAGCGCGGTCAGGCTCACGTCCAGCTCGCTCTGCAGTGCCACCAGGTCCAGCGTGGCCCCCTCGGGGATCTCACCGCCCAGGATGCGACGGGCGAGGAGTTCCACGGTCTGTCCGTGCACGCCGCGACGGGCATAGGGCGTCATGTCGTACAGCCTTTCTGCTGTTGAGGGAGCGTGGTCATGCGGAGGCCTTGACGACGCTCCAGCCGCCGTCCACGACGAGGCTCGTCCCGGTGATGTAGGAGGCTTCGTCGGCGCTGAGGAAGGCGATGGCGGCGGCGACCTCCTCGGGGGAGCCGAAGCGGTGCACCGCCGTCTCGGCGATGCTGCGTTCCCGGTCCTCGGGCGGGACCCTGTCCCAGGCGGCGGTCAGGATCGGGCCCGGGACGACGGCGTTGACGCGTACCTCGGGCCCGTATTCGACGGCGAGTTGGCCGCACAGGGAGAGCAGGGCGCCCTTGGAGGCGGCGTAGGCGGGATGGCCGGGGATGCCCTTGTGGGCGTGGACGGACGAGGTCAGCACGACCGCGCCCCGCCGGTCCCGCAGATCGGGCAGCACCGCCCGGAAGCCGAGGAAGCTGCCGGTGAGGTTGACGTCGAGCTGCCGCTGCCACGAGGGGAGGGACATCGCGTGGGCGGGGGTGACGTCGACGGTGAAGGCGTTGCTGACGAGGACGTCCACGGGCCCGTAGTCGTGCGCCGCGGCGGCGACTCGGCTCCAGTCGTCCTCGGCCGCGACGTCGGCGGTCACGAACCGGGCCCGGCCGCCGTCCTTGCCGATCCGCTCCGCCACGGCCTCGCCCCGCTCCTCGGCCAGGTCGACGAGTACGACGGCGGCTCCCTCCTCGGCGAGGCGTGCGGCCGTGGCGGCTCCGATGCCGGAGGCCGCTCCGGTGACCACGGCCGTGCGGCCGCCGAAGCGGGCTCCGTGCCGTCGTACGGGCTGGTCCATCGTGGGGTTCGACTCCTTCGCGGGCGTGGGACGGTTGATCGGCCGTCCTGAGAACATATGCCGGACCGGGCTCACTGGCGTATCAGCACCACCAGTTCGGCGTCATGGTCGGCGCTCCACGCGAACGGCAGTCCGTAGTGGAGCAGATGGGCTCCGCTGTACGTCGTCCCCGTCGCGGTGTCGCGGTAGTGCGCCGCCGGTTCCAGGTCCCGCAGCCGCAGCCGGTCGGGCCGCCCGGGCACGAGCGGGGCCCCGTCCAGGCGACCGGTGCCGAGCGCGGCGACGACCGTACGGTCGTCGAGGTCGTACTGCACGCCGCAGGTGCTGTCGTCGGGCGTGCCGAGGAGTCGGGCCTCTCCCCGATGGACGACGTCCCTCACCTCTTTGTACCGGGCGGTCCACCCGGCGGCCTCGGCCCGCTCCTGTGGTGTCCAGGCGCGCAGGTCGGCGCCGATGCCGAGGACGCCGCAGATGGCGTTGACGAAGCGAAAGGCGAGGCTGCGGGGGCGTGGGTCGAAGACGCCGGGGGCGTCGGTCACCCAGGAGCTCATGACGTGCGGGGCGTGGGCGTGCAGGAACCCGTACTGGATCGAAAACCGGTCCAGGGGAGCTGTGTTGTCGCTGGGCCAGACGACGTCGGTGCGGGCGATGGTCGCGTGCTCGATCCGCCCGCCGCCGCCCGCGCAGCCCTCGACGGTGACGTCGGGACGGGCGGCACGCAGATGGTCCAGGACGCGCAGGTACCCGGCGACGTGCTCCGCGTCCAGGTCGACAGGTCCGGCACCGGGTCGCCCGCGCTCGGTGGGCGGGCGGTTCATGTCCCACTTGAGGTAGCTGATGTCGTAGGCGCCGAGCAGCCGGTCGAGCGTGCCGATCACGAAGTCCTGGACATCCGTGCGGCCCAGGTCGAGCAGCAACTGGTTGCGGACCAGGCGGGCGGGGCGGCCCTCGATCCGGTAGACCCACTCGGGGTGTTCGGCGTAAAGGCGGCTGGTCGGGCTGACAGCCTCGGGCTCGACCCACAGGCCGAAGTCCAGCCCGAGCGCCCGGATGTCCTCGACGAACGGGCCGAAGCCCTGCGGGAACGCCGCCGGGTCCGGGTACCAGTCACCCAGCCCCCCGGTGTCGTCGCCGCGGCCGGTGAACCATCCGTCGTCGACGACGAACAGTTCGGCGCCGATGTCGGCGGCCAGCTTGGCCAGTTCCAGTTGGCCGGCCGCGTCGACGTCGAAGCCGGTGGCCTCCCAGGAGTTGTAGAGCACCTTGCGGGAGCGGTGCAGTCGCTCGCCGGAGAGGTGGCGTTCGTAGCGGTGCCAGACGCGGGAAAGCCCGTCGAGGCCGTCGGGGCTGAAGGCGCAGGCGAGGCGGGGGGTGGTGATGGTTTCGCCGGGTGCCAGGTGGACGACGCCCTCGTGCGGCACTCGCCCGGCGCGGACGCGCACGCTGCCGCCCGGCTCCGCCTCGGCGGTGATGTGCCAGTTGCCGGGCCATTCGAGGGCGATGGCGTAGGCCGCCTCGGCCTCCCCGTCCTGCACGGCGAGCCAGGGAGCGTACGCGTGTCCGGGCGCGCCCTGGAGGCTGCCCATGGTGAACGTACCTCTGGCCAGGTCGAGTTGGGTTCGCTGGAACTCCTGGGACCACTGGCCGGTGAGATAGGTCAGCCGGGCGGTACCCGTGACGGGGATGTTCACGGCGGCCGAGTCGAGCCGCTCCAGGCGCAGTTCCCGCGTGGCGGTCAGTTCGGTCCAGCGGAGGATCACGTCCGTGCCCGGAACCGTCTCGTAGCAGAGGACCGTGCGCAGTCCCAGGACGTCGTCGGTGAAGGTGAGCCGCAGGCTGCCCTCCCCCTCCTCCGCGCCCTCGAAGTCCCACCACACGCCACGGTCCTGACCCGGGCGTGCCGCGACCAGCTCGGACCCGGTGAACGGCCGTAGCCCGTACGGCAGATACTCCGCGGGCGCCGCGTCGGCAGGGGTGACGAAGTGGGTCCGACGGGACCAGTCGAGGGCGGAGGGACCGTCCTCGACGCCGAGCGGGCCCCAGGCGTCGAGTTCGGCCCAGGGTCCGTCCGGGGACAGACGGACGGTGTAGCTGGTGTGCTCGGTGCGCAGCGTCCAGCGCGGGTACGACGTCACTTCACCGCTCCCAGGTTGAGGCCGGCCACGAAGTGCCGCTGGAACCGCAGGAACACGATCACGGTGGGCGCGGCGGCGATGACCGAGCCGGCGGCGATCACGTTCCACATCGATACGTACTGTCCCTGAAGTCCGATGAGGGCCGCGGTGATCGGCATCTTCGTGTCGCTGCGCAGCACGGTGATGGCCCAGAGCAGGTCGTTGAAGATCCAGGTGAAGGACAGGGCGCTGAGGGCGGCCAGAGCGGGGCGGGTGAGCGGGAGGATGATCCGCCAGAAGATCTGCCAGGGCCCCGCGCCGTCGACGACCGCCGCCTGCTGGATCTCGGCCGGTATGGAGCGCATGAAGCCGTGCAGGACGAAGACGTAGAAGCCCACGCCGAAGCCGATCTGTACGCCGATCAGCGCGGGCAGCGTGTCGAAGACGCCCATCTGCTCGCTGAGCTTGGAGACCGGGATGAGCAGGATCTGCGGCGGGAGCAGGTTGCCGCCGAGCATGAGCAGCAACAGGGAGCGGCGGAAGGGCAGTTCGTAGCGGCTGAGCGAGAAGGCGGCCATCGCGGCCAGCGCGAGCGTCACCAGGACGCACGGCACGGTGACCAGCAGGCTGTTGATCAGGGCGCGCTGCTGGCCGCCGTCGTTCCAGGCCTGGCCGAAGTTGTCGAGGGTGAAGGACTGCGGCCAGCTGCCCAGGCCGTTCGCGGCGATGTCGTCGAAGGAGCGCAGGCTGGTCACCAGGACCAGGGCGATGGGCAGCAGCCACAGGAGGGCCAACGTCCCGGCGCCCAGGTGGAATCCGGCGGTCGCGGCCCTCTTGCGGCGCAGGGCCGTGGACGTGGCGGACATCAGTCGGCCTCCCGGAACGCGCGGACGAGGTAGGAGCAGATGACGCCGAAGGCCAGGACGAAGATGACGACGGCGAGTGCGGAGCCGTAGCCAAGTCGCAGGGACTGGAAGGCGGTTGAGTACATGTAGGTGCTCAGCAGCTCGGACGAGTGGTAGGGGCCGCCGCGGGTCAGCGACCACACGACGTCAAAGGAGCGCAGCGAGTCGATGACGATGACGGACAGAACGACCGCGTTGACGCTGCGCAGTTGGGGCAGGGTGACGTGGCGGAGGCGTTGCCAGGCGCTTGCGCCGTCGGCCTTGGCCGCCTCGTACAGCGCCGGGTCGATGCCCTTGAGGCCGGCGAGGTAGAGGACCATGACGTAGCCGATCTGCCGCCAGAGCGCGGGCACGATGACCGCGTACAGGGCGGTGTCCTGGTCGGCGAGCCAGGCGTGGCGCAGGCTGCCGAGGCCGACCGATTCCAGAAGTTGGTTCAGGACGCCGTCGGGCTGGTAGATCGCCTGCCAGACCAGGGCGGTGGCGACCAGGGAGAAGACGACGGGCAGGAAGAGGGCCGCGCGGTAGAAGCCGACGCCGCGCCGCTCCTGCTGGAGCAGCAGCGCGGCCGCCAGGCCGAGCAGGGCGGAGAGACCGCCGAAGAGGACGAGCCACAGCACGGTGTGGCCCGCCGCGCTGCGGAAGACCTCGTCGTGGGCCATCTCCCGGAAGTTGTCAAGGCCGACGAACTGCGGTGCGGAGACTCCGTCCCAGCGGGTGAGGGCGAGGTAGAAGCCCTGCAGGGCGGGCCAGAACACCCATACCGCTTCGGCGAGAAGCGGGACGAGGACGAACGCGAGCACCAGCGGGGGCGTACGGCGCGGGCCCCCGGTCCGCCTGCCGCGGGGCGACGGCGGGGCCGGGGACTTCCGTTCGGGCGCGGTCAGGACTGCCATGTCAGGCGTTCCAGATCTTCTCGGCGTCGCGCTGCCAGCCGGTGAGGATGCTGCCGATCTCCTTCGGCTTGGCCAGGAACCTGGTCAATGCGGTGTCCGCGGTGGGCTGGAGGGCGTCGCTGGAGTCCCGGTTGAAGAACTGGGTGATCTCGGCGGCCTCCTCGACGTGAGCGCGGCCCTTCTTCACCAGGGCGGTGCCGGCGTCCGTCGCCTTCGGGTTGCACGGCAGGACGGTGCCCGACGAGCCCTTGATGTAGATCTCCTGGGACTCGGCGGTGGCGAGATAGCTCATCAGGTCGACGACCTGCTCGCGGCGGCCGGTGCGGGCGCTGGCGAAGTAGCCGTCGACCGGGGCCTCTTCGGCGAGCGGGACCTTCGGGTCGATGACGGGGAAGCGGAAGAAGTCGATGTCGTCCAGGGCGTCCTTGGGCGCCGCGTCGGCGAAGAAGGTGCCGATGAGCATCATGCCGCTGCGGCCGTTGAGCAGGGTGGTCGTGGCGTCCTGGAAGGGGACGGCGGCGCCGTTCGGGTCGAAGTACGGCAGCACCTCCTGCCAGCGGTCGAAGACCTTGCGCACCTCGGGGTCGTCGAACCGGTGCTTTCCGGCGAGGAGTTCGCGGTGGTACTCGGCGCCGTTGATCCGGATGTCGAGGTAGTCGAACCAGGCCGAGGCCACCCAGGCGGTGTTGCCGCCCGCGCCGAGGCCGATCGGGTCGACGCCCTTGCTCTTGAGCTTGTCGCACAGGTCGAGGAATTCGTCCCAGCTCTTCGGCTCGCTCACGCCCCACTTGGCGAAGTTGGACTTCCGGTAGAACATGCCCCACCAGTAGTAGGTGGCGGGGACGAAGACCTTCTTGCCGGAGCTCGCGGTGCACAGGGAGTTCAGGGCCTTGGAGTAGCTCTTGAGGTCGGGCGAGGCGTTCCAGACCTCACCGAGGTCGAGCAGCAGGTCCTTCTTCGCGTAGGCGTCCGCCACCGAGCCGGGGTACCAGGTGTACACGTCCGGCGGGTTGGCGGAGGTCAGGTAGGTCGGCAGCTGCGTACGGAAGGTCTCCGCGGCGACCGTGTTGAGGCTGGCTCGCCCCGACCCCTTCTTGGCGTACGCGGCGACGAGGTCCTGCATCGCGGCCTTGGCCTGCGGTGCGGACACGTTGGACTGGAGGGTCACGGCGCCCTTGGAGGAGCTCTTGCCGGAGGAGGTGGAGGTGACACAGCCGCTGAGAAGCGCCGTCGTCCCGGCGGCACCGAGTCCTGCGAGGAACCGGCGTCGGCCGGTCTGATGGTTCGTCATGGATGGCTCCCTGTGGATCCGCGCGGGCGGGGCGGCCCTCCTGACGGCCGGGCCCCGCTCGCGCGGATACAGATTCGCGTGGCACTCACGCCACGTCAAGAATAATTACTAATTTATTTGAACTGGGTCCGGTGCACGTAGCCGTCGACTCCGCGGAACACCGCGTCGACCGTGCCACCCGGCCCTGCCACCGCTCCGAGCGCGCCTTCGAAAGCCGCGCTGGGGAACTCCTGCCGCTTGGTCCAGCCCTGCCAGCCGCCGTTCTCGTACCGCTGCTGCCAGAGCGTGTAGTCGGAGGCCCGCGCGTACAGCACCACGGCGTCTCCCACCGCGACGAGTGTCGGGCTGCCGCTGACGGTCCCGCCGAGCGACGTCCACTGCGACCACTCCCCCGAGGCCGACGCCTCCCGGGACCGCGTCCACACGTCGTCCGCCGCGGAGCGCACGGCCACGTGGACCCGCCCTTGGGAGTCGACTGCGGCGGACGGCCGTCCGTACACCGGCCGGTCACCGGGCATGCCGAGCGAGGACCAGCCGGACGACGGGCCGCGCTGCACGACCTGCCCGTCGGAGCCAGTGGCGAACAGTGTCCAGTGCCCGGGGTCGGTGAACGCCACCGACGGCGCGTCGGTCACCCGGCCGCCCAGGCTCTGCCAGGCGCCCCAGCGGCCGTCGGCGAAGACCCGCCGGTACACCCGCGAGTCGGTGCCGCGCACGAAGACGTCGATCCGGCCGCCGGCCGAGGCGTACGCGGTGGGCTGGCCGAGGATCCTGCCCTTCGTGGGACCGCCGAGATCCCGAGGCCGGGCCCTGCCGTTGCCGTCGGCGGTGGCCGTGTGCTGGACGAGGGAGCCGTGCGGTCCGCGCAGGAACGTTGTGAGCGTGTCGCCGTCGCGTACCACTGACGGGCTCGCCGTGGCCCTCTGTCCCAGGCTGGTGCCGGGCAGGGCGTCGGCGCCGGTCAGCTTCAGGAACGCGGTGCCGTGCGCGGGGACCTCGACCGTGTACGAGTCGGTGTGGACGCCCCGGTCCGCCCTGGCCCGCAGGTCACGCACCTTCACCCCGCCGCCGAGCCCGACGTCGGAGAACCGGACAGTGCGCTCGACCGCCTTGTCAGAGCGGTTGAGCAGCACGACCGCGCGCCTGCCGTCGCCTGCGAGGACCTTGCTGTAGACGTCGCCGACGGAGTCACTGGCCACCCGTACGCCCTGGACGGCGAGGGGGTCCTGGTCGACGGCGATGATCTCCGGGTTGCGCAGCGTCCTGATCATCGAGTCCGACAGGGTGCGCGGATCGGATCCGATGACCAGCGGCGAGCCCATCTGGGCCCACATCACGAACTGTGTGGTGGACTCCTCCTGCGTCAGCTCCAGGGATCCGTCGCCCATGCGCCGCATGGGGATGAGGTAGTCCGGGTCGTTGTAGTGGCCGGGCCCCTGCGCCTCGGGATGCCAGGCGTTCGCGTCCATGTTGCGCAGCACGTTGGGCCACTGTCCGGGGCTCGGGGTGCCCCAGGCGATGTCCGTGCCGGTTCGCCAGGAGTCGGCGATCGTCGGGGCGTAGACGTACGAGTTGTGCGCGTCCTGCTCGGGTGTGTGCGGCAGGCCCCAGTCGTCGGTGAGCGGGTTGCAGAGGTTGAGCAGCATCTTGCGGCCGGACTTGGCCACCGCGTCGCTGAACTCCTTGAACGCCGGGCCCGGATCGAGCTTGGCGCCGATCCCACACAGGAAGTCGACCTTGACCGCGTCGATCTTCCAGTCGGCGAACTGCCGGGCGTCCTCCTCGTAGTGGCCCCTGCTGCCGAGGCCGCAGGTCTTGCCGCCGTCGTAGGCGCCGGCGTCGGTGTAGATGCCCGCCTTGAGGCCACGTTTGTGCAGGTAGGAGACCAGCGCGGGGATGCCGGAGGGGAAGCGGTCCGGATGGGCGGCCAACCGCCCTTGCGCGTCACGTGGGTTGTCGGCCTGCCAGCCGCCGTCCAGCCACACGATGTCGTAGCCGCTGTCGCGCAGACCGCTGCTGACCAGCTTGTCCGCCACGGAGCGCACCGCCTGTTCGGTGGGTGCGCCCAGGCCGTAGTAGGTGTTCCAGCCCATGTAGGGCGTCGGCGCGAGACCACTGTCGTAGTACTCGGGCGCGCCCTGGTCGACGGCGCCCCGATCGGCGCCGGTCTGCGCCGTGGCCGCCGGGGCGGCGGTCACCGCCAGCACGGTTGCGATCGCGACCGCGGTGGCACGGCGCGTCAGTCTGGACGCCGCGGGTGTGCGGACCTGCGGGTGTGAAGTCACTTGCCTCTCCCGAGGGTTGGGAAGCACGAGGACGTGACGCGGGCCGCGCTGCGACAGGGGGCCGTCGACGTCACGGCGAAGACTGTGGCGCGCGGCCGAAACCCTGTCAATATTAATTCCTAATTTAATAGAAAGAGGTGCCGCGCCTCGCCGTGCGTCTCGGCGCCCCGGCAGGCACTTCGCCCTGCTCAAGCAACCGGGGAGGCCGCCCGGAGTACGGAGCCACGGCGCCGGTCAAACAGGCCTCAAGAGACGAACTGCGCATCAGGGGTTGACAGAATCCCGCTCGCGCCACAGCCTTTGGCAACGTTGTCATTCGTTGGATCACGTGCCGTGTCGTACCCGGCCCGCACCGCTGTCTTTTGATGGGACATCACGCTCATGACAGATCAGTCGAGCTCGCCACGCCTGTCGCGACGCTCCCTCGTCACCACGGGTTCCACCCTGCTGGCGGGGTTCGGACTTGGTTCCCTGTTGCCCGCGTCGACCGCCGCCGCGGCGGGCACCGACGCGTCGGCCGCGCCCTCCTCGCCTCGTGAGCTGGCGCTCTACCGCCCCGTCACGGTCTCTTCGACGGCCTACGCGCCCACTCCGGGCTCGTTCGTGGTCGACCGGCTCGCCTCACCGGGAGTGCGGGGCAGTGGCTGGCGTGCCGGGGCGGGCGACCCGCAGTGGATCTCGATCGATCTGCAGGCCGCCTGCGAGGTCACCTGGATCCGTCTCACGTTCGAAGGCGACGCGAGCGACCCGGTGTTCACTCCCCCGACCACGGGAAATCCGGCCAGTGGCACCACGGGCAAGGAGATCCAGTCGAGCTACGCGGTCGAGTACGTGGTCGAGACGTCCACCAACCGCGAGTCCTGGACCAGCGTGTACCGCACGACGGCGGGCACCGGCGGAGTGGTGAACATCCAGCTCCCGCGCCCGGTCACCGCGCGCCATGTGCGGATGACCTCGCGCAAGCGCTCCAACCCCAATCCCCTCGGTCTGAACGGCTTCGAGGTCTACGGCAGTCCCAAGGGGCACCGGCCGTCGGCCACCGGCTGGACGGACTGGGGCAAGCACTCCGGGCCCGCGCCCAGGCTGGTGGTGGCCGACGACGGCACAGTGCCGGTGGAGTCAGGCTGGCGGCTGACCCTCGACGACTGGGCCGACGCCGACGGCGAGGAACTGTCGAAGACGACTGTCGACACCAGCGGATGGCTGCCGGCGACCGTACCCGGCACGGTCCTGGCCTCGCTCGTTGACCAGGGCAAGCTGCCCGATCCCGTAACCGGACTCAACAACCTCCATGTCCCCGAGGCCCTGTCCCGGCACGCGTGGTGGTACAAGCGGGACTTCGAGCTGCCGCGCGGTCTGCGCACCGGAGCCGGGCGGCGGATCTGGCTGGAGTTCGACGGCATCAACCACAAGGCCGACATCTGGCTCAACGGCAAGCAGGTCGGAGACCTGACGTATCCCTTCGCCCGCTCGGCCCACGACGTGACCGAGCTGCTCTCGGCGGGCGACGCGAACGCGCTCGCGGTGAAGATCACGCCGATGCCGGTGCCCGGCAGTCCCGGCGACAAGGGCCCCGCGGGCGAGGCCTGGGTGGACGCGGGCGCCAACCAGATGAACCTCAACTCGCCCACCTACCTGGCCTCTTCGGGCTGGGACTGGATGCCCGCGGTACGCGACCGGGCCGCGGGCATCTGGAACCACGTCCGGCTGAGATCCACCGGCCATGTCGTGATCGGCGATCCTCGTGTCGACACCCTGCTGCCGAAGCTGCCCGACGTGTCGGTCGCCGAGCTGACCATCGTCGTTCCGGTCCGCAACGCCGACACCACCGACCACAGGGCGACGGTCTCCGCGGCCTTCGACGGCGTACGGGTGTCCAAGGTCGTCACCGTGCCCGCGGGCGGGAGCATCGACGTCACGTTCACCCCCGACGCCTTCGGCCGGCTGCGGCTGCGCGACCCCGAGCTGTGGTGGCCCAACGGGCTCGGCGACCCCGTGCTGCACGATCTCACGCTGGTCGCGTCGCTCGACGGCGCCGAGAGCGACCGCCGCACCACCCGGTTCGGCATCCGTCAGTTCGGCTACGAGTACGAGGTGCCGCTGCCGTTCACCGCCTCCGAAGACGCCTACACCCAGTCCGTGACCTTCGACCGGCAGCAAGCCCAGTACGTACGCATCAAGTGCCTGACCCGGGCCTCCGGTTGGGGCAACTCGCTGTGGACGCTGTCCGTGTCCGACAGCACCCGGCCCTCCGTCGACCTCGCGCTGCACGCACCGGCCGACGCGTCGAGCAAGGACGGGAACGACCACGGCCCGGCCAATGCGACGGACGGCAATCCCGCGACCCGCTGGTCCTCGTCCTACGAGGACGACCAGTGGATCCGGGTCGATCTGGGCTCGGCGCAGTCGTTCGACCGGGTCGACCTGACCTGGGAGCAGGCGTACGCGAAGACCTATCTGGTGCAGGTCTCCTCGAACGACGCCGACTGGACCGATGTGGCGTCGGTGGACAACAGCGCGGTGCCGCTGCCCTTCAACAACGGCAACGCCAGCCTCCAGGTCGAGGACTTCGCTCCGCGCACCGCCCGGTACGTCCGTATCGCCTGCGGGGTGCGCAACACGAGCTGGGGCAACTCCCTGTGGTCCCTCGGCGTCATCGACAGCACAAAGCCCGGAACCGACCTCGCCCTGCGTCAGAAGGCGACCGCCTCGACCGAGGAGTCCGACCACCCGGCCGCGCACGCCACCGACGGTGATGCGGGAACCCGCTGGTCCTCCCAGTACGAGGACCAGCAGTGGCTCCAGGTCGACCTGGGATCCGCGAAGAGGTTCGACAGGGTGGCGATCGTCTGGGAGCCGGCCTACCCGAAGACCTACGTGATCCAGGTGTCCGACGACGGCGACACGTGGACCGACGTGAAGTCCGTGTCCAACACCCCCGATCCGCTGAAGATCAGCGTCAACGGAGTGCGGGTACTTGCCCGCGGAGGCAACTGGGGCTGGGACGAGCTGCTGCGCCGGATGCCGCCGGAGCGGATGGACGCGGCCGTGCGGATGCACCGCGACATGAACTTCACCATGATCCGCAACTGGGTCGGCACCTGCGACCGGGAGGAGTTCTTCGCCGCCTGCGACGAGCACGGGATCCTGGTGTGGAACGACTTCCCCAACGCGTGGGCCATGGACCCGCCGGACCATGACGCCTTCAACTCGATCGCGCGGGACACCGTCCTGCGCTACCGCATCCACCCCAGCGTGGTGATCTGGTGCGGAGCCAACGAGGGCAACCCGCCTGCCGCCATCGACAAGGGCATGCGCCAGGCCGTCGAACAGCAGGCACCTGGCATCCTCTACCAGAACAACTCGGCCGGCGGCATCATCACCGGCGGCGGCCCGTACGGCTGGGTCGAGCCGGAGAAGTACTTCGATCCGTCGACGTACGGCAGCAAGGACTTCGGTTTCCACACCGAGATCGGTATGCCGGTCGTCTCCACCGCGGCCAGCATGCGGAACATGACGGGCGACGAGCCCGAGTGGCCGATACGTGGCGCGTGGTACTACCACGACTGGAGTGAGCGCGGGAACCAGGCACCGCACACGTACAAGGCAGCCGTCGAGGCCCGACTCGGGGAAACCGAGGACCTGGACGACTTCGCCCGCAAGGCGCAGTTCGTCAACTACGAGAACACGCGCTCCATGTTCGAGGCATGGAACGCGAACCTGTGGGACAACGCCAGCGGCCTGATGCTGTGGATGTCCCACCCCGCGTGGCACAGCACGGTCTGGCAGACCTACGACTACGACTTCGACGTCAACGGCACCTATTACGGGGCCCGGACGGCGTGCGAGCCCCTGCATGTCCAGGCCGACCCGAAGGGGCAGGTCCTGGCCGTCAACCACACGCGCAAGGACCTCAAGAACGCCACTGTCTCGGCGCGGTTGTTCGACCTGGCGGGCCGGCAGCTCGGCAAGACGAAGGACGCACGGCTGGACGTGGCACCGGCCGCCACCGCGAAGGCGTTCACCAGCGCCTGGACCGACGACCTGCCCGACCTGCACCTGCTGCGCCTGACCCTGGAGAGCAGCGACGGCCGCGTCCTGTCGCGCAACACCTACTGGCGCCACCGCACCGCGGCCGCCATGCGGGCGCTGACCAAGGCGCCGCAGACCAAGGTGTCCGCGGCGGTGCCGCGTCTGTCCCGTTCCGGAGCCCGTCACGAACTGACCGCCACCGTCCGCAATCATGGTCGGTCCGTCGCCGCGATGGTCCGGCTGTCCCTGCTCAACGACAAGACCGGCCATCGCGTGCTGCCGACGCTCTACAGCGACAACTACCTGTGGCTGCTGCCCGGCGAGTCACAGACCGTCACCTTGTCCTGGCCCGCGCGCGCTCTGCCCTCGCACCGCCCGCTCCTGAAGGTGGAGGCGTACAACAGCCGCTCTGCGACAGCGCGCCCGTAGGTTCCTGTCCGACGCACCCCCGGCCAGGTCAGAGGGGCTTGAGCCGGGTGTGCAGGAGGCAGAACTCGTTGCCTTCCGGGTCTGCCAGGGTGTGCCAGTTCTCGGCGCCGGTCTGGCCGACGTCGGCAGGCCTGGCGCCGAGGGCGAGCAGCCGCTCCAACTCGGCGTCCTGGTCGCGGTCGGTGGCGTTGACGTCGATGTGCAGCGGAAGCTTCCCTCTCCGCGGGTCGCTGCTGGGGCTGAGGACGAGGGTGGGCTGCGGGCCGCCGAAGCCGACGTCGGGCGGCCCGATCTCGATGCTTCCGTCGTCCTCCCGGCCGAGTTCTACGTAGCCGAGGACCTCGCACCAGAATGCGGCGAGCCGGTCGGGGTCTGCGCAGTCGAGAACCAGTTCACTGATGCGGCATGCCATGCCGGGGAGTGTACATAGACAGCCCGAAGGCCGATCGTCGGCCGCGGCAGGGGCATCTGTGTTCAGTCGCGTGCCGGGGCAGCGAGCGCCTCCGCGCGCTGTGCGAGTCGTTTGAGAGCCACCTCGCCCCAGGTCAGGTTGTCCCGTTCGAGGGAGAGGCCCCGCAGGCAGGTGAGGTAGGGCCCGATGCGTTCGGCGGTGGTGAAGTACTCGTCCTCGGTACGTCCGGCCAACAGCCATTCCCGTACACGCTCGTAGCGCGCGATCTTGGTCGCGGCCAGCTCCATGCGCTGGGCGATGGCCGTTCGTACGGCCTCCATGTCGCCGACGTCGACGCACTGGACTTTTACCAGCAGCTCGTCCCTGATCGCCGTCGGTTTGGCGGGCGGTTCGGCGGTGTAGGCCCGTACGGCGGCGAGGCCCTCCTCGGTGAGCGAGAACAGCCGCTTGTTCGGACGGCGCTCCTGCTGTACGACGCGAGCGGCGACCAGGCCCTCGCCTTCCATACGCTCCAGCTCGCGGTAGATCTGCTGCGGTGTGGCCATCCAGAAGTTGGCGACCGACGCCTCGAACCCCTTGGCGAGGTCGTACCCCGACGCCTCACCCTCCAGAAGCGCCGCCATCACCGCATTGCGAAGAGCCATGAATCCAACCTAACAGCCTGTTGATTACTCAATGCGACGACTATGAGCGGGGCCTCACGAGGGGCCCTCGACGACCTGGGCCACCGGAAGCAGGGTGGGTCGCTTGGCCTCCCGGCCGTCGCCGGACGAGCGGCCGCGCAGGCGGCGGGCGAGCCAGGGGCCGAGGAAGGAGCCCGCCCAGCGCAGCTCGGTCCCGACGACGCGCAGCGTCGAAGGCCTGGGCTCGTCGGCGGGCAGAGGGCGGATCCAGCTGTCGTCGCTTCCCGGTACGGCGAGTGCCTCGGCGACCGCGGCGGCGATCAGCTCATGGCCGCGCGGGCTCGCGTGCAGCCGGTCGGGGCTCCACAGCCGGAGGTCGGTGACCACCGAGTGAGGCTCGGCGTCGGCCACGACTACACCGTGGCGTCGGGCCGCCTCGCGAATGCGGCTGTTCAGTGCGGTTACCCGGTGGCCGATTGGTCTGGCGGCCGGGACGATCCGCGCGAAGTCGGGGAAGGTCAGCGTCGCTACGCGGGCACCGCTCCCGGTGAGCGCGGCGAACATCGCCTCCAGGTGCTCGGCCACCTCGTCCGCGTCGAAACGGGGACGCAGCACGTCGTTGACACCGGCGACGACCGTCGCCAGGTCCGGGCGCAGTGCCAGCGCGGGCTCCAACTGCTCAGAGCGCACCTCACCCGCAAGGCGCCCGCGGATGGCGAGGTTGGCGTACAGGAGGCCGGGGTCGGTGCGCGCGATCTGCTCGGCGAGCCGGTCCGCCCACCCTCGCGGGTTCCCGGTGCCGTCGTCGTCACCGAGCCCCTCGGTCTGGCTGTCACCCAGGGCGACGTACCGCGCGTAGCCACTGTTCGCCATGATCGCCCGCCTTCTCCGAGCTCGGACCCCCACTGCCTGCGGAGCGAGAGGGGATGACTAACTAGTCGGCTATTAAGGTAGTTGACTACCCCAGGAAGTGCACATGCCCAAACGGGGACGAGACTCCGGATGCGCGCCGGAACTCTTGACGCCGACTGTATGACTGCGTAGACATGTCTGCGCAGTCAGGTCGTCGGTGGTCTGGCATCCTTGGGATCCGATCGCCGGCCGTCGGGGAGGCTCCATGACGCGAGGTACAGGGCGGGGCGGGGGCTCCGCCGCGCCGCGCAGTGTGGATGTGGCCCGGCTGGCCGGGGTGTCGCAGAAGACGGTGTCGCGGGTCTTCAACGACGAGCAGTACGTGTCCGCCGACGTGCGCCGACGCGTACTGGCCGCCGCCGAGGAACTCGGATACCGGCTCAACAACGCGGCCAGGGCGCTCGCTTCGGGGCGGACCCGGTCCATCGGTGTGGTGACGCTGGGCACCGCCCTCTACGGCCCGGCCACCCTGCTCATGGGTGTCGAGCGGATCGTCCGGGACACGGGATACGCGCTCCGCGTGGTCAACACGATGGAAGGCGACCCTGCGGGCATCGCCGGTGCGGTGGATTCACTCCTCGACCAGGGCGTGGACGGCATCGTCATCTCCGAGCCGATCGACGAGGAAGGCGACGGAGGGGACATCTCCGCCCGGCTCGACGTGCCGGTCCTGGTCATCGGCGCGCCTTCGCCCTTCACCGCCTCCACAGTGCTGGCCGCGGGCGGCGGCGCCGACCGGATGGCCCGGGCGGCCACCGAACATCTGCTGGACCTGGGCCATATGACGGTGCATCACCTGGCCGGTCCGCAGCGGTGGTACGCCGCCCGGGACCGCCTTGTGGGATGGCGTTCCGCACTCACGGAGCACGGCAAGGACGTCCCGCCGGTCGTCCAGGGCGACTGGTCGGCCGCGTCCGGATATGCGGCGGGCCGTGAACTGGCCTCCCGCCCGGAGGTGACCGCGGTCTTCGCCGCCAACGACGACATGGCCATCGGTCTGATCCGTGCGCTGACCGAGGCCGGCCGACGCGTGCCGGAGGACGTCAGTGTGGTCGGCTTCGACGACATCCCCGTCGCGGGCTATGTCACTCCCCCGCTGACCACGATCCGCCAGCCGTTCGACGCCGTGGCCCAGGAGGGCCTCAAGCGTCTCGTGCACTCCATCGAGAATCCGCAGGCGGACCCACTGCCCGCGAGCGACCCACCGGTCGACCTCGTCGTACGCTCCTCGACCGCGCCTCCGCCGCCCCGGAAGACCCCGGGACGCGGCCGACGCGGCAACTCCCCGCTCCCGAAGGGAGGTTCACCCGCCGGCCATTGAGGTTCGCCGACCCGCACTGCCGACCGCTCACAACCGCCGACTGGCGGCAATCGGCCCCGCGCCGACAGCGCCCACAGCCGGGCATGTGATCCCAGGACGAGCCGCCGTACCGGGATCTTCGACCCCTTCCACCGCAGCGCCCTCGACTCCAGACGCCGGGTGCGGATCGTGCACGCCCGCCAACGCCTCGATATGCGCGGCTGTGGCCTCCCCGCGGGCACGTCCCTGACCTCGATGCCCTGGACGTCCGCGTGTTCGTCTCCTGATCCGACCTCCACAGGCACCACCGTGGCCACCCCGAGGAGGGGCTTTGCACAGAAGAAGAGCAGGGAAAGCACTGGGAACCTTCGTCGCGGCATCCGCGCTGCTGGCCATACCCATGGGCACGGCGCAGGCTTACAACCCGACGGGAGGGATCCTCTACCAGCTCGGAAACGAACCGTGCCTCAAGGGGCGGGGCAACTGCGCGGTCTACCCGAAGTCGGCACAGCTGCCGGGCGGACGCCTGGTCGCGTCGTTCGAGAAGTCCACGGTGGTGCCGGAGACGGGCAGCGCCGACAAGCAGACCCTCCCCGTGTACAAGAGCGACGACCACGGAACGAGCTGGCAGCCGCTGTCGGAGGTCAAGGCCCCCGCGTACCTCTCCAGCGACCCCAAGTACGCGAAGTACACGAGCAATTGGACGAACCCGTACCTCTACACGCTCCCCCAGGACGTCGGGAACCTGAAGCAGGGCACACTGCTTCTCGCGAGTGTCGTGTCGGGCGACGACCACTACTACAAGGAGCGCAAGGCGGCCGATCCGAACTGGACGCCGACGAACGACGGAGACCGCAAGGACCTGGCGATCGCCCTGTACTCCAGCACCGACGACGGCAGGACATGGAACGTCATCAACGTCATCGCGACCGGCGGCTGGCAGGGTGGCAGCGCGGGCGCGGTCGGCCAGAACATCGCGAGCGCGAACACGCACAAGCAGGTGGATCCCCTCTGGGAGCCGTACCTGATGGTCTACAAGGGCAAGCTCGTCTGCTACTACTCCGACGAGAACGACTACATCGGCTTCGACCCGGCCACCGGCGTCCCGACACCGGACCCCGCGAACGACACCGCCCCTGATTCGCACGGCCAGATCCTCGTGCACAAGACCTGGGACGGCCGCAGTGCACAGTGGAGCGCCCCCGTCGTCGACCTCGCGGGACTGACCCAGAACATGGGCGGCGGCAAGACGGAGATCGGAGGCGGACGGCCGGGCATGACGAACGTCGTCCGGACGACGGACGGCAAGTGGATGCTCCCGTTCGAGTACTGGGGTGGCGGGGCCAACACCCGGTACGTGATCGCCGACAGCCCGCTGGAGTTCTACCGCGGCTCCGCCACCGGCACGGACGTCGCCTCACTGCCGGTCGCCGCCGGTTCCCGTCCTCTCGCCAGAGGTGGCAGTCCGGTCGTCATCAGGCTTCCCGGTGGGCGCCTGGTCTACAACGCCGCGGGCAGCGGCAACGTCTGGGTCAACGAGAGCGGCCGCAGCGACGGCACGTGGAAGGAGTACCAGACGACCTCGCCGGCCGGTTACAGCCGCAACCTGCAGTACGTCGAGGGCACCGGGCGCATCGCGATCCTCAACAACCAGGGCACCTCGACGATCGCCTTCGCCGAGGTCGACCTCGGCCAATCGGACGGCGCCTACTACCAGTTGGTGAACCGCAGGACCGACCAGGTGATCGGCACCGGGAACAAGACCAACGACGCAAACATCGGTAACGGGGACGTCCCTGACGTCGTGTTGGAGGAGCCCGGTGCGGCGGCGAACCCGGACACCCAGTACTGGCACGTGGTGACCGAGCGCCAGGGCGGCGTCACGCTGCTCAACAAGTCGGGCGGTCGCGCGGCGGCGATCTGGACCGGCAACGCGACGGTCGGCCAGCGGATCGGCCAGTGGGTCGACAACAGCCCCACCGGCAGTTGGAACCTCGTCAGGACCGATGACGGGTTCTACAGACTGCAGTCGGTGAAGAACCAGAACCTGTACCTGACCGGTGCGTCGGACGGAGCGGCGCTCACCTTGCAGAACGCGGTCACGGACGGCTCGCAGGAGTGGGAACTCGTGCAGTAGGCACTGTGGTGCAGAGGGTGCTGTTGTGCAGTAGGCACCGCGCCCGGCGGTCCTACTCCACCACGGTCGACTCCCGGATCGTCAGGCTGCAGGGCATGCGATGCACTCCCGAGGCGGCCCGGCCGCCGATGGCGGCGAACAGGTGCTGGGCGGCGGTGCGGCCCAGCACCTCCAGGTTCATGTCGATGGTCGTCAGCGGTGGCCTGGTCTCGGCGGACAGGACCTCCCAGTTGTCGTATCCGACGACCGCGATGTCGTCGGGAACGCGGCGGCCCCGTTCGCGGGCCGCCTCGACGAACCCCGCAGCGATCTGATCGCTTCCGCAGAACACGGCGTCGGTCTCCGGGTCGGCGGTGAGTACGATCTCGGCCGCCTGCCGCCCCCATCGCCGCGACCAGGCACCGAAGAGAACCTGGCCGCCGGAGAGGGCAAGGCCCGTCTCTTCCAGGGTCTCGACGGTGCCGGCCGCCCTGTCCTGGGCGGCCTGGTAGTGGGTGGGCCCGGTGATGTGGGCGATGCGCCGTCTGCCGACGGTCAGCAGGTGCTGGACGGCGATGCGCGCCCCTCCCATGTCGTCGGGCACGAACGAGACGTCCTGCGGGTCGTCGGAGGGCGCATAGGCGTAGACGACGGGCACGGGCAGATCGAGGTTGATCGACGGTCGTGGATCCGTGCTCTCGCCGACCACGATGATCCCGTCGACGCGACGGGCGAGCAGGGTGCGAAGGTAGTGCCGCTCGCGGATGGCGTCTCCGCGGGCGTCACAGAGCAGGACGGCCATCTCCCCCGTGCCGAAGGCGTCCTCCGCGCCGAGCAGCACGGGGATGCCGAAGCGGCCGACGCTGTCGCTGGTGAGCAGCCCGACGGTGCGGGTCTGGCCGGAGATCAGGCTCTGGGCGAGCGCGTTCGGCTGGTATCCCAGTTCCTCCGCCGCCCGGAGCACACGCTGGAGGGTCTCGGCGCGGACCTGGCTCCGGCCGTTGAGAGCCTTGGACGCGGTCGCGATCGACACCCCCGCGCGTGTGGCCACATCGGTGATCGTGGTCGCGCGTCGCCGCGTAGAACCCATCGTCACGAAAACCTTTTCCGCATAGAGGAACCGGCACTTCAGACGCCATCTGCCCTCGCCCGGTCCGAACCTAGACCGGTAAGCCCTTGCCATGTAAGGGATACGGCTAAGGGATGCGGCCCACTCTCGGCTGTTGACAGTGCGTCAGCCCGCCTCTACGTTGCGAAAACCTTTTAGGTCAGCCTCATTTGCGGCGCCGCATCAGCGCACTGCGCATGTCAGGGACACGCCATCACCTACGGCCCCGGCGGTCGCGCGGCTCAAACGCACCACACGGCTACGGGTGCTGCTCACCGGGAACGGCACCAACTCCGTGGGTCTTCTGGAGACGAAGGTGTACGGCCCCGCGTCAACGGCCAAGCGATGAAGGGTGTGCCCAAGTGACTCGTTCCAGATGCCTGTCCGTGCTCACCGCCGTGCTCGCCATGGTGTTCGTCTTCCTGGCGCCGCCGCGCGCGGCCGCCGCCGTCACGTTCACCTCGACGGGGGTGAACCAGAACAGCGCCAACTGCCTTGGTGTGCCGGGCAGTTCGACGACGAGCGGAACACAGCTCCGTGCCAACACCTGCGCCTCCGGCGCGAGCCAGTCCTTCGGCTTCACGCCGGTCGCGGGGACGCCCGACACCTACACCATCAGTACGCATGCCTCGGGCCAGTGTGTCGACGTCTACGGCGCGTCCACCGCGGACAACGCCACGATCATCCAGTGGACCTGCCACAACGGCACGAACCAGCGGTGGCGGCTCGTGCCCGTGACCGTCAGTGGAGCCGACAAGACGTTCCACCTCGTCTCCGTCGGCTCCGGCAAGTGCGTCGTGCCGAGCGGCGGTTCGTCGGCCTCGAACACGGGCCTGGTGCAGCTGCCGTGCGGTACCGGGAACGGCAGGGTGTGGCGCCTGCCCGGCTTCACCGGCGGCGGCACGGGCCCGGGCACGTTCGCCAACCCGCTCTCCCAGCGCGGCCCCGACCCCTGGCTGACGTACTACGACGGCTACTACTACCTCGCCACGACCACCTGGAACTCGACGGTCACCATGCGCAAGGCCGGCACCCTGGCGGGCCTCGCCACGGCAACCGACCAGGTGATCTTCAACCTCACCAGGCCCAACGGCGCCGGCACGATGTGGGCTCCGGAGTTCCACCTGCTCGACGGTCCCAACGGGAAGCGGTGGTACTTCTACTACACGGCCGGACGGGAGCCGTACGACCTGGGAACCCAGCGGATCCACGTCCTGGAGAGCGCGGGCCTGGACCCGATGGGCCCCTACAGCTTCAAGGCCGACCTGCTGGACCCGACCCAGGACAACACCTGGGAACTGGACCCGGGCATCCTGCAGTTGAACGGTCAGCTCTATCTCCTCGGCACGTTCTACAACGGCTCGCAGCCCATGTTCATCCGGCCGCTGTCGAACCCGTGGACCGCGAGCGGTACGCGCCGGGTGCTGTCCACTCCGACCTACGGCTGGGAGACGGTGGGCGGTGCGGTCAACGAGGGCGCCGAGGTGCTGCAGCGGGGCGGCAAGACCTTCATCGTCTACTCCGCGAGCCACTGCTCCACGCCCGACTACAAGCTGGGGATGCTGACGTACAACGGAGGTGACCCGCTCAGCTCCGCCTCCTGGGTCAAGTCACCGAACCCGGTCTTCCAGCGGTCCAACGCCAACGGTGTGTACGGCCCCGGCCACAACGGTTTCTTCAAGTCGCCGGACGGGACCGAGGACTGGATCGTCTACCACGCGAACAACTCCGCGGGCGGCGGCTGCGACATGAACCGGTCCACCCGGGCGCAGAAGTTCACCTGGAACGCCGACGGCACGCCGAACTTCGGCACACCGGTGGCCCTCGGCGTCACACTGACGGCGCCGTCGGGCGAGTAGCCGTCGCTTCGGAACCAGTAGCTCCGAGAGGAGTCACTCCGGAAACCGTCGGTTCGGGAACCACCACTTCCCGGACCGTCGGTTTGCGGATCAGGAGCAGTGCCGCGTCGTCGTGGAGGCGACCGCCGACATGTGCCAGCAGTTCGTCATGCAGCGCGGTGAGGGTGCGGGCCGGCTCGTCGGACACGTGGCGTGCCAGCCCATCGGCGAGCTGGTAGAACTCCCGGCCGCGGTCGCGGGCCTCGGTGACCCCGTCGGTGTAGAGCAGCAGCTGATCCCCGTCGGCGAACGGCACGACCTCCAGGGCGGGGGTGTGCTTGGCGAGGGCGCGCAGCCCGAGGGGCGGGGCCGGATGCGTGGGCTCCACCGCCTCGACGCCTCCGGACGCGCGTACCAGCAGCGGAGGCGCGTGTCCGCAGTTCACCAGCTCCAGCTGCCCTGCCTGTGAGTAACCGGCGACCACGGCGGTGACGAAGTCGTCGCAACCGAGATTGCGCGCCAGGCTCCGCTCGATCCTGTCGATGACGGCGAGGAGGTCGGGCTCGTCGTAGGCGGCCTCACGGAAGACACCGAGCACCAGCGCGGCGGTCCCCACGGCCGGCAGTCCCTTCCCCCGCACATCGCCGACGATCAGCCGCACCCCGTACGGGGTGGGTATCAGTGCGTAGAGATCCCCGCCAATGCGGGCCTCGGCCGCCGCGGCGCTGTAGCGGACGGCCACCTGGAACGGGCCGACGGTCGCCGGTACGGGCTTGAGCAGCGCGTGCTGGGCTGTCTCCGCGACCGAACGGACAGCGGCGAGCACCCGGTCACGGCGCCCGCGCAGCGCGCTGGCCAGGCCACTCGCCACGGTGACGGCGGCCAGGGCCGACAGCACGGCCGCCAGTTCACGGCCCGGAACGCCGTCCCGGGCTCCGAGCGTCGCCCCGAGCACCGCCGCGAGGAAACCGACGCACACGACACCGCGCGGCCCGTTCGTGGTGGCGGCCAGTGCGGGCCCGGCCACCAGGAGGGGCAGCCAGACCATGCCCGCTCCACCGACGAAGTCGGCGAGCACGACGACGGAGACGATCAGCACGGGCAGTACGTGGAGCAGGTGCAGTACGGGCGTCCCGGCGGCCAACCGCGCGGTGGCCCGGCCACGTGCCGAGGCCCCGGGATCGCTCACCCGGTTCCTGAGTGTCCGTATGGACCAGTGGTTGCCGCCATGATCACGGGCCTGACTCATACTTCGTCCGCTGTCCTCACCTGTGCACGGCGCACATTCCTGAAATGCCGGTTTCATCCAGGAAACGGTGTCGGCCCGGACCTCACAAGAAGCGGATTTTCAGATAGTGAGCGACAGGCTCCTGGTCACGCGGTTCGCGGTCGGGATCAGCCGTGCCCGGACGTCCTCCACTCGGGAGAGCCGGTCGACCGGCATCGAGACGCCGAGCGAGCCGAGCGTGTCCCCGCTGTAGACGGGCACGGCGACGCAGACCGTGCCCAGGGCGTACTCCTCCAGATCCGTGACGGCCGGGGCCACGGGTGAGGTGTCCAGGCGCCGGAGCAGTTCCGGTCTGCTGGTGATCGTCCGTGGTGTGAGGTCGGCGAGGTGGTGCCTGGAGAGGTAGTCCTTGCGGTTCTCGTCGTCCAGTTCCCTGAGCACGGCCTTGCCCAGCGCGGTGGCGTGGCCCGCGTCCTCGAACCCCACCCAGAGGTCGACGCGGGGCGCCCGGGGGCCGTCGACGATCTCCGCGACCCGGATCTCACCCTCCTCGTAGAAGGTGAGGTAGGCCGCGGTCGTGAGCTCGTCGCGCAACGCGGCGAGCGTGGGGCGGACACGGCTGAGCAGCGCCTGACCACGGCCCGTGCTCTGCATCATCTGCAGCTTGTCGCCCAGGACGAAGCCGCCGTCGTCCAGCTTCCGCAGGTATCCGTCGTGGACCAGTGTCCGCAACAGGTGATAGGCGGTGGCCAGGGGCAGGCCCGTCTCACGTGCCAGCTGCTTCGCCGGCGCCCCGTTCTGGTGCGCGCTGACGGCTTCCAGAAGGCGGAAGGCCCGCTGGACGGACGTGATGAGGGTGGGGCCGTCGTGCTCGCCCATAGGACCAGCGTGCGCCGGACGGGCGTCGCGGGCAAGGCGAGCGCTCAGCCCTGGGCGCGAGTGACGAGGATCCCGTCGGCGTCGCTGTAGAGGTGGCAGCCGGGTGTGAAGGTCACCCCGCCGAACGAGACCTCGACGTCCTTGTCCCCGATCCCGTCCTTGCGGCTCTTGCGGGGGTTGGAACCGAGGGCCTTCACGCCGAGGTTGATCTTGGACAGTGCCTCGACATCACGGACGACGCCGTTGATGACGACGCCCTCCCAGCCGTTGGACGCACCCAGGTCGGCGATGAGATCCCCCATCAGAGCGGCGGCCAGCGAGCCACCGCCGTCGACGACGAGCACCCGCCCCGCGCCGGGCTCACCGAGGGTGGCCTTGAGGATCACGTTGTCCTCGTGGCACCTCACGGTCGTGACGGCCCCCTCGAACGACGTCCGGGCGCCGAAGATCCGGAACTGGGTGGTGCACGACTGGAGGTCGTCACCGTGCTCGTCGTAGAGGTCGGCTGTGGGCTCCATCGGGTTCCTCTCGTGTCCCTGAGGTCAGGAAGAAAGTGACAGCGTAGGTGAAGCGTCCGGCGCGGACCGCCTGATCGAACTGGGCGACGAACCGGTCGGCGTCAGCGGTGTCGAGGTGCTGGTCCTCGATGTCGAGGACCTGGGTGGCGTAGTCGGGGTCGGCCAGCACGATCCTGCCGCCTGGGCGGACCACGCGGGACATCTCGTCGACGACCCGCGCCGGATCCTCCACGTGCTGGAGCACGCGATCCGCCCATGCGCCGTCGGAAGCACGAGTCCCGGAACGGCAGCCGGTGCCCGTCCGCCACGACTACGTGTCCGAGGCCCGCCTCCTTCATCGCGGCGGCCATCGTCAGGGAACTGTCCGCTCCGACGACCCGTGCTCCCGATTCGGCGCTCAGAGCAAGGGCGCCGTCCCCCGTTCCCGCGCCCACATCGAGGAATCGTCCGCCGGGACGGGCGTGCAGGAGCTCTCGAAGCCGCTGCTTGTAGGCCCCGTAGAACGGCTCGGCGGTCAGTCGCTTCAACACCTCGACGAGCTCTGCCGGCCGGGCTTGGCTGTCGACCGCGGTGAAGGCGTGTGGCACGTTGGGGCGGCTCATGGGGGAAAGCTAGCGCCGCGGGACAGTCGCGGCCCCGCCCTTCGGGATGGCCGGGTCGGTCCGTGTCCTCACCGTGCCGTCCGCCGGTCTGCGGTCTGCGGTCTGCGGTCTGCGGTCGCGGAGCCTGTAACCTGCGCGGGCCCCGAGAGGGGGCTCTCAAGACGCCGAGCCGACTCGCGCGCGCCCTGTGCTTCTGCTCACACCGCCATCGCCTCCTGTAATTTACTAGGACGTCCTACTATCTAATCAGTCAGCGTTCCCCTGACCTGTCTGGGAAGGCCCCCATGAGCGACCTGCACCGCCCCGTGCACCCCATCCGTCTGGTCACCGCGTCGGCGCTGTTCGACGGGCATGACGCCTCGATCAACATCATGCGGCGGATCTTCCAGTCCCAAGGGGCCGAGGTGATCCATCTCGGGCACAACCGGTCGGTGCAGGAGGTCGTGGACGCGGCCCTTGAGGAGGACGCGCACGGTGTGGCCGTCTCGTCCTACCAGGGCGGGCACGTGGAGTACTTCGAGTACCTGGTCGACTCGCTGCGCCGGCAGGGAGCCGAGCACGTGCGCGTGGTGGGCGGCGGGGGCGGTGTCATCGTGCCCGAGGAGATCACCCGGCTGCGCAACAGCGGGGTGACCATCTTCTCCCCTGAGGACGGCCAGCGCATGGGCCTCGCCGGGATGGTCAACACAGTGGTGAAGGACTGCGACTTCGACCTCTGGGACGGCAAGCCCGCCGACGCGGCCGCCGTCCTCGCGGGCGACCGGTTCGCGATCGCCCGCGCCATCACCGGTGCGGAACTCGGCAAGCTGCCCCCGGATCTCCTGGAGCAGCTGCGTGCCGCCGGGGCCGTACGCAGCACGCCGGTGGTCGGCATCACAGGCACCGGCGGCTCGGGCAAGTCGTCGCTGACCGACGAGCTGGTGCGCCGGTTCCGTCTCGACCAGCAGGACAAGCTGCGGATCGCGGTGATCGCGGTCGACCCGACCCGCCGCCGTGGCGGCGGTGCGCTGCTCGGTGACCGGATCCGTATGAACTCCCTCGACGGGAACCGGATCTTCTTCCGGAGCCTGGCCACCCGCGGCAGCCACGAGCTGCCCGCGCACCTGTCCGAGGTGATCGACGTGGTCAAAGCCGCCGGCTTCGACCTGGTGATCGTAGAGACACCGGGCATCGGCCAGGGCGACGCGGCGATCGTGCCGTTCGTCGACACGTCGATGTACGTGATGACGCCGGAGTTCGGCGCCGCCTCGCAGCTGGAGAAGATCGACATGCTCGACTTCGCCGACGTCGTGGCGATCAACAAGTTCGAGCGGCGCGGCGCCAAGGACGCGCTGCGCGACGTGGGCCGCCAACTGGTCCGCAACCGCGAGGCGTTCGGGAAGCGGCCCGAGGACATGCCGGTGCTCGGCACCTCAGCGGCCACGTTCAACGACGACGGTGTCACCGCGCTCTACCAGTACGTGAAGGCGGCGCTGGCCGAGCACGGGCTGCCGTTGTCCGACGGCACGCTGGCGCCGGTCGACGTGCGCCACTCCTCCGGCATCCGGCAGGTGGTTCCCGCGGACCGGGTCCGCTACCTCGCCGAGATCACCGACTCGGTCCGCGGGTACCACGCCGCCACCGAGCTGCTGGCCGAGGCGGCCCGGCGGGTTCAGCTCCTGGAGGCCGTGAAGGGCGAGCTGGTCGCGGCCGGCTCCGAGGCGGGGAACGTCCAGTCGCTGCTCGACAGCGCCCGCAAGCAGCTCCCGCAGGACATCAGGGAGCAGATCGCGAACTGGCCCTCCGTCGTGGCCTCGTACTCCGGCGACGAGCTGGTCGTGAAGGCGCGGGACAAGGAGATCCGCACCAAGCTGACCCGCGAGTCCCTTTCGGGGAACAGGATCCCGCGTGTCTCGCTGCCCCGGTTCACCGACCACGGGGAGCTGGTCCGGTTCTGGCGTCGGGAGAACCTGCCCGGCCACTTCCCGTTCGCCGCCGGGGTGTTCCCCTTCAAGCGCGACGGTGAGGACCCGGCGCGGATGTTCGCCGGTGAGGGAGATCCGTTCCGCACCAACCGACGCTTCAAGCTGCTGTCCGAGGGCCAGCCGGCCACCCGCCTCTCCACCGCCTTCGACTCGGTCACCCTCTACGGCCGCGACCCGGACGAGCGTCCCGACATCTACGGCAAGGTCGGCACGTCCGGCGTGTCGGTCGCGACCCTGGACGACATGAAGGCGCTCTACGACGGCTTCGACCTGACCGCGCCGACGACCTCGGTGTCGATGACGATCAACGGCCCGGCCCCCACCGTGCTCGCGTTCTTCCTCAACACGGCCATCGACCAGCAGGTCGAGAGGTTCCGTACCGCCGAGGGCCGTGACCCCTCCCCCGAGGAGACGGATGAACTGCGTGCGCACGCACTGGCGAACGTGCGCGGCACGGTGCAGGCCGACATCCTCAAGGAGGACCAGGGGCAGAACACCTGCCTGTTCTCCACCGAGTTCAGCCTGCGGATGATGGCCGACATCCAGGAGTGGTTCATCGCCAACAAGGTCCGCAACTTCTACTCGGTGTCCATCTCCGGCTACCACATCGCCGAGGCCGGGGCGAACCCCATCAGCCAGCTCGCCTTCACCCTCGCCAACGGCTTCACCTACGTGGAGGCCTACCTCGCGCGGGGCATGCACATCGACGACTTCGCCCCCAACCTGTCGTTCTTCTTCTCCAACGGCATGGACCCGGAGTACTCGGTCCTGGGCCGCGTCGCCCGCCGGATCTGGGCCGTCGCGATGAAGGAGAAGTACGGGGCCAACGAGCGCAGCCAGAAACTGAAGTACCACGTCCAGACCTCCGGACGCTCCCTGCACGCCCAGGAGATGGACTTCAACGACATCCGCACCACCCTGCAGGCACTCATCGCCATCTACGACAACTGCAACAGCCTGCACACCAACGCCTACGACGAGGCCGTGACCACCCCCACCGAGGACTCCGTCCGCCGCGCCCTGGCCATCCAGTTGATCATCAACAGGGAATGGGGCCTGGCCATGAACGAGAACCCCCTCCAGGGCTCGTTCATCATCGACGAACTCACCGATCTGGTCGAGGAGTCCGTCCTCCAGGAGTTCGAGCGGATCAGCGAGCGGGGCGGTGTGCTCGGCGCCATGGAGACCGGCTACCAGCGCGGCCGTATCCAGGACGAGTCGATGCTCTACGAACAGCGGAAGCACGACGGCACCCTGCCCCTCATCGGCGTCAACACCTTCCGCAACCCCCACGCGGACACCGCCGAACCCGTCGTCATCGAACTGGCCCGCGCCACCGAGGACGAGAAGCAGTCCCAGCTGGAGCGCGTGCGCGACTACCAGTCCCGTCACCGCGACCCGGCCCACGCGGCCCTGGCCGCCCTCAAGGACGCGGCCGTCAGCGGCGACAACGTCTTCGCCGTCCTCATGGAGACCGCCCGAGTCTGCTCCCTCCAGCAGATCACCGACGCCTTCTTCGAGGTCGGAGGCCAGTACCGCCGCAACGTCTGACCCGGCGCCCGTCCGGTCAAGTGCCCCGCCACGCGGCCCGGTCGAGCAGGTCGGCCCGGGGCGTTGGGCGAGGTGCTGTCGCGTCCGCGTACGGCACACTCACCAGGTCGGGGAAGAGCCCGCCCCAACCGGGACCGAAGGTGGGCGTGCGCCGATCGTCACGCGCGGCCCACCATGTGCTGCGAGGGACTCCGAGAGTATTGACGTGCGCACGGGACGACCACAGAATGACCGCACACTCTGACAACGTTGTCGAAAGGTTGCGTACATGTCGCAGCGCGCCGTGGGGTTCACACGCCGTCGAGCCATGCAACTCCTCGGCGGTTCCGGCATCGTGACCGGCCTCCCGCTCGCCCTGGGTTCGGGCCGGGCCTCCGCCGCGACAACCGCGGCCGCCCCAGGAGAGGACCCTGTCTCCGACACGTACTACCGCGTCCTGCTCTCCCACACCCGGTGGTCGGAGCAGCAATGGGACCCGGCCCAGGGCCACTACACCGACAAGGACTTCGGCTTCGCCGTCGTACTCGGCAACGCCGTCCTGCTGACCCGCGGCCCGTACGACGCCGAGCGGGCCGGAGTCGACAAGGACACCCTGCGCGCCAGGACCGTCGCCACCGTGAAGAACTTCGCGGCGTCCAACCGGCTGACCGGCGGTACCAAGTGGGGGCGGCGGCTGTTCTGGGACACCACGTTCCAGTCGTACTTCGTGCTCGCGGCCCGCCTGTTGTGGGACGACCTCGACGAGGCGACGCGCCGGAATGTCGACACCATCGCCCGCGAACAGGCGCAGTTCACCACGCAGTTGGGCACGGGCGACGACCCCGGCTCCGGTGGCTGGACCCCGCACGGCCTGAGCGGCGGATTCGAAGGCGACACCAAGCTGGAGGAGATGGGGGTCTACACCCAGTCACTGGCCCCCGGTCTGGCCTGGGCGAGCGACGATCCGCGGTACGAGGCATGGCGCGCCGCCTTCGGCCGGTGGAGCCGCAACGAGGCGGGGCTGCCGGCCGCCGACCTCGCCAACCCGGCCCGCGTGGACGGGGTCGCCGTCAGCGCGAACACCGCGCAGAACCTCTATGACACGTTCATCGTCGAGAACCACGGTTCGTTCGGCCCGCACTACCAGGAAGAACTCTGGCGTACTTCGGGACGCAACAGCGCCCACTTCCTCGCCGCGGGCCGCGCTCTGCCCGAGGTGTTCACGGCACAGCCGAACGCCGGGCCGTTGTGGCGCACCCTGCTCGGCGTGATGAGCGACGCGGGCGAGCCCCTGATGCCGATGGTCGCCGATCGCGAGCACCTCTACGGGCGGGACGTCATTCCGCTCGCCTTCCTGGCCCAGGTCGTCGGCGACCGTGCGGCGGCCCGCTGTGAAGTGGCCCTGGCCGAGCGCCTGGAGTCGTATCAGGAGTACCCGCCGCAGTACCGTCTCGCGAAGTTCTCGGGCGAGTCCAAGTACGAGCCGGAGGCCCGGGCCGAACTGGCCATCAGCTACCTGCTGCACGAGTGGCGGGCCCGGTCGGGGCAGGCACCGGTGCGTCCCCTGTCACAGCGCGAGCTCTTCGAACGGGCGAGCGGCGTCACCGACTACGGCCCAGGGCCCGGCCTCGTCTCCCATCAGTCACCGGGCGCGTGGTCCGGTGCGGTCAGCAAGTCCGGCTTCGTGAAGTTCGCCTGGCAACCGGCCCATGACGACTGGCTGTTCGCACTCAGCGGCTCGACACCGATGTTCCTGCCGACCACCGGCGCCAAGGTCACCCGGCGTTCGGTCGTCACTTACTCGCGGCTGCGGGACGGGTTCGACGGCAGCGCGAACCTGCTCACGCTGGACCGCGGGTACGCGGGGTTCACCACGCTGCCGTCCGGCGCCGTCGTGTACGCGTCCTCCGGGACGGCGTACGGCGAGGGCCACCTGGAGGTGCGCAACCTGACCATGCCCGGCATGCCGGGGCTGGACGGGAAGCGCACCTATCGGGCCGCAGAGGGAAGCACAACGGTCTTGGCCGGGAGCGGTGGCACGTCCGCCGGCCCACGCGTCGACGAACTGACCTTTCCCCGTGCCCGGTTCCGTCATCTGCGCATGTTCGGGGTGCGCCCCGACCCGTCGTACGGCTATTCGCTGTACGCCTTCGAGATACGTGACGGAGCCTCGGGCCCCGACCTGGCGCGCGAGGCCGGTTCGGCAGCCTCCGCGTCCTCCTTCGACCCGGGCAGGGAACCCAGGCTCGCCGTCGACGGCAACGCCACCAGCCGCTGGGCGGTGTCGCGCGCGGACCGTCCGCGGGCGGACAGCTGGATCGCGGTCGACCTGGGCGCGTCCCGGGACGTGGACCGGGTGACGCTTCGCTGGGAGGCCGCGGCGGGCCGTGCGTACCGGATACAGGGATCGGTCGACGGGCAGCGGTGGACCGACCTGGTCTCCTGGCCGCGACCGGACCTCACCAGCCGTGGCGGATGGCTGGACATCGACGGCCGCGCGGGGCTCCTCGTGCGAGGCGGCGCCAACCCGATCTCGGTGTACGGAGACACGGTCGTCCTCTCCGACGGACCGGCCGAGAGCGTGCTCATCGAGGCACTCCCCGGCGCAACGCCCGAAGAACTGCGTACCGCGGCCGCCCGCAAGACCCCCTCGACGCAGTCCGCACAGGTGAAGGCGGCCCTCACCGACCACCACCTGAGCCTGTTCAACCTTTCCTCGGACGCCGTGACCACCACCGTGACGATCCCCGGTTCTCCCGCCGCGGGAATCCGCCTCTACCAAGGCGTTCAGACCGTCACCGAATCGGGCACTGCCTTCCACGCCGAACTGTCCGCAGCCTCTGCCGCCCTGGCGCCTGCGCGCCTCGTCCTCTCCGGCGGCCGCATTCCTGTCGGGCTCCGCACCGAGGTGCGCGACGGCCGGACCGTACGCCTCACCGGCCCCTCCTGCCACGTCACCGTCTCGGCACAGGGCAAGAGCGTCGACGCCACGGTCCGGGCGGGCCGCACGACCACGGTCACCGTGCCACGCGCCACGGCCTACCCCCTCGCCGACCTGGCACTCGGCCGCACCACCTTCCCGACCGCGCCGTTGCCACCCGGCATGACGGACCCCAAGGCCGCGGTCGACGGCGACGCGGGCACCGCATGGTCGCCCGGTCCCGACGGTCGCATGGTCGTCGACCTGGGTGCCGAACAGCACATCACCGAGATCCGGACCCAGTGGCGAGGAGGCCATGCCCCGGCATCCCAGGTCGAGTTCAGCCTGGACGGCCGTACGTACAGTGGCGCGGCGCGACTGTCGGCGCGTGGCGTCCTGCGCACCGACCGCACCGCCCGCTACGTGGCACTACGGGTCACCACATCAACCGCGCGCCCTGCCTCACTCATCGCCCTCACCGTTGCGCAGGAGTGACCGCACCGCACCGAACACTTCCGGGGGTGGGCGAGGACGTTGCCTCGCCCCTTCAGCAACACCCGCCGTCGGCACCGCCGTTGACCGCTTCGAGGCGGCAGAAGCACGACGCCTCGACCGGTACGTCCGCCAGTGCCGTGGCGATCTTCAGTTGCTGGGCCACGATCTCCGCCTCCCCCACCTTGCCCAGACGGACGAGACACTCGTGGAAGCCGTGCAGCGCCCAGACGTTGCCGGGGTGCTGGAGGGCGCGCGGGAGCGTGTCGTCCAGGCCCAGGTCGGCCCGGTAGACGGCCTCGGCCTCCGCGATGCGGCCCTGTTCGATGAGCAGGGCGCCGTACGCGTGGCGGGTGGGCTGCATCCAGCCCCACGGCTCGTCGTAGGGGAGGCTGTCGTCCAGTTCGATGGACCGTTCCAGGGCGGCGAAGGCGGCCTCGTGGTTGCCCTTGCGGTACTCCAGTTCGCCGTCGAGCATCGCCGCCGCAATCGCGAGGATGTCGGCGCAGGTGTTGTTGAACAGCATCCGCGTCTCCGGTACCCGGGTGACCGCCTCGCGGAACAGTTCGCGTTCGGTCTCGGCCGCGTCGATCCGGCCGGTGGCCGAGAACGCGACACCGCGGGCGTAGTGGAGCATCGCGGTCGTCGCGCAGTACAGCTTCGGGTCGGCGGGCAGCGGCAGTTCCACGATGTCGGACCAGCGGCCGAACCGGATCAGCGCATGGACCCGCATGGCCAGGAAGGCCTCCAGCCAGTCCGCCATGGGCGGGCTCTGCACCCGCAGCAGGTCCTCCGGGATGGAGGCTTCGAGCTGGGCGGCCGTCTCCAGGGCGGTCCTCGACTGGCCGAGGAACATCGCGCCGTAGATCTTGAAGTGGTAGTTGTGCGATCGGTACAGCGTGTAGAAGTTCATCGCCCCGGCCCGCGCGCGGTACTTCTCGTCGGCGACGATCGCCGTGCTGTTGTCGGACACCACGCGCCGGTAGTCGCCGCAGAGCACGTCCAGGTGTGTGGGCATGTGCTGCAGGTGGCCGGCGTCGGGGACCAGGCCGCGCAGCCGGTCCGCGACCGGCAGCGCGGTCTCGGGGGCCGAGGACATCTCCATCAGGTGGATGTACATGTGCAGGATGCCGGGGTGCCGCGCCCCTGCCTCGGTGGCGATCGCCCGCTCCAGGACCGCCTTCGCGTCGAGCGTGCGCGCGCCCTCGGCGGGTTCCCCGGTGCGCAGGTCCCACAGCTGCCACGGGGTGAGGTTCATCAGCGCGTCGGCGTAGAGCGTGGCGATGTCGAGGTCGTCCGGGGCGAGTTCGTACACGGCGCGCATGCTGTCGGCGTAGGGCGCGTTCCACACCGAGCAGTCCTCGACCGCCTCCGCCTGCGGGTAGCGGGCCCGCAGCGCGCCGATCAGCGCCTGCTCCACGGGGGTGGCGCCGGCTGCCTTCTGCTGGGCGAGCTCGACGGCGGCGTGGGTGCGGTCGACGGTGCGGGCGAGGTCCTCGCCGTCGAAGAACTCCCAGGGCTTGTTGTAGTTGGGGCCCAGGGCGTAGGCGATGCCCCAGTGGGCCATGGCGCAGTCGGGATCCGCCGCTACGGCCGCCTCGAAGCAGGAGACGGCTTCCTCGTGATGGAAGGCGTACGACCAGACCAGGCCGCGGTCGAACCACTTCTGGGCCTCGGGGGACGATGTCGTCACGGGCCGCCCGTGGGTGCCGAGATCGTAGTAGTCCATCGGTCCGCCTCTCCTGTGCCGCCTCCGTGGCCGAAGCCCCGAGGGACATCTCTACCACCGAGGCTAGAGGCGATACCGGACACACCACAGCGATACCGGGCGACCGGAACGTACGACTCGAAGCTACGAAACGTACGACCGGAAGGTACGACCCGAACGCCCGCCCGGACCATGGCGCGGTCCGGGCGGGCGTGAGAGCGGGCGGTGGATCAGGGAGTGATCCTCCACTGCTGGATGTAGCCCACGTCGATCGACGCCACATCACGCACCCGCAGCTTCCAGGTGCCGTCGACGGGCTGCGCCGAGGCGTCCACGACGAAGGTCTGGTTCACGTTGTCGGCCGAGCCGCCGCTGCGGTTCAGCAGCGAGTACACGGTCCCGTTGGGTCCGACCAGATCGACCGTCAGGTCACCCCGGTAGGTGTGCACGATGTTGACGTACACCTCCGTGGCCGCCGAGGCGTTGCCCGGGCGGCCCGTGATGGTGACGGGCGACTCGACCGCCGCACCGACGTCGGGGATGTCGACCCGGGTGGAGTTGCCGTAGACGTACGCCACCCGCCACTCGAAGGTGTCCGACACCGTCGCACCCGTGCTGTCGGTCACCTTCACGGTGACCTCACTGGTGCCGGTCGTGGTCGGGACCCCGGAAATCAGCCCGCTGTCGCTCGCGGTCAGTCCGTCGGGCAGGCCGGTGACCTCGTAGGTCAGCGTCGCGTCCGTGTTGGTCGTGTAGGCGTCGATCTGCAGGGACACCTCCTGGCCGACACCGGAGGTCTGGTCGTCGATCGGGGAGACGTTGACGCCCAGCGCTATGCGGTCGCCGACGTTGATGCCCGCCCAGGCGGCGGCGACGGCGAGGTAGGTGTCACTGTAGGCACCGAAGAGGTCACCCGCGGCCTGCAGGGTCGCGACCCTGGCGCCCGCGTAGTTGGTCGAGGACGTCATGTACGTCGTCAGCGCCCGGTACCAGATCCGGGCCGCGTTCTCGATGCCGATGCCCGCGACCGGGACGCCGTCGGCGGTGGGGCTGTCGTAGTTCACCCCGTTGACGGTCTTCGCTCCGCTGCCCTCGGACAGCAGGTAGAAGAAGTGGTTGGCAGGACCGGAGGAGTAGTGGACGTCGATGCTGCCCAGCGAGGCGTCCCAGTTGTCGCGGGACTGGCCGTCCTTGGAGGGCTTGTCCATGTACCGCAGCGGGGTGCCGTTGCCGTTGATGTCGATCTTCTCGCCGACCAGGTAGTCGGGAACGTCGGCATCCAGACCGGCGTTGAACTCCACCGCCGCGGCGAAGATGTCGGAGGTCGCCTCGTTCAGGCCGCCCGACTCCCCCGAGTACGTCAGGTTGGCGGTGGCGCTGGTGACGCCGTGGGTCATCTCGTGGGCCGCCACGTCCAGCGAGGTCAGCGGCTTGGCGTTGCCCGACCCGTCGCCGTACGTCATGCAGAAGCAGGAGTCCTGCCAGAAGGCGTTGACGTAGTTGTTGCCGTAGTGGGCGCGGCTGTAGGCGGCGACACCGTCGTTCCGGATGCCGTTGCGGCCGTAAACGTTCTTGTAGTAGTCCCAGGTCGCGGCCGCCCCGAAGGCGACGTCAACACCGGCGGTCTGCCGGTTGCCCGGGGTGCCGTCGCCCCAGACATCGTTGTCATCCGTGAAGAGTGTGCCAGTGCCGGAGGTTCCCTGGTTCAGGTCGTACGTGCGCTGTCCCGCGCGGTCCCCGTCGACCATCTGGTACGACGAACCGGACGCCGTGGTGCCGATCGGGACCGAGCCGTTGTACTGGCCCGTGCCCGTGCCGGTGTGCACGCTCTCGTACTTCGAGGCGACCTTGCCGGTGGCCGCGTCGGTGACGACGTGCAGTTCGCTGGGCGTGCCGTCCTCCTGGAACCCCTCGACCACGGATTCCCAGGCCAGGACCGGCTTGGATCCGGGAGCGGCCCAGACGACGAGCCGGGGCTTGCCTTCGACCTCGGACCGCTCCACGTCGGCCGCCTTGCCGATCGCGAGCGCCTTGGTGGCGGCACGGGCCGCGGTGATCTTCGGCGTGGTGGTGGGCACCGAGATGGTGGCACGGGTGGCCTTGGACGTGGTGGTCCGGCCGTTCTTGAGGTGCAGCACCAGGTCACCGCCGAGGACCGGGAGTCCCGCGTAGGTGCGCTCGTACCGGGTGTGGGTCGCGCCGTCGGCGTCCTTGATGACGTCCTTGACGACGAGCTTCTCCCGCGAGCCGAGGCCGAGTTGCTCGGCCGTGTCGCCTGCGTTGGCGGTCGCGCTCTTGAGGAGCGCGGTGCGCTTGGCGGGTGACAGCTCGGTCTGGGCCGCACCGGCACGCGGTGTGGCGGTGATCTTCGAGGAACCGGGATCCGCGGGTGCGGCGGACACGGGTCCGGACTGGACTCCGAGGACGAGCAGCGAGCTCGCGGTCGTGAGGGCCAGTGCCGCGGCGCGTCTGCGCCGGTGGGTGGAACGGTGATACCCGGACAAGGTCTTCTCCTCCTGCGACAGCCGGCCCCTGGTGAGGGCCGACGGCGAGCGGACCGGCTGGGTTGCGGCCGGTCCGGAATGGGGGGTGGAGCGGGAAGGAGCTCCGCACCGGCCGACACGCACAGGCGCCCGAGGACGTGGCGACGCGTGCGACGTGAGGGTGCGGGGATGTACGAGTGGGGGACATGGAGGTGTGACAGGTGTGACGATGTGAACGAACAGTGAATGTTCCACAGCAGAGTGACACCACTCGCACAGGGTTGTCATGGAAGTGACAAGACAACGGCTTGAATTGACCATTGTTTGCTGTGAGTTCATCACCGCCGACGGACACTTTCAGCCGCTGCGCGAGGGCTGATCCGCTCGGCGCAGGTCAGGCGCCGGCCGACTCAGAACTCGCTGTCGATACCGGTCACGACCGCCTGCCCCAGCGGGGCGTCGTCCTCGGCGAATCCGCTGTCGCGCAGAGCCTTCGACACCAGCCCCACCGCCTCGCTCTCGGCACTGGAGCGGTCCGCCGCCTCGACCTCGATCCTGGCCGAGAACATGCCACCCTCCTCGACGGTCAGCAGGCTCAGTTCCTCGCTCTCGCCCAGGTCCGTGTTCTGCGGATCACGAGGCCGGAGCCTGTCCTCGATGTCGGAGCGCGCGGCGTCGGAGACACTGCGGACGAACGTGCCGGGAACGGTGATGACGTACGTGGTCACTGGAACTCCTTACGAGGATGCCTGGTCCGTCGGGGGCCTCACGGGGCGGACGGGCGGACGGCATGGCTCGTGCGCCCGACTCGCGTGCAGTGCTCCCGACTCCCATGTACTCCACGTTCCCCGCCTTCGGCCGGGAATGCGAACACGTCGTGCGCCCGGACCGCGGTTCGATTCGGAACTCCGTTTGAGTATGCGTACTCATGAAACGAGACACAGGCTCCGGCAGGCTCCCGAATGAATGAAAGGACGAGGTCAAGGGCCTTCGGCTCGCCACCCGGCTTGACCCACCGCTGTACCGGTTCAATACACCCACGCACGAACGAACGGACCCATGAAGACTGCATCGCTGTTCGACGTACTGCTGGACGCAGCCCGCCAGGCCCCTGAGCAGGTCGTCGTACATGTCCGTGGGGACGGGAGCGAACTGGCAGTCACGTTCCGGGAGTTGCTCGACGAGTCCCTGCGCGTCGCGGGTGGCTATCGCGCCGCGGGCGTAGAGCCGGGCACCTGCGTGCCGCTGCTCGCGGACCGCAGCGAGGACTTCCAGCCGATGTTCTGGGGCGCGCTCGCCGCCGGCCTGGTGCCGGTGCCGCTGGCTCCCGACGCGCGGCGGGTCGCCCCGGTGTGGGAGCACCTCGGCCGTCCGCCCGTCGTGGTGGACGCGGCCTGTGCGGGGGTGGCTGCCGAACTGCCCGACAGCGCACGGGTGTTGCGGCTGGAGACGCTGCGGGAGTGCGCCGAACCGGTCTCGCCTGTCATGCCGGGCCCGGACGATCTGGCCTTCCTGCAGTTCTCCTCCGGAAGTACCGGGTCTCCCAAGGGGGTTGAACTGACGCACGCGGCGGTCGTGGCGAACCTGCGGCAGATGGCCTCCGCCTCGGCGCTCAACGAGCAGGATGTCGTGGTCAGTTGGATGCCCTACTTCCACGACATGGGTCTCATCGGCACCCATCTGGCACCGCTGGCCGTGCGGGCTAAGCAGGTGAAGATCGGTCCCCTGTCGTTCGCGAAGTCGCCGCGTTTGTGGTTCGACGTGGCCACCGCGCACCGGGCCACGGTGTTGTCGGCCGCCAACTTCGC
This sequence comes from Streptomyces sp. NPDC033178, assembly GCF_055577685.1. Classification (NCBI taxonomy): domain Bacteria; kingdom Bacillati; phylum Actinomycetota; class Actinomycetes; order Kitasatosporales; family Streptomycetaceae; genus Streptomyces; species Streptomyces sp. NPDC033178. Next base: position 59,438 of record NZ_JBVIPT010000015.1, read on the forward strand.
GCTCGCCCTGACCGTCCGCCGGGTCCCCGACGAGGTACTCGCCGCTGTGGACCTGAGCCCGGTGCGGCTCATGCTGGTCGGGGCCGAACCGATCTCGGCGACGGGGTGGCGGGATTTCGTGGCCAGGATGCGGCCGACCGGACTGGACCCTCGCGCGGCCGCGCCCGTCTATGGGCTCGCCGAGGCGACGCTGGCCGTCACCTTCCCGCCGCCCGGCGAAGTGGCGGCCCCCGTGGCGCTGGACCGGGCCGCTCTCAGCCGTGGCCGGGCGGTGGAAGTGGAAGGGGAGCCTGGCGGCGACGCCGTGGAAGTGATGGACGTCGGCGTACCGGTGCCCGGCTGCGCGGTGCGAATCACCGACGAGGCGGGCCGGCTGCTGGGTGACCGGCGGGTGGGTCACATCGAGGTCAGCGGCCCGCAGATCGCGCGCGGCTACCACCGCCTTCCCGAGCCGACCGCACAGACCTTCGCGGACGGCTGGCTGCGCACCGGGGACCTCGGCTTCCTTCGGGACGGACGACTGTGTGTCAGCGGCCGCCACAAGGATGTCCTCTTCCTCAACGGCCGCACCTTCCACGCCCCGGACATGGAGGAGGTGGCCGCCGCGACGCCCGGGCTGCCTGCGGGCATCACGGCCGTGGTCGGCTCGACCGACCCGGTGACCGGGAGCGAGCGCGTGGTGGTGTTCGTGTCCTGGAGCCGCCCGCCGCACACCGCGACGGAGGTACTGGACCAGGTCTCGCGGCGGGTTCGTGGAGCGCTGGGCCACGACGACGTGTATGTCCTCGCTCTCCCGCCGTCGGCCTTCCCCCGCACCACGAGCGGCAAGCTGCAGCGGCAGCGGATGCGGGCCGGCTTCGAGGCGGGGTCGTACCGGCCCGTGGCCTCGTCCAGCCCTGACAGAGCGGCGGGCGGACCGCGGCAACCCGACAACGTACGGCGATCGGCGCCACCCCGTTCGCGCGCCGACGTGCGGCAGCTGGTGCGCGACGTGTGGGCGCGCGTACTTGCACGGCCGGAGGCGTCCTTCACGGACCGGGACCGGTTCGCCGATCTGGGCGGCACCTCACTCAAGGCCATGGAAGTGCTCGCCGACCTGGAGCACGCCCTCGATGCCACCCTCGCTCCGGCCGTGATGCGCAACGACACCGTCAACGCCCTCGCCGACCAGCTTCTGGCAGCAGTCGACGACACGGCGGGCCGGCGGTCGTACGCCGCCGATGGGTCGATGACGGGGCCCGTCCGAGCCGGCACACCCGGGACGGTGGCAGGGCCCGCCCGAGCCGGCACACCCGGGACGGCGATCCTCGCGGTGGCCTGCCGGTTCCCCGGCGCGAACACGCCCGAGGAGTTCTGGGACCTGCTGGCCGCCGGGCGGGACGCTGTGACCACGGTGCCGCCGGGACGCTGGGAAGGCACACCACCGACACAGGCGGGTGAGCAGGCATCCCCCGGTGGCTCCGGCGGACGCTGGGGGTCCTTCCTCGACGACCCGGCCGCCTTCGACGCCGGGCACTTCGGCATCGGTGACGATGAGGCCCGCACACTCGACCCGCAGGCACGGATCTTCCTCGAACTCGCCCACGAGGCACTGGAACGCGCGGGCTACGCAGGAGACCGCCGCCGCGGCCTGCGCGTCGGCGTCTTCGCCGCCGTCGGAGACAGCGGCTACCGGCAGATCCTCGCCGACGCGGCCCCGACCGGTACGCCCCCCGCGGCCACGGCCCTGACCGGGAACCTGCCCAACCTGGTAGCCGCGCGTGTCGCACACTGCCTCGATCTCGACGGGCCGGCGCTCACCGTGGACACCGCGTGCTCGTCGGGTCTGGTGGCGCTGCACCTGGCCCGGCGCAGCCTCTCGGACGGGGAGTGCGACATCGCCGTGGTCGGCGGCGTCAACCTCCACCTCACGCCCGACGGATACCAGGCACTGGAGTCTGCGCAGGCACTGTCACCGACCGGCCGCAGCCGCGCCTTCAGCACCGCGGCCGACGGGTTCGTACCCGGTGAGGGCGGAGCTGCCCTTGTCCTGCGGCCAGTTGAGTCAGCCTGCCGCGACAACGACGAGATCCTGGCCGTCGTACGCGGCACCGCCGTCAACAACGACGGCACCTCCCTGAGCCTGATGGCGCCCAATCCGCTGCGGCAGCACGAGGTGATCGGCCGGGCGTACGAGATCTGCGGCGTCGATCCGCAGTCGGTGACGTATGTCGAGGCCCACGGGACGGGTACGGCCGTCGGCGACCCGATCGAACTGCGGTCACTCGCACAGGCCTTCCCGGCCCGTCCGGACGGGCGGCCGCGGCTGCTCGGCTCGGTGAAGACGAACGTCGGACACCTGCTGAACTCGGCCGCCCTGCCCTCGCTGGTCAAGGTGGTACTGGCCCTCGGACGCGGGCGGCTGCCTGCCTCGCTGCACCACACGTCGCCCTCCCCCGCGGTCGAGCGGTCCGGGTTCGCCCTGGTCACCCAACTGACCGACTGGGAGTCGCACGGTCCGCGCAGGGCGGGCATCAACGCCTTCGGCTTCGGCGGCACGAACGCACACGCGGTCCTGGAACAGGCACCGCCGACCCCGGATTCTGCCCCTGCGCCACGCGCGGGAGGCGGGCCGCACCTGCTGACCCTCTCCACACGCAGTGCGGACGGTCTGGCCGCCTGGACGTCCCGCCTCGCGGACCATCTGCGCGACCACCCGGAACTCGATGAGGGCGATGTCTGTCTGACGGCGGCCACGGCACGGGACGAGGGACCGCACCGCCTGGCCGTCGTGGCCGACGGGGACCTCCGGGAACGGCTCGCCGAGGCGACCGCCGCGCGTGACGGCCGACTGCCCGGAGTGGTCACCGGGACGGTGTCGAACCGGCCGCGGACCGTCTTCGTCTTCCCCGGCCAGGGCGCTCTGCGGCCGGGCCAGGGTCGTGCGCTGTACGCGACGGCACCGGTGTACCGCGCCACGCTCGACGAGGCGTCGGTCCGCGTCGGCGCCGTGCACGGACGGCAGTTGACGTCCTGGTGCGTGGACGCGGAGGTGGATGCGCAGACGCAGGCCGCCACCGAGGTGGCACAGCCGCTGCTGGTCGCCCACGGGGTGGCCCTCGCCCGGCAGTTGACGGCCTGGGGCGTACGGCCCGACGCACTCGTCGGACACAGCGTCGGCGAGCTCGCGGCCGCCTGTGTCGGCGGGGCGCTGTCGCTTGCCGACGCGGTGGGATTCGCGGCGGAACGCGGGCGACTCATGGGCACGTTGACCGAGCCGGGCGCGATGCTCGCCGTACGGGGAGCCGCCGAACAGGACGTGGCGGCCCTGGTGGCCGCAGCACCCGGCGAGCTCGCGGTGGCCGCATACAACGGTCCCGGCCGGCTGGTGATCTCCGGCAGCCCCGACGCGGTCGGGCGGGCGGCCGAGAAGCTCGCCGGGCTGGGAGCGGCGGTGCGCCCGCTGCGGGTGTCGCACGCCTTTCACTCACCGTTGATGGAGCCGGTCGCGCAGTCCCTGGCCGAGGCTGCGCGCACTCTGGACGCCGACACTGCCGACCTGCCCGTGATGAGCACGCTCACCGCCGAGTGGCAGCCGCGCATGGAACCGGACCACCTGCGCGAACACGCCCTGCGGCCGGTGCTGTTCGGCCGGGCGGTGGCACGGCTGCTCGACGAGGGCTACGACACGTTCGTCGAACTCGGGCCGGACGAGAACCTCGCGGGACCGATCCGCGCGGCGGCAGCCCATCACCGGGCCGACGGCACGGACGGCAGTCGTGTGCTCGTCGTGACCGCGCCCGGGGAGCCGGACCGGGCCGGGTCCGCCAAGGGCGATGCCCCGGGCGGGGCTCGGGAGTTGCTGGAGACGGTGGGGCGCCTGTGGGCGCGGGGCGTGACGCTGGACCGTACGGCGCTCGACACGGGCCGTCGGCGTGTGCCGCTGCCGCCCTACCCCTATCAGCGGCGCCGGTACTGGCCCGACACCGCGGCGCAGGAGCTCCTGCCCGGCACGGCGGCGCACGAGCTCCTGCCCGACACCGCGGCACACGAGCTCCTGCACCGCGTCACGTGGCAGGTGGCGCCCCTCGCCGACGGCGCTCCCACCGGACCCGTACTGGTGACCGGCCCGGACGCGACGGCGGCGCGCGCGCTCGCGGAACAGCTCGCGGGGCGGGGCATCGAGGCGACCACGGACTCCGGAACCGCTGCGGCGCAGACGGTGATCCTGCTCGCCGGGCCGGCCAAGCACAGGACGGCGGCCGCCGAGTTCGAGTTGCTGCAACGTCGGTGGGTCACGGCGTTCCGGGAGGCACTCGCGCTGTTCGACCGGGCCGGAGTCGGCCGTCTGCTGGTCGTGACCGAGGACGTGCACGTCACGGGACACGGCTCCGAGCGTTCGGGCCCGGCCCAGGCCGTGCTGGGAGCCCTCGCTCTGGCCGTGCCCGAGGAGTTCCCCGGAGTGGTGGCGAACTGGGTCGACCTCGCGTCCCTCGACGACGTCGGGCAACGGCTCCGGGCCGTCCTCGCCGAGGCTGCGGCGCCGCAGGCGGCCGGGGTGGCCGCCTGGCGGGACGGGCGGCGGCTCGTACGGACCGTCGTCCCGCAACCGGCCGAGACGCCCCACGCCGGGGAGCGGCTGCCCGCCGACGGCACCTTCCTGATCACGGGCGGCTGCGGGGGCATCGGTTCCGCTCTGGCCCGCGACCTCGCCGGCCGTGGGCGGCCGGTGGTCATCCTCACCGGCCGTTCTCCGCAGCCGCCCCAGGGCCTGGTGGAGGAACTCGCGGCGCTCGGCGCAGGTGCCCGCTACCACCCGGCCGATCTCGCGGTGCAGGACGATGTCGCCAAGCTCGTCGCCGAACTGCCCCCGCTGGACGGTGTCTTCCACGCGGCCGGAGTGGTGCGCCCCGGGAGCCTGCGCGCAACGGACGTACAGGAAGCGGTGGATGCGCTTGGGGCCAAGACGCTCGGCACGATGCTGCTGTCGGAGGCACTGCACCGGCACGGGCAGCGTCCCGGGGTGTGTGTCGCGTTCTCCTCCGTGTCCTCGGTGCTGCCCGGGCTGGCAGGGGCGCTGGGCGTCTACGCGGCCGCGAACGCCTTCCTCGACTCGTTCGCGGCCGCCGAGCGGCGGGCCGGACGGGCGTGGCTGTCGGTGAACCTCGGGCCGTTCGCCGAGACGGGACTCGCCTCGTCGTTCGTCTCCTCGCTCGCCTCCTCGCCCGGCGCCGGCGGCCTCCCGCGCGCCGGGAGTCAGCCGCTGGCGACCGCGCCCGCGCTGGCCGCACTGCGTTCGGCGTGCGACACGGACGCGGCGCAACTGGTACTCGCCGATCTGACGTCCGGGCGGGGTCCGGTCCTTGGCGACTCGCCGGGGCGGCCTGCGGTGATACCGCCGCCGCGGACCGCTTCACCGGTGGCACGTCAGCCCTCCGGCGCGGAGGGGCCGACGTGCGTGTCCAGCTCCACCAGTTCCGTCTCCAGCTCCGGATCCGCTTCCGTGCTCCGGGAACTACTTGCGCAGTCCCTGGGCGTACCGGCGTCGGCCGTCGACGACGACGCCCCGTTCCTGTCGCTCGGGCTGGACTCGCTGGGCGCCGTCGACCTCGTCAAGAGGCTGGAGCGCAGGACGGGACGGCCATGGCCCACCACGCTCTTCTTCGAGTACCGGACCGTGCGCGAGCTGGCCGCCCACGTCGACGCGCAGGCCGCGGCCGGACCCGAAACCGGAGCCGGAGCCGGAGCCGGAGCCGGAGCCGATCCTGATGCTGATGCCGTCGAGCGGGGGCGGGACGCTCGCCGCGCCCCGCTACCGCCCGTGGCGGACGACGGCACGCCCTTCGCCCTCACCCCCGTACAACTGGCCCTGCACACCAGCAGCCGACTGCACCCGGACGTCCAGGCGCGCGGCCATCTGCGCCTGACGATCCGCGGCCCGCTGGACACCCACGTCCTCGGCCGGGCGTTGACAGCGCTGGCCGAGCGGCACGGCATGCTGAGGCTGCGTATCGACGACGCGGGCGCCGCGCCGATGCAGCGGCTGGCGCCGACGATGCCCCTGCGGACCTGGTACGAGGTACGCGAGGGGACCGCCCAGAGCGTGGCCGACGTCGAATCGGCCCTGTGCAACAGGCCCTTCGACCTGGCCGTCGACCCGCCGGTGCGGGCCGTCGTGCTCCGTCAGGAACCGAACCTCGCGCACCTGCTGCTGGTGGTCCATCACGCGGCGGCGGACGGGTACAGCCTCAACGTCCTGGCCGAAGACCTGTGGGCCCTGTACACCTCGCTGTGGCGCGGAGAACGCCCCCAACTGCTCCCGCCGTCGCTGGACTTCGCGACATACGCAGCGGCGCGCGTCCACTCCCCCGGTTCCAACAGCCCGGACGACACGCGGCGTTACTGGGCGGAGCGCCTGGCCGGGCGGGGCGAACCGCTGCGGCTGCCGTACGACGGTGATCCCGACGCACCCCCGTCGGGCCCGCTCGTGCAGCACCACGGCGTACTCGACTCGGCCCTCACCACCCGCCTGGAACGGTTGGCCGCGGCGCATGACGTATCGCTGTTCCACCTGTTGCTCGCCGCCTACGTGCGCTGCCTGGTGCGGTGGACGGGCCGCCGGGACATCGCCGTGAACGTGGCCCGGGCCCGGCGCGAGGACCGGTTCGAGGGGGTGGACCGGCTTGTCGGTCCGCTGGCCGACACGCTTCCGCTGCTGTGCGAGGCGGACCCGGAGGAGCCGCTCGTGGCATTGGCGGCGCGGCTGCGCCCGGCATGGCTGGAGAGCGAGCGGCACGCCGATCTGAGCAGTCTCGACCTGGCCGGGCTGTTGTCCGGTGCCGACGGCGGCCCTCGCACGGCGAGCCCGGCGGGCTTCAGTTTCGCCCGCTTCCCGGCCCGCCTGGCGGCCGACTGCCCGGTGGAAGTGCGGGCGACCGCGGCCGGCACCGGCTCGGCCGCGACCCGGCTGAGCCTGCTGTGCTGGGCGGACGGCCCTGTGCTGCGCATGTCGTGGAACTTCCCGCTGCCGCTCTTCGAGCGGGGGACGGTGGCGCGTCTGGACCGGGAGTACCGCGCGGAACTGGAGGAACTGGCCGCGCTGTGTGCGCTCCCCGCACCGCCTGCGCTTGCCCCTGCGCCCACTGAGGTCGCCTCCCCTGCTTCCGCCGTGACGTCCGCGCCTCTCGCCGGATCGGACGGCGGTTCGCGCCTGGTCGCCCGGCTGCTCGACCGGTTCCGTGTCACGCCCACGGCAACCGCGGTCGATGACGGAACGACGACACTCACCTATGCGGCCCTCGACCACGCATCGGCTCTGCTCGCCGCGCGCCTGCGGGCCCTCGGTGTGCGGCCGGGCGACCTGGTCGGACTCCTCACCGAGCCGGGCCCTGACACCGTGATCGGCGTGGTGGGCATCCTGCGGGCCGGTGCCGGCTGGGTCCCGCTCGATGCGGGCCACCCCACGGCACGGCTGGCGGATCAGCTGGCCCGCACGGGTGCCACCGTCGTGGCGTGCCATGCGTCGACCTTGCCAACCGCCACTGCCCTCCGGGGAGTTCGGGCCGTGTCCGTCGACGACCTGCCGCCCGTCCAGGCCACCCCGGCTGCATCGGGCTCATCGGCCTCGATGCGTGACGACGACGTACCGGCGCCCGTCCCCGTGCCCGTCCCCGTGTCCGCGGCGGAGATCGAGGCCGAGGCGATCGCGTACGTCATCTTCACCTCCGGATCCACCGGGCGCCCCAAGGCGGTACCCATCACCCACCGGGCGATGGAGAACTACCTCGACTGGGCAGTCGCCACCTTCGGCTACGGCCCGCAGGACCGCCTGGCCCAGACGGCGTCGCCGTGCTTCGACGCCTCCGTACGCCAGTTGCTCGCACCGCTCCTGGTCGGCGCCACCGTGGTGACCGTGCCGCAGGACCTGCGGCGCGACCCCGAACTGCTGCTCGCGTACGTGGAGCGGGCGCGGATCACCGTATGGAGCTCCGTGCCGACACTGTGGGAGCAACTGCTGTCGACCGCCGAGGAGCAGGTGCGACGCGGGGCGGGCCGACCGGATCTGTCGGCGCTGCGCTGGGTGCACGTCGGAGGCGAGGCGCTGCCCGCCGCGCACGTACGCCGGTGGTTCGACCTGTTCGGTACCGGCACACGGATCGCCAACCTGTACGGGCCCACGGAGGCGACCATCAACGCCACCTGCCATGTCATCGACGTCCGCCCCGGCGACGACGTACAGCTGCTGCCGATCGGACGGCCCGTCGCCGGTACCGACCTGCGGGTGGTCGGCCCCGACGGCACGCCGTGCGGGCCGGGCGAGTGCGGCGAACTGCTCATCGCGGGCGTCGGGTTGACACCCGGCTACCTGGGCGAGCCGGACCTGACGGCCCGTGCGTTCGCCGTACGTGACGGTCGCCGCTGGTATCGCAGCGGGGACCGGGTACGCCGCGGCGAGGGCGGCACCCTGGAGTTCCTGGGACGTGTCGACGACCAGGTGAAGATCCGTGGGAACCGGGTGGAACCGGGAGAGGTCGAAGCGGCCCTCCAGACGCACCCCGGCATCGCACGGGCCGCGGTCACCGCGCACGAAGGGCGGCTGCTGGCGTTCGTGACCGTCCGGCCCGATTCCGATCGGCTCGGTTCCGACCGGTCCGATTCCGACCGGCCGGACACCCGCGACGTGCGCCGACACCTGTCGGACATCCTGCCCCCATACATGATCCCGGCGCACATCTCGGTCGTCGACGCGCTGCCGCTGACCGGGACCGGCAAGGTCGACCGCCGCGCTCTGTCCGACCGGGCAACGGCCCCGGCGGACCGTGCGGGCAAGGCATCAACTGAACCGTCGATGACCGCCGGTCGTGGTACTCCCCCGGCGACGCCGACCGAACGGCGGCTGGCGGCGATCTGGTCCGAACTGCTGCAGGTCGGCCAGGTCTGCCGCGAGGACGACTTCTTCGACCTCGGCGGGGACTCGATGCTCGTCCTCCAGGTGTTCGCCCGGCTCGGGGAGCAGGAGGGGCCGCTGCCCAGGCCGACCGCCATCTACCGGCACCGGACCCTCGCCACGCTCGCCGCGGCAATAGACACGGCGGTGGACACGGCAGTGGACATGGCGGTTGATGCTGCCGCCGGGCAAGCGTGCGGGACGGGGACGGGGACGGTCACGAGTGCGGGTTCTCGCCCGACCGGCGAGGACCACACGGCCCCCTTCCCCCTCACTCCGGGCCAGCGCGGATTTCTCCTCGCCGAGGAGCTCTCACCGGGCGGCGGTGCCTGGCTGGCGCGGCTGCGGCTGTCCGGCCCACTGGACCAGGAGGTCTTCCAGGCTGCGGTGGACCTCTTGGTGGCACGCCACGCGATGCTGCGCACTGTCTTCCCCTCCGGCGCGCGGCCGCCAGTCCAGCAGGAACTGCCGCGCTCACTGCGGCTGCCGGTCGTCTTCGAGACGCTCCGCGACCGCGGTGACGTGGACGAGCGGGTCGCGGCGGAGGCCGACCGACGCTTCGAGTCGTGGACGTGGCCCCTGCTGCGACTTCGCGTACTCACCACGGCTCCGCACGACCACGTACTCCTCGTGCACGCACACCACCTCATCGGCGACGGGTACAGCGCCGCCCTGCTCATGCAGGAACTGACGGACGCGTACGACCTGCTGACCACCGACCGCACAGCCGAACCGTCCACACCTCACGCCACCTTCCGCGACCACTGCCTGCTGCTGGCCGAGACTGCCATCGAAGCAGCAGCTGGAGCGGAAGCGAGTACGGAAGCGGGATCCGGCTCAGAGCCGGACGCCGCGGAACGCCGGGCCCGGCTGAGCGCCCCGTACCAACCCCCGGTGCTCCGCGCCGCCGACGACACCAGCGGCGGCAGTACGACGATGGACGGCACCACCCCGGCCTTCCATTCCGCGGACTTCGTGCTCGACGCGAGCCGTACGGCAGCGCTGCGCGCACTCGCGGCAGAGGCGGGGGCGACCCTGTACGCGCCTCTGCTGACCGCCTACTACCAGCAGTTGGCGGAGACGACCGGCCAGGCGGACCTGATCCTCGGGCTGGCGGTGAGCGGGCGGGACCTTCCGCTGCCGGACGTACACCGGATCTTCGGCCCGTTCGCCGCGGCCGTACCGGTGCGGCCGGGCGCCGCAGCGGGCCAGGAGCCGACGCAAGGACACTTCGCCGATGCCCTGCGCCGGATCGTGGCCGAGGCCGAGGAGGCGCGGACCCACGAGGACGTCCTGCCGCGGCACGCCAACGGGCTGCCGCTGACGTCGCAGTTCTTCTTCACTTTCCTGGACTTCTCCGCGCTGGCCGCCCCCAGTGGCGGCACGCTGACGGTGTCGTGGCAGGACGCGGACAGCGCGTTCGCTCCGCCGTCGACGGCGACGGACGTGTTCATGGCGGTGCGGCCGGACGGGGCCGGGCTGCGCGTGACGCTCCGAGGGTCCGCGAGGGCCTTCTCGCCTCCCGCGCTGGGCGGCTTCGCGGACTCGGTCCGCGACCGGCTGACACGGGCATCAAGCCCTGGGTCCGCGGTTCGACGGCAGAGGCCTCGGGAGATCATGGACGCCGCGCTGGTCGGATACCTGCCCGCCCCCGACCATCTGGCGCGGCTGGCGGGCCTGCCCGACGGGGCACTGCCACGCGCCGAACTCCGCACGATGCTGTTCCCCGACGATGCGCCGCGCCTCCTGGAGACGGTGGAGACGCCACTAGGCCGATCGGGCTTCGTCTGCGTGCCGCTGTTCGCCGACGAACTCGGCCGGGATCCCGGTCTCGTCCGGCACGCCGGCCGCGCGGTGTCGCTGGCTTCGTCGCTCGGCGCACGCTGTGTCTCACTGGCGGGGATGATCCCGTCGCTGACCGGTTACGGCTTCGACGTGCTGTCCTGCGTCGAGGGGGCTGCGGCCGTGACCACAGGCCACGCCGCGACCGTTGTGTCGGTGGTCAAGACGGTCCAGGCAGCCCTCGACGCCACCGGCCAGAACCTCGCGGACCTCGACGTCGCGTTCGTGGGGCTGGGTTCGATCGGCTCCTCCTCGCTGGAACTGCTCCTCTCGGGGGCCACGCGTCCACCACGGCGGCTCCTGCTGTGCGACGTACGCGGCAGCGAACCGCGGCTGACGGAGCTGGCCCGGAACCTGCGTGAGCGCGGGCTGGCCGACGAGGTCGAGGTGGTGGAATCCCGGCAGACACTGCCGGACGCCGTGTACGGGGCCGATCTGCTGGTGACGGCGGTCAGCGGCAGCTCCGCGGTCCTGGACGTGGACCGGCTGAGGCCCGGCACCACGGTGGTCGACGACTCGTTCCCCCACTGCTTCGACACCGCCCGAGCACTCTCCCGGATGCGGGAACAGCAGGACGTACTGGTCCTGGGCGGCGGACTGCTCCACATCGGCCGCACCCGCCGTGAGCCCGCCGAGGGACTGCCCCCCGCGGCGGCGGCCGGCTACCTCGCCCAGCCCTGGATCGAGGACACCCTCGCCTCGTGCCGTACGGAGTCCCTGTTGCATGCCACCCTGCCGGAACTGCCGCTGGTGCACGGCTTGGTGGACCAGGAGACGGCTCACGCCTATGCCCAGGCCGTGGACCGGGCCGGGGTGACGGCGGCGCCGCTCCACCTGCTCGGGCACGTCGTCGGCGCCGACCTGGCGGCCGGTGTACCAAGGAAACGCTGACCGGTGCCGGCGCGGGCGGCGGACACCATCCCGCGCCGGCCGTCGGTTCCCGTACGAGCCGGCCCAGGTAGGTCCCGTACACGCCGGTCAAACGGCCGGGCCCGCCAGAGCGGAAAGCTCTCGCGGGCCCGTGCCGAGGAGCGCCTCGGTGGCGTTCTGCTGCTCAGAGACGGCCGCCGCTGAGACGGGAGAGCGGTCCACGCCGACGCAGACCGGCACGGCGGCCCAGCGTGTAGGAGCAGAGAACCACGGTGGCGGTGCCCGCTCCGGCAGCGACCGCCAGGACCTTCCTGGCCTTCAGGAGGGTCCATGCCATACCGGCCTTCCCGATCGTCTGCTGGGCGGCCGAGGAGACGGTGCCCTGCACTGTCCTGGCCGCTTCCCTGGCCTTCTCCGACGCCGCTCCGCCGAGACTCACCACGGCTTCCTTGCTGCCGTGGCCCACGGCGGCGGCAGCTTCTCCGGCACTCTCCGCCGCCTGGGCGGCAGCCTGCTGCGACTCCTTCGCCGGCGCCGCGGCGCCTTCGGTCACGGTCTTCTTCGCCGCTCGCGCGCTCGCGGTCGGCGACTGTCCGTTCGTCGTCTTGTTGCTTGCTCCAGCCATACGCGCCGGGTATCCAGCCCCACGGTCGGCAAACAGAGACCCTCGTCGCACAGGCGGCGGCCCGCGCACAGAACAGACGGCGGCCCGCGTATCGAATTGCGAAATCACGTCCAAGGCCGTGTTTCGCCCGGCGGATCGTGCCTACCGGTACTACATGGTCCAGTCGATGCGCGAGACAGAACGAAAGTACGCCGTCCCTTCGTCCTCCGACACCTCCTGGCTGTCAGATGCCTCCTGGCTGTCGCGGTTGAAGCGTGTGGAAGGTGTCACGGCGGTCGTCGACCGGGGACCCGAGGAGTTGGACGCGGTCTACTACGACACCGCCGACCTTCGCCTGTCCGGTTCTTCGGCCGCGCTGCGCCGCAGGACCGGCGGCTCCGACGCCGGGTGGCATCTCAAGTTGCCGTTGCCTGGCGACAGCCGGGAGGAGATCCAGTCGGCTCTCTCCGACGCCGTCCCGGACTCCATGCTCGACCTGACCGTCTCCCGCACGCGCGGGGCAACGCTGACCCCGGTGGTTCGTATCCGCTCGACCCGCGAGGTGCGGCATCTTGTCGACGCCGAAGGCACTCTCCGTGCCGCGTTGAACATCGACACGGTTCGCGCGGAGTCCCTGCGTGCGGAGGGCAGGCATGCTGTGTGGAACGAGGTGGAAGTGGAGCTGGCCGAGGGCACCGATCCCGCTCTGCTGGACGCCGTGGACAAGAAGCTGCGCAAGAAGGGCGTCGCTCGTGCGCAGTCCCCGTCGAAGCTGGCCCGTGCCCTCGACGAGACGGCGACGCCCGCCGCCCGAGCCGATGGCACCGATCAGTCCGGCGACCTGGACCTGAACCCGGGCTCGGCAGGCGAACACGTCCTCACATACGTGCGAGAACAGATCCGCAACCTCACCGCCCTCGACCCGGCTGTACGACGCGACCGGCCGGACTCGGTGCACAAGATGCGCGTCGCCTGCCGCAGGCTGCGCAGTTGTCTGCGCTCCTACCGGTCCGTCCTCCACCGCGATGTCACGGACCCGATCAGGGCCGAACTGAAGTGGCTGGCGGGCGAGTTGGGGGCCGAGCGTGATCAGGAAGTACTGATGGAGCGCCTCACTGACCGGATCGATGTCCTGCCGGAGGAACTCGTTCTCGGCCCCGTGGTGGCGCGGCTCCAGACATGGAACGTCGCCCGTGGCACCGAGTCCCATCGGCGCACTCTCGATGCCCTGGGCTCCAGCCGCTACCTGACCCTGCTCGAATCCCTCGCCACGCTGGTGGAACAGCCTCCGCTGCGCGCCAAGGCCCGCAAGAAGGCGGGCAAGGTCATGACCAGGGCTGTCCTCAAGGAGTACGACCGTCTGGCCGAGCGAATGACCCCCGCCCTGGACCTGTCACCCGGTCCGAAGCGCGACGTGGCGCTGCACGAGGCCCGCAAGGCGGCGAAGAAGGTGCGGTACGCGACCGAGGTGGCCCGTCCTGCCCTCGGCAAACCGGCCAAGCGTCTGGGCAAGCGGGTCAAGGCGGTACAGAAGGTCCTCGGCGATCATCAGGACAGTGTGGTCGCCCGCGGCACGATCAGGGATCTGGCCGTGGCGGCCCAGGGGGTGGGCGAAGCCGGTTTCACCTGGGGGCTGCTGTACGGCGCGGAGCAGGCCGTGGCGGGGACCCGGGAACAGGAGGTGCCCGCGGTGTGGGCGCGCGCCTCGGCCCCCGTGCTGCGCAAGCGGCTCCGTAAGTGACGGATGGTTCGACGGGTTGCCTACCAGGTGACGGGGAGCTGCGAAACGCCGCAGACCCGGCTTCCGCTGGCCCAGGTGAGTTCCTGGGCGCTGCCCGCGAGCGCGAGGCCGGGGAGTTCACGGATCAGCGATCCGATGGCGACCTGCAGTTCGACGCGCGCGAGGTTGGCGCCCAGGCAGAAGTGCGGCCCGTGTCCGAAGGTGACGTGCTTGTTGTCGGCACGCCGGACATCGAACGTGTGCGGGGCCGGGAAGTGCTGGGGATCGAAGTTCGCGGCGACGACCGGGGCAAGAACGCCCTGTCCCTGGCTGACAGTGGCCCCTGAGGGGAGCGACAGGGTTTCGGTGGCAACACGCAACAGCCCTCCGTGGCCGGGGACCTCCATGCGGAGGATCTCTTCGACGGCGGCAGTCAGGAGTGCTGGATCATCGCGGAGTACGGCGAGTTGGTCCGGGTGCCGCAAGAGCGTGAGGATGCCCCGGCCGATGACGTTGCCGGTGGTCTCGTGTCCCGCGATGATCAGCCCTCGGACCATGCGGGCCAGCTCGACTTCGTTGAGCCGGTCATCCGCGTCCTGGGCGTCGATGAGGTTGTCGAGCAGATCCTCGCCCGGGGCTCGGCGGCGCCCGGCGATCAGGGCGTCGACGTACGCGGCGAACTCCGCGCCGGCTTTGGCACGTGCCGGTGCGTCGGCGGTGCTCGTGGACAGGAACTTGTCCGACCAGCTGCGGAATTGAGGGCTGTCCTGAGCCGGGACGCCGAGCAGTGCGCAGATGATGTTGATCGGCAGCGGGAACGCGAAGGCCGTCATCAGGTCTGCCGGGGGTGACCCGGCGCGCATCTCCGCGATGAGTTCGTCCGCGGCGGTTTGGATGCGCGGCCGCCGGCTCTCGGCCCGCCGAGGGGTGAAGGCCGCCTGAACGATGCGGCGCAGCCGCGTGTGTTCGGGCGGGTCCATGTTGACCAGCGCGTTCGGGTCGTCGGAGAAGTCGGCGTCGGACAGCATGCGCGGCGCGCCCGCGTAGCGCAGATTGCGGCTGAAGCGCGGGTCTCCGAGGACTGCCCGTACGTCGTCGTACGTGGTCGCCAGGAGCGCTTCGTCTCCGCTGGGCAGGACCACCGGGGCCAGCGGGCAGGCACTCCGCCTGTCGGCGTAGGCCTGCGGCGGGCTGCCGTGAGGACCCGGTGGGAAGGGGAACGTCGATCCATCATGGGACAACTCGTTGTCCGACACCCTTGCACTCCTCCCTCGACTGCGTTCGATCCACCTCGACTGACGGGCCGTCAACTACCTTCGAGAGTCCTCAGGTTCATGGAGATCGTCAAGGCTGAGGCGGCCTACGACGGCGGGGCCGGCCGGACCCGCTCCGGCTGGGCGAACGCGTCCGCTCCTCCTTCCAGCCACACGCACAGGTGGGAGGGGTGTTCGGCATCCATGTGCACGGTGTTCGCGGCTGTGGCGGTGCGGCGGGCGGCGGCCTCCGGTTCGCCGGTGTTCGTGTTGACGTCGAAGCGGGGGAAGTTGCTGGAGGAGATGTCGAGCCGGATGCGGTGGCCGGCGGCGAAGCGGTTCGCCGTGTCGGGGGCGGTGACCTCGATCTCGTACACCTCCCCGGGATTGAGCAGCTCGGGCTTCTCGTAGGAGCGGTGGAAGCGGCAGCGGAAGATGCCGTCGGTGAGATTCATGGCGAAGCCGTGCGGATGGTCGGGGTTGGGCGGGTGGACGTCGATCAGCTTGACGGTGAAGTCGGTGTCCGGGGCCGTGGTGGAGATGTGGAGCCGTGCGGACACCGGGCCGGCCAGCACCACGTCCTGCTCCAGCGGCGGTGTGGTCAGGCTGATCACGTCCGGGCGGGAGTCCAGCGGCAGGTACGGCTCACGCGCGCCGTACACCCGGGCGTCCGGGGCGTTCTGGTCGTACGCCCCGCCGGTCATCACCGGCTCGCCCGAGGTGACCTGGCCTCCCATGGTGGGTACCGGGTGGTGCGGGTCGAAGTCGTAGGTCACCGACGCGGCGGCCGTGGCGGGCGGGTCGAGGGTGAGGGCGCCGTCGGTGGTGAGGTACAGGGCGACGGGTGCCGTCGACGTCGGCGGCCACCGGGTGTCGGTGCGCCACTCGCCGCCGTGCCGCATCCGACCTGCCGCATCCCGTCGGCCGTCACCGCCGCCCATCAGGAAGTACTGGACGGGGGGAAGGTCCCCGCTCTCCGGATTCCGCTCGTCCTCCCGGCCCAGCGCGCGGTCGAACCAGCGGCGGCGGAATTCCAGGTACGACGGGGCGAGGTTGCCGTCCAGTGTCGCCCGCGGGCCGAAGTCCACGTCTCCGGCGTACGTCTCGCAGTGGTGCCCGTGCGTCCAGGGGCCCATGACCAGGTAGGAAGGCGCCGACTTCAGTTCGCGCAGGGCGGTGAAGTTCTCGATGGTGGAGCGGACGTAGGGGTCGTACCAGCTGCCCATGTGCAGGCTCGGCGCGTCCGGGAAGCGCCCGTAGAAACCTCGCCCGTAGAGCGCCGGGTTGCGGTAGTAGTCCCCGAAGGTGTCCTGTCGCCACTGCTCCAGCAGGAAGTCCTCGTACGCCGACAGGTGTCGCAGCGGCGTGCACCCCGGCCGCCACGGCATCGCACCGAACCAGCCCGGCACGTCCACCCGCAGCAGCGCCTCGCGGAGCACCGGGTCCGCCGCCGCCTCGGGGCTCTGCACCGCGTGCCGCAGTGCCCAGGTCACCTGCTTCAGTTCGAAGGCACCGCCCATCCGCATCCCCGCGTCGTACGCACAGGAGAAACCGCCCGAGTCCTGGAACATGGCGGCGAGCCCCTGCGCCCCCTCGGCGGCCGCGGCCGCCTGGACGTGGGCGGAGTAGGACACCCCCGTCATCACGACCCTGCCGTCGCACCACGGCTGGTTCCTGAGCCAGGCGATCGTGTCCGCCCCGTCCGGGCCCTCGCCCAGATACTTCACGAACGTTCCCTCGGAGTCGCCGCGGCCCCGGCAGTCCTGCCGCACGACGTGGTAGCGGGCTTCGGTGAAGTGCCGGGCGATGTCCTCGGGCCGCGGGACGGGCGCGTCGCTGCGGTCCTGGTCCGAACCGCGCTGCGCGCGCCGGCCGTACGGCGTGCGCTCCAGGAGCACGGGAAGCGCGGTCGCCTCCGGCTCGGGTGAGGCGGAGTACAGGTCGGCGGCGAGATGGATGCCGTCCCGCATGGGGACGCGCAGGTCGCGGCGCCACAGGGCACCGCCCTGGAGAGGTTCGGGCCGGCGGGCGTGGGGGGTGTCGTACGAGATCACCCACGTGACGCTAGGCAGTCGCCCACGTCGTGGCGATCACTTGACCTCATCAGGTCAACTGTTCCGCCGGACGGTGACGGGATCGGACACGGGACCTACTGTGCAGCGCAACCCGGCGACACGCCCCGCCCCATCACCACGGACAGTGCACGGCTCCGGGTCCCCGTCTCCCGCACAGCGCTCGCGACGCGGTCGCGTCGTGCCCTCGTTCCACCGTCCTCACAGGAGTCCGCCATGAGCACACCCGACAGCCGCACCCAGGAGGTGCAGGCCGACGAGCCCGACGAGGGGGGCCGTGGCTCCCGCCTCCTCGATCTGGTCGAGCGTGCCGGAAACGCACTGCCGCATCCGTTCTGGCTGTTCTGGATCCTGGGCGGGGTGGTCGCCCTCGTCAGCTGGGTCCTGAACATCTCCGGTCTGCGGGTCGAGGACCCCTCCTCGGGCGACCTGGTCGGTGTGCGCAGCGCCCTGTCGGCGGACGCTGTACGGGATCTGGTCACCGGCGCCGAGGAGTCCTTCGTCACCTTCGGGCCGCTCGGCACCGTGCTCATGGTGATGCTCGGCGTCGCGGTCGCCGAGCGGTCAGGTCTCTTCGAGGCACTGGCCCGTCGCATGCTGTCGGGCCTGTCTCCGCGCGCCGTCGTCCTGGGCGTGGCCCTGGGCGGCGTACTGGGGAAGTTCCTGTCGGACTCCGCGTACGTGGTCCTCATTCCGCTCGGGGCGGTGGCCTTCCGCGCCGTGGGCCGCTCTCCCATGCTCGGCATGATCGTCGCGTTCGTCTCCATCAACGCCGCGGGTGATGCCAACCCGCTGATCGCCCCCGGTGACGCGCTGTTCGCCTCCGTCGCCACCGAGGCCGCGCAGCTCGTCGACAAGGACGTGGTGGTCCGCGCGACGGACAACATGTACTTCACCACCGTCTCGGCGTTCGTGCTGGCCGGCACGATCGCCCTGGTCGTGGACAAGGTCCTCGCCAAGCGCGAGCACCACCTGCTCCCCGACGCCGACCTGGAGGCCGCCGCGGCACAGCAGGTCGTCGCCGCCGGGGTCGACGACGCCACCGAGGTACGGGCCCTGCGGACGACCGGTCTTGCCGTGCTCGGCTACGCCGCGCTGATCGTGCTCGCGATGATGCCCGCCTCGTCGCCGCTCCGCGGCGAGGGCGGCGCGATCGTGGAGTCCACCTTCATGAACGCCATCGCCGTCTTCCTCACCGTCTTCTTCCTGCTCATCGGTGCCGTGTACGGGCGGCTCACCGGGCGGATCAGCGGGAGCCGCGCGATACCGGAGTTCATGGCGGAGGGCGTGCGCTCCATCGCGCCGCTGCTGGTGCTCTTCTTCGCCGTGTCCCAGTTCCTCGCCCTGTTCAAGTGGACCAACATCGCCACGGTCGTCGCGGTCGAGGGCGCTGACTTCCTGGAGAAGTTGGGCGCGCCCACGCTGGTGCTGTTCTCCCTGCTGATCCTCACGGTCGCGCTGATGAACCTCCTCATCACCTCCGGCTCCGCGCTGTGGGCCCTGGTTGCCCCGGCACTGGTGCCGATGCTGATGCTGCTCGGCACCAGTCCGGCCACCACCATGGCCCTGTACCGCATCGCCGATTCCTGTACGAACTCCATCACTCCGATGAGCACCTCGTTCATGCTCTGTGTCGGCTATCTGCAGACCCTCCGCCGCAAGGCCGGCATCGGCACCCTGGTCTCCTTCACCCTGCCCGTCGCCGTGATCATGCTGGTGGTGTGGGTACTGCTGTTCTTCGTCTGGTATCTGCTGGGCATCCCGCTCGGTCCGGGTGCGCCGGTGCGGTGAGCTCCGCCGTACGCTGACGGCGTGAGCATCGTCCTCGACCTGGGAGGGATCGGCCCCGCGGACGTCGCGGCCGGGCCCTCCCCTCTGTCGGAACTGATGGCGGGCCTGCATGTGCTAGCCGAACCCGAACACCATCCGGAGGCCGCCGGCTGGGCTGCCCGCGCGGTCGCCGCGGGACCCGAACTGCGCGACGAGTTGTCCATGTTCGCTCCGCTGTGGGCCCGCTTCCGCTGCCGTCTGTTCTTTCCCCGTACGTTGCCGCTCGCGGCAACCCTGGACGAGGAGCTGGCGGCGATCGCGACGCTGCCGGCCGAGGACTTCCTCGAACTGGTGGCGCCCGGAGTGCTCGGAACCACCGCGCAGCCCATGCCGCCGGTTCGCGAGTTGCGCGCCGGCACCGCCACCGCGGAGGACTACGCACGCAGTTGCCAGCGCCGCTCCTACGCCCGCGGTGAGCTGGCGCGACAGTTGGTGGCGGCGCCACTGGAGCTGCGGGACCGGCTGCTGGCGGTACTGCGGGCCGCCGACACCGCGTTCTTCGCCGAGGACTGGCGCATCCTGCGGCCGGCCCTGGAGGACCACGCCCGGGAGGTACGTCGCCGACTTGCGGCCCGCTCGCCCGCGGAGGTGCTCACCGAACTGCTGCCGACCGCGGCCCGGGTCGGACCGGGGGAACGGGTACGGCTGGACAAGCTGCAGATCGACGAGGTGAAGGTGGCCCCGCGCCCACTCGTCCTCGTGCCCTCCGCCCGGGTGTGGCCGCATCTGACCGTCAAGCACGAGCATCCGTCGTGCGTCGTGGTGCAGTACGCGGCGCGCGGCACCACCCCGACCGCGGAGCTGACCGTGCGGGATCTGCACCACCGGCTGATGGCGCTCACCTCGCCCGCCCGGATGGAGCTGTGCCGCCACCTGCTGGGCGAACCCATCACCACCTCGGAGCTCGCCACCCGACTCGGCTCCAGCGAACCGCAGGTCTCGCGCGCCCTGCGGACCCTGCGCGACGCCGGCCTGGTGCGCTCCATCCGGGACGGCAAACTGGTGCGGCACCGGCTCGCCACGGACGTCATCCAGCGACTGGGCCACGACGTCCTGGCAACCGTGGCGCGGTGAACCCGGTCGTCGGCGAAGGCTGCGCGGCACCTGGTACCCGCGTCGGCCACCGCGAGCAGGGCAGCGCCATCAGGGCGAACGTGACCTGACGAGGCTCTAGGTCGGGCCGGGATCGTCGGCGAAGTACGTCAGAACCATCTCGACCAGTGCGTCGACATCGGCATCGACCATCGGCTCGCCGGTCATGCCCATCCGGTGGAGCAGCGCACCGACCACCACGTCGATGAAGAACAGGACCCGGGCCTCCGGCTCACCGAGCGCCTCTTGGAGCGCGAGCCGGTACGGGTCCTGCAACCGCGTGGACAGGATCTCGCGCAGGGCCGGATCGCTGACGGCGTCACTGAACACGCCCGCGAAGGCGTCCCCCACCCCGGGTTCACCGATCTTCGCCGCGGCCCAGCGGATCGACGAGGACATGAGTTCGGCTCGACCGGTGCCCTCCAGCGGCGCCGGGCCGAACGCGTCCAGGAGGCAGTCCACGATCAACTCGCCCTTCGACGGCCAGCGCCGGTAGACCGTCGACTTCGCGATGCCGGCCACCGCGGCGATGCGCTCGACGGTGGCGCGCGCGTAGCCGAGTTCACGGACCGTGCTCAGCGTCGCGGCGAACACCACGGTGTTGACGCCCACGCGCGGGCGGCCGGGCGGCCTGGCGGATTCGGTCGAAGCCATTCCCACACGATACCCGTTTTCGCTACCTTTGGTTTCGATACTTCAGGTCTCGATACCCGAAGTCGCGAAACTCTCTGAGGCTGGGAGAAGACATGAATGAGGTAACTGCTGTGGAGCGGCCGCCGGAGCCGGACTGGTCGGCGATGACGGCCCAGGAGCTGGTCGCCTACCGCGACGCGGAGAACCGCTTCCGGGCGTCCGACGCGGCGCGGGCGTTCACCGGGGAGCCGGATCCCGGTGCCGCGATCCGATGGCAGCAGGTGACGCTGCCCGGCCGCGAACTCCCGGTGCGGGTGTACCGGCCGGCCCCCGGGCGCGAGGGCGAAGGCGCCGACCGGACCGGCCTGCCACTCGTGCTCCATGTGCACGGAGGAGGGTTCGTGGGCACGGCGGTGCAGAGCGACTGGGTCACCAGCCACCTCGCCGCCCAACTGCCCGCGCTCGTCGTCTCTGTCGAGCACCGTCTGGTCGCCCCGGACAGCCCGCTGTCGGACGCCGTGGACGACGGCTGGGACGTACTCCAGCACGTGGTGCGGCATGCCTCGCAGTGGGGCGTCGACCCTGCGCGTACGGCCGTGTTCGGCGAGAGCTGCGGCGCGTTGATCAGCGCCCTGGCCGCGATCCGGGCCAGGGAGGCCGGCCTGTGCCTCACGGCGCAGGTGCTGGTCAACCCCGCCGTGGATGTGACCGAGACGATGCTCGACCACGACTCGGTCACCGAGCACGCCGTCACCCCGACCCTCGCCGTGCCGCAGCTGCGTCTGTTCCAGCGGCTCGCGGTCCCACCGGGAACCGGCCCTCGCGCGCTCTCGCCGCTGTACGCCGACAACCTGGACGGGCTGGCCCCAGCGCTCGTGGTGGTGCCGACCCACGACCCGTTGGCCGATCACGGCCGCCGCTACGCCGGACGGCTGCAAGCGGCCGGGACACCCACGCGGCTCACCGAATATCCCGGAGCGGGGCACGCGTTCCTCAGCATCCCGGGCCTGGCACCGCAGGCCGAGGCCGCACGGACGGAGATCCTCGAGTTCCTCCGAGCCTCCCTCGCCACGTGAGGCGACTCGGAAAGCACTCCTACGACGAACTCCCCTTCTGGCCCCTGCTGTTCAACAACGTCACCCTGCGCCTGCTCGGCAGCGACGACTTCCCCGCCGCGGCCAAACGGCAGGCCGCCCGCGACCTCACCGCGGCAGCCGCGGCCGGTGCCCTCACCGTCGACATCGCTGACGTCCACCCGCTCCAGGACATCGCCAAGGCCCACGACCGGGTCGACGCGGGCGGCCGCCGCCGGGTGCTGCTCACGGTCACCGGCTGACGAGCGAGCCGACGATCGGCGCGCGGAGGACGAGCAGTTTGACCTCGGTCGTACTTGACCACACGTCCCGGCACGGGGAGCCACAGCAAGCTCGGGCTGCTCTCCGTCGTACGGCACCAGCAGCTCACCTCCTGACACCGTCAGTGGCCGACGTCGTGGTCGCCCGCTTCGACGAGGCCGCTCTCGTAGGCGAAGATCACGATCTGGATCCGGTCGCGCAGCCCCAGTTTGGTGAGGATGCTCGACACATGTGATTTGACGGTGGCGGCGCCGATGGACAGCTGCTCGGCGATCTCCGCGTTGCTCGCGCCCCGGGCGACGGCGGTCATGATCTCGCCCTCTCGGCCGGTGAGCCGTTCCAGGCGGGCCGCGGCGACGGTGTTGACGCGGCGCTGGGTGAACCGGTCGATGAAACGCCGGGTGATCGAGGGGGCCAGCAATGTCCCGCCCTCGGCCACGGTGCGTACGGCGGTGGCCAGTTGCTCGGGAGGAATGTCCTTGAGCACGAAGGCGCTGGCGCCGGACCGCAGCGCCTCGTAGACGTACTCGTCCGGGTCGAAGGTGGTCAGGATCAGCACCCGGGTCTCCCAGTCGGCCTCCTGAAGGATCCGGGAGGTCGCTTCGAGGCCGTCCATCTCCGGCATGCGGATGTCCATGAGGATCACGTCCGGGCGATGCAGGCGTACGGCCTCGATCGCCTCGATACCGGTCCCCGCCTCGGCCACGACCTCGATGTCGTGGTGGACCCGGAGAATCATGGCGAAGCCGCGGCGTACCAGCGCCTGGTCGTCGGCGACGACGACGCGGATGCTCACGTGGGCTCCCCCTTGGTGGGCAGATGGGCGGTGAGCCGGAAGCCGCCGCCGGGACGCTGCTGCGCGTCGAGGCTTCCGCCGAGCAGGAGGGCACGTTCCCGCATGCCGACGATGCCGTGGCCGGGCAGGCCCTCGTGCGCGGCCGACACGGAGCGGACGGCGGTGCCGCGGCCGTCGTCGAGGACCTCGATGGTGATGCCGTCTCCTTCGGCGCGCAGGCGCACCTCGGTGCGGGTCTGCGGTCCGCTGTGCTTGAGCACGTTGGTCAGTGCCTCCTGGACGATGCGGTACGCGGAGAGATCCACGCGGGCCGGGAGGGGATGTCGGATGCCGCCGGTGACCGAGACGTCAAGACCCGCCTCCCGGACCTCGGTCACCAGGCGGGGCAGGTCGGCCAGACCCGGCTGAGGGCCCAGTCCGTCGCGCTCGGCGTTCGGCCGCAACACTCCCAGCAGGTGCCGCAGTTCGTCCAGCGCCTGGCGTCCCGCTTCCTCCACCGCCGCCATCGCCTCCAGGGCGCCCTGCGGATCCTCGGCGGCCACCATCCGGGCGGCACCGGCCTGCACCGTCATCATGCTCACCCGGTGGGCGACCACGTCGTGCAGTTCACGGGCGATGTGGGTGCGCTCCTCGGCCACGATCCGCCGTGCCTCGGCGGCCTGTTCCTGGCGGATCCTGGCAGCGCGCCCGGCTCGAAGCCGCAGGCGTCTGCCGAGATACCAGGCCCCGAACATGAAGACGTAGCCGAAGCCGATGTCCTCCCAGGGGGTGGAAAGGAGGATGCCGTCGATCGTGAGCGCGGCGATGGCCGCGCCGACACCGAGAGCGCCCCACCGGTTGTCGTCGTCGTGCCGTCCGACGCTGTAAAGCGCGACGATCACCATCCCGCCCAGAGTGGAGTAGCTGCTTCCCAGCATCGGGAGCCACGCGACGAGTGCCACGCACAGGACCAGGACCGGCCTGAGCCGACGCAGGTAGAGCGCCGCGCCGACCATGGTGAAGAGCAGGAGGGCGGGCCCGAAGATTTGGGTGACCGGGCGGACGACGAGGGAGTCCCCCGGCCCCTCTTCCAGGAGCGCGGTCAGCAGGAACATCACGGTTGCGAGGACGGCGTCCGCGCCCCGCGGCCAGCGCGTGAACGGGCCGCGGAACCTGCCCGGCGCCCTGCGGCCGGGGCCAGGGCCG
The DNA here is from genome assembly GCF_055577685.1 of Streptomyces sp. NPDC033178. Taxonomy (NCBI): domain Bacteria; kingdom Bacillati; phylum Actinomycetota; class Actinomycetes; order Kitasatosporales; family Streptomycetaceae; genus Streptomyces; species Streptomyces sp. NPDC033178. The sequence continues at coordinate 83,616 of NZ_JBVIPT010000015.1, forward strand.
GGGCCGGGCGTCTCGGCATGCGGAGCCGTGCGGATCATCGTCGCTCCATCAAGAGGCGGCCGGTGCCTTGGCCGGGAGACGTCCCATGGCCTGGCGCAGGCACCGCGACGCGCCGGGCAAGCCATCGTAAGTCCAGCTCCGAGGCACCGTCACCCGCCTGCGGGCGGATGCGGTCCTCCGTCCCCCGGCGGAGACGTGGGCCCGGATTTCCCGTCGCGGGTGGGGGCGTCCAACCCCCCTGACGGCGGGAGACGGCACCGGCGTCTGCGCCCACGATGGAACCGCTCGAACACCTCCTGCCGCCGCGCACCGACCGGTGCCGCCGAACGGCAGCTGTCCCGCACGAGCCCAACCGACCGGTACCACCGGACGACAGCCACCCCGCACGAGCCCAGCCGACATGTGCCGCCGGACGGCGGCCGTCTCCAGGAGTTGCAGCCATGAATCGACTCACGCGCCGTATCGGCGACGCGAGTGCCCGCCGACCGTGGGTGACCATCGCGGCCTGGGTGGCCGCCCTGGCGCTCGTACTGCCTCTTGCCGGGCTGGTCGGCGGCTCGTTCGTCGACGACCTCGTGGCTCCCGGCAGCCAGAGCGAGGAGGCGATGGAACTGCTCGAGGAACGCTTCCCGGAAGCGTCCGGCGGCAGCGCCGTCGCCGTCTTCGCCGTGCCGGAAGGGCAGCGGATCGATCGCCACCGGCCGGCTGTCGAGGCGGCCGTCGGCCGCGTCGCCGGGGTGGAGCACGTCGCCACGGTCACCGATCCCTTCACGGCGGGCTCGGTCTCGCCCGACGGACGGATCGGCTACGTCCAGGTCGCCTTCGACGTACCGCCGATGGAGGTGCGTCCCGAGCAGATCGACGCCCTGAACGACGCGATCGAGCCCGTACGCGGCGACGGTGTCGTCGCCGAACTCGGGGGCGACGCGGTGTTCATCAACGCCGAGACGCCGACCTCGGGCGCGGAGGCAGCGGGCCTGCTGAGCGCGCTGGTCATCCTTGTGGTGGCGTTCGGCACGATCGTGGCCGCGCTGGTCCCGATCGCACTCGCCCTGGTCGCCGTCGCCGCAGGCCTGGGCAGCATCGTGCTGCTGGCCCATGCGACGGACGTGTCCACCGCCGCGCCCACGATCGGCGCGATGATCGGCTTGGGCGTCGGTATCGACTACGCGCTGTTCATCGTGGCGCGCTGCCGCGAGAACCGCGCGACCGGCCAGGACAACTCCACCGCGCTGTCGAACGCCATGAGTTCGTCCGGCGCGGCCGTCCTGTTCGCCGGCGGCACCGTCGTCGTGGCGATGAGCGCGCTCGCGCTGACCGGCCTGGGCTTTCTGACCTCGATCGGCCTGAGCACCTCACTGGTCGTGCTGTTCGCCGTGGCGACCGCCCTGACGTTGCTGCCCGCCCTGCTGTCCCTGTTGGGCGACCGCATCCACAAGGAGCGGCGGAGCCGTCGTATGCGCCGCGTCAAGGAGTCGGATGGCCCCGAGAAGACGGCATGGTGGCGGTTCGCGCACCGCGTCTCCGGCCGGCCGTGGCCGTACCTGCTGGCCGGGTCCGCCGTGCTGGTGGCGCTGGCGATCCCGGCGCTTCGCATGGAGACAGGTTTCCCCGACGCGGGTAACGACGCGACCAGCACCACCCATCGCCGCGCCTACGACCTGTTGGCGGAGGGCTTCGGTCCCGGCTTCAATGCCCCGCTGCTCATGGTCGCCGACCTGCGCGCCCCCGGGGTGGACGCCGAGGGCATCCCCGAGTTGTCCCGGCGCGTGGCCGACGATCCCGGCATCGCGTCGCTCGGCGAGCCCCTCTTCTCCGCGGCCGGGGACACGGTCGTACTGCCCGTGCTGCCCACCACCGCCCCCGCGGACGCCGCGACCTCCGACACCCTCGAACGCGTCCGCGGCATCATCCCCGACAATGTCGCCGTCTCGGGCCTGACCGCCATGACCGACGATCTCACCCGTCAACTCGCCGACACCCTGCCGGTGTTCATCGCCGCGATCATCGTGGTGTCGTTCCTACTGCTGATGCTGGTGTTCCGCTCCGTCGCGGTACCGCTGAAGGCCGCCGTGATGAACCTGCTGTCCATCGGCGGCGCGTACGGCGTCGTGGTCGCCGTCTTCCAATGGGGCTGGCTGGGAGGGCTGTTCAACCTCCACGAGACCCTGCCGATCGCCTCGCCCCTGCCGACGATCTTCTTCGCGGTCCTCTTCGGACTGTCCATGGACTACGAGGTGTTCCTGCTCTCGCGCGTCCGCGAGGAGTACGACGCCACGGGTGACCCCACCGAGTCGGTGGCACGCGGTATGGCGGTCACGGGCCGCGTGATCACCTCCGCCGCACTGATCATGACGGTGGTCTTCCTCAGCTTCGTCGCCAACCCCTCGCCACTCGTCAAGATGATGGGCCTGGGGCTGGCCACGGCCATCGTGCTCGACGCCACGATCGTCCGCATGGTGCTGGTGCCCGCGGCCATGGCACTGCTGGGCCACGCCGCCTGGTGGCTGCCCCGGCCGCTCGACCGGCGGCTGCCCCGCATCGCCGTGGAGAGCGTGGAGACCGGGGAGACCGGGGAGAGCGGGGAGAGCGGGGAGAGCGGGGAGAGCGGGGAGAGCGGGGAGAGCGGGGAGAGCGACGACGTCCCGCCTCCGCCCGAGCCCACGTCGGCCCCCACTGCCCGGATCAGCTGAAGCCACGGGCGCACACGCGCCGGTCCACGCCTGCGAAGCGGTCTGATTCGGTGTGATTCGGTCTGAAGTGGTCTGCCTCACAACCTGTCACAAGGTCCGGTCGGGCGGCGTCTTGAGGCCGAACCCACTGCGAACGAGGGAGAGACCATGGCTGAGAACACTGATGTGGTCGTGATCGGCGGCGGATACGCCGGCGTCATGGCGGCCAATCGCCTGACGCAGCGCGACGACGTGACCGTGACTCTGGTCAACCCGCGCCCGGTCTTCGTTCACCGGATCCGCCTGCACCAAGTGGTGGGCGGGTCCCACGACGTGGTCGTCGACTACCGAGAGGTCCTCGCCGAGAGCGTCGGTCTGGTGGTCGACACCGTGGCACGGATCGACGCGGCCGAGCACAGCGTGGCGTTGGCGGCCGGCGGCGCCGTCGGCTACGACTACCTGATCTACGCGGTGGGCAGCGGCAGCGCCGACCCGAGCGTGCCCGGAGCGGCCGAGTTCGCCTACCCGATCGCCGGCCTGGAGGAGGCGCAGCGACTGCGGTCGGTCCTCGACGACGCGCCCGCGACGGCCGCGGTGACGGTGGTCGGAGCCGGTGCGCTCGGCATCGAGGCCGCCGCCGAGCTGGCGGAGGCCGGACGCACCGTGACCCTGGTGTGCGGCGAGGTGCTCGGGCCGTATCTGCATCCCCGCGTTCGGCGCTCGATTGCCAAGCAGCTGGCCAAGCTCGGTGTGATGGTGCTCGAAGGCCCCGACGCGAAGGTGACCGCCGTGACGCGCGATGCCGTACAGCTCAGTGGCGGCCGCGAGCTGCCGAGCGCGGCGACCGTCTGGACCGCCGGATTCGGCGTGCCGGACCTGGCCGTGCGCAGCGGGCTGAGCACCGATGCCCTGGGCCGCCTGCTCACGGACGAGACGTTGACGAGCGTGGACGACGCGCGGATCGTCGCGGCCGGGGACTCGGCGGCACCGTCGGACATGCCGCTGCGGATGAGCTGCCAGGCCGCGGGTCCGCTGGGCGCCCACGCCGCCGACACGGTGCTCAGCCGGATCGCGGGTGAGCAACCCGCGTCCGTCGAGGTGGGGTTCTTCGGCCTGTGCGTCAGCCTTGGGCGCCGAGCCGCCACCGTACAGCTCGCCTCCAAGGACGACACCGCGAACAGGTTCTCCATCAGTGGCCGCCTTGCCGTGAAGATCAAGGAGAGCAGCTACAAGGGCTTGCTGAAGCATCTGGCGGACGAGGCGCGCAAGCCCGGTTCGCACACCTGGCCCTTCAAGGACGACAAGCGCCGACGACTGCTGCGGGCCAAGCGCGACGAGGCACCGGCCCTGCTGACAGCGCATCGTCTTACGGACTCGTGACGTGGTGCGCGCGGCCCGGGGGTGCGACCGGTGTGCCGTCCTAACGTGGGCGCATGCGAGTACTGGTCACCGGCGGTGCCGGGTTCATCGGGTCCCATGTCGTCGAGGCGCTTCGGGCGCGCGGGCACGAGCCCGTCGTGTTCGACGTACGTGATGATCCTGACGCCGACGTCCGGGCCCCGGTGGCGGTTGCCCGCGCCCTGGCCGGTGTGGACGCCGTGTGTCATCAGGCGGCGATGGTCGGTCTGGGTACCGGATTCGCCGACGCGGCGGAGTACGTCTCCCGCAACGACCTCGGCACCGCCGTACTGCTCACGGCCATGGCCGAGAAGGGCGTACGACGGCTGGTGCTGGCCGGCTCGATGGTGGTCTACGGGGAGGGCAGGTACACGTGCGCGCGGCACGGGGTGGTGCGGCCCGGGCCCCGGGACGTCAGCGACCTGGCGGCCGGGCGTTTCGAGCCGCGGTGCCCGGTGTGCGGGCAGGAGTTGGCACCGGGGCTGGTCGGGGAGGACGCTCCGGCGGACCCACGCAACGTGTACGCCACCACCAAGCTCGCCCAGGAAAATCTGGCCGCCGCGTGGGCGCGCTCGACGGGTGGGTCGGCGGTGTCGTTGCGCTACCACAACGTGTACGGGCCCCGGATGCCCAAGGACACGCCGTACGCCGGAGTCGCCTCCTTCTTCCGTTCGGCGCTCGCCCGGGGTGAGGCCCCGCGTGTGTTCGAGGACGGCCGGCAGCGGCGGGACTTCGTGCACGTACGGGACGTGGCGACGGCCAACGCGACGGCGCTGGAGGCGGATTCGGCCGCAGGAGCGCTCACCGCGTACAACACCGGCAGCGGTGAGCCGCACACGGTCGGCGAGATGGCGGGGGCACTGGCGGCGGCGGACGGCGGGCCCGAGCCGGTCGTGACCGGCGAGTACCGGCTGGGCGACGTGCGGCACATCACCGCCGACTCCTCCCGGCTGCGGGCGGAGCTGGGGTGGAAGCCGGAGGTCGGTTTCGCGGAGGGTATGCGGGAGTTCGCGCGGGCCGGGATGCGTGGCGCGTAGCGCCCCTTGGACCGGTGGTGCTGCCCGCTTCAGGAAGCGGCCGCGGGCAGCACCACCTCGAAGCGGCAACCACCGGGAATGTTGCGTACGGTGGCCCGGCCCTGGTGGGCCTCCACGATGCCGCGGACGATGGCCAGGCCGAGGCCGGCCCCGGCGGGTGGGGTACGGGCGTGGGTGCCACGCCAGCCGGTGTCGAAGACGCGGGGCAGGTCCTCCTCGGGGATGCCGCCGCAGCCGTCCGTCACGGACAACACCACGCCGTCGGGCAGGCGTTCGGCGGCCACCATGACGGTGCCGTCCGCGGGGGTGCGCCGGATCGCGTTGACCAGGAGGTTGCCCAGCACACGGCTCATCTCCTTGCCGTCCACCTCCACCGGCAGGGGCTCGACACGGTCCCCGACGAGGCGCACCCCGTGTTCGCGGGCCAGCGGATACACCCCGGCGAGGGCATCGCCGACCAGGTCGTAGACGGACATCCGGGAGAGCGACAGAGCCAGGCTGCCGGCGTGGATGCGGGAGAGTTCGAAGAGGTCGCCGACCATGTCGTTGAGGCGTTCGACCTCGGTGCGGATCTGCTTCAGATAGCGGTCCGGGTCGGCGGCGACACCGTCCTCCAGCGCCTCGGCCATCGCACGCAGACCCGCGAGCGGGGTGCGCAGGTCGTGCGAGATCCAGGCGACGAGTTCACGGCGAGAGGCTTCCAGTGCACGCTCGCGCTGCCTGGATTCGGCGAGCTTCGCGCTGGTGGTCTGCAACTCGCGGCTGAGCGCGGCCAGTTCGGCGGTGGCCGCGCCGTGGGGTGCCGTGAAGTCGCCGTCGTCGCCGAAGGAGCGGGCGGCGAGGGCGAGTTCGCGGCTGGTGGCGACCACCCAGCGGCCCAGCAGCAGGGCGGCGGCCAGGGAGACGACGGCCGCCATCGCGACCACCGTCGTCACCACGGACAGGTCGTGTGCGGACAGGAACATCGCCTGCGCCACGGCCAGGGTGCCCGCGAGCATCGCGGTCACGGCAACGGCGGCCACCACGGTGAGGGAGGTGGTCAGTGAGCGGCGGCGCAGCATCCACAGCGTTCCCGCGCCGAGGAGCCCGGCCGCACCGGCGCCGAGGAAGGCGTACAGAGCGATGAGGAGGGTGTCGCGCATGATCACTCCTCGCCCTGACCGGAAAAGCCGGAAGAGCCGGAAGAGCCGGGGGAGCCGGAAGGACCAGAGGGACCTGCGGGGCCTGAGGGGCCAGAGGGGCCTGCGGGATCCGCGGGATCCGCGGGATCGAATCGGTAGCCGACGCCCCACACCGTCTGGATCAGGCGGGGCCTGGCGGGATCGTCCTCGACCTTGTTGCGCAGCCGTCGGACGTGGACCGTGACGGTCGAGAGGTCGCCGAAGTCCCAGCCCCACACCTCCCGCATCAGGTCCTCGCGGCTGTACGCCCGGCCCGGATGACGCAGGAAGAAGGCGAGCAGGTCGAACTCGCGCAGGGTGAGGGCGAGTTCGCCGCCGTTCTTGGTGGCGCGGCGCGCGGCCGGGTCGACGGTGAGTCCGGCCGCGCTGTGGGAACGCGTGCCCGCGACGGGCCGCGTGCGGCGCAGGACCGACTCCACCCGCAGCACCAGCTCCCGAGGGCTGAACGGCTTGGTCACGTAGTCGTCCGCCCCCACCTCAAGACCGAGGATGCGGTCGTCCTCGTCACCGCGGGCGGTGAGCATGATGACCGGCACGGGGCCGCGGCCGCGCAGCCGGCGGCACACCTCCAGGCCGTCCATGCCGGGCAGCATCAGATCGAGTACCACCAGGTCCGGCCAGTGCGCGGCGGCGCCGGCGAGGGCGGTCGGCCCGTCCTCGGCCCGGTCCACCAGGTACCCGGCGCGATCCAGGTAGCCCGAGACGACCTCGGCGACCGTGGGGTCGTCGTCGACGACGAGGACGCGTGCCGTCCCGGTCCGCCTGTCGGCGGAGGCGCCCGCCACCGACTCGTACGGTTGCTGTTCCATACGCCCAGCCTCGCACCGCATGCCTTCGAGCGTCGCTCTCAAAGTGGCCCACCGGCCCTGACGTCCGTGTTTCGTAAGGAGCCGAAGCCCGATATGTGCGTTTCGCGTTCGTAGGGTGAGAGCCGTGATGACCTCTTCCACACCCGAGGACGTCGATGTCGTCCTCCCCTGTCTGAACGAAGCCGAGGCACTGCCCTGGGTACTCGCCCGCATTCCACCTGGCTGGCGTGCCCTTGTCGTGGACAACGGCTCCACCGACGGCTCGGCGGACCTCGCCCGGGAACTGGGCGCCACCGTCGTCCACGAACCGCGCCGCGGCTTCGGCGCCGCCTGCCATGCGGGACTGACCGCGGCCATGGCCGGCATCGTGTGCTTCTGCGACTGCGATGCCTCGCTGGACCCCGGCCTGCTCGTGCCGTTCGTGGACGAAGTCCGGGGCGGTGAGGCCGACTTGGTCCTCGGGCGGCGTCGGCCGCGGGGCCGGGGCGCCTGGCCCGTGCACGCCCGGGCAGGCAATCTCGCCCTCGCGCTGATGCTGCGCCGCCGCACCGGTCTGCGCCTGCACGACCTCGGTCCGCTGCGTGCCGCCCGCCGGCAGGCGCTGCTCGCCCTGGACCTGACCGACCGGCGCAGCGGCTACCCGCTGGAGATGGTCGTGCGGGCCGCCGACGCGGGCTGGCACGTCGCCGAGCACGACGTCCCGTATCTGCCGCGGTCCGGCGCCTCGAAGGTGACCGGGACCTGGCGCGGCACCTGGCAGGCGGTACGGGACATGAGCCGCGTCCTGGCCGAGCGACCCCTCGTACCCACGGCGGCCACGGCCCAGGCCCAGGCAAAAGGAGGATTCCGCCGGTGACCACCCTGCTCGTCATCGCCAAGGAACCGCGCCCGGGACGGGTGAAGACCCGACTCACCCCGCCGTTCACACCCGAGGAGGCGGCGACGCTCGCCGAAGCGGCCCTCACCGACACCCTTCGCGCGGTGGCCGCGACACCCGCCCGACGCCGGGTCCTGGTCCTCGACGGGCAGCCCGGGCCCTGGCTGCCGCCCGGCTTCGATGTCGTACCGCAGTGTGCGGGCGGCCTCGACGAGCGGCTGGCCGCGGCCTTCGCCGGCTGCGACGGACCGGCCCTGCTGATCGGGATGGACACACCCCAGGTCACCCCTGGCCTGCTCACTGCGGACTTCGACGGGTACGACGCCTGTTTCGGCCCGGCCGAGGACGGCGGTTTCTGGGCGCTCGGACTGGCTGAGCCGGACCCCGCGTTGCTGCGCGGGGTTCCGATGTCGACACCCGTCACCGGCGCCGTGCAGCGTGCCCGGCTCGTCGCCGCCGGCCTGCGGGTGCGCGATCTGCCGCGTCTGCGGGACGTGGACACGTCCGCCGACGCCGAGGCGGTCGCCGCCCTGGCGCCGCACGGCTGCTTCGCCGCGGAATTGGCCCGGCTGCGGACGGCCGGCCGCCGATGAGCACGGCGCATGAGGTGACGGCGCGGGATCCCGGCGGGCACAGCTGGTCGGCCGACCCCTACGCCGACGCCCTCCGGGCCGGCCGGGGACCGCTCTTCCTGCGCCGTGGCGACGGCTGGCTGTTGCCGCTGGACGTCGAGCGGTGGTGTGCGCGGGCCGACGCCGTGGACCGGCAGGTCCTGGACCGGTGCGAGGGGGCTGTCCTCGACGTCGGCTGCGGGCCCGGAAGGCTGGTCACGGAACTCGCCGCCCGGGGCCGGACCGCGCTCGGCATCGACGTCAGTGAGGCCGCCGTCGCCCACACCCTGGGCCTCGGCGGGCCCGCCCTGTGGCGCTCGGTCTTCGCACCACTGCCGGGCGAGGGCCGTTGGAACACCGCCCTGCTCCTGGACGACAACCTCGGCATCGGCGGCGACCCACGCGCCCTGCTGCGCAGAGTGGCCCAACTACTGGTGCCCGGCGGCCTGTTGATCGCCGAGACGGCCCCCGTGGACGTGGACGAGCGCGCCGACGTCCGTATCGTGCGCGGCACCGAAACCCAGGGGGCCACCGGTGCCGCGTTCCCCTGGGCTCGGCTCGGCACCCGGGCGCTGCTGCGGTACGCCCGCCCGCTGGGCTGGCACGCCGTGGATCAGTGGTCGGCCGGTGGCCGCTGCTTCGTCTCCCTGCGCAGCCGCAGCACCAGCAGCAAGGCGGAACCGCCGAACAGTACGGCGGTGATCAGCAGCCAGCGGGCGAGGAAGCCGTCCGCGGACAGGCCGGTGCCGGACTCGTAGCCGTCCGCGACCCGGCCGCTGATCAACGGGAACCACACGAGCAGCAGAAGCCCGGAGAAGGCCGCCGGCACCCGGACGTACAGGGTCCAGGTCCGGCGGCCGACGGTACCGAGCACTCCGGTGACGGCCCGGTCCACGGCCGCGTACACAGGCAGAAACACCAGGTCGTGCAGCACGGCCGCGCCCACGAACCACAGCGTCACCCCGAGCCAGTCGTCGGACAGCAGACGCACACCCGCGTATCCGGCGAGGGCGAACGAGCAGGCCAGGAGCAGCAGTTGCAGCGGGCTGCCGAGCGGAGGGAACGCTCTGCGCATCACAGGTCTCCGAACGTCATCCGGGCCACCCACTTGGTGTTGAGCACACCGGGCGCCGCGGGCATGATGATCCGGGCCGGGTAGCCGTGATCGGGGGTGAGCGGCTCGCCGTTGACGTCCAGGGCGAGCAGGGAGCGCGGGTCACGCACCTGGTTGGACCGCAGGGCGGCCTTGCGGAAGGCGCCATGTCGCTGGAGGGACTCCACCATCACGTCGGGGGCCACGTCCGCGTCGTACCCGACGAGGACGGCGAGTTCCCGCAGCCGTACACCCCGCCACCACTGGTCGCCGGTGGACCAGCCCTCCACGCAGGCGATGGGCAACGCCGAGCTGTGCAGCGGCAGTTCGAGCAGTTCGGCACGGCTGAGCCGGACGGTCCCGGAGGGCCCGGTGAGGACCAGCCGCCACACGTCCGCGCGCGTCTCGGCGGCTGTGATCCCCCGGGACGAGGCCGTCTTGTTGATCTGGAAGCCGCCGGGACCGCTGCCCGGATCGGCGCCACCGTGCGGCGCCAGGAGTGCGGTGCGCCGCAGCGGACCGTCGAAGTTCTGTCCCACCGTGGTCCCGAACAACAGCAGCGAACCGCCGCCGACGAACCACAGCGCGCCACGCCGGGACACGGTGGGCTCGGCCGGCCGCGGGGAGACCAGCGGGAAGTCCGGCTCCCCGCCCGCCTCCTCCTCAGGGCCCTTCCCCGCCCGCATGCGACGCACATTGCGTACGGCGGCGGGGGCCCGGAGCACCACGTGCACCAGGAACGCGGCGAAGAACACCCAGGCACCGTAGAAGTGCAGCGGATAGAAGGAGCCGGGGAAGAGGTAGTCCAGCTGGACGTTGAGTACACCCGTCACGAACTCGAACAGCACTCCGCCGACGAGGAGCAGCAGGGAGATCCGCTCCAGGGCGTGCGCGAGCGACCGGGCCGGTGGCAGGGCGAACAGCTTCGGCACCACCGACCACAACTTGGCCAGCAGGACGGGCACGAGCGTGATGCCGAGCGTGACATGGACGCCCTGGGTGAGCCGGTACAGCCAGTACGGATGCGTCGGCCAGGCGAAGAGGTAGAAGCCGAGCAGTCCCTTGTCCGGGGTCTTGTCGTTGACCGGCGCGAGGTCCGGGTTGTACGCGGCGTACGACAGCAGCCCCGTCACGAACAGCACGGTGATCCCGCCGAGCAGCACGAGACCGAGCACGGAGGTGAACCACGGACCGCGTACGGTACTGCGCCAGAAACCGGGGGACGTGGGCGAGGTGGGTGGGGTGCGAAGCCGTGACATGCGCCGACCGTAGGCCGCTGCGACTGCGGAAAGGGCCCTTCGACACATGACGAAACGCTGACGTCCGCACGCGCAATGGCCTCGGCGCGGTCCCCGCGGCCTAACGTTCCCCCGTGACCCGTGATCTTCTCCGAGACCTGTACGCGACAGCGGCCGCCGCGCTGTTCGTCGTGGCGGCCGCGCTGGTCGGCACCGCGATCGAGCGGGAGCACGGCACCCTGCACGTCGGGTGGCCTCCCCTGTACGCCAACTGGGGCCCCCACGTCGGCCCCGGCACCCCTGCGGCGCTCGTCGTCGCGGTCGGCGTCGTGGCATATGGCCCGCGAGTGGCCGCCCGGCTGCCGTGGCGCGCGCTGCTTGGCGCCGCATGGGGCACGGCCATGGCGTGGACGTCGTCACTGGCGCTGATCGACGGCTGGCAGCGCGGTATCGCGGTCCGGCTCACGACCAAGTACGAGTACCTGCAGGTCATCGACCGCTTCCAGGACATCCCCACGACGCTGCGGGACTTCACCGGCCACATCCTGCTCCACTCCCCCGACCACTGGCCCCCGCATGTGGCGGGCCACCCTCCGGCGGCGACGGTCACGTTCGTCCTGCTCGACCGGATCGGACTCGGCGGCGGAGGCTGGGCCGGAGCCTTCTGCATCACTGTCGGTGCGTCGGCGTGCGTGGCGGTACTGCTCGCCGTGCGGGCGCTCGCGGACGAGGCGCTCGCGCGCCGGGCGGCGCCGTTCCTGGTGATGGCGCCGGCCGCGGTGTGGATGGGGACGTCCGCGGACGGCTACTTCGCGGCGGTCGCCGCCTGGACGATCGCGTTCCTCGCCCTCGCGGTCACCGGACACCGGCCACGGCTCACCGGTTTCGCCGCCGGCCTCCTCTTCGGCCTCACCTGCTATCTCTCCTACGGGCTCACCCTCTTCGCCGTGATCGCGGGCGCCGTCCTGCTGCTCGGCCCTCGACGAACCCGGCCCCTGCCCTACGCCCTCGCCGGGGTCGCCGTCGTCCCGGTCGTGTTCACCCTCGCGGGCTTCAACTGGTGGGAGGCGTATCGGCTGCTCGTCGAGCGCTACTACCAGGGAGCCGGCGGCATCCGGCCCTACGGCTACTGGGTGTGGGCCAACCTCGCCTGCACGGTCCTGATCGTGGGCCCGGCAACGGTGGCGGGCCTGCGACGCACCGGCGCCGCGCTCCTTGAGGCCCCGACACGGCTCAGGTCACGCTCTTCCCTCGGCGCCCCTCCGCCCGGGCGGACACCCGACCGCCACGGCGCTTCCGCGCGGGTCGGCTCGGCGCTGCGGCGATGGGTCCGGCCCTGGGCAGGCCTGCCCGGCACCTCCGCCGAACTCCGCCTCGCCGTGCTGGTCGCCGCCGCATTCGCCGCTCTGCTCATCGCCGACCTGTCCGGGATGAGCAAAGCGGAGACCGAACGCATCTGGCTGCCGTTCGCCATGTGGCTACTGGCCTCGTGCGCGCTCCTGCCCCGCCCCCGCACCTGGCTCGCGGCACAGGCCGCGCTCGCCCTGCTTCTCAACCACCTGCTCCTGACCGGCTGGTGACGCGCCTTTCAGCGTGCTGCCCGCACCGCGCACAACACGGCCCGCGCCATGCCTCGGCCCCGGCACCCTGTACCGGCACTCTCCGAGCAGGGACGACCTGATCCTGGCGGTGGTCCACGAGGGCCTGACCGACCTGCACCGGCTCGGCGTCGAACTGCTCGACGAGACGGACCCGCTGAAGGCGGTCAACCACTGGCTGGACGCCTACATCGAGCAGTGCAGCGTCTTCGACGGCCTGGCCCAGACCCTCGCTCGTACACCGGCTCACGAGAGCGGCAACTGCCGGCTTGCCATCGATGCCGGCACGGCACTCGTCCGCCGCGCCGCCGGGGCCGGCGCACTGCGTGCGGACATCGACGCCGACGACGTACGGCATCTGGCCGGCGCCATAGCCTGGGTCAGCGGGCAGTTGCCGCCCGACCCACACCGGCGGACCCGGCTGTTGCAGATGATGCTCGACGGGATGCGCCCCCGCTGACAGAAGAGCCTGGGCGCCGAGCCACAGCCAACCGGGCATGAGGTCGTCAGAGCCTGTCCACCGGTTCCCGGCCGCCGCGGAGGATGCCCCTCCTTGCCCCTCGTTCAACTCCTTTGTGCGTCCACACCGTTGACGCTCCCCCTCCCCCTCACTACCTTCCGAGAGCGCTCTCATGTTCGTTTCCACAGCCCCGGCCTTCGCTCGCATCCGTGTCGTCCTCGAAGGAACGAGACGGATCCCACGGCAAGGCTCAGGGGCGTTGCCCTGACAGAGAGGCCCCATGACTCTCCTTCCGAGACTCCGAATCCCCAGACGATCGGCCGCGACCCTCGCGCTGGCCCTGCTCACGTCCCTCGCCCCACAGTCCGCGTCCGCCGCCGACACGACCCCCGCCACGGCAACCTCAGCCGCAGCCACCATCTGCAACAGGTACTGCGACGCCCGTGACCCCGCCCTCTCCCCGAGCGACCGGACTCCCGTCATGGCGGCCGTCCACGGGCGGTCGATCGCCCTGCACTTCGACGACACCGACGCGATGGGCTGGGCGTCCATCGGCAACGGCAACCCGGGCGACGAGGTCTGGCTCGACCGCTCCTTCGACGGCGGCCGCACCTGGAGTTCGGACAGCAGGCTCGGCGACACGACCGTCCCGGCAGGTCAACGCGGCTGGCGCACACTCATGTACAACGTGGACGACTGGAACAACCACGGTGTCGGCGCCCTGCGCGCCTGCGGCAAGGCCGGGGACCGCACCGAGATCGCGTGCACCCCGTGGGCCCGCACGACGTGGAACGCCGGCAACCGGCGCACCGCGGCGGCCACCGGGCTGATGACCTTCTACAACTACGGAACCGGCCTGTTCGACACCACCGGCTGGTGGAACTCGGCCAACGCCCTCAACGCCCTCGTCGACAACATCCGGGTGACGGGCATGAACAGTTACTCGTACGCGATCTCCCGCACGTACGACCTCAACCTGAACGCGAAGGACGGGCAGTTCCGCAACGAGTACATCGACGACACCGGCTGGTGGGGGCTCGCCTGGGTCGCCGCGTACGACCTGACGGGCGACGGCCGCTATCTCGACACCGCCCGCGCCGACGCCGACCACATGGCGGCGTACTGGGACGGCACCTGCGGCGGCGGAGTGTGGTGGAGCACGGCGAAGACGTACAAGAACGCCATCGCCAACTCCCTCTACATCCAGCTCAGCGCCGCCCTGCACAACCGCATCCCGGGCGACTCGACGTACCTGAACCGGGCCCGCGCCGGCTGGTCCTGGTTCCAGGGCACAGGCATGATCAACGGCTCGAACCTGGTCAACGACGGAGTCGACCTGTCCACCTGCCGCAACAACGGCCAGGCCGTCTGGTCGTACAACCAGGGTGTCCTGCTCGGCGCTCTCACCGAGCTCAACAGGGCGACCGGCGACGGCCAACTCCTCGCCCGCGCACGGCAGATCGCCGATGCCGCGACCACGACGTCCTCGCTCCACACCGCCGACGGCATCCTGCGCGACCCGTGCGAGAGCGGCGACTGCGGCGGCGACGGGCCGTCCTTCAAGGGTGCGCACGTGCGCGGTCTGGGCAAGCTCAACTCCGCGCTGCCGGACCATCCGTACACCGCCTACCTGCAACGCCAGGCGGACCGTGCCCATACGAGCGACCGGAACGCCCTCGACCAGTACGGACTGCGCTGGTTCGGCCCGGTCGACAAGCTGGACGCGGCGCGGCAGCAGAGCGCCCTCGACCTGTTCAACGCGGCGCCATGAAGCGGGAGTTCAGCGAACGCCCGACAACGTTGTCTGCCTTTGGTCTGGACAATTGGCCGGGTGAATGCTGTGGTGTTCGTGCAGCAAGTTCTCCCGTGTTGAACAAGTTCCACCGTCCTGCGGGCGGCGTTCCTCCGTGCGCCACCGAGACACTGGAGCGATCACCGTGCTGAGACCCCTACCGACCTGGCGGCGCGTCACGACCGCCGCCGCGGTGCTGGCACTCGCCGTCACCGGCCTCCTCGCCTCCGGCACGGCCCCGGCCGACGCAGCCGCGGCGGCCTGGACCCCCAAGCCCGCGCCGATGACGACGCCGTGGACCGACCAGGTCCCGGTCGACAACCCGCTGCCGGAGTATCCGCGACCGCAGCTCACCCGCCCCGACTGGACCAATCTCAACGGCATCTGGGACTTCGCCGTCACATCTCGCGACGCCGGTCAGCCGGCGACGTTCGGCGAGCAGATCCGGGTGCCCTTCGCACCGGAGTCCGCGCTCTCGGGCATCCAGCGGAAGATCACCGAGAACGACAAGCTCTGGTACAAGCGCACCTTCACCGTCCCGTCCGGCTGGAGCGGCCGACGCGTCCAGCTCAACTTCGGTGCCTCCGACTGGGAGACCACGGTCTGGGTCAACGGGCAGCAGGCCGGTGCCGTCCACCGAGGGGGCTACGACTCCTTCTCGTACGACATCACTCCCCTGCTGAACGGCGGCGCCACCAACACGATCGTCGTGTCCGCGTACGACGCCACGCAGACCGGCGGCCAGGCAGTCGGCAAGCAGCGCATCCAGGACGTTGCCCCGCACGCCGGGCGCAGCATCTTCTACACCGCCACGTCCGGGATCTGGCAGACGGTCTGGCTGGAGCCGAGCGCCGCCGCGCGCATCACCCGGCTCGACATGGTCCCGAACCTCCAGGACAACACCCTGCGGGTGACGGTGCGCGCCGCCGGAGCCGACGGCGCAGGCGTCAAGGTCACCGTTTCCAACGGTGGTACACAGGTCGGCACAGCCACTGGGACGGTCGGCCAGCAGTTCTCCGTGCCGGTGCCCAACGCCCGCCTGTGGACGCCGGAGGACCCGTTCCTCTACGACGTCACGGCCGAGCTCACCGGCAGCGCGGGCGCCGACCGGGTCGGCTCGTACGCGGGCATGCGGTCGATCGCGGTGAAGAACGTGAACGGCGTCCAACGCCCGGTGCTCAACGGGTCGTTCGTCTTCCAGAGCGGCACCCTTGACCAGGGCTACTGGCCGGACGGCCTCCACACCGCTCCCACCGACGCGGCGCTCAGGTACGACCTGCAGAAGCACAAGGACCTCGGCTTCAACATGGTCCGCAAGCACATCAAGGTCGAGCCGCAGCGGTGGTTCTACTGGGCGGACCGCCTGGGGCTGCTGGTGTGGCAGGACATGCCGGCCATGGACAGCGGAAAGAGCCCGTCCGCCGCGGCCCGCACCCAGTGGGAGACCGAGTACCGCGCGATCATCGACGAGCACCGCAGCTCGCCCTCGCTGATCCTCTGGGTCAATCAGAACGAGGGCTGGGGCCAGTACGACCAGGCCCGCATCGCGGACATGGTCAAGTCGTACGACCCCTCGCGCCTCGTCGACAACATGAGCGGCGTCAACTGCTGCGGAGCCCAGGACGGCGGCAACGGCGACGTGGTCGACAACCACAACTACGTCGGTCCCGGCAACACGCCGACGGAGCCGGTGCGGGCCTCCGTGCTGGGCGAGTACGGCGGCCTCGGCATCCGGGTCTCCGGCCACGAGTGGTATCCGGGCGGCGGGTTCAGCTACGAGGACCAGCCGAGCCTGTCCGCCCTCAACGACCGGCTGGTAGGGCTGCTCGACGGCATCCGGGAGAACTCGATGCCCGCGGGCGGGCTTTCGGCGGCCGTCTACACACAGATCACGGACGTCGAGAACGAGGCCAACGGCCTGCTGACCTACGACCGTCAGGTCGTCAAGGTCGACGAGGCCCGCGTCCGAGCGGCCAACCAGGCGCTCATCACGGCGTCCCGCACGGTCGGCCCGACGGTGAAACTGCCGGTCGAGCAGTACGTGTCGATCCGGGTCACCACGCCGGGCTACACCGACCGCTACCTCCGCCACAAGGACGGGCTCGGCTCCACTGAGGTGGTGAACTCCGGCAGCACAGCCCTGTTGAAGGAGGACGCCACCTGGAAGGTGAAGCCGGGTCTCGCCAACCGGCTCTGCTACTCCTTCGAGTCCCGCAACTACCCGGGCGAGTATCTGCGCCACCGCGAGTTCCGCGTCCGGCGCGACGCGAACGACAACTCCACGCTCTACAAGGAGGACGCGACCTGGTGCCCGGTGCAGGGCAGCGGCGGCATCCGGCTGTCGGCGTCGGGCTTCCCCCGCCAGTACCTGCGGCACATCGACGCGGAGCTCTGGCTGGCCCAGCAGGGCGGCACGCACACCTGGGACAACCCGGCGAGCTTCGTCCCGGACACCACCTGGGCGATCTCGGCACCCTGGGCTCCCTGAGTCAACAGCCCACGAAGAACAGGCGCTTCGCAAGGTGGCCGCCCTCGGCGGGCGGCCACCCCTCCCTTCCGCGCACGGCCCTCACGGATTGGCGGTACGTCATGTCAGCGCGGCCCCACCCGGTCCTCGGCGGACCCCTGACCCTGTTCCTGGCGCTGCTCCTGGCCCTGACCGGCCTCGTCGCCCTCCCCCCTCCCCCCGCCCATGCCGCGACACCGGTCTGTGCCCTGGCCTGCGACACCCTGGACCCCTCGAAGGCGCGGCAGGACACCTTCCCGGTGCCGAACAAGACCATCAGCGGCCGAATAGTCCGGCTGCACGTCTCCGACCCGGACAACATGGCCTGGGCGAGCATCGACAACGGCGTGACGGGCGAGTCCGTCTGGCTGGACCGCTCCTGGGACCGGGGCGCCACCTGGGAGGGCCTGCTCGGCAAGGCGAGCATCCCCGGCACTTGGACCGGCACCCGCACGCTGATGTACAACATCACCGACCCGGTGGCACACCGGCGCGGCTGGATCCGTGCCTGCGGTGACGCGGGCGGTGTCACCTGCACCGACTGGGCGTACACGAAGGTGTGCGACGGCTCGTTCTGCGACGGCGCCGACCCCGCCACCGCGTCGGGTGACGACACCCCCGTACCGTCGGCCACCCTCTTCGGGCGCACCATCAGCCTGCATGTCGACCAGCGCAACGGCATGGCCTGGGGTGTCGTCGGAGGCGGCGGCGCGGGCGACGAGATCTGGCTCGACCGCTCCTGGGACAGTGGCGCGAGCTGGCCCGAGGGCGCTTCCCTCGGCCGTACGAGCGTGCCGTCCGGGGCGACTTCGACCCGGACCGCCATGTTCGCCACCCGGGACCCGCGGGGCCTGCTGTACGGCGGGGCCGTCCGCGCCTGCGGCCGTGAGGCCTCCCACCAGGAAGGCAGTTGCACCGCCTGGGCCAGACCCGCGCCGACCCGGGTACGTGCGGGGGCGGACGCGCTGATGGCTTCGTACCAGACCAACGAGGGCTGGTGGCGCAGCAGTTGGTGGAACTCGGCCGTCGCCACCACCTCGGTCATCGACTTCGCCGAGCGCACCGGGCGGCACGACTACGACTGGGTGATCGCCCGTACCTTCGAGCAGAATCGGGGTGTCTTCCCTGCGGGCGTGCGCAGTTCAGACCCGATCGAGGGGCACTTCATCAGCCGGGCGATCGACGACGCGGGCTGGTGGGCCATCGCCTGGCTGACGGCCTACGACTACACGGGCGACCAGCGCTACCTGGACGAGGCCGTGACGATCGCCAACTATGTGCACCAGTACTGGGATCCGGGCACCTGCGGCGGTGGTGTGTGGTGGGACCGGGAGCGCACGTACAAGAACGCCGTGACCAACGGGCAGTACCTGTGGCTGACCACCTCGCTGCACCAGCGGATCTCCGGTGACACCGTGTGGGGCTCGCGAGCGACCACGGCCGCGAACTGGTATCTGGGCAGCGGGCTGATCAACTCCTCCGGACTCGTCAACGACGGGCTGAACGCGAACTGCGCCAACAACGGCCAGACCGTGTGGAGTTACAACCAGGGCCTCGCCATCGGAGCCTTCACCCAGCTGTGGCGGTCCACCGGAACCAGCCGGTACCTGGACACGGCGAAGCGGCTGGCCGACGCCGCGATGTCCTCGTCGGCGCTGACCCGTGGTGGCGTGCTGACCGAGTCCTGCGACGTCGGCACGGGTTCCTGCGACGACAACCAGAAACAGTTCAAGGGCATCTTCATGCGGCACTTCGCCGACCTGGCGGACGCCACCGGGTCGGCCACCTACCGGGCCTACGTGACGAAACAGGCCGACTCGATCTGGACCACGGACCGGGACCCCCTCAACCGCCTCGGCCAGCGCTGGTCGGGCACGAGCCCCAATCCGTCGGACTGGCGCACCCAGGCCAGCGCGTTGGGAGCACTGACGGCTGCGGAGGGGCTGTAGGGCCACCGATGAACTCCTCGCAGGGGAAGGGAGGTCAGGCGGTCCAGGTCCAGTCGGCGACCTCGGGTAGGTCCGTGCCGTGTTCGCGGATCCAGGCGTGGTGGCGGGTGCGCGCGTCGGCCATCCGCTGGCGTACGGCGGCGGCGCGGACGCCGAGGCCGGGGACGCGGTCGATGACGTCCATGACGAGGCGGTAGCGGTCCATGTCGTTGCGGACGACCATGTCGAACGGGGTCGTGGTGGTGCCCATCTCCTTGTAGCCGCGGACATGGAGGTTGGCGTGGCCGGTGCGGCGGTAGGCGAGGCGGTGGATCAGCCAGGGATAGCCGTGGTAGGCGAAGATCACCGGCTTGTCGGTGGTGAACAGGCCGTCGTACTCGAACTCGCCCATTCCGTGCGGGTGTTCCGCGCGCGGCAGCAGCCGGGTCATGTCGACGACGTTGACGACCCGGACGGCGAGCTCGGGCAGATGGCGCCGGAGCAGGTCGGAAGCGGCCAGGATCTCCTGGGTGGGGACGTCGCCCGCGCAGGCGAGGACGACATCGGGTTCGCGGTCTCCGTCGGCGGAGCCCGCCCAGTCCCAGATGCCCGCTCCCCGTGCGCAGTGGGCTCGGGCCTGGTCCATGGAGAGCCAGTCGAAGCAGGGCTGCTTGCCGGCGACGATCACGTTCACGTAGTCGCGGCTGCGCAGGGCGTGGTCGGCCACGGAGAGCAGGGTGTTGGCGTCCGGCGGCAGATAGACCCGTACGACCTCGGGGCTCTTGTTGAGGACGTGGTCGACGAAGCCGGGGTCCTGGTGCGAGAAGCCGTTGTGGTCCTGGCGCCAGACATGCGATGTCAGAAGGTAGTTGAGGGAGGCGATCGGGGCCCGCCACGGCAACTCCCTCGATGTCTTGAGCCACTTGATGTGCTGGTTGACCATCGAGTCGACGATGTGCACGAACGCCTCGTAGCAGGAGAACAGGCCGTGCCGTCCGGTGAGGAGATAGCCCTCCAGCCAGCCCTGGCAGAGGTGTTCGGAGAGGACCTCCATGACCCGGCCGTGCCGGTCCAGGTGTTCGTCCACCTGGAGCATCTGCGCCTGCCAGGCCTTGCCGCTGGCGTTGAAGACGGCGTCCAGTCGGTTGGAGGCGGTCTCGTCGGGTCCGACGAGCCGGAAGTCACGGCGGCCCGATGTGTCGTTCATGATCTGTTCGAGGAGGTCGCCCAGGACGCGGGTCGGCTCGTGCATGGTTTCGCCCGGCTTGTCGACGTGGACGGCGAAACGGTCGAGGGACGGAATGGGCAGGTCGCGTACGAGAAGGCCGCCGTTGGCGTGCGGAGTGGCACCCAGGCGGCGGGCCCCCGCGGGGATGCAGGCGAGGACGTCCGCGGTGGGCCGGCCGTCGGTGTCGAAGAGTTCCTCGGGCCGGTACGAGCGCAGCCACGTCTCCAGTTGCCGCAGGTGGTCGGGGTTTTCGCGTACGCCGGCCAGCGGGACCTGGTGCGCGCGCCAGGTTCCCTCGACCGGCTCCCCGTCGACCTCTCCGGGTCCGGTCCAGCCCTTCGGGGTGCGCAGCACGATCATGGGCCAGCGGACCCGCTCGGACACGCCGTCCTCACGTGCCGTGCTCTGCATCAGCGCGATGCGGTCGAGGGCGTGGTCGAAGGCGCCGGCCATGGCGCGGTGGATCTCGCGCGGGTCGTCGCTGGTGACGTGGATCGGCTCGTGTCCGTATCCCCGCAGCAGGTCGTCGAGTTCGGGCTCGGGGATCCGCGACAGCACGGTCGGGTTGGCGATCTTGTAGCCGTTGAGGTGCAGGATCGGCAGGACCGCGCCGTCGTGCACCGGGTCGAGGAACTTGTTGGAGTGCCAGGAGGCGGCCAGTGGCCCGGTCTCCGCCTCGCCGTCACCGATCACGCAGGCGACCAGCAGATCGGGGTTGTCGAAGGCGGCCCCGTACGCGTGGGCGAGGGAGTAGCCCAGCTCGCCGCCCTCGTGGATCGAGCCCGGTGTCTCGGGGGCCACATGGCTGGGCACTCCGCCGGGGAAGGAGAACTGCCGGAACAGCCGGTCCATGCCGGCCGCGTCGCGCGAGACGTCCGGGTAGGTCTCGCTGTAGCTGCCCTCCAGCCAGGAATTCGCGAGGACGGCGGGACCGCCGTGGCCGGGACCCCACACGCACAGGGCGTCGAGACCACGGGCCTTGATCACGCGGTTGAGGTGCGTGTGCACGAGGTTGAGGCCGGGCGAGGTCCCCCAGTGGCCGAGCAGCCGGGGCTTGATCTGCTCGGGGGCCAGAGGCTCGGTGAGCAGCGGATTGGCCAGCAGGTAGATCTGGCCCACGGCAAGGTAGTTGGCGGCCCGCCAGTGAGCGTCCAGGGTGCGCAGTTCCTCGTCGGTCAGTACGGTGCTGTCCTGGTGTTCGACGTTGGTCATGGTGACTCCGTGGGTGTCATCGAAGGACGTCATCGAGCGGAGGAGGCGGCATGGCCGGCAAGAAGACGGCGAGGGTGCCGCGTGCGGTGTACGAGCAGGAGCTGCTGCGTCTGCAGACGGAGCTGGTGAAGCTCCAGGAGTGGGTGCGGGCCGAGGGCACCCGGCTCGTGGTGGTCTTCGAGGGTCGGGACGCGGCGGGCAAGGGCGGCACGATCAAGCGGGTCTCGGAGCACCTCAACCCGCGCGTCGCGCGGACCGTGGCGCTGCCCAAGCCGACCGAGCGCGAGCGCACCCAGTGGTACTTCCAGCGGTACGTCGAGCATCTGCCCGCGGCCGGGGAGATCGTGCTGCTGGACCGCAGCTGGTACAACCGCGCCGGCGTCGAACACGTCATGGGTTTCTGCACCAAGGAGGAGTACCAGCTCTTCCTCCGTCAATGCCCGATCTTCGAGCGGATGCTGGTGGAGGAAGGGATCCTGCTGCGCAAGTACTGGTTCTCGGTGAGCGACACGGAGCAGCAGAAGCGGTTCCGGCAGCGGCTGAAGGACCCGACGCGGCGCTGGAAGCTCTCCCCGATGGACCTGGAGTCGATCACCCGCTGGGAGGCGTACTCCCGGGCGAAGGACGAGATGCTGGTACACACGGACATCTCGGAGGCCCCGTGGTTCGTCGTGGAGAGCGACGACAAGCGCCGGGCCCGCCTGAACATGATGGCCCATCTGCTGAGTTCCGTGCCGTACCACGAAGTGCCGCCGCCGGTGCTGGAGCTGCCGCCCCGGCCGCCCTCGACCGGCTACCAGCGCCCGCCCCGCGATCTGCAGACATACGTCCCCGATCACGCGGCGAGCCTCTGAGCCGGTCATGCCCGTTGGGGGACGACGGCGACGGGGCACGCGGAGTGGTGCAGGACCGCGTGGGCGACGCGGCCCAGCTGGAGCCCGAAGTGGCCGCGGCGCCGCTGGGCTCCGACGACGAGCAGGTCGGCATCGGCCGAGGCGTCGAGCAGCACCTTGCGGGCCGGGCCCTCGATGATGCGCCGGTGCAGTTCCACCCCAGCCGGGGCGTCACGCAGTGCCGCTTCCAGGGTTTCCGTGGCCTGCTGCTCGTACAGGCGGGCCGGTTCGCCGGCCAGCAGAGGGTGGTCGGTGGTCTGGTGCGCGGGGCAGCGCCAGGCACGTACCGCCTCCAGCGGTACCCGGCGTTCCCGCGCCTCCTCGAACGCGAACCGCACGGCGGCCGAGTTCTCGGGCTCCTCACCGATGCCGAGCACGATGCGCCTGCGCATCCTGGACGTCACCTGATGGTCGTGGCCGCCGCGCAGCACGATCACCGGGCAGTGGGCGCGGGCGGCCACGGCGAGGCTGACGCTGCCGAGCAGCAGCTCGGCGATTCCGCTGCGGCCGCGGGTGCCCAGGACCAGCGCGGAAGCATTGCGCCCCTCCCGCAGCAGTGCGGGCACCGGCTCCTCGGGCAGCACCTCGGTGGAGATCTTCAGGTCCACCTCGCGCCGGTGCGCACGCCTGGCGGCAGCCTCGACGACGTTGTCGGCCAGCACTTGCTCCGAGGACCTGCCAAGGCCCTCGGCAAGTGCGGCGCCCTCGTAGCGCTCCCACAGTGACGCGTACACCAGCCGCAGCGGTACGCCGCGCAGGGCGGCCTCGTCCGTCGCCCAGTCCACGGCACGCATGCCGGGTTCGGAGCCGTCGACACCGACGACCAGGGGAAGCTCCACCGTCCTCACCTTCCTTCGCCGAGGTCGAAGACGATCCTTGCCTTGATCTGGCCGCGCAGCACCTCGTCGATGGACTCGTTGACGCTCGCGAGGGGTCGGGGCTCCTGGATCACCCTGGTCCGGCCCGCCGCGTGCAGCTGGAAGACCTCGGTCAGGTCCTGCCGGGTGCCGACGATGGAGCCGATCACGGAGATTCCGCCCAGGACGGTGTCGAAGATCGGGACCTGGATCGTGCCGTGCGCCGGCAGTGCGACCATGACGAGCTTTCCACCGCGCCGGAGCCCTGAATAGGCCGCGGAGAAGGCGGCCTCGTTCACCGCGAGCGCGATGGCGGCGTGCGCGCCTCCGTGCCGCTTGAGCACCTCGCCGGGGTCGTGCTCGCGGGCGTCGATCACGATGTCGGCGCCGAGTTCCGCGGCGAGTTCGAGCTTCTCGTCGGTGACGTCGATGGCCGCCACGGTCGCTCCGGCGATCTTCGCGTACTGCACCGCCAGATGGCCCAGCCCTCCGACACCGGAGATGGCGACGAGCTGGGTGGGCCGGACGCCTGCAACCTTGAAGGCCTTGTACGTGGTGACGCCGGCGCAGGTGAGCGGGGCGGCGTCGAGCGCGGAGATCCCCTCGGGCACCGGCTGCGCGAAGTCGGCCCAGGCCAGCATCTTCTCGGCGTACGCGCCATCGCATCCGTATCCGGTGTTGATCTGCTGCTCGCACAGCGTCTCCCAGCCTGACAGGCAGTGCTCGCACCGACCGCAGGTCCTGCCGAGCCAGGGCACGGCGACCCGCTGCCCGAGGGCCAGATGGGTGACGCCTTCGCCGAGGGCCTCGACGAGACCGACGCCCTCGTGGCCGGGGACGAACGGCGGGTTCGGCCTGACGGGCCAGTCGCCGTGGGCGGCGTGGATGTCGGTGTGGCAGAGCCCGGAGGCCTCGCCCCGGACGCGGACCTGGCCGGGGCCGGGCTCGGGATCGGGGCGCTCCTCGATGACCAGGGGCTCGCCGAATGCGCGTACGACCGCTGCCTTCATGGTTCTCGTTCTCCTCGGGATGCGTCAGCCGTGCGCGACGACGGCGACGGGGGCGGTGGCGTGATGCAGCACGGCGTGGGTGACCGAGCCGATGTGGGCACCGAGCGGGCTGCGGCGGACGCGGCGGCCCACGACGACCAGGGAGGCCTCGCGGGAGGCGTCGACCAGCTGGTTGGCCGGGCTGCCCGAGCGGGACTCCTCGACGACCTCAACATCCGCGTACTTCTGTCGCCACGGCTGCAGGGTCTCGGTGAGCCGGGCGGTCTGCTGCCGGACGATCTCCTCGTGCAGGCCGAGGTCGGCGGACAGGCCGTAGGCGTAGTAGGGCGGAAGGTTCCAGCCGTGCACAACCCTCAGGGCGGTGGCACGACGGGCCGCCTCCTCGAAGGCGAAGGTGAGCACCGAGTCGTCCGGGCTGTCGGGGTCCATGCCGAGCACGACGGGCCGGAAGGGCGTCGCGGCGGACGGGATGCCGGACGGATCCATCACGTGCTCGTCGGCGGCCTGTTCCCCGGCACGGACCAGCACCACGGGCCGCTCGGCGTGCGCCACGACGGTGAGGCCGACCGAGCCCACCAGGAACCCGCCGATCCCGCTGAGGCCGCGCGAGCCCAGGACGAGCAGCGCGGCGTCCTCGGCCAGATGCGTCAGGATCTCGCCCGGCCGGCCGTAGACCTGCTCGGCGGTGATCTCGACACCGGGGTGCCGCAGACGCAGGCCCTCGGCGGCCTCGCGGGGAATCCTGCCGCTCCAGTGCTTCTGGGTTTCGGCGCCGTGGACCGGGTCCTGCGCCATGGGCGCCGGATCGGGTTCCCAGACGTTGACGAGCTTCAGCGGCAGTCCGCGCAGCCCAGCCTCCCGGGCCGCCCATTCGGCCGCGGCGTGGCTCTCGGGCGAGCCGTCAAGTCCCACGATGACAGTTCGGGGCATGGTCTCCACCTTCTGGATCGGGATCGGATCGCACTGGATCGGAATCGCATCGCACGGTCCGTTCCGATCCGATCCGATCCGATCCCAGCGTCGTGTCGATCGAGTTCGTGGTGCAGGGGCCGCAGGTCCCTGACTGGGGCCGATCGGCCCCAGTCGGGTCGGCGGGCGCGGCGGGCCCGTTTACGAGTCCCGCCGTGTTCCCCGTGGTCAGCGCAGCCAGCGGTTGGCGCGGACGAACGGCAGCCTGGCCCAGAGCCTGCCGATGCCCCAGGTGTCTCCGGCGGAGGCCAGGGCAAGGGCGATCAGGACCACGGCGTACATGAGGTGGTAGTCGACGAACGGGTTGCTGGACATGCTCGGCGACCCGTCGGAGAGGAGCTTGGCGGGCGGCCATTCGGCGACCCACATCAGCGCCATCATCGCGGTGCCCACGACGGCCGCGAGCCGTAGCGCGAACCCGCCGACCAGGGCCAGCCCGATGCCGAGCAGGCCGGCCATGAACAGCCAGTTCGCCCAGGTGGCACCGGCCCAGGAGTGGAAGGTGGACTCCATCGGCCCGGCGGCGACGCCGCTGAGGAAGCCCATGGTCGGCGAGCCGCCGTCGATCCAGCCCTTGCCGGACGGGGTGGCGTAGCCGAAGCCGAAGGTCTTGTCGAGGAACGCCCACAGGAAGACGAACCCGGTGAGCAGGCGCAGGGACACCAAGGCGTAGGCCCGCGCCGTGTGCGTGTCGGTACGAGCCGACACGGCGGACTCGGAGGTGGCGGCGGTCCGGTTCCTGTGCAACGACGGCAGGTGGAACCCCGGGCTCCGGTGAGGGTGCTCGTGCACGGCCATGGTGATGGTCCCTTCGAGGATTCAGAGATTCGGGGATTCGGGGACGGTCGGGTCGTGGTCCGTCACCGCTCACTCTGGTCGCGTCGGGCGAGCGTCGCCGGATGCCGAAGGTCCGCGGTGCCGGGGCTGAACGACCCTTTCCACAGGGCCGGTTGGGCTGCCGGTAAGGGGACCGCAGCGCCTGTAGGTTTCCTTCGGCCGCGTCGCGCGGCCGTCCGCCCCTCGGTGGATCCTGAGGTCACACGGCAGAAGGAGACTCATGGCAAGGAGCGCGGGCGGGCACGATCCGGGAGGCCGTCCGGCACCGGGGCTCGGCACTCTCCTCGGGCACGTCGCGCCCGGAGTCGGCACGCTCCTCGGCTACCGGCGATCGTGGCTGAAGGGCGACCTGCTGGCCGGGGTGACCGTGGCCGCGTACCTCGTCCCCCAGGTGATGGCGTACGCGGGCGTGGCGGGTCTGCCGCCGGTCGCCGGGCTGTGGGCGATCCTGCCCGCCCTCGCGCTGTACGCCGTGTTCGGCTCCTCACGTCTGCTGTCGGTCGGCCCCGAGTCGACGACCGCGCTGATGACGGCGACCGTAGTCGCCCCGCTGGCCGCCGGGGACCCGGACCGCTACGCCGCACTGGCGGCCGCCCTCGCACTCACGGTGGGCCTGTTGTGCGTGGTGGCGTGGGCGGTGCGGCTGGGGTTCCTGGCGGACCTGCTCTCCCGGCCCGTCCTGATCGGCTACCTCGCGGGCGTGGCGCTGATCATGATCGTGGACCAGCTGCCCAAGCTCACCGGCGTACGCACGACGGGTTCCGCCTTCTTCGCCCAACTCTGGTCCTTCGTACGGCACCTGACGCAGGTCCATACGGCGACACTGCTGTTCGGCGCCGTCACGCTCGCGTTCCTCTTCACGGTGGCGCGGTTCTTCCGGACGGTCCCCGGTCCCCTGCTGGCCGTGGTGCTCGGCACGGCGGCCGTGGCGATGTTCGACCTCGACGACCGGTACGGCATCAGGGTGATCGGCGAGGTCCCGTCGGGGCTGCCCGGCATCGCCTTGCCCGACCTGACCGAACTCGCGCACCTGGTCCTCCCGGCCCTCGGAGTCCTCCTCGTCGGCTACACGGACTTCATCCTCACCGCGCGGGCCTTCACCGTCGACTCCTCCGACGACAAGGGCCCCGGCCTGGACCCCAACCAGGAGTTCCTGGCCCTCGGTGCGGCCAACCTGGGTGCGAGTGCGCTGCACGGTTTCCCGGTGAGCAGCAGCGCCAGCCGGACCGCGCTCGCCGCCTCGGCGGGCGCCCGCAGCCAGGCGTACGCGCTGGTCGCCGGTGCGGCGGTCCTCGCGGTGCTGCTCTTCCTCAGCCCGCTGCTGACCCGCATGCCCTCGGCCGTACTGGGCGCGCTCGTCGTGTACGCCGCCGTCCGCATGATCGACCTGGCGGGCTTCCGCCGACTGGCGTCCTTCCGCCGCCGGGAACTGCTGCTGGCCCTCGGCTGCCTGGCCGGGGTACTGGCCCTGGACATCCTGTACGGCGTGATCGTCGCCGTCGGTCTGTCGGTCGCGGAACTGCTGGTCCGCGTGGCCCGTCCGCACGATGCCGTCCAGGGAGTGGTCCCCGGTGTGGCCGGCATGCACGACATCGACGACTATCCGCAGGCCCGCACCATCCCCGGCCTGCTGGTCTATCGCTACGACTCGCCCCTGTTCTTCGCCAACGCCGAGGACTTCCGGCGCCGGGCCCTGGCCGCAGTCGACGAACAGGAGGACCCGGTCCGCTGGTTCGTCCTCAACACCGAGGCCAACGTCGAGGTCGACATCACCGCCCTGGACGCCGTCGACGCGCTGCGCCTCGAACTGGCCCGGCGCGGCATCGTGTTCGCCCTCGCCCGCGTGAAGCAGGACCTGATGGACGAACTGGTCGCGTACGGACTGACGAAGTCGGTCGGCGCCGGTCTGGTCTTCCCGACGCTGCCCACCGCTGTCGCGGCGTACCGGGAGTGGAATCGCGCCCGGGACGACACTCAGTAGGCCGCCGGCCCGTATCCCCGGCGCGCGACGCGGCGGAGTGTCCTCACCGGGCCGAGGGCGCGGCGCTCTCCGGCCCGGCGGGAACGACCAGCACCGGGCAGTGGGCCCGATGCAGCAACGTACTTGTCAGGGAACCGAGTTGGCGGCCGTGCCCGCTCCGCCTGGGGCGGCAGCTGGTCACGACGAGGTCCGCCGTACGTGTGACCTCCAGCAGCGTCTGCGTCGTAGCGGCGTCTTGGCTCCCCGTCCGGACGAGAGGATGCCGCTCGCCGAGCTCCACCGACGAGTCACCGGCCGGGAGGTACGACGCAGTCGACTCGCTCCGTCGGTGCGGCATCGGTACCGCGACCGGAACCGGGTGCTGATCCAACGAGGACCGGAAGATCCGCAGTGACGCCCCACGGAGTTCCGCTTCCTGGAAGGCGAACACCGCCGTGTCCGCGTCGTCCTCCTCGTCGAGGACGAGCAGTACCTCGTTGTGCAGGTGCGGCGGAGAGTCTCCGCGTACGACCAGCAGCGGGCCCGGCGCGTGCGCGGCCAGGCGCCTGCTCACCGAGCCGAACACCGTGCCCGCGAGCCCGCCGAGACTCCGGCAGCCGACGACGGTCAGCGCGGCCTCGCGTCCGTGTTCCGCCAGGACGGCCGCCGAGCGTCCCTCGGCAGGGACGGTGACGACCGGTAGGCCCGGGTGGCGGTGGCCCACCCGTGAGGCGGCGGACGCCAGCACAGGGCCTGCTTCGTCGAGGTCGGGCACGGCGTACACGACCTCCAGCGTGGTGGCACGCAGGGCTGCCTCGTCGGCGGCCAGGTCCAGTGCTCGTACGGCGGTGACGGAGCCGTCCACCCCGACGACCACGTGACGTGCAGTCATGACTGTTCCCTCCCTGGGGCCGTTGGTGCCCGGAGCACCGTCACGGCGCCGGTTCAGTCGTGCGGGACGACGGCGACGGGGCAGCCGACGTGGTGCAGCACCGCGTGCGTGACGGCGCCGATGTGCGTGCCGAGATGGCTGTCCCGGGTCCGGCGCCCCACGACGACGAGAGAGGCACCGGACGACGCCCGCACCAGCGCGGTGGCGGGCCGTTCCTCGGAGACGGTCTCGACCACGGAGACCTCCGGGAACTTCTCGCACCACGGGCGCAGGGTCGCGACCATGGCGTGTTCCTGTGCCGCGATCAGCTCCGGCCCGGTCACGGGGTCCCACGGTCCATCGGCCGGCTGGACCCGCGGCGTTCCGAAGGCGTGGATCACGTGCAGCGTGGCGCCGCATCGGCGTGCGGACTCGAAGGCGAACCCGATCAGCTCGTCACTGGGGCGCCGGGTGTCCAGGCCGAGGACGACATCGCGATACGGGGTCCGGGGTATCTCCTCGGGCGAGACGCCGTCCGGGGTGGTGAAGTGTTCGTCGGCGGCACTCTCGCCCGCACGTACGAGCACCAGGGGACGGGGGGACCTGGCGACGACCCGCTGGGACACCGAGCCGACCATGAACCCCGTGACGCCACTGAGGCCACGGGACCCGAGCACCAGCAACTCCTCGTCCTCGGCCGCCGCGAGAAGGGCGGCCACCGCGGAGTCGGCCACCAGTCGCTCGACGACCCGCAGCCCGGGGTGCGCGGCACGGACGCTGCCCGCCGCCCGGTCCAGGGTCTGTTCGGCCCAGTCGCGCTCGGTCCTGTCCGCGGGGACGGAGGGGGCGGGGCGTGGGTGCCACGTCCAGGCGTGCACGAGGTTCAGCGGGACGCCGCGACGCAGCGCCTCCCTAGCCGCCCAGTGCGCGGCGGCGAGGCTCTCGGCGGATCCGTCGATTCCTGTGGTGATGTGCCGAACCATGGTGGGCACCTCCTGTGTCCTGTCCGGTCCTGCCCGATCTCATACAGAGCCTCGTACAGGAACGCCCGCGTGCGAAGGGGCCGCACAGTCCCTCCCTGGGGCCGGGTGGCCCATGGTTCGAGCCGGAGCACGGGCACACGCTGGAAGTCGTAGGGTCCGAACGTCCGTCCTGGAGGCCGGTCATGAACGCTTCGCCCACGCCCAGCATGCTGCGGGCACTGCCCGCCGAGCACCGGCAGCGACTGATGCACCTCGCCCGGGAGGTGTCGTTCCCGCAGGGAACGCGCCTCTTCGAGGAGGGCGGTCGCGCCGACCGGTTCTGGATCATCCGCACGGGCACGATCCAGCTCGACATGCACGTGCCCGGCCGCCAGGCGGCGGTCATCGAGACCCTCGGCCACAACGAACTCGTCGGCTGGTCCTGGCTGTTCGCACCGCACTCCTGGCACCTGGGCTCCGAGACGACGAGCCCGGTCCGCGCCTACGAGTTCGACGCCACGGCCGTACGGGCGATGTGCCAGGACGACCCCGCCCTGGGCCACACGGTCGCCCAGTGGGTGGGCGGCATCCTCGCCCACCGCCTGCGCTCGGCCCGCACCCGGCTGCTGGATCTCTACGCCCCGTACGGCAGCGGCAGCCGCCTGTGACCGCACAGGGCGCATTGTGGGTTGGAGTGGGGCCGGTCGGCCCTAGTACATCCGGTCCCGGCGAGTGACGATCGTCGTCACGGACAGCCCGCAGTCCGTCAGTCGCCGGGGAACGAGGGGTCGTCATGGCCAAGACACGCACCTTTACGGAGCACGACCCGATCCGCGTCTTCCTGCTGGACGACCACGAGGTCGTACGACGCGGGCTGTCCGACCTCCTGGACTCCGAACCGGACATCTCGGTGGTCGGCGACGCAGAGAACGTCGAGCACGCGCTCGCCCGCGGCCCTGCCCTCCGCCCGGACGTCGCCGTACTCGACGTACGCCTGCCCGACGGCGACGGGATCACCGTCTGCCGTGAGCTGCGCAGCAAGATGCCGGAACTGGCCGTTCTGATGCTGACCTCGTTCGACGACGAGGAGGCCCTGCTCGACGCGATCATGGCCGGGGCTTCGGGCTACGTACTCAAGCAGATCAAGGGCTCCGACCTCGTCTCGGCGGTACGCACCGTCGCCTCGGGCCAGTCCATGCTCGACCCCGCGACCACCGCCCGGCTGATGGCCTCGCTGCGGGCGGACCCCGCCGGCACCCCGGCCGTCGCCCCCGAACTGGCGAGCCTGTCCCCCCGCGAACGCGACATCCTCGCCCTCATCGGAGACGGACTCACCAATCGCGAGATCGGCAAGAACCTCTTCCTCTCGGAGAAGACCGTCAAGAACCACATCTCCCGGCTGCTGGCCAAGCTGGGCGTCCAGCGCCGGGTGCAGGCCGCGGTCCTAGCCTCCCACCTCGAACAGCCCGGCTCCGGCTCCGGCTCCGGCTCCGGAGAGCGTCCCGCGAGGTGAAGCGCATCCGGGCCGTCCGGCACAGCACAGGGCCGTACGGCCCCTGCTGCCGCGACACCCGGTGACCGCACGCTGAGAGCGGTCACCGATGAGCCCGGCCCGCCAACCGGCCCAGGGCGGGGAGGAGTTCGCGATGAGGTCCATGACACTCGACGCCCCGACCCTGGAGAAGCTGATATCCGCGGCCGTGGCCGCCCCCTCGATCCACAACACCCAGCCCTGGCGCTTCCACCTCGCCCCGGACACCGTCACCCTGGAGATCCGCGCCGCCCCGGACCATGGCCTGCGCCACATCGACCCGACCGGGCGTGCCCTGCACCTCTCCGTCGGGTGCGCGCTGCTCAACCTGCGGGTGGCGGTTGCGCACTTCGGCTGGGAACCGGTGTCCCGCCTGCTGCCCCGGCCCGACGAGCCGGATCTGCTCGCCGCCGTACGCCTGGGCGGCACCGCCAGAAGCGCCTCTTCGCCACGACTGTACGACGCGGTGTGGCGCCGGCACAGCAGCCGCTTCCCCTTCTCCGAGCGGCCGTTGCCCGCTGCCGTCCTCACCGAACTCGCCGAGGCCGCTCACAGTGAAGGCGCGCTGCTGAGCCGTCCCGCGCCGCGCGAGACCGACCGTCTGCTGCAGCTGACCGCGGAAGCGGAGCGCCGCAACACGGCCGACGCCGACCGGGCTGCGGAGAGCCGCCTGTGGGTGCGCGATCCGAACCACTCGGACCTGGGAGTGCCGCCGGAGGCGCTGGGCCCGCACGATTCCCGGGAACAGGTCCCGATGCGGGACTTCGGCGCACACCGGCACCCGGCCGTGCCGGCCTCCCGCCCTTTCGAGAGGCGGCCGTCGATCGCCGTACTGTCCACCGCGCACGACCGCCGGACCGACTGGCTGCGCGCCGGTCAGGCGCTGGAACGCGTACTGCTGACGGCTACCGCTCATGGCCTACGGTCATCGCTGCTGCACCAAGCGCTGGAGTGGCCCGATCTGCGCGAACAGCTGGTGCCATGGCCGAGCGACCGGCGCGATCACGCGCAGATGGTGATCCGCCTGGGGTACGGCCCACAGGGACCTTCTTCGCCGCGTCGCGGAGTGTCCCGGACGCCGGCCGAAGGAGCGCGGTCAGTCCCGCGCTGAGCCTGTCGGTACACGCCACACCAGACGTGTACCGCCGCCCCGCGGCCGTTCGCCGAGCGTGAGTGTTCCACCGAGCGCGCGAGCCCGGTCCTCCAGGTTCTTGAGTCCGCTGCACGCCACGCCGTCGGGAACTCCGCACCCGTCGTCCGTCACCGTCAGCGCCAACTCACCCCTGGCGCACTGCAGATGGACGTCCACGGAGCGCGCCCCCGAGTGCCGGACCGCGTTGCTGAGCGCCTCGCCGAGAACCGCGAGAGCGTGGTCGGCCACCTCGCCGGGGACGTCCGTGTCGACAAGACCCTCCACCCGCAGCGCGGGAGCGAACCCGAACGAGGTGGCGGAGACCTTCACCGCCTCGGACACGCGGCCGCGAAGACCGCCGCCCTCCTTGGCCACACCGCCATGGGCGCGCAGACCGAAGATGGTCGACCGAATGATCTTGATGGTGTCGTCGAGGTCGTCGACGGTCCGCGACAGCCGCTCCACGGCCTCGGGATGGTCCACGAAGCGCTGTGCGCTCTGCAGGGTCATGCCGGCCGCGAAGAGCCGCTGGATCGCCAGGTCGTGCAGATCGCGCGCGATCCGGTCCCGGTCCTGCAGCAGCGCGATCTTCTCCGCGTCCCGACGGCGTTCGTCGAGCTCCAGTGCCAGCGCCGCCTGCCCCGCGAAGCCCAGCAGAGGCCCGATGTCGGACTCGGAGAAGGGCGTACGGCCCGCCAGCCGCCCCAGCAGAAGCACCCCGCGGGCCGTCCCGCCGGCGCCGAGCGGCACCGCGACCACGGGGCCGAGCCCGGCCCACTGCGACTCCCCCTCGCCGGTGCGCGCATCACGCTCGATATCGGCGCTGACGACCGGCTCCGCCGTGGTGAGCGCAGCCGCGACGAATCCGTCCTGCGCGGAGAGGACCAGCCCACTGCGCCGCTCCGCGTTCGGCCCCACCGCGAGTACCGGCCTCAGTTCCTCCGCCCCGGTCACGTACTCCGCGATCATCCCCACGTCCGCCGAGGCGATCTCCCTGGCCTTTCCGACGATCAGCTCAAGCACTTCGGCGCCGGACGTTCCCGACAGCAGGGTGC
This sequence comes from Streptomyces sp. NPDC033178, assembly GCF_055577685.1. NCBI lineage: Bacteria > Bacillati > Actinomycetota > Actinomycetes > Kitasatosporales > Streptomycetaceae > Streptomyces > Streptomyces sp. NPDC033178. The sequence continues at coordinate 117,333 of NZ_JBVIPT010000015.1, forward strand.
TCGTGACCTCCGCGCTCGCCCGCAGCCAGCGCTCGCTCAGCCGCGTCTCCTCGTACAACCGCGCGTTCTCGATGGCCACTCCGGCCGCCACTGCGAGTGTGGAGAGCACCGACTCGTCCTCGGCGTCGAACTCCGCCGCGCCCCGCTTCTCGGTGAGGTAGATGTTCCCGAACACCTTCTCCCGCACGCGGATCGGCACGCCCAGGAACGAATGCATCGGCGGGTGGTGGTCCGGGAAGCCGTACGAGGCCGGATGCTCCGACAGCTCCGGCAGCCTCAGCGGCATCGGGTGCCGTATCAACTCACCGAGAATGCCGTGACCGCTGGGCAGTTCACCGATCTCCTCGCGCCGTTCCTCGCCGATGCCCACCGTCAGGAACTCCGACAGTCGGCTGTCGTCGCCGATCACGCCCAGCGCGCCGTACTCGGCGTTCACCAGCACCACGGCGGCTTCCACGATGCGCCGCAGCACGTGCGGCAGATCGAGCTCCCGCCCGACCGACAGAACGGCCTCCAACAGGCTGTGCACCCGGTCCTGCGTCCCCCGGGCCGCGTCGATGCGTGCCTGGAGCTCGTCGAGCAGCTCGTCCAGCCTCAGCTTGGGCAGCTGCTGCCCGGAGCCCCCTTGACCTTCCCCGCTCATCGCTTCCTCCGACACACGCAGCCAGGGTGCCGTTCATCCGGTAGGCCTCATGCCCACCGTACTGGCTGAAGGACCAGGTCGAGGGTCCTAGCCTTTTCGGACGCCTAGGCAGCTCCACGGACCGCGGTTCGCGACGCGGCCGGGGTGATGCCCGAAAGGTCGCGGGTGGTGACGCTGTTGCGGTCGCACACCGAGCGGCCGAGGGCATGCTGGGGCCACAGGCCCGCGGCCACGCGTCGACTGCGCTCGCTCCACTCACGGGCCGGTCCGCTGCTGGTCTTGTAGTAGTTGAGGGCGTAGCCGCCCGTGTGGATCCGGAGCAGGCAGAAGCCGCCCGGGTACTCCTTCACGGCACTGACCTCCTGCAGCGTGACGTGCCGGGCCTGTGGGAGGACGGTGCGCTTGTTGCGGTGGGTGTGACCGGCGTGGTGGAGGAAGACGCCGGGGGCGACGGAGTAGGCGTCGAGGATCGCGCGGGCCTGGCGGCGGTTGAGGCGCTGCCCGCTCATCACGGGGAACAGTGAATTGCGTACGGTCAGCGGGTGGTGTCCGAAGACCATGGTCGGCTGGTCCCTGTTCTCCCTCAACCGGGCTCGGAACCAGGCCAGTTGGTCGGGCGAGAGTCCGCCCGGGTCGCCGCCGTTGCCCCGCTTCTCGTAGGTGTCCAGTCCGACGATCCGCAGTCCGCCGAGATCGCGCGCGAAGTACGCGGGCCCGTCGCCACCGGGGAATTCGTCCAGGAAACTGTCGCCGGACGAGGCGTGGCCGCTCTTCGGTCTGGGCCGGTCGTGGTTCCCGCGGACGACGAAGTAGTCCTGTCCGTGCGTACCGAAGCCGTCCAGGATCTGCCTGGCCCCGGCCAGATCGCCTGGCGCGCCGCCGGCCGAGATATCACCTGCGGCCAGCAGATGGTCGGCTCCGCGCCGACGTGCCTCGTCGACCAGGGCCCGGCCCATGATTTCCGGATACGGGGCGAGGCCGAACCGCTGCGAGACGCCCCGCATCAACGGGACTCCAGCCACAAGACCGGCCGTCGTCTCCCCCAGGTGCAGGTCGTTGCAGAGGGCGATCGTCCTCAGATGGCGGCCCGGCGGAGGCTGGGGCGTCGTGAAGGAGTACGGGCCGCCACGCGAGCCGAACCCGTGCAGCGAGGTTCCGACGGCGTTGCCCTTGACGAGGTGCAGCGGTGTGGGTGTGGCCGCCGAACCCCGGGAGCGGGCCTGGTAGTAGTACGTCTGGCCGGGTTCCAGGCCGGTCAGTTCCACGTAGTGGTGGGCGGTGCGGCGGCCTTCGGAGGCGGTGCGGTTCAGCCGGGCGGGGTGGGTGCCGTAGACGACTTCGCCCTCAGTCACGGCGGGGAGCAGGTGGCCGAATCCGTCGTCGCTGCCGGTCACGCCGGTGTACCAGGTGATGACGGCGAGGTCCTCGGTGAGGGTGACCAGTTCCAGATTTACGGCGGACACGGCATCCGGGTCGCGTGGGTGACGTATCTGTGTCGTGCCGCGGCGGGCGGCGGCGTGGAGGGCTCGGAGCAGGGCGGGGGCGAGGAGAGCGGCGGATCGCAGGCCACCGTGGGGAGCGGAGAGGCAGCAATACATGTCTGATTCGTGCCCGCTGGTGGTGAACCGCAACAGTGCGGCAGGCGGCGGCCACTTGAAACGCCGGCGTGCGCGGTTCTCTCAACGCCGGCGTGCGCGGTTCTTCTCAGCGACGGCGTGCGCGGTTCTCACAGCAGGCCGAGGTCCCGGGCGCGAAGGGCCGCCTGGGTGCGGTCGCGCAGGGCGAGGCGGGTGAGGATGCGGGACACGTGGTTCTTGACCGTGCCCTCGCTGAGGTAGAGCCGCGCGGCGATCTCCCGGTTGGTGTGGCCCTGGGCCACAAGCCGCAGGATGTCCGTCTCGCGCGGGCTCAGGACGGCGGCGGTCTCGGCGGGCTCGGGCTTGGCGACGGGAGCGGGCGTGGGGGCCGGCAGGGAGGCGGTGAGGTGGCGGGCGACGGACGAGTCGAGCTGGGTGACGCCCGCGTGCGCAAGGCGTACCGCGTGGGCGAGTTCCTCGGCCGGCAGATCCTTCAGCAGGTAGCCGTGGGCGCCGGCCCGCAGCGCCTGCACGACAAACTCCTCGTCCTCGAACGTCGTCAGCATGACCACCCTGCACTCCGGGGCCCGGCCGCGCAGTACGGCGACGGCCTCGATCCCGTCCATCTCCGGCATCCGGACGTCCATGAGCACGACGTCCGGGCCCAGTTCGAGTGTCTTCGCCACGGCGTCCCGCCCGTCCACGGCCGTACCGACGACCTCGATGCCCGGCCGGATGGTGAGCAGCGAGGCGATGCCGTCACGGATGAGCCGCTGGTCGTCGACCACCAGCACCCGCACCGGCGGTGCCGGCTCATGGTCGTCCATGGTCATCTCGGCCCCACGCCCGTCCCTGTTCATCTCCGCGCGGTCTTCCCGCGCGGCACGGTCACCGTAAGCCGGGTTCCGGCATCCGGGCCGCTGTCGATGTCCACGCTCCCGGCCACCAGGTGCACCCGTTCCCTCATCCCGAGGAGCCCGAACCCGCTGGCGGCCGTGTCCGGTACGAAGCCACGGCCGTCGTCGGTCACCACCAGCCGCGCGGTGTCCTCGGCCAGCAGGACCGCCACCGTCACCCGGGTGGCCCGCGCATGGCGGCGCGCGTTGGTCACCGCCTCCTGGGCTGCCCGGTACAGGGCGGTCAGTTCGGCCGCGCCGAGGCCGTCCTCGTCGCCCGTCACCTCGACGGTGACCACCGGCCGGGCCTCGCCGCCGTGTGCCAGGCCTGCGAGCGCGGCCGAGAGCGTGGGGTGCGCCGCCTCGCCGCGCAGCGCGCGGACCGACTGCCGTACGTCGCCGAGTGCGAGCTTCACCGAGTGCCTCGCCTCGTTCAGCGCTCGCTGGGCCGCGTCGGGGTCCAGGGACCGGAAGTCGGAGGCCATCTCCAACTGCACGGACATCGCAGTGAGATGGTGACCGAGGCTGTCGTGGATGTCCCGGGCCAGCCGGTTGCGTTCGGTGGCGGCCGACAGCTCGGCGACCCGCGCGGCATACTCCTCCAGCTCGCGCCGGGCGCGCTGTTCGCCGACGGCCACGGCGGCCATCGAGAGCGCCAGCACCAGGCCGACGGAGAGCATCAGCAGGTCGGAGACGTGCTCCAGGTCGCGGTACCAGCCGGGAGCGGTCAGCACGTACAAGGTGAGCAGCCCGGCCAGGCAGAGCGCGCCCAGCGTGAGCGCGGTCGTACGGCCGAAGGCGAAGTAGGCGGTGAACGGCAGCAGCACGAACAGCACTTGGGCCAGGTCCGACGCGTCGAGGACCACCGCCGCGCCGATCAGGGCGCAGCGCGCGAGCAGCAGCGGCATCCGGGCCGTGGGACGGCGGTGTCCCGCGGCTTCCAGGGCGAACAGCGCCCCGATCACGGCGACGAAGCCGACCGTCCGCCACACCGACGGGCCTGGTCCGTCGCCCAGTCCGGCCGCCGCGTAGTACAGGCCGCCCACGAGCACGGCGCCGTACAGCAGCGGCGGCACCCACCGCACGGGCCCGTACGCCGCCATGAACACCCCCTCACCCGTCCTCATCCGCTGCCGTCAGGCTAGGCCGGACCGGGCGGCCCAGCGGCATCGCCGCTCAAACTCCGGACGGTTCGGGCCGAACGACACGTGCCGAACGGCTGGACGGCGCACGGGAGATGGTGACTTCCGGCCGTCGATGTCCCCGTTCTGCACCTCCTGCCGCTGATCGGCGGCTCTCTACGGTTGCGGCCTGTCCCACTGTCGGAACCGTCGGAGCAACCGGAGTTGGCCTCATGTCCTCGCCCCTCACTTCACCCATCACCCCACCCACAGCCTCATCGGCATTTCGCGTCGGCGCCCTGTGCGGAGTGCTGTCGGGTCTGCTGATCGCCCTGCCCGCGCTGGTCGAGGCGTTCACCGGGGAGACCACCGCGACCAGCGTCCCGCTCGCCGTCTCCCCCGCGTTCGCCCTTCCTCTGCTCACCGCACTGCAACTGCGACAGCGCCCTGCCACCGGCCGCTTCGCAGAGGTGGCGCACATCGTGAACCTCATCGGTCTCGGCCTGTTCGGCTCTGCCGCGTTCGCCTCGAACCTGGTGCTGTTCTACTTCGACGACGACGTCATCGACGAGGTCCTGACCGGCCCGACGATCCCCGCCCTCATCGGCTGTGCGGCCGTGTTCGCCGTGGGCTGTGCGCTGTTCGGGGCGGCGATGATCCGCGCCCGGGTGTTTCCGAGGATTCCGGCCTGGGGCTACGCCGTCGTGCTGCCGCTGTTCGCGTTCCTCACGGGCCTGCCCGACAGCCTGCTCACGAGCGGGCTGCACATCCTGGTCGGCGCCATCCTGATCTGGCTCTCGGCGGCGCTGTGGCGCATGGCGCGGGAAACCGAGGACGCCACGGCCCCGTCCCGGGTGTCGGTCTGAGCCTGTCTTTCAACCTCTGAAGCTGTCGCGCTCGATGATGCTCTCGGGGCGCCGGTCGTCCTTCGTAAAAGTGTTGAGCGGCAGGGCTGCGGCGTCTTTCGCGGGTCGTGAGAGGTGCAGTGCGGTGTGGAAGTAGCCGTCGGTCTCCTTGCCCCGGGGATCCTCGCCGGCGGCGGTCACCGCGGTGATGGCGTACCGCTGCTCGTGCACGCTCGTGAAGCGGCGTTGCGGATAGGTCGGAGCTGCTGCCCTCTCGGTGATGAGGCCGTACGGGGCCAGCCCGTCCTCGATGTGGCGGTAGGAACCGGTACGCAGGACCAACGACGCGATCCACACCGGTTCGTGAGCGGCGGCGAGGAGTGGTTGGAAGGTGCGCGGGGACAGGAAACTCGCTCCGCCCGTGACGGTGACCAGGAGGGTTGGTTGCGCGGCACGCAGGAGAGCGGGGGTGGGCGGAGCCGCTTCGAGGTTCTCGGTGAAGCCTTCGTCCAGCAGACCGACGGCAAGAGCGTAGGAGATGGCGTTCGCGGCGATGTCGAGCCCGATCACCCGGTGCGCGTCGGGACGTCGGTGGGATGCGTAGTAGGCACGGTCCCACTCGATCAGCTCCGCCGTGGTGAGCGCCGCTGCCTTCGGGGACGTGTAGTGGGCGTACAGGTCTTCCAGGGTGAGGTTGTGGTTGAGAAGTGCCGCGTTGATGCCGTACGAGCAGCAGATGTCCAGCACGGTGACCGGGGCGGCGGCGCGGGCGGTTCGCGTGCGGGCGGCGGCCAAGCCCCGGAACAGCCCCTGCGCGTGGCGAGGCGTCTGATAGTCCCAGGGGCCCAGGACACGGAAGAAGTGTCTGGGGTCCGGCTGGTCGTACACCTCGTCGAACGAGGTCATCTCCGCCTGGCCGCAGGTGGCAGGATCGCCGGGGGCGGCACTTCTCAGGTCCTCTTGGCCGTAGCGCCGCGCATGAGTCATCGCAGTGTCCCTTCCCTGCCTGGGGCCCGCCCCGCATCTCGGCAAGGAGTACCGCTTGGCCGAGAGGCGGGGAAGGGGGCATCGGCGAATCCAGCCATAGGCCGGTGTTGCGCAGGGGTACGCGGGTTGGCCGGCCGGGGTGACGTCGTCCCGGCCGGCTCGGGTGAGGTCAGGCGACGCTCAGGACCGCCTTGCCGCGCAGGCGGCCGGCGGACATCTCCCGCAGCACCGGGCCGGCGCTGCTCCAGTCGCCGCGGTGGCCTATCTCGACCCGGAGCCTGCCCTGCGAGGCCAGGTCGAGCAACGCCCCGATGTCGACGGCGTCACGGCTCCCGTCGCCGTCGGCGTAGACGAAGTGGCGCAGGGTCAGCGAGGTGCCGTCCTGCAGCAGTCGGAAGAAGTCCAGGGTGATGGGGTTGCCGCTGGCTTGGCCGAACCAGAGGAACTGGCCGCCGGGGCGGAGCTTGTGGGCCGCGCTGGATCCGAGGTCGCCGCCGACCGACTCCAGCACGATGTCGAAGGCGCCGCCCTCGACGGCGTCGATGTCGAGGGCGATGTTGGCGCCCAGCGCCGCCATGTGCTCGGTCGGCTGGCCCGTCTCGGCGACGGCGGTGATCTCGGCCCCCTCCGCAACTGCGAGCTGGATGAGGACCTGGCCGACACCGCCCCCGACGCCGGTGGCCAGGATCCGGCGCCCCTTGAGCGGGCTGGCCATGGCGAGCAGCCTCTGGGCCACCAGGCCGCCCAGCGGGAGCGCGGACGCGGAGGCGGAGTCCACGTTGTCCGGGATGACCGCGAGGCGGTCCGCCGAGGCGCAGACGTACTCGGCGCCTCCCCCGCCCGCGGGCAGGTGCAGGACCACGCGGGTGCCCTCCGACGGCCCGCTGCCGTCAGCGGCGGCTTTGGCGACGACCCCGGCGGCGTCGATGCCGGGCCGGAAGTCTCCGGCGGGGCCGCTCAGGTACAGGAAGTCCGCCCGGTTGAGCGAAATGTCGGTCACCTGGATCAGCGCCTCGTGGTGTGCCGGGGCGGGCAGGTCGACTTCGCCCAGTTCGGTCAGGGTCTCCGGGTTGCCGGTCGGGATGAGTGCGCGCATGAGGGCAGGACCTTTCCAAGAAACGGTAGTGTGACTACCGCTTCACCGTAGCGCGCAAAACGGTAGCGTTACAACCGGATCGCCTTTTCGCAGGTGGCGGTGGCGTCGGGCCGGCATCGAGAGTCGCCGTCGTCGCGCTCACAGCGCTCACGCGGAACACCGGCATCCAGGTCGGCGGAGCAGCCAGCGGCGCGGCGCGCCCGCGGAAGGTACCGACGGCGGCACGGTGTGAGCCCGCGGCTCAGCAAGAGAAGCGAGCCGTAGCGCGGGACGGATGAGGCCCGCCGCCGCAACCGTCGCACCGAATGCGCTGCCGATCGCGTCCGGGGCTGGAGTCCGCGGGTGGGTGCCCGGGACAATCCGGGAAGCACATCGGCCCGTCCCGGCGGCGAAGAAGCAGTCGCGGGCGGGCCGGCGCGGCCAGCCGCCGGGTCCCGCCGGGGCAGCCCCAGAAATAGGGCGCTGGAAAGGAAGAGTCCGGCAAGGGGGCGCCGCTACGCGGGCGGGACGCTCAGTCCGGCCAACATCACCTCGTGCGCGATCTCCCGCTGCCGGGGGCTCGAGGCCGAGTCGGCCATGCGCATGAGAGCCGCCACGTCCCCGGCGGTGACGCCCTGGCGCAGCCGGCCACTGCCCCGGGCCCGGTCGACGACCGGGGCGATCAGGGAAGTCGCGATCAGCCGACCCCGCTCGGCCGCCTGCGAGCTCGTACGGCAGAGAGCGTCGAACAGGCGCAGCCCTTCCTCGTCGAGCGCGCATCCGCGGACGAACACCGTACGGAAGGCCTCCCAGTCGTCGGAGAGGGCGGCGGCCTCCTCCGCGACCTCGCGCGCGCCGCCCGTCAGGTCCTCCAACAGTTGAAGGACGAGGTCGTCCTTGGTCGGGAAATGCCGGTAGAAGGTGGTCGCCCCCACCCCCGCTGCCCGGGCCACGGCCTCGATGCTCAATTCAGGCCCATGCTCCGCGAAGGCCTGGCGGGCGACGTCGAGCAGCCGCCGCCGGTTACGGACCTGATCCTTGCGCGGCGCGCGCTGTGACGCGGCAGTCAAGACGAGCTCCTCGTCGGGATGCCCGTCGATGCGGCAGCGGCGATCCGACCTCGACGGAGCCGACCTCGACGGGAGGGAAAGATTCGGTAGCGACACTACCATTTTCGTCGACAGACGGTCATCCAACTGCAGCGCGCGGCCGACGGCCCCACCGGCGCGGCCGGGCCGGGCGCGACCGTCCTCGGCAGCCTGCTCGCCACCACCACCGACTCCACCGCCGCCGCCGAGCAAGACGACGGCGAGAGCAGCCCACACGCGGCTGACTGGGCCGGAGCAGCGTGCCGAGGCCGGCGCCAAGGCCAGTCGTGCAGCTGACTACGTGGCCCAAATGCGCACGATTGACCGAAACTGTCATCACGTCGCACGCAGCGGTACTCGTTCAGCGGCGGCCGACGCATCCTGTATCCGCCATTACCGCCACACCGCTCCACTCCGTTCCGGGGAGCCGTCCGGCACGGCGCGCCGCGCCGATCGGGCCATCGATCCCGCGTTGCCGTGCGCGAATGCAGGAAGGAGCCGTTAGTGAAGGCGCCTTCACGGCGGCATCACCGGACGCACACTTCCGGCCGAGCGTCGCTCCGGGTGTGTCCGTTGGGGAAGACGGTGCGTTCGCGGTTTGCCTAGCCTCCCGGGTCATGCGATCAACACAGATGAGACGCATCGGTCTCGCCGGCATCCTCGCCCTCGTCCTCGCCCTGTTCGGTCTCGCGCCCACCGCGAGTGCGGCCGAACCGGGCCCGGCCGATCTGACCTTCACCACCGACAGCGCCACCGCGACCCCGGGTGGCACGGTGAATCTGTCGATGACGCTCACCAACAACAGGACCTATGACGTCTGGTTCATCTACCAGACGATCGAGCCGACCTGGCTGACCACCCAACGGCCCGACCTCAAGTACAGCTTCACCGGTTGCAGCCTGGCCACAGCAGCCGGCAGCGTTCCGTGTACCGGCACCGGACCCGCCAACCTCGGTACCAACTACGGAGCCACCATCCCGCCCGGTCAGAGCCGGACCGTAACCCTCACCCTGCAGGTCGCCGCCGACTCCGGCTGCAACGGGAACATCGGCTTCTACTCGTACTTCTACGCCGAGTTCAGCGACAGCGCGAACACCAGCGGCGGTCCGGTCTACACGCCCGAGACCCGCGTCCTCTGCGCCTGACCGCGTAGCCGGCGCCACCTCGGGGTGAGACCACCCGGGGCTGAGCCATGGCACACCGCCGGCACCACATGACATCAATGGCGGCCGGCCCACATGGGCCGGCCGCCACAGCTGCTGACGTCTTCCGACGCGGGTCACGGGCGCCGGTGGGAGAGCCGGCGCGCCACCACGGGAATGATCACAGCGGCCGCGACCAGGTGGGACACCGCCAGGACGATCTGGGTGGAGGTCGCGGTGTGCGGGGCCACCGCCGGACCGGCCATGGACAGCGCGGTGAGCACGACGGTCGTCACCACGAAGGTGCGGGCGGGCCGCTTCGCCCAGCGGGCCAGGGCCACCGCGAGGACGATGCCGACGACCGACCAGAACAGCACACCTCCGAAGAAGCCGCCCACTGGGATCTCCGCCGCTTCCGTGGCGCCGGGACTGGCCGCCTCCATCGGCACTCCGACGCCTCGGGCGATGAGCCCGAACGCCTCGGTCACGACGGCACCGGCGAGCGTGGCGAGTACGCCGACCAGCCACACGGGACGCGTGTCGAGCAGCCGCGCGGACCGGGCGGAGGACAGGGACGAGGTGGCGGGACGGGTCTGGGGCGTGGTTGCGCTCATGGCACTGACTCCTGCTCCGTTGTTGGGTGTTGATGCCTTTCGCAGGGGTAGACCACGGCCCGCCCGACAACTCATCGGTCGCCGGGCAACTTCTTTCGGGGTGCGTACGAGGGGAGTTCACGAAGGGGCTCGTCGAGATCCACTGAGATGCTTCGGCAGGAACGCATTTCACGGTTGGATGGCTCCATGACTGAGGCTGCCGAGCGCTTCGATCCCGCGGTCCGGGAGATGATGCAGGCCAACCGGGCGAACTGGGACGCGCGCACTCCCGTACACCTGGCCAGCCGCTTCTACGACGTCGAGGAGCAACCCGATCCGTTCCGCTGGTTCGCTCCCTTCGAGTGGGAGGACCTCGGCGAGTTGGCAGGGCGGGAGGTCGCGCATCTGCAGTGCCATCTGGGCACGGAGACCCTCGCGTTCGCGAGGCGTGGAGCGCGCACGGTCGGGCTCGACATCTCCGGGGCGTCGGTGGCGGCGGCCCGGGACCTCGCGGCGAAGGCGGACTGCACCGTCGACTACGTACGCGCCAATGTGTACGACGCGGTGGACGCGCTCGGCGACCGACGCTTCGACGTGGTCTACACCGGCAAGGGGGCGCTGTGCTACCTGCCGGATCTGGACCGCTGGGCGGAGGTGATCGCCCGTCTCCTCAAGCCGGGTGGACGGCTGTACCTCGTCGAGTTCCACCCCCTGCTCAACGCCCTCGGTCCCAAGCCCGCCCCCGACGAGGGCCCTGACCTTCTGCTGCGCCACGACTATCTCCAGGGGCGCGGCGCCATCCGCGGCAACTCCACCCACACGTACACCGATGGCCCGGCCGTCGACGGCGCGACGGAGAGTTTCGAGTGGAGGCACGGCCTGGACGAGGTGATCAACGCACTGGCCGGAGCCGGTCTGCGTATCGTCCGGCTCCGCGAGAGCGAGGAACTCCCCTGGCCGCGCTTCCCGCAGATGATCCGCACTCCTTCCGGCTGGTGGCGGCTGCCGGACAGCGCACCGCGCATCCCGCTCCTCTATGGGCTGCTCGCTTCCCTCTAGGTGGGCTCGGCTCTGCGGAGGCGGTCAGTTCTCTGCCGATCTCTGCCGAGAGATACGCCAGGACCTCCCGGCCGACGATCGGTCCGGTCCACCTACACTTCCGCCCATGATGCCTTTGGACGACCCGCGCTGGCCCGCCCTCGACCACCGGGGTTGGTCCAAGGGCCAGGGCAGTGCGCCCGACGCCCCTTTCGTTCCCGACGAGTTGCGCCATCTGATGGCCGACCCCATGAACGGCGGGCACTTCAACGACCTTTGGCCGTACCTGTGTTCCGAGGGCACCGCCTGGCCGGCCGCCTACGCGGCCGTGCCGTACATCGTCACGATCGCGCGCGGGCTTCCTCCGGCCAAGCGCGACGACTACCTGTACGTCGTCGGCCTCGTGGCGATGTGCTCCGGCGAACTCGGCGAGTCTCCGGCCGACCTGCCCGACGACATCGCGGACGCCTACCGTCAGGCCCTCCCCGAGGCCATGACCCTGCTGGCCGACACGTTGGCCACGGCGGAGCACGACCAGATCACCACTCGCTATCTGCTCGCCGCCGCGGCGGCCCTCAAGGGTCACCCCGAGTACGCCGAGATACTCAACGATCTCGATGTCTTCGCCGAATGCCAGTCCTGCGGTGAACCCATGCTGGAGCTTCAGGAGTAGCCGCGTACGGCGAGCGAGCCGTGCAGAGTCACTCCGTCAACTTGCCCTTGCGCAGGGTGAGTACGCGATCGGACTGGGACGCCAGGCGCTGGGAGTGGGTGACGACCACCACGCACTTGTCCTGTTCGTGGGCGAGTTCGCGGAAGGTGTCGATGATGCCCTGGGCGGTGTCCTCGTCGAGGTTTCCGGTGGGTTCGTCGGCGAAGAGGATGTCGACGTCGCAGGCCAGGGCGCGGGTGATGGCGACTCGCTGCTGCTGGCCGCCGGAGAGCCGCATGACGTTGCGCGTCGCCATGTGCTTGTCCAGGCCGACCCGCTCCAGGAGTTCCAGTGCGCGCGCCCTCCGGCCACCGCTGCCCGGCTTCACACCGGTGATCTCCATGGCTGTCGTGACGTTCTGAAGGGCGGTCATGTAGGTGAGCAGGTTGTAGTACTGAAAGATCGTGGCGGCGTGCTTGTTGCGGTAGCGGCCGAGGCCCAGCCGTGTCAGATCCTCGCCGTTGAAGCTGATGGTGCCCCGGGTGGGTGCGTCGAGGCCGCTCGCGAGGCTGAGCAGGGTGGTCTTGCCGCTGCCCGAGGGTCCCAGGACCGTGTAGAAGGTGCCACGCCGGAAGCTGTAGTCGATGTTCTTGAGCACGGTGGTCCGGCGGCGCTGGCCGATGTAGGTGTGGCTGACGCCGTCGAGCCGGAGGACGGGCGGGTTTTCGGTGGCGATGGTGGGGGCGGTGTTCATGGTGGCTGTCACTTGCCCTTCGTGAGGATGGTCCGTGGGCTGAGCCGCAGTACGGAGGCGGCGGGAACGGCGGTGGCGAGCAGGCCGAGGCCGAGGCCGACGGCGCCCACGGTGGCGAGGGCCGCCGGGTCGAGGCGTATGTCGATGCTGTCGATGGGGTCGGCGTTCTCCACCGGTTTGTCGTTCGGGTCGATGCCCTGGTCGATGCCGGTGGTGCCGGGAGCCGGAGGCTGCCAAGAGTCGAGCTTGTGCCGGGCCGCGGCGGCCTCCTCACCGAGCAGCGACTGGCTCGCGCTCTGGGTCAGGCTCTGGGTGAACAGGGAGCTCAGTCCGATGGCGAGGGCCGCGACCGCGACGATCTCCAGCGCCTGCTGGGCGACGAGTTTCCACTTCTTCTCGCCCATCGCCAGGAGTACGCCGTACTCCTGGCGGCGTTGCTTGACCGCGAGGTTGACGAGGAGGACGAGGACGGCGGCGCCCGCGACACCGATCAGCCACATCGCGAGGACGGCGGTGGAACCGATGCTGTCCAGTGGGCCCGTCATCTGCCGGATCGCCTTGTCGTTCGCGTCCAGTTGGAACCCGTCGAGCTCGGACCCCGCGATCCGCTCGGCCTCCTCCCTGAACTTCCCGAGGTCTCCGGCGTCCTGGAGGAGGAACGTCGCCTTCGTGACCTGGAGGGAGTTCTCCTCGGTGGCGTTGAGTCCGGCGAAGCCGCCGATGGACGCGTACAGCATGTTGGCCGGGTCGCTGAAGTACTCGGGTTCGGGTTCGGAGCTGGGACGCGGGTCGCGGTAGATCCCGGACACCGTGAACTCCGCTGTGGCAGAGCCTTCGTTGGCCCCCAGGGTGATCTTGTCGCCGGTCTTGAGACCGTTCTTCCGGGCCAGCCTCTCCTCGATCAGCAGCAGGTGCTTGTCCCTGTCGGCGGCGGTGATGTGTGCTCCGGACAGGAGTTGGAATCTGCCGCTGCGGAAGTCGGGCAGCAGGGCCGAGTCGAGGACTCCGATGGTCGGGGTGCCGTCGGGACCCATACCGGAGGCTTCGGTGTTCGCTCCCCCGGTGACCAGCTCGGTGCCGCCCTTGACGACACCTCGGTCGAACATGGAGTAGTTGTACTTCTGGACCAACGTGGACGCGCCCAGCTTCTCCACCGTCGCGGCGCTGATCTGAGGGGCCACCAGACCACCGGCGGCGTTCTGGCCGCTCAGGTCCATCTCCAGGTTGACCTCGGCGCCCACGGAGCGCTTGGCCTCCTCCTTGGCCTGGGCGGTCGCGTCCTGGATCAGTACCCCGGCCAGCACCATCACGGAGATGACGAGGAAGGTGCACAGGGTGATCAGGGTCCTGCCCCTGCGGGACCACAGGCTGAACCCTGCGCGTTTGACGAAGTTCATGTCGGTCGACTCTCCCGGTCTGTGTCGGTGCGGTGCTTATTCGCTGTCGGTGAGGATGGAGCGGGGGTGGAGGCGGAGAATTCCGATGCCGGGGACGACGGTGGAGACCAGGGAGATACCGAGAGCGATGCCGGCGACCTTGACGAGGTCGGACGGCTCGACGTGCATCTCCGGCGGGTCCGCCGGTGTGTCCGGGGCACGGGGTCGCGGGGAGGCGGCGGACTCCTGGTGGCCCAGCAGCGCGTCGCCCGCCTGCTGGGCGGCGATCTGACCGGCCAGGGCGGCGACGGCCACCGCGGGCAGGGCGACGGCGGCCACTTCCACGGTGTGCTGGCCGATGAGCTTCCACTTCTTCTCGCCCAGCGACAGCAGCATGCCGAGTTCGTCGCGGCGCTCCCGGATCTGCAGCATCACGATGAGTCCGAGAACCAGCGCTCCGGCCACGGCGATGAGCCGGACGATCAGTCTGGAGAAGGTTCCGACGCGCTGGATCGGACGGACCTGGTCCTTGTACGCCTTGTCGTTGACGCGGAAGTCGAACGACCCCGTGCCGAGGAGCCGCCTGGCCTCGGCATGCAGCTGCTCGGCCTGTTCCGGGGAGCCGATCCTGAAGACCGCCTCGGCCAAGTCCGCGGCTCCGGGGCTCAGTTGCTGAGCGGCGCGGACCGGTACGTACAGCGTGTTGCCAGGCAGCCGGTGCGGCTGCGTCCACCTCGTCGGGTCGGGTGTCGAGTCGCGGTAGATCCCGACGACCGTGAGCGGCACGGTGCTCTTTCCGTCGGCGGACAGGGCGCGGATGGTGTCCCCCACCTTGAGTCCGTTCTTCGAGGCCAGCCGTTTCTCGACCATGGCGACCCGACGGCCGACGTCCTCAGGGGTGATCCCACGCCCGGCAGTGATCTTGTTCGAGCCGTACGAGAACGGCAGCAGCAGGCCCGAGTCCCGCACGCCGTTCAGTGCCAGGGGACGGGGGGTGTTCGTCCCGGCGCGCTTGCCGCCGGGCATCGGGACGTCGGACTCCAGCGGCTCGAAACCGCGGGCCCCGGCCTCGATCGGGAGCCGCGGGTTGTACCGGTGGACCTGCGGGGACGAGCCGAGCCGGTCCGCCAGCGCCGGGGTGAGGGCCTCGCCCTTCAGCGTCACGTCGACGCCGATCGTCCGCTGTGCGTCCGCCTCCTGACGGGCGGTGGCGCCTTGCAGCAGGAAGCCGCCCAGCAGCAGGGTGCAGATGACGACGAAGATCCCCAGCAGGACGGCGGTCCTGGCTTTCCTGGCGCGCAGGCTCAGCCCGGCGCGCTTGACGAAGTTCATGGCCACGACAGAAGCAGGGCGCCCTGTACAGCGGGATAAGCGCGTGACAGGGACGTAAGAGCGCTGTACGTGCGATGCGGGGACGAGCCGCCGCGGCCACCGTCCTTACTCCGCTGCAATGCCACGCCGGGTTTCATGGGGCGCATGAGAGTTCTGGTAGCCGAGGATCATCGTGTTCTCGCCCGTACGATCGCCACGGGTCTGCGTCGGCAGGCGATGGCCGTCGATCTCGCCGTCTCCGGTGACGAGGCCGAGCGCATGTGCCTGCTCACCGAGTACGACGTGCTGATCCTCGACCGCGACCTGCCGGTCATGACGGGCGACGAGGTGTGCCGACGGCTGCGCGAACTCACCGACCCGCCAAGGATCCTGATGCTGACCGCGGCCGGTGAGGTCGCGGACAAGGTGTACGGGCTCACGACGCTCGGCGCCGACGACTACCTGGCCAAGCCCTTCGACTTCGCCGAACTGGTCGCCCGGATACGGACACTCGGCCGCCGCGTCCCCAAGTCGCCTCCGGCGGCGCTGCGGCACGAGAGCATCACCCTGGACCGGGCGCGGCACGAGGTGTGCGTGGAGGGCCGGCCGCTGGAACTGACCCCCAAGGAGTTCGCGGTCCTGCGACTGCTGATGGAGGCCCAGGGGGTGGCGGTGCCGCACGACGAACTCGTACGCACTCTCTGGGACGAGAACCTCGACCCGCGCACCGGCGTGGTACGGGCCGTCGTCAGCCGGCTGCGCCGCAAGCTGGGCGACCCCGGTCTCATCACCGCCGACAAGGGTCAGGGATACCGGCTGTGCGACTGAACCCGCGGGCGCTGCTGCGGGGCATGCCGTTCCGTGCCCGGCTGACCGCGGCCTTCTCCGTGCTCTTCCTGCTCGCGGGCGCGGCGCTGCTGGCCTTCGTGGTGCTGCTCGCGCGCTACGGAACGGCCCAGCAGGTCAAGGGAATCGAGATCACGAAGGGCGAGATGCCGAGCGGCGGCGGGTTCGCCACAGCAGGCGCGCAACCCACGGATCCCCAGGGGACTGTTCCGCCGCTGGTCAGGCCTCGCGACGAATTCGCCATGATCCGGCAGATGGACCAGACCGTGCAGGCCGTGCAGGACACCGCCCTGCGGCAGATGGTCCTCTGGTCGGCCGTCGGGCTGCTCGTCATGGCAGTGCTGGCCGGACTGCTCGGCCGGTGGCTGGCCGGGCGGGCGCTCGGGCCGGTCGCCGCGATGACGGCGGCCACCCGTCGGATCAGTGAGCAGAACCTGCACCAGAGGCTGGCGCTCACCGGTCCCGACGACGAACTCCAGCGCCTGGCCGACACGTTCGACACCATGCTCGACCGGCTGGAGAAGTCGTTCGAGAGCCAGCGGCGCTTCGTCGCCAACGCCTCCCACGAACTGAGGACTCCTCTCGCGGTCCAGCGCACCAGCCTGGAGGTCGGCCTCGCCGATCCCCTCCCCGACGGTCTCGCCGACGTACGTGAGGATCTACTCGCCGCCAACCGTGAGGCCGAGCGGCTGATCACCGCGCTGCTGCTGCTCGCCCGCAGCGATCGCGGACTGGACGAGACCGAGACCGTGGACCTGTCGGCCACGGCCCGGCTGGTGGCGGCCGAGCTCGCCCCGGAGGCCGAGGGAGAGCAGGTGGACGTAAAGGTGTCGGCAGACCGGCCGTTGACCGTCCTCGGTGATCCTGTGCTGCTGCGTCACCTGTTGACCAACCTCGTCCGCAATGCCATTCAGTACAACCACCCCGGCGGCCGGGTCCGGGTGTTGATCGACGACCGGACGCTGGCCGTGGCCAACACCGGGCCTCCGGTGCCCGCCGACCGGGTGCCGGACCTTTTCGAGCCGTTCCGCCGCCTCGGCCAGGACCGAATCGGCACCACGGGGCACGGACTGGGCCTCGCCATCGTCCGCTCCATCGCCGAGGCCCACGGAACCGGGGCAACGGCGGAACCCGGCCGATCGGGCGGCCTCGTCGTGACCGTCCGTTTCCCGTGATTCGTGAGTCTTGGCCGCCGCGTCTCAGCCCCGGCGCCCGCTTGCCCCATCGCTGTCGGCAGGGGGCTCACGACGCCCGGTTCAGGTCTCGTGCGGTGCTGGGCAAGCTCTCGGTCTCCCAGACCACTTGAGACCTTCCCACTGGTAGTGGGGCAACGGCTCTGTACCGACCGACCACACCCTGCAAGACCCCCGGGCCCTCTGCACACGCGGCGCGGGCACTCGGAGCGCCGAACGAGCGCCGCGGTCGGTCGTGGTCGCTCAGGCCCGCTCTTTCGCCACGTCGTAGTTCTCTCGCGCCTTCACCACTTGGTCCCTCCGCTCGTTGGTCCACAGCGCCAGGGCGCGGACCTGTTCGGCTGCCTCGCGGCCCAAGTCCGTCAGGAACTATGCGTCGGCGTGCAACGAGTCAGCCCGCAGGGGTGTTGTAGTTGACGATCCCCTCAACCATGAGAGCGACCGCACCGGCCAACGGGTTGGTCGCTCCTGTGCCCACGACGTCGGGCAGCTTGTGCGCCTCGCTCTCGGTGACGGCCACCATGCCCCAGAACGCGTTGAAGCCCGAGGGATCCGTCGGCTTGTCGGTGGCCGCCCCCACGGTCAGAACGCCTTCCGCCTCAGCGACGGCCAACGCGCCCATCTGCCGGAGCGTGTCGTGATCCCCCTCCTCCGCGGCCACTACGCTCCAGCCCGCCACCTCCAACTGCCGTAAGGCGTCAAGGAGTTTGCCAGGCGTGTCCGCCCCTGAGACAACGATGTCGGGCAGCACGAGGGCCACCGGCCCCTGGGTCATCGGCAGAGCGGCCCGGATCGCCCCGTCGAGACCGGGTCCGAACGACTCGTCCTGGTGGACGAAGACCATCTGGAAGGTGTCGGCATAGCGAAGGAGATAACTCACGGTGTCCAGCTTGTGTGTGCCGAACACGACGACCAGGCGCACCTTGAGTCCGCTCTTGGCGAGTTCGACGACGGCTTCCAGGCTTCGGTCCAGCACCGTCACCCCAGGAGCCAGACAGTGCAACTCCTTCGGGTAGGGCGCCCCGAAACGTGTTCCGTATCCGGCGCAGGGCAGGATGACCGAGACATCAGGTAGGGGTGTGGACGGACTCTGCATCGCGTAACACTCCGGTTGTGTGGACGATGGGGGACCTTGCACACCTCGCCAAGCACAGACTGCCCAGAGCCGGCCGACGCCGAACCTCCGGCCTCACTCGCACCGTAGCCACCCAGATGGCCGCCCCAGCAACGCCCGAGGGCCGAAGTCTGTTGCGAGACAACCGAGTTGACCGACACGACCAAGCGCGATGACGCGCGGCGGCTCTCCCCCGCCCTGAGCACATGGACGACCCGACGAAAGAGGACACTGAATGCGGGTGCTGTTGTCTACATACGGGACACGTGGCGACGTCGAACCGCTGGTGGCACTCGCGGTGCGGCTGCGGGCGCTCGGCGCGGAGGTGCGGATGTGCGCCCCGCCGGACGAGGAGTTCGCCGAGCGGCTCGCGGGTATCGGAGTGCGGCTGGTGCCGGTCGGGCCGCCTGTCAGGGAGTTGATGCGCGGCAACACTCTGCCCTCGGCAGGGGACCTGGCCCGCTACAGAAACGAGTTGGTCGAGACACAGTTCGACGCCTTCCCTGCGGCGTTCGACGGATGTGACGTGGTGGTGGCGGCAGGTCTGGGGCAGGTCGCCGCGCGATCCGTGGCCGAGGCCGCGGGTATCTCCTACCTGTACGTGAGCTATGCGGCGGTCCACCTGCCGTCGCCGCACCACGCGCCACCACCGCGGCCGGGCTGGCCGGAGCCCGAGGCCGCCGACAACCGGACACTGTGGGAGTCGGACGCCCGGAACGTCAACGCGCAGTTCGGCGAGGCACTCAACAGCCACCGGGCAGAGATCGGTCTGCCGCCGGTGGACAACGTGCGCGATCACATCCTCACCGACCGTCCGTGGTTGGCGGCGGACCCGGTCCTGGGACCGTGGCGGGAGACCCCCGGGCTCGACGTCGCGCAGACAGGCGCGTGGACCCTCGCGGACGAACGGCCCCTCCCGGCGGACCTGGCGAGGTTCCTGGACGCGGGCACCCCACCGGTCTACGTCGGCTTCGGCAGCATGTCCCCGGCCGAAGGCGTCGGAGTCATGGCCGTCGAGGCGATCCGCGCACAGGGGCACCGCGTGCTCGTGTCCCGCGGGTGGGCAGACCTGGATCTCCTCGACGACGGGGACGACTGCTTCGCCATCGGCGAGGCCAACCATCAGAAGCTGTTCGGCAAGGTGGCCACTGTGGTCCACCACGGCGGCGCGGGTACGACGCTGACGGCGGCCCGTGCGGGCACGCCCCAAGTGGTGATACCTCTCCAGCTGTCGGACAACCCCTACTGGGCAGGCCAGGTGGCGGCCTTGGACCTCGGTGCGGCCCTCGACGCTCCGACCACGACCGTCGAATCCCTGGGCGTCGCGCTCAAGACCGCTCTGTCGCCCGAGACCCGGGCGCGCGCGAATTCCCTGAGCAGTCGGCTCCGCACCGACGGAGCGGAGGTGGCCGCACGCCGATTGGTCGACGAGTCTCGGTGAACGACGTCGGCCCGTAGTGCTCGGGAGCTCTCGGGCCGGTCCGAGCGCAGGGGCCCCGGCCGGGGCGAACCCGACCGGGGCGAACCCAGGACCGTGAAGTGAGTACCGTGGCCTCGTGGTTGATCGTGCTGCGGCCGACACCGCACCCTCGGTTGCCGGCGTTCGGGCTCATGGCCTTCTGTCTCCGAATACGCCGTCCCGACGGGGAGAACGCGGCACGACCGAAGTGAACCATTGACCCCGCGTGGTCCGCTATCTTCAGGCAATTTCCCTAATGTCGCACGCCGAGCGCAAACAGTATTCCATCACTGAATGGGTGTGGCATTGGTCACGGTTGACCACCCAATCGAAGCGCATTTAGCATCAGCGGAAATGAGCCACCGTGCGGGTGGTCGAATAGACAGAACCGTTCGCAATCGCCACTCCGCAAGTACCTCGCTCGACTCCATAGAACAGCGTTGACCAGGACGGACAGCCGCTCGCGCTTTACCCGATTTTCGCCGCGTTCTCTTCTCGTGAAGGGTAACCCGTGTTTTTACCCCGAATCGCAGTCAGTAATCATTCCGACGAAGAGACAAAACCTGCGCCTTTGTCACTGGCGCAGGAGCGTCTGTGGGTGATGGCACGCATGGACGGCGCCGCCAGCGCCGCCTACAACGAGCCGATGCCCTTCGATATCCGGGGTCCGCTGGACCGGGACCTGCTCATCAAGGCGCTGCATCTGCTCGCGGCCCGCCACGAGGCCCTGCGCACCCGGCTGGTCCCCTTCGAGGGTTCGGCTCTTCAAGTCGTCGATCCGCCGGACACGGGGTTCCCGGTGACCTTCGAGGATCTGACGGGACTGCCGGACGCGGCCGAACGATTCGCACGCATACGGTCGAAGGTGGAGAGCACCCCGTTCCGGCTGGGCGAGGAGCCCATGGTGCGCGGCTGCCTGATAGGGCTCCAACCGCACCATCACGTACTGGTCCTGACGGCGCATCACATCATCTTCGACGGCTGGTCCCGCTCCCTGCTGCTGAAAGAGCTGGGCGTGATGTACTCCGCGCTTCAGCAGGGGCAGGACGTCCCACTGCCCGAACTCACCTGGCAGTACAGGGACTACACGCGCTGGCAGTGGGAGTGGATGTCGGGAGACGAGCCCGCCTCGCACGCCGACTACTGGACCACCGCACTGGCCGACATCCCAGCCGTGATCTCCCTTCCCGCCGATCGGCCCCGCCCGCCCGAGCAAGGCTTCCACGGCGATCGGTTGCCCGTGACCGTCGACGAGGATCTGACGCGAGCCCTGCGCGCGCTGGCTGCAGACAACGATGTCTCCCTCTACGCGACCGTCCTCACGGGCTGGTCCGTGCTGCTGTCCCTGCTCTCCGGGCAGGACGACATCGTTGTCGGCGCCCCCACGTCGAACCGCCGACGCGGCGACGTCGAGGGCCTGATCGGTTTCTTCGTCAACACCCTCGCCCTGCGCGCTGACCTCTCCGGCTCACCCAGCGTCAAGGCTGCCCTGAAGCGGGTGAACCAGCGGATCCGTGACGCCCTCAAGCACGTCGATCTCCCCTTCGAACGAGTCGTCGAACTGGTCAACCCACCGCGGAGCCCCTCCTACACAGCCCTGTTCCAGACCATGTTCGCCTGGGTCCCCTCCATGCGGCAGGAACTCGAACTTCCGGGCCTGCAGGTCGAGTTACGGGAGGACGCCGCCCACGTACCCGCGAAGTTCGACATGGTCCTGGCTCTGGCCGACGAGGAGCGACACCTCACCGGGGAGATCGACTACGCGGTGGCGCTCTTCGACCGGGCGACGATCGAACGGCTCATATGTCAATTCCTGCGCGTGCTGCGGCTGATGACCGAGCGGCCCGACGCCGAGATCGCCGACCTGACGCTGCTCGACGAGGACGAGCAGCGGGCGCTCCTCGCCGACTTCAGCACAGGACCCCCCGTGGCCGGCCCGGCGTCGGCGGACGTACTGGAACGCTTCGCCGCGCAGGTCCGAGAACGCCCCGGGCAGTGTGCGGTGGTGGCCGACGACGCGGAGCTGGACTACGCGACACTCGACCGCCGGGCCAACCGTCTGGCCCATGCGCTGATCGCCCGCGGCGCCGGTCCCGACCGGGTGGTGGGCCTGCACGCCGGACGTACGACCGAACTCGTCATCGGCGTCCTCGGGATCCTCAAGTCCGGAGCCGCCTACCTCCCCCTCGACCCCGGCCAGCCCTCGGAGCGGCTCGGCGCCATGGTGAGCGACGCCGCACCGGTCCTCGTGCTGACCGACGAGAAGGACTCTGCGGGCGACCGCGGACGGCTGTGGGAGCACCTGGCGGAGGTGGAGGCAGAGGGGTCGCACGACGAGGCACCGGTCATCGACATGGACCGGACCCGGCTCGCGTACGTCATCCATACCTCGGGGTCGACCGGCCGCCCCAAGGGCGTGGCGGTGACGCACGGCAGCGTCGTCAATCTCTTCGACCACTGGCGCGAACTCATGGGGGACGCCCCCGGCGAGGCGGCCTCCGCCTGGTCGAGCATCGGCTTCGACGCGTCGGTGCACGAACTCCTCGTCCCGTTGGCCACCGGCGCCGTGCTCCACCTGGTTCCCGACGAACTCCGTGGAGACCCACGGGCGTTGCTGGACTGGATGCGCGAACGCAAGGTCACCCAGGCGTTCCTGCCTCCGTCCTATGTGCTGTGGATCGGCGAGGATCCGGCCGCGCGCCTGGCCGGATCGAGCCTGCGTCAACTCCTGACCGGAGTGGAATCCCTGCCGGAAAGCACCCTGCACCGCATGCGGGAGCTGCTGCCCGGCCTGCGCATCTGCTTCGGCTACGGCCCGACCGAGGCCACGCTCTACTCCACCGCCTACACCGACCCACAGCCGTACGAGCGGTCGTGTCCCATCGGGCGGCCACTGCGTGGCACCCGCCTGTACCTGCTCGACGAGCGCATGCGTCCGGTGCCCGTGGGGGTCCCCGGAGAGGTCTACCTCGGCGGAGCGAGTCTGGCCCGTGGATATCTGAACCGCCCCGACCTCACCGACGAACTCTTCGTGCCGGACCCGTTCGTCCCCGGTGGACGCCTTTACCGCACCGGTGACTTGGCTCGCTGGCTGCCGGACGGCAACGCCGAGTACGTCGGCCGCCGCGACGACCAGCTCAAGCTGCGCGGATTCCGTATCGAACCCGGCGAGGTCGAGGCGGCGCTGCTGGCGGTACCCGGAGTGCGGGAGGCCGTCGTCCTGGCCGACCGGGACTCCCCCGGCGGCCCCCGCCTGGTCGCCGGCGTGGGATGTGACGCCGGGGCCACGCGGCTGCCGTACGAGTGGCGTGCGGCCCTCAAGGACCGGCTGCCGGACTACATGATCCCCGCCGTGGTGGCCGAGTTCCCGCGGCTGCCGTTGAACCGCAGCGGCAAGGTGGACCGGACAGAGGTGCTGCGGGCCGCGGTGGGAACCCGCGCCGGGCAGGTCAACACGGCCGCGCCCCGCGACCATGTGGAGATGGCGCTGTACCGGGTCTGGCGCGGGGTGCTGCTGCACCCGGACATCGGTATCGGCGACAACTTCTTCGAGCTGGGCGGCACTTCGATATCGGCGATCAAGATGGCGTCCGCCGTCCAGGAGGAACTCGGCGTCGCCCTGCCCGTCCGGGACGTCATGCTGCACCCCACCATCGAGGCGCTCGCCGAGCGGGTGCGTGGCCACGCGGGCGACACCGCGCGGTCCGCGGAACCTGGCAACCTGGTCGAGTTCCGTGCGGGCGGCGGCCGGCAGCGTGTGGTGTGTGTGCATCCCGCCGGCGGCACCGCGTTCTGCTACCTGCCGCTGTCCGCCGAACTGGCCGACGACATCGGCGTGGTGGGACTTCAGGCACCCGGCATCAATCCCGGCGAGTCCACCCTGCCCGGTGTCGAGGCGATGGCCGAGGAGTACCTGCGGCTCGTCGCTCCCGGCACCGACGAGGCACTGGTGCTGTGCGGTCTCTCCTACGGCGGTCTCATCGCGTACGAGATGGGCCGCCGCCTGGTGGCGGCCGGGCACGAGAAGGTGAGCGTGGTCCTCCTCGACACCCACGGCGCCCAGGACGACGAGCAGCGCGCCGCGATCGCACCGGTCGGCATGGCGGAGTTCCGGGAGAAGCTGGTGCGCTTCAACGGCATGTACCCGGGTATCGACGACGACCAGGTGGCCCGGTACCTGAACGTCTACAACCACCACCGCGAGACAGGGCGCGACTACGCCGTACCCCGATCGCCCGCCCGTGTCGTGCTGATGCAGGCGACGGCCGTGGAGGACGAGGAAGCGGACGTCGAGAACGCCGCCGCTCGTCTACGCGCGTTCTGGCGGCATCGTGTCAGCGGCGAGTTCGTGGTCGAGCCGGTCGCCTGCGGTCACTGGGACATGCTGGAGAGCGACGAACTGCCCCGCGTCGCCGCCGTCCTCACCGCCGAACTGCACCGGCTGACCTCCGACCCCGGCCAGGGCGAGACGGAGTGCACCACACCTTCAGGCACGTCGGAGGCACGATGAAACCGCGCGTCGAAACGTCCCCCACCGACGTGGCGGAGGAGTTGAGCGCCTCGGCCGGGATAGCCCTTGAGATTCACCGCCGGGCTCTTCGCACACCACACGCCGAGGCAGTAGTCGACGGTGAAGTCGGCCTCGACTACGCGACGTTGAACACGGCAGCCGCCGGCGTCGCCCAGGATCTGGAGCGCCTGGGCGTCACCGCGGGGCAGGCCGTGGCGGTGGCGCTGCCGCGCTCATGGCGGCTGGTCTGCGTGATGCTGGGCATTCTGCGGCTGGGGGCGCAGGTCGTGCCCCTAGACACGCAGAGCCCCGCGGAGCGCCGTCACTTCATCCTCCGGGACTCCGCCGCGGTCGCCCTGGTGCACGACCTGGTGCACGAGACGGCCGAGAGCGTCACCGGGCTCCCCCAGCACGTGAAGGCGCTCGCCGCGGACACCCTTCTGCCCGAACTCCCGGACGCCGCAACTGCCGCGACCGCCGTCGCCGCCCTGGAGGCACCGTCAGCCCCCGGCGAGGTGTCCTTCCTGTTCTACACCTCCGGAACTACGGGGCAGCCCAAGGGAGTTGAGGTCCGTGACGCCGGGGTCCGGCGACTTGCACAGCCCGGCTACATCCGCTCCGAGCCCGGTCTGCGCTATGCCTGCCTGGCCAACCCGGCGTTCGACGCGCTGAGTTTCGAAGTCTGGGTGCCCCTGCTGACCGGTGGCTGCTGCGTCATCCTGAACGACGGGGACGTACGGACTCCCGAGCGGCTCGCCGCGACACTGCGGCACGAGAGGGTGGACACCCTCTTCGTCACCGCCGCGCTGTTCAACGCGGTGGTCACGGCCGTACCGGACTGCTTCGCCGCGGCCGGCGAGGTTCTGGTGGGCGGTGAGCAACTCGACGCCCGGACGATACGCCGCTGGTACCGCGACAACCCCGACAGCGGCACCCGGCTGCTCAACGGCTATGGACCGACGGAGGCCAGCACCTTCGCCCTGTGTCATCCGATCCCCCGGGACTTCGACGGGGCCGTGGTGCCGATCGGCCGGCCCCTGCCGCAGACCGGTGCCGTCCTGGTCGTGCCGGGCCAGGAACGGGTCGCCGCACCCGGTGAGGTCGCCGAACTCCTGCTGAGCGGACCCGGACTCGCCGCCGGATACCGCAACCTCCCCGAGGAGACCGAGCGGCGATTCGTGCGGCTGGCATGGCTGGACGGCGGCACAGAACGGCACTACCGCACCGGTGACCTCGTACGGGTCGACGACGAGGGCCTGGTGGAGTACGTCGGCCGAACCGACCGCCAGGTCAAGGTCCGTGGCTTCAGGATCGAGCCCGGCGAGGTGGAACGGCGCGTTCTCACCCACCCGGCGGTCCAACGGGCTCACGTATGCACACGCCGCGCGGGCCAGGAGGGGCCCAACGAACTGCTGGCCTTCGTCGTCCTCCGTCAGGAACTGCCCTACGAGGAGTTCGACAGCCACCTGGCGGCCCACCTGCCCGCCTACATGCGCCCCCACCACATTCATCTCGTGCCCGAGCTGCCGCTCAACGCCAACGGCAAGATCGACGAGGCCGCCCTGCTACGGCAGTCCGACCGGCCCTGGCGGCCCGCCTCCCTTGGCGCCGAGGGACCGGCCATGAAGGAGACGGAGCGGCGGGTCGTCGAACTGGCCGAGGAGATACTCGGCACCACCGGACTCGGGCTCGGCGACCGGTGGATCGCCAGCGGCGGTGACTCGTTGAAGGCGCTGCGGTTCTGCTTCGCCGTACGACAGAGATGGGGCCGCGAGCTGCCCCAGGCGGCCGTCCTGCACGGCGACTTTGCCGCCGTCGCCCGGTCGGTCGCCACGGTCCGTCCCGGCGAGGAGCCTGCCTTGCCGGCACCGGTGGTCTCGGGTGCCCGCTCGGCACCCGCCACCAGCGAACAACAGCGGCTGTGGCTGCTGCAGCGCCGTACCCCGGACTCCCGGGCCTACTCCGTCAACCAGGTCTTCCGCGTGGACGGACCCGTCGACACCGCAGGCCTCCGGCGAGCGCTGCGCGGCCTGGTGACACGCCACGACGCGCTGCGGACGAGCTTCGGCCCCGGGCCGGACGGCCTGGAGCAGACCGTCGGCGAGCCGTACGATCCCTGGCACGAACCGGGTCCCCAGCACGCCTGGGACGAGGAAGAAGCGCACGCCTTCGCCGACTCATTCTTCGCCGAGCCCTTCGACCTCGCCGTCCCCCGCATGCTCCGGGCCTGCTGGCTGCCGCGTGACGACGGCGGCACGCTCTTGCTCCACCTGCACCACATCGCCGTGGACGGCTGGTCGTTGAGCGTCCTGCTGCACGACCTGTCGACGGCGTACGCCGAAAGCGGCCCGACCGCGGAACCCGCTCCGACGCCACTGGACTTCGCCGTCTGGCAGAGCGACCGGTTCGCGAGCCCGGCCTACCAGGCGCAGCGCGATGAACTCCTCGCGTTCTACCGGGGTTTGGAGGAGCCCCTGGAGCCGCTGGATCCACTGCTCGCCCAAGACGTGGAGGGACCGGCACCGCGGGCGCACCTGCTGCACACGTCGCTCGACGTCGTTCGGCAGGCCCAAGTGGACCAGCTGTCCGCCGAGTTCGGACTGACCCGGTTCCAGGTCCTGCTGAGCGTGTTCTCCTGGTGCCTGTACGGCGTGACCGGCCTGGTCCGCCCGCGCGTCGCCGCCCCGGTCGCCGGCCGCCCGGTGCGCGAGTTCGAGAACAGCACGGGCATGATGGCGAACACCGTGCTGCTGCCCCTGACCGTCGCGCCCGGTGAGGACCTGCGCTCGCATCTCGCCCGTACCGGGGCCGACACAGGGCGGGTACTGGGATGCCAGGACGTGGCGCTCACGGACGTCCTGACCGGCTGGGAGGGCGTCGGCGACAGCACGCCGTTCGACTTTCTGTTCGTCCTGGAGAACACCGACTTCGGGGCGCTGCGGCTGCCCGGCTGCGTCCAGCGCCCCCTGTGGTGGGCGGCGCCGGAGGCCAAGTGCCCGATGACGGTCTCCGTGGTCGAGCACGCGGACGGACTCGACGTGCTGTGGGAGTACGCCGAGGACCGGTTCACCGGCGAGGACGTCGAGGCGATGGCGGAGCTGTTCCGGCGTGGCGTGGACGCGCTCGCGGCCGGTGGCCGCTCCAGCGCCCGGGAGCTGGTCCTGCCGTACCGGCGTTCCCTTCCGGAGCACGGGCGCGGACCCGCCCCGGAACCCGGCTTCACCACGATCGCGGAAGGCTTCGGACGGCAGGTCGCCCGCACTCCGCACGCCCCGGCCGTCGTCACGGCCGACGGCGTCACGCTGAGCTACGCGGCCCTTGACGCCCAGGCCGCGGCACTCGCCACGGAACTGGCCGGCCGTTACCCGATCCCGGCCGACGGCAGCCCCTGCCGGGCGGCCCTGTACCTGGATCCCTCCGTCGCGCACGTGGTGGCACTGCTGGCGCTGGCACGGCTGAACGTCACCGCCGTGCCCCTCGACCCCTCCTACCCGTCCGACGTGCTGCGCCGCGTCCTGGAACAGATCGACCCGCTGTGCGTCCTGGCCACGCAGGACGGCTCGACGACGCTGGACACACTGCTCCCGGACGGTGTGGTGCGCCACCTCGTCGTACCACCCGTCGAGAGCGACGGCACGAGCCCCTCGTACGACGGGCACACGTACGACCGACGCCCGGACCACGTGCCGACACACGACGGCGCCCGCCCCCTGTACACCCTGTTCACCTCCGGATCCACCGGCGTCCCCAAGGGCGTGCAGATCCACGACCGCACCCTGTGCGACCTGATCAGGTGGCAGTCCGGTCCCGGCGGCCTGACCGCCCCCGCGGCCACCCAGCAGTTCTCGATGCTGGCGTTCGACGTGTCCTTCCAGGAGATCTTCGGGACGCTGTGCACGGGTGGCAGCCTCCAGCTCATTCGTCCCGAGTGGCGTCAGGACGTGCCCGCGCTCCTGGACCGGCTGGACTCCGCGGGCACCGAGCGGATCTTCATGCCCTATGTGGCCCTGCATCTGCTCGCCGAGTACGCCGTCCGCCTCAACAGGTATCCCTCCCGGCTGCGCGAAGTCGTCACCGCGGGCGAGCAGTTGGTGTGCACGGACAGCATCCGGCGCTGGTTCTCCGGACTCCCCGGCGCGCGTCTGTTCAACCACTACGGGCCGACCGAGACCCATGTGGTGAGCGCCCTGTGTCTGGACGGAGATCCTCGGCAGTGGCCCGAGCGGCCCGCCGTCGGACGCCCGGTGGCCGGCGCCGATCTGCGTGTGGTGGACGCCCAGGGCGACCCGGTCCCGGCCGGGCGCACCGGCGAGCTGCTGATCGGCGGCACCATGACCACCCGCTGCTACCTCGACGAACCCGCACCGGACGACACCCGCTTCGTCGAACTCCCCGGCACGGGCCTGTTCTACCGCAGCGGTGACCGGGCGTTCTTCGACCGCGAGGGCCTGCTGCACTACGCGGGCCGCGACGACCAGCAGATCAAACTGAGCGGGCACCGGCTCGAACTCGGCTCCGTCGAGGCGGCCCTGCTGCGCCATCCGGCGGTGGTCAACGCCGCCGTCACACGTGACGGGGAGCAGCTGACGGCCGGTCTGGAGATCCGTGGCGAAACGCCGTCCGCCGACGAGCTGACCGCGCATCTGTCCGGCCTGCTGCCCTCCTACGTACGTGTGGACCGCTTCCGCAAGTTCGAGAGACTGCCCCGCACGCCCAGCGGCAAGCTGGACCGGCAGTCGGTCGTCCGGGCACCGGGAGAAGAGATACGTCGTTCCGCGATCACCCGCACGGGGCTGTCGGCCGAGGAGGAGCGTCTCACCGCTGCCTTCGAGGAGGTCACCGGGTCGGTGATCGCACCGGACCAGACCTTCTTCGAGGCCGGCGCCTCCAGCCTCGCCCTGATGCGCTTCCACCTGCGCTGCACCACGGCACTCGGTCTGCGCTTCAGCGTCGCGGACCTGTTCGAGCACGTCACCGTCCGCGCCCTGGCCCGCCACCTCACCGCCCCGCCGCCGCTCACCCCCTCGCTCACTGCTCCGCGACCGCTCACCCGCTCGGCCGCGGAGCACGACGGGCCCCCCGAACCCGGCGAGCCGATCGCGGTCGTCGGCATGGCGGTACGGGTGCCGGGCGCCCCGGACCTGGCCGCCTTCTGGGAGCTGGTGGTCTCCGGCGGCACCGGAATCCGCCGTGTCGACGCGCCGGAAGGAGTCGTCGGCGCGCACAGCACGCTCGACGGCATGCTCGGCTTCGACCCGGGCCACTTCGGCATCAGCCCCCAAGAGGCACGTCTGATGGACCCCCAGCAGCGTCACCTGCTGATGGCCGGCGTGCAGGCCCTGGCGCACGCCGGAGTCGCGGACACCTCGGCCACCCGGGTGGGCATGGTGGCCGGAGCGGGCGAGAACACCTACTTCCAGTCCCTGCTGCGCGAGGCCGACCCCGAACGGCTGCCTGACGGCTTCCAGCTCGCCCTCCACCACGAGAAGGACTTCCTGGCCACCAAGGTGGCGTACCACCTCGGACTGACCGGCCCCGTCTTCAGCGCCCAGACGGCCTGCTCCAGCTCTCTGGTCGCCGTGCACCTCTCCGCCGGTCTGCTCCGGCAGGGCGAGGCCGACGTGATGCTCGCCGGAGGAGTACTCATCGACCCCGGGCTGACCGGCGGCTACCGCTACCGCCCGCAGCACATCTTCTCCGCGGACGGCGAC
The DNA here is from genome assembly GCF_055577685.1 of Streptomyces sp. NPDC033178. NCBI lineage: Bacteria > Bacillati > Actinomycetota > Actinomycetes > Kitasatosporales > Streptomycetaceae > Streptomyces > Streptomyces sp. NPDC033178. The sequence goes on from NZ_JBVIPT010000015.1 coordinate 147,264, forward strand.
TGCCGGCCCTTCAGCGACGACGCCACCGGCACGGTCGGCGCGAGCGGCGTCGGCGTCGTGGTCCTCAAGACGCTGCGGCGGGCACGGCGCGACGGCGACACCGTCTACGCACTCGTCACCGGCTCCGCGATCAACAACGACGGTGCGGCGAAGATGAGTTACACCGCGCCGTCCCTCGCCGGACAGCGGGAGGTGATCCGGACCGCCCTGTCCCGCGCCGGACGCACGGGCGCCGACCTCGGCTACGTGGAGGCACACGGCACCGGCACCCGGCTGGGCGACCCGATCGAAGTGGGAGCGCTTCGGCAGGCATTCGACGTGGGTGAGTCCGGCCGCTGCGCTCTCAGCTCCGTCAAGAGCCAGCTCGGCCACATGGGCGCCGCCGCCGGTGTGGTGGGCCTCGTACGCGCGGTGCTCGCCGTGCACCACGGGACACTCCCGCCCAACCTCAACTTCCGTGCCTTCAACCCGGAGATCGGCCCCGATCCCGCTCCCTTCTACGTCCCGGCCGAGGCCACGCCCTGGCCCGAGGGACGCGAACGGGTGGCCGCGGTCAGCAGCTTCGGGATCGGCGGCACCAACGCCCACGTCATCGTGGAGCAGGACACCGCGCCCGGACCGGTGGCGACCCGCGAGGTACCCGCATGCCTGGTGCTGTCGGCCGCCACGGCGAACGCCCTCGCCGCCGACGCCGCGCGGATCGCCGACTACCTCCAACTCCACCCGGAGCGTTACGAGTTCGTGCTGCGCCATCTCCAGGCCGGGCGGGTCGCTCGCCGCTTGCGGGCCGCGGCACCTGTGGCGGACGCCGCCGCGGCCGGGCGCTGGCTGCGCGCGGTGGCCGCGGGAGCTGTGCCGCCCGGTACCGCGGACCCGGACGCCGTAACGGTCTCCGCGGCCGGTCGCACGGCCCACGACCTCGCCGAGGACTGGGCCTCCGGACGCCCGGTCGACTGGGAGGCGGGCACCGCTCCGGCGCCCTGGGACTTCCCTCCCCCGTCCTTCTCCCTCACGGAGCACGACTTCGACCGGCTCCCCGGAAAGCCTCGCGAGGTCCCGGCCGCCACACCCCGCCGGCTTCCCCGGGAGAACTGGCTGCACCAGCCGCACTGGGTCCGGCTGCGCCGTGCCGCCGTCGCGGACACCGGCGTGCCGGCCGGCCGCGCGTCCACCGTGGTCGTCGTAGCCTCCGAGAACACCCCGCGGACAGCGCTCACGCCCTTCGAGGCGGTGGCGTCGCGGGTGATACGGGTGCACCCGGCCGGCGCCTTCGCCCGTGGAGGACCGAGCGCCTACGCCGTGGACCCCGCCGATCCGGCGTCTCTGCGCCGGCTGCTCGAGGCGCTGTCCGAGGACGGCGTCCCCGCCTCCGCCGACACGGAGTGGGTGCACGCCCTGCCCCTCGACGTGACGGGGCCGGTCGGTCCCGGCACCCTGGAACACGCCCGGCACACCTGCCTGGACAGCACGGCGGCCCTGGCCCAGGCCCTTGCCGGGCGAAACGGCTCCCCCCGTGTGTGGTGGCTGTCGTACGGCGCCCGGCCTGTGACCGGCACAGTGGACAGACCCGAACTGGCACTCCTCGCCGGGCCCGTCGAGGTCGCCCATCAGGAGTCCGCCCTGAACGGACACTGGCTCGACCTCCCCGACGGGGACCTCACCCGCTGGGCCTGGCACGTGGCCTCGGTCATCGCCGGAACACGCGAGACCGGTCATCCCGACGGACCGGATCTGCCGCGACAGCTCGCGCTGCGGCAGGGTTACTGGTGGCGGCAGGGCACCACACCCGTACCGGAACCGGAGGAGACGCGGTCCCTCGTACCGGCCGGAGCGGACACCGTCCACCTGGTGCTCGGCGGCACGGGCGGCATCGGCCGCGCCATCGCCGCCTGGCTGCTCGAACACACCCGCGGTCGCATCCTGTTGCTGTCGAGAAACCCGCGGCTGCCCAAGGAGTTGAACAGATGGGCCCACCGCATCGGCCTCGTCCCGGCGGATCTCGCGACCATGCCCGTCCACGAGGTGGCGGCGGCCGTCGCCGGCCACACGGCACGGCTGGACGGCGTCATCCACGCGGCCGGTCTCGGGCACGGCGGGCTGCTCGTACGACGTGACGCCACCGCGATGCGTGACGCCGCCGCGGTCCGCGAGAGGGGCGCGCTCGTCGTCGAGCACCTGATCGGAGCCTTCCGCCCGGAGATCGCGGTCTACTGCTCCTCGATGTCCGCCCTGCTCGGCGGTGTCGGCCAGAGCGACTACGCGGCCGGCGCGAGCCTCCTCGACGGCTTCGCCCACCACCTGGCCGCCGAGACGGAGACGACCGTCCGGATCGGCATCGACTGGGACATCTGGAGCGAGACCGGAATGGCGACCCGGGTCCTGACCCCGGACAGCCGCCATCAGGCCCACCTCGCGGTCGGCCTGACCGTCGAGGAGGGCAAGGCCGTCTTCGCACATGCCCTGGCCCTGCAACTGCCTCAACTCCTCGTGTCCACCACCGACATCGATGTCTCCCGGGCCTTCTACGCTCCGACCGGGATCGCGGCCCCGCCGTCGCGTTCCGGACCGGTGCACCCGACGGGCGGAGAGGAGGAAGCCCTCGTCGTAGGCTCCGACGCCGACGGTTCCGGAGAGCAGGCGGACACCATGGCCCGGGTGATCCAGGATCTGCTGGGCGTGGACGAACTGGACCCCGAGGACTCCCTCTACGACCTGGGCGCCGACTCGCTGACCCTGATCAGCCTGATCGCCCGGATCGAGGATGACTACGGCATCGAGTTCGACCTGGCCTCCTTCAGCCACCGCGTCAGCCTCACGGAGATCCTGAAACACATCGAGGCGGCCCTCACCACCGCAGAGCCCACCTCCGAGGCCACCACCGAGGCGGCCGGGGGCACCTCCCGGGTCGTCCTCGACATCTGGCAGGAGGGAACCGGTTCGGCCGTCCTGTGCCTGGTGCATCCCGTGGGCGGAGACGTCCAGGCCTACCGCTCCCTGGTGGCAGCGCTCGGCCCCGCGCCGACGGTGTGCCTCATCGCCGACCCGGCACTCCGCGACACCGGGATGCCCACGTGGTCACTGACCGAGCAGGCCCATCACTACGACGCCGAGCTACGTCAGCGCTTCGGCGGACCGGACCACCGGCTTCACCTGGCCGGATGGTCCTACGGCGCCCGTGTGGCGATGGAGATGGCGGGCCTGGCCGAGTCGGCCGGATGGCCGCTGGAGTCGCTCCACCTGCTGGATCCGCCACCGCCCGAGGCAAAAGTGCTGGTCGCCGCCTACGACGAGGCCCACCTGGACAGGGTGTTCGCCGCCGAACTCGGCGCCGGCGCCTCCTCGTTGCCGACCGAGCACGCACAGGCGTACGCCGAGAGGCTGGCCCGCTGCTGCCGCGCGAACCTGCGCAGCCTCGAGGAACACCGCGTACGGCCGCTCGTCTTCGTCCCCACGTATCTGTGGCTGGCCGAACACCCCACGGCGGGCATGCCCACCCCCGCGGACCCTCAGGAGCCGGACCGGCAGTGGAACACCTGCCTGCCTCCGTCCGCCGTACGCAGGTATCTGCCCACGGACCACTACGGCATCCTCGCGGCACCCCACGTGGACACGGTGGCCGAAACCATCAGGGCGACGCTGGCGTCCCCGGGTGCCGGTGCCCGCGGCATCGCCGACCTGTAAACCCCGCCCCGCCTCTGGAGGTTGACATGGAGTCGTACGAACTCGAAGCGCTGGAAGCGGTGACCACTCGTCCCGCGTACCCCTACCGCACGCTCACCGTCGAGCGGATCACTCCCGTTCTGGGAGCGGAAGTCTCAGGCGTCGACCTGTCGCAGGAGATCCTGGCAGAGCAACTGGAAGAGATCCGGGCCGCCTTCCGCGACCACCACGTCCTCGTCTTCCGCGATCAGACGATCACCGCCGAGCATCACAGGCGCTTCGCCGCCGCCTTCGGCGAACTGCGCCCCGTCAACCCGCCGCCGCCCGAGGGCGATCCCTACATCCTGGAGATCCGCACGACGTCGGCCGCGGCGAACGTGGCGGGCAACGGCTGGCACGCGGACGGCACCGCCGACGCCGAACCGTCCCTGGGATCGATGCTCTACATCACCGAGACCCCCGAGCCGGGATGCGGCGGGGACACCCTCTTCGCCAACATGCACCTCGCCTACGCCATGCTCTCGCCGGCGATGCGTGCCCTGCTGGACCCGCTGACCGCGATACACGACGGAGCGCAGGCTCTGGCGGGATACGCGCTGCCCGCGGACTACGTCATCCCCAAGAGCGAACACCCCCTCGTCGCCCGGCACCCCGAGACCGACCGCAAACTGCTGTACGTCAACAAGGCCTACACCAGCCGTATCCCGCAGCTCTCCCCCGACGAGAGCCGGGCCCTGCTCGACGTGCTCTTCGACATCATCGCCCGCCGGCCGGTCCTGCACTGCCGCGTCCGCTGGACCCCGGGCACGCTCGTCTTCTGGGACAACCGGTGCGTCCAGCACCACGCGACGTACGACTACTACCCCTACGCCCGCTACGGCCAGCGCATCGCCATCAACGGCGGCCCCATCAAAGGCTGATGTTCTGAAGGGGCCCGGCGTCGTGCACGGCCCTCGCTCGGTCCCGCGCACGACGCCGCACCGCGCTGCGTGAGGTCTTGCAGTAGTTGGCGTCCAGGAAAACGTAGGGAAAGACCGTGTGGTCCAGGGGCCGTCCCTATATCCGCGGTGTGGGGCCGGAGCCGCCCGGCGAACGGAGGTGAGCCGTTCGCCGGGCGGTCCGGGTCAGGCGCAGCCGGCGGGAGTCGGCCGCGACACGTCGTTGATCAGTGCCTCGTGGGCCGCCTTGACCCGTGACACGTCGGGCTTGACGACCTTGCGGTCGTAGGTGATCAGCCCGTTGAGCTCGCCCTCGACGTCCGCGATCTGGGTGTAGACCGCGCCGTTGCCGCCCTTGCAGGCCAGGGCGTGCACCTCGGCGAGCTTGGTGAGGTAGTCGTCGGTGTACGTGGCCGGGTCGACGTCTACGTAGGACTGCTGGACCGACCAGGCGTGTCCGGGTACGGCCAGGCCGAGGCCGCCGTACTCGCCCATGACCAGGGCCCGTTTGCCGTCCGGGCGCGGTGGCAGTGCGGGGCTCGGGTAGCCGTGCTCGTCCATGATGTCGCCGGTACCGCCGTCCGCGCCGAGGTTGAGGCCCGACTGGTTGTTGACCAGGCGGGTCGGGTCCCAGGCCTTGGCCTGTGTGGCGATGCGGCCCACGTCGTACTGGCCCCACCCTTCGTTGAAGGTGACCCACATGACGATGGACGGGCTGCTGATGTGCTCGTCGATCATCTGCTTCATTTCGAGCTCGTACTCGGCGCGGGCCGCGGTGGACGGGTTGACGCCCGCCGTCATGGACGGCATGTCCTGCCACACCAGCAGGCCGAGCCGGTCGGCCCAGTAGAACCAGCGGTCGGGTTCGACCTTGATGTGCTTGCGGACCGAGTTGAAGCCCATCGCCTTGTGCATCTTCAGGTCATAGGCCAGGGCCTTGTCGCTGGGGGCGGTGTGCAGGCCGTCGGGCCAGAACCCCTGGTCGAGGGTGGCCATCATGAAGACCGGTTTGCCGTTGAGGACGGTTCGCGGGGTTCCGTTCACGTTCTCGACGGCGATGGACCGCATGCCGAAGTAGCTGTTGACACGGTCGGTGCCGACGCTGACCTTCAGGTCGTACAGGAACGGGTCGTCGGGCGACCACAGCCGGGGTTTCTTCATCTTCAGGGTGAGCGGGCTTCCGGTGCGGCCGGTGACGGTGGCGACCTTCCGCTTGCCGTCGTACGCGGTCGCGGTGACGGCGAGTCCGGGGCGTACGCCCTGGGGCTCGACGGTCAGGGTGCCCGTGCCCACGTCCGGAGTGAGCTTCAGCGAGTCGACGTGGTCGGTGGCGACGGGCTCCATCCACACGGTCTGCCAGATACCGGAGGACGGGGTGTACCAGATGCCACTGGGGTCGAGGCGCTGCTTGCCGACGGGCGGGTTCTCGCCGTCCGCGGAGTCGGTCGGGTCGTAGACGCCGACGATCAGCTCCTGGATGCGGCCGGGCTTGAGGGCGTCGGTGACGTCGGCGCTGAACTTGTCGTAGCCGCCCTTGTGTTCGGCGACCTTGGTGCCGTTGACGTAGACCTCGGAGCGCCAGTCGACCGCGCCGAAGTTGAGCCGCAGGCGCTTGGCGGAGCCGATCCTCCAGTCGGACGGGACGGTGAAGGTGCGCCGGTACCACATCCGGTCCTCGTGCCGCTCGATGCCCGACAGCTGGGACTCGACGGGATACGGGACGAGGATCTTCTCGGCGAGTTTCCGGCCGACCGGGGGCTGCTCGCCCGCCTTCGCCGCGGCGAACTGCCAGCTGCCGTTGAGGTTCTTCCAGTCGCCGCGGGTGAGCTGCGGCCTGGGGTACTCGCGGTGGGCGTTGGCCGGGGTGACCTTCTCGCCCCACGGAGTGCTCAGCTGGTAGGTGGATTTGTTGGCGCCGCTGCTCCAGAAGGCCTTGACAACGTTGCCGTCCGTGCCGGAGAGGCCGCCCGATCCGTCGTAGCGCACATCGGCGGCGCCACGCGCGGTGCCGGTCTTGTTGCCGACCACGGGTTCCTTCAGCGCGACCAGCAGCGATCTCGGGTTGGCCGGATCCAGTCGCGCCCGGCCCAGCGGCCAGGTGGCTCCGCCGATCACGGCGTCCAGGTGGTCGGTGAGACCGGCCGGGGCGGCCGCGAGTGTCTGGGCGAAGTCGAGCCGCAGGCTGCGGCCGTCCTTGAGGACCGTGGCGGCGATGGCCCCGTTGTAGTCGTAGCCCTCGGGCAGCAGGAAGGCCGACTGCGGGACGGCGGTCTTGGTGCCGCCGGGCGGCGTCCAGCGCACATGGAGGTTGGAGCCCCCGTAGTGCTCGAAGTACTCGATCTTGATGTCGTAGGCCTTGCCGGCGGTCAACTCGACCGGGGCAGCGGTCTGTTCGCGGTCCCAGTCGTCGACCCAGTGGTCGATGACGGGTTTCCCGTCCACCCAGAGTCGGAAGCCGTTGTCTCCGATGATCGAGAAGGTGGTGGGACCGGTTTTCTCCGGCACGATCCGGCCGGTCCAGCGGACGGAGACGTCGTCCGACCGTCCGGTCGCCGAACGGAGACGGGGTTCCAGGTTGTCGAAGTCGAGTTGCGGGTCGAATCCGGTGGCTTTGAGTTCGTGGAAGTCGAAGGCGCCGGGGGCGGACTGGGTGTAGTACTCACCCTTGAGGCCGTGGATCTCGGGATCCTCCGCGGCCGTCGCGGCAGGTGCTGCGGCCAGTCCCGCGGCACCCAGCACTGCTGCGACGAGCAGGGCGAGGCTGTGTGTGAACGGTCTGATGCGCACGAATCCTCCTTGGTTGAGGAAGGGTGGCGGCTCGGTGCTTCAGTCTGTACAACGTTGGAAGCAGAGGCAGTTGGCATGAGAGCACGGCTCCCGGCCGCTGTCCAGGTCCATGACAAAGCTCCGGTCGCGGAGCCCCTGTCGATGCCGAGGAGATTCCTTGCGGGTCAGCCTGAAGGACGTGGCCGAACGGGCCGGCGTCTCGATCAAGACCGTTTCCAACGTCGTGAACAACTATCCGCACGTCACACCGGCGATGCGCGCCAAGGTGCAGGAGGCGATCGACCAGCTCGGCTACCGGCCGAACCTCACCGCGCGCCATCTGCGCAAGGGCCGTACGGGCATCATCGCGCTTGCCGTTCCCGAGCTCGGCAATCCCTACTTCGCCGAGCTCGCCGGCGCGGTGATCGACGCGGCGGCCCAGCACGAGTTCACGGTCCTGCTCGACCACACGCGCGGTGACCGTGAGCAGGAGCTGCTGGTCAGCCAGGGTTTCCGGGCCCGGGTGATCGACGGGCTGATCCTGAGCCCGCTGGAACTGGAGGCCGAGGACCTGCACGGCCGGGCCGACGACGTGCCGCTGGTGCTGCTCGGCGAGCGCGAGTACGACCTGCCCTTCGACCACATCGCGATCGACAACGTGGCCGCCTCGCGAGAGGCGGTGCGCCATCTGATCGGCCGCGGCCGGACCCGGATCGCCTACCTCGGCGCCCGCACCGACTCCGCGAACCGCCCCGCCCATCTGCGACTCGACGGCTGGCGGGCGGAGTTGACGGCGGCGGGCCTGCCGACCACGGACGACATGGTCGTGCCCGTCGACGGCTGGGACCGGGACGACGGGGCCCGGGCCATGGCCCGGTTGCTGGACTCGGGCATCCGGCCCGACGCGGTCTTCGCCTACAACGACCTCATCGCGATCGGCGCCATGCGGGTGCTGCACGAGCGCGGGCTCAGGGTGCCGTGGGACGTCGCCGTGGTGGGTTTCGACGACATCGCCGAGAGCCGTTTCGGAGCCGTCTCACTGACCACGATCGCGCCGGACAAGCAGGCCATCGCCCGCCTCGCGATGGGCTCACTGCTGCGCAGTCTGTCGGGCCGTCAGGATCCCGGAGGACGTGAACTGACCGCGGAATACCGGCTGGTGGAGCGGGAGAGCACCCTCGGACGACGCTGACCACGGTCCGGACCAACTGGCCGAGATTTCGGACGGAAGGGTTTACAGCCCCCTTCCAACGATGTAAAAAACTCCCCTGAACGACGTGCACGCCATGTTGACCGCAAGTGCCGAACTCCCCGGGAGCGCTCTCAGCGCCGGGGCCGCGCCGTTTGGGGACTCCCATGAAGCCCACCGCACCTCTTCGTCGTACCGCCGCACGAACCCTCCTCGCCACCGGCCTCCTGACAAGCCTGGTCCTGACCACCGGATGCACCAAGTCCGAGGACTCCTCCGACAGCGACAAGGCCGCGCCCCAGCAGGGTGACGCCGGCCAGCAGGTCGCCTCGCCCAGCACCGGATCCGGGCCCGCCTGCACCATCGACGCGTACGGGGGCGAGAAGCTCGATCTCAAGAGCGCCACCGTCGGTTTCTCCCAGTCCGAGAAGGAGGCCAACCCCTTCCGGATCGCGGAGACCGCCTCCATCGAGGCGGAGGCGAAGAAGCGGGGCGTCAAGCTCCTCACCGCCAACGCCCAGTCGCAGTTCTCCAAGCAGATCAGCGACGTCCAGGACCTCATAGCCAAGGGCGCCGACCTGCTCGTCATCGCGCCGCTCAACTCGGACGGCTGGGAACCCGTGCTGCGTACGGCGGCGGCCAGGCACATCCCGATCGTCACGGTGGACCGCAAGATCAACGCCACCGCCTGCAAGGACTATGTGAGCTTCATCGGCTCCGACTTCGTGGAGCAGGGCAAGCGGGCCGCCGACGAGATGATCGAGGCCACCGGGGGCAAGGGCGACATCGCCATCCTGCTCGGCTCGGCGGGCAACAACGTCACGACGGAACGCACCAAGGGCTTCGTCGACCGGATCAAGGACAAGGCGCCCGGTCTCAAGGTGGTGTTCCAGCAGACCGGCGAATTCGCCCGCGAGAAGGGCCAGTCGGTCACCGAGAACCTCATCCAGTCCAAGCCCGGTATCAAAGGCATCTACGCCGAGAACGACGAGATGGGCCTCGGCGCCGTCAACGCCCTCAAGGGCGCGGGCAAGAAGCCGGGCGACGTCAAGATCGTCACGATCGACGGCACGCGCAAGGCCGTGCAGGGCATCGTGGACGGCTGGATCAGCGGCGTCATCGAGTCCAACCCGCGCTTCGGGCCGCTCGCCTTCCAGACCCTCGACACCTTCACCAAGGGCTCCGAGGTGGCTCAGGACATCGTTATCAAGGACAGCGCCTACACCGAGGCCAACGCCCAGTCGGACCTCGACAAGGCCTACTGAGATGCTCGCTGTCACCGGCGTGTCCAAGCTCTTCCCCGGCGTGAAGGCGCTGTCCGACGTGGACTTCACCGCCCGCGCCGGGGAGGTGCACGCCCTCGTCGGCGAGAACGGCGCGGGCAAGTCGACCCTGATCAAAGTACTCACGGGCGTCTACCGGCCGGACGCGGGCGAGGTCGTCCACGACGGCACACCGGTCCGCTTCACCACACCCCTGCAGGCCCAGCAGGCCGGCATCTCGACCATCTACCAGGAGGTCAACCTCGTCCCGCTGATGAGCGTGGCCCGCAATCTCCTCCTCGGCCGCGAGCCCCGCGGCCGGCTCGGCCTGATCGACTTCCGGCGCATGCACCGTGAGGCGGACGAGGCACTGCGTGGCCTGGGCATCCGCGTCGACGTGCGCCGCCCGCTGCGCGAACTCGGCGTCGGGGCCCAGCAGATGGTCGCCCTCGCGCGTGCGGTCGCCATCGACGCACGAGTGGTCATCATGGACGAGCCCACCTCCTCGCTCGAACCGCGCGAGGTGCGCACCCTGTTCGACGTGATCCGCATGCTGCGCGAGCGCGGCATCGCCGTGGTCTACGTCAGCCACCGCATGGACGAGCTGTACGAGATCTGCGACACGGTCACCGTGCTGCGTGACGGCCGCGTGGTCCACACCGGCCGCCTCGCCGACCTCGACCGCCTGCGTCTGGTCTCGCTCATGCTGGGCCGGGAGATCGGCGAGGTCCGCAGCGAGGGCCTGACCAAGTTCACCGGATCCCACCACTCGTCGGCCGAACCCATGCTGAACGCCGAAGGGTTGACGGTCCGTCACCAGTTGCGGGACGTCTCACTGTCCATCCGCCCGGGCGAGGTGGTGGGCCTGGGCGGGCTGCTCGGCTCGGGCCGCAGCGAGACGGCCAGGGCCGTCGCCGGGGCACTGCCCACGGACTCGGGCCGGGTCTCGGTCGGCGGCGCCGCCGTGCGCACCGGCTCCACACCGGCCGCGATCCGCGCCGGCATCAGCCTGCTGCCGGAGGACCGCAAGGCCGAGGGCATCGTCCCCGGTCTTTCGGTACGGGAGAACATCGCACTCGCCGCCCTGCCCTCACTCTCACGGTTCGGTCTGGTGGACGACGCCCGCATCGACCGGATCGTCGACACCTTCGTGAAGCGGCTGCGCATCAAGTCATCCGGCCCCCACCAGAAGGTGGGCGAACTCTCCGGCGGCAACCAGCAGAAGGTGCTGCTGGCCCGCTGGCTCGCCCTGCACCCGAAGGTCCTGCTGCTGGACGAGCCGACCCGCGGGATCGACGTCGGCGCCAAGGCGGAGGTACAGGCACTCATCGACGAACTCGCCGACGACGGACTCGCCGTGCTCCTGATCTCCTCCGACACCGAGGAGCTGATCGAGGGCAGCGACCGGATCCTCGTACTCAAGGACGGAGCGGTGGTGGACGAGTTGACCGGCGATGGCGTCACCGAGGACGCGTTGATGCGGGCCATCGCGGCCGAACCCGCCGGGAGCCACCATGACTGAACTCGCGCTCGCGCAGGGCCGGGTGGACCGCGACCGGCTGCTGCGCCTGCTCCAGGAGTACGGCGTCTACGCGGGCGTCGCCGCACTCCTGGTCTTCAACTTCGCCTTCACCGATCACTTCGTATCCGCGGAGAACTTCCGCACCCAGGCCGTCCAAGTCGCACCCGTGCTCATCGTTGCGCTGGGCATGGCGCTGGCGATCGGCACCGAGGGCGTCGACCTGTCGGTGGGCTCCGTGATGGCCCTGTCCACCTCGCTGCTGTCCCTCTATCTCGGCTACGGGCCGTGGGCCGCCGTGCTCGTGGCGGTGGTGGGTGGCATCGTGATCGGTCTCGCGAACGGAACCCTGGTCGCCTACCTGGGCGTTCAGCCCATCGTCGCCACGCTCGCCCTCATGGTCGCCGCTCGCGGCCTCGCCCTGGTCCTGCTCCCCCAGCTCAAGGACGTACGCGATCCGGGCATGACGGCACTCGGCTCCGGCGACGTGCTGGGCGTGCCGTATCTCGTCCTCATCGCCGTCGCCCTGGCCCTGTTGGTGGCTTTCGTGGTGCGCCGCACCACCTTCGGGCGGCAGTTGCTCGCCATCGGCGACAGCCGGCCGGCGGCCCGCCTCGCCGGCCTGCCCGTCCGCCGGGTCCTCGTCGTGGTGTACGCCTGCTCCGGCGCCCTGGCCGCGGTGGCGGGCGTCCTCGCCACCGCCCGGCTGACGGCCAGCGACCCGACCTCGCTGGGCACACTGATGGAACTGTCGGCGATCACCGCCGTGGTCGTCGGCGGCACTCCCCTGTCCGGCGGCCGGGTCCGGATCGGCGGCACGGTCGCCGGTGCCGTCCTCATCCAGCTGCTCACCACCACGCTCGTCAAGCACGACCTGCCGCCGTCGTGGACGCAGATGGCCCAGGCCGTGGTGATCGTCGGCGCCGTCTACGCGGCCCGCGAACGGGGGAAGCGATGACGACCGAGACCACGGAAGCCGACATGCAGCCCGACGCCGTCCACCAGATCACCGACGAGGACCACGGACCGGGCCGCGCCGACCGGTTCAGCGCCCTCGCCCAGCAGCACGGGGCCCTCGTCACCCTCCTGGTGGCCATGGCCGTGGCGTCGCTGAGCTTCGACACCTTCCTGACCGGCGACAACCTCGAGAACATGGCGCTGTCCTCGGCCTTCCTCGCCGTGGTCGCGCTCGGCATGACCTTCGTCATCGTCACCGGCGGGATCGACCTGTCGGTCGGCTCGCTCTTCGCCCTCGGCGGAGTGGTGGCCGCCTGGGGCTCGCAGTACGGCTCGGCGGTGGCCCTGCTGCTCCCGCTCGCGGTGTGCGGGCTGATCGGCCTGGTCAACGGACTGCTCATCGCCCGGTCGGGACTGGCCCCGTTCATCGTCACCCTCGCCGCCATGCTCGGCGCGCGCGGCATCCTTCTTGCGATCACCGACGAGGGCTCGCGGACCTATCTCGTCGACAAGGACTCGTTCTTCGCGACGCTCGGCCAGGGCTCACTGCTCGGGATCGGCGTGCCCGTGTGGATCACGGTGGCCCTGTTCGTACTGGGAGCCGTCGTACTGCGACGCACCAGATTCGGCCAGTACGTGTACGCGGTCGGCGGCAACGAGGACGCGGCGGCCCTGATGGGCGCCCCCGTGGCCCGTACGAAGATCGCGGTGTACGCCGTTTCGGGTCTGTGCGCCGGCCTCGCGGGTGCTCTCAACGCAGCCTGGCTGCTGTCCGGCGTGACGATCCTCGGCACGGGCATGGAGCTGGAGGCCATCGCGGCGGTCGTCATCGGCGGCACGCTGCTGTCCGGCGGTTTCGGGTTCGTCAGCGGTTCGCTGGTCGGGGTGCTCCTGCTGAAGGTGATCCAGAACGTCATCAACCAGATCGGCTCCCTCGACTCCGCCTACCAGCAGGTCGTCAGCGGCGCCTTCCTCGCCGTCGTGGTCGTGGCCCAGACCTGGCTCGGCCGCAGACGAAGGGTCTTGTGACCGCGCGCCCAGGTCCCTCTTCATGAAGCCGTGACGACGATCTCGATGTACGGCGCGGGGTGCCACAGGGCAGCCCGCGCCGACGTGTTCAGCCGTCCCGGCAGCCGCGTTACGTGGTGAAGCGGTGACTGCCGGAGCCTGCCCGGTACACCACGCAGCCGTTCTCCTCGCGCAGGTACGTCGCGCGGGTGTGGGTGACCGCGTCCGGACCGTCCGCGGGGATCCATATCTCGGCGGTCGTGTTGGCGGGCACGGTGCACGTCAGGACGAAGCCGCCGGACCGCTGTTGCCACCGCGTGGAGATCGGACCGTGGACCGAGGTGAACGTGGCGCGTGCTGAAGTGACTTCACCGCCCGGACGGGGACGGATGACGATCTCGCGGTAGCCGGGCCGGCCCGCCGAGATGCCGGCGATGTTCGTGTACATCCACTCCCCCACCGAGCCGTAGGCGTAGTGGTTGAAGGAGTTCATGTCCGGTGTCTGGAAGTCGCCGTCGGGCTCGATGGAGTCCCAGCGTTCCCACATCGTGGTGGCGCCCTTGTCGATCTGGTAGCCCCAGCTGGGGAAGGAACGCTGCTGGAGCAGCCGGTAGGCGACATCGGTGTGCCCGGACTCGGTGAGGACGGGCAGCAGCCGGGGCGTACCGAGGAAGCCCGTCGACAGGTGCCAGTCCTTGGCCTCGATCAGCGCGACGAGCCGGTCGGCCGCCGCTTTCCGCAGTGCGTCCGGCAGCAGGTTCATCGACAGGGCGAGGACGTACGCCGTCTGCGTGTCGCCCTTCACCCTGCCGTCGGCGGTGACGTAGGCGTCCTGGAACGCCTTGCGGATGCGCTCGAAGAGGTCGCGGTAGGGGGCGGGACCCTTGTCGAGTTCCTCGGCCGTCCGGGCCGCGAGGTCGGCGCTGTGCGCGAAGTACGCGGTGGCGATGACGTCCTTCGGTGTCTCGTCGGAGACATTGAGCCAGTCGCCGTACCCGCCGGCGGGCCGCAGTAGGCCGGTGCTGTTCTTCTCCAGGTACTTCAACCAGGCCTGGATGGACGGCCAGGCGTCCTCCAGCACCTGCCGGTCGCCGTAGGCCTGGTACAGGGACCAGGGGACCGTGACACCCGCGTCACCCCATCCGGCCACGCCGTTGCCGACCGTCCCGACCATGGGCGCCACATCGGTGAAGGCACCTTCGGCGGTCTGGGCGTCACGCAGGTCCACGAGCCACTTGGTGAGGAAACGGGCCGATTCCATGGTGTACGCGGCCGTGGGCGCGAAGACGTTGATGTCACCCGTCCATCCCAGGCGTTCGTCGCGCGCGGGCGTGTCCGTCGGAATGGAGAGGAAGTTGCCGCGCTGCCCCCAAGTGATGTTGCTGTGCAGCTCGTTGAGCATCGGGACGTTCGTCTCGAACTCGAAGGTGAAGGGCGCCGCCGTGTGCATGACGCGGCCGGTCATGGCTCTCGCCGAGGGAGTGCCCGGGAACCCGGTCACCTCGACGTAGCGGAACCCGTGGAAGGTGAAGCGCGGCTCGTACGTCTCCTCGCCACGGCCTTTCAGGATGTACGTGTCGGTGGCCGCGGCGGTGCGCAGGTTCGCGGTGTAGAGGGTGCCGTCCGGGTTGAGGACCTCGGCGTGTCTCAGGCGCACGGCCGTTCCCGCGGGGCCCGCGACCCGCAGCCGGACCGAGCCGACCATGTTCTGGCCCAGGTCGAAGACGAAGACCCCCGGCTTGGGTTCGGTCACCTTCTTGACGGGAAGTTCCCTGGCCACGCGGACCGAGCCGTCCACCTGCGCGACGATCAGGGCGGGAGGGGCCTCGTCCGCGGCACGCACGGCGAGCCACGTCCGGTCGTCGAAGCCGGGCGAGGTCCAGCCGGCGGTCTCCTTGCGCGCGTCGTACGTCTCACCTCCCAGCAGGTCGGCGGAGACGATGGGTCCGGAGGTAGCCCGCCATTGGGTGCCAGAGGTGATGCGCTCGCTCGTGCCGTCGGCGTACTCGACCTCCAACTGCGCCAGCAGCGCCGGGCGTTCACCGTACTGGTGAGGCCCGAACATGCCGACGTTGCCCGCGTACCAGCCCGGTGCCACGTAGGCACCGATGGCGTTTGCGCCCTGCCGCACGAGCTTGGTGACGTCGTACGTCTGGTACTGGACGCGTTCGCGGTAGTCGGTCCAGCCGGGGGCGAGCTCATCGCGGCCCACGCGGCGGCCGTTGAGGTGCGCCTCGTACAGGCCGAGGGCCGTGGCGTACAGGCGTGCGTGTGACACCTTCTTGCGCGGCAGCCGGAACTCGTGCCGCAGTTGGTTGGCTGCGTACACGACCGGGACGACCCTGCCCCACGGACCGGCTCCCCATGCGGCCGCCTTCTTCGCCGCCGGCCAGCCGCTGTCGTCGAAGCCGGCGTCGCGCCAGTCTTCGGCGGGTTCCTTGTCCGCCGACTTCCAGGAGGTGTCGGTGACGATCTTCTGCTCGCCTGCGGGCGTCCGGATGGTCAGGACGGCGACGAGACCTGCGGGTCCCACGCTCGCGTTGGTGGCCGAGACCGCGAGGACGTTGCCACCGGAACGCACCTGGGCGAGGACGTCGACGACGGCCGGGCGGCGCCAGCCCTCGTGGTCCGTCGCCAGGTCGGTGCGGGCCACCTCGGTGCCGTTCACGGAGACGGCGTACACGTTGTCGGCGGTGATGGCCAGGCTCGCCGCCGTGACTCCGTCCGGGAGGTCGAAGGTCCGACGGAACCAACGGGTCGCCGCGGGCGCGCTGTTGGCCGGTTCGCCCTCGGGGAACCAGATCCAGTCACAGCCTTCGAGGGACGGCGCGTCCGTGAGGGCCGCGGGAGCGGAGATCCAGTTCGCGGACCACTGCGCGGCGCCCATGAGGCCCGTTTCCCACCACGACGGCGCGCTCCAGCCGGACGCCTCGCCGTCGCCGTCCCACACCCGCACGGACCAGAAGTAGCGTGTCCGCGGCCTGAGTTGAGGGCCCGCGTACGGAACGAGGGACGAATCGCCGGAGACGACCTTCCCGCTGTCCCAGACATCCGGGCGGGGCAGGCGCGACTCACTGGAGGCGACGCGGACCTGATAGGCGCTCTGGCGCGAGCCCGGCTTGTCCGAGGCCATCGGCCAGCTCAGGCGCGGGTGTTGTACGTCGAGGCCCAGGGGGTGCTGAACGTACTCGACGGTCGGCGCGGTGACGCGCAGGGCGCCGCGTTGCGCGGACGCCTGAGATGATGCGGACGCCGGGGCGGCGACGGCCGGCCCTGCTCCGGCGGCCACACCAGCAACCGTGGCCGCCGCGCTCGCCAGGATGTTCCTCCTACTTATCACTACGGGCCCCTAACGCAGAATGATGAATCGATTCACGGCGTTGGACGTAGGTGAACGTAGGGGCGTGCGAGGCAAGGGTCAATGAGTGTGCAGGGATTTCTTGACGGACAGTCGGATGAGGGTGTGACTTCACCCCCGTCCGTGGCAGCCACGACGCGAGTGGATTGAACGGTTTCAATTCCCGGGAGGCGGGCGTCACATGAGGCCTGACACGATGATCTCGACACGGACGCGACGCAACGATCAGGGCCGGGGACGGCTCACCGAAGGAGTTCAGCTTGAGCGACACGACGACGGGCTCCGCGGGCAGGCGGGTCTTCATCGACAAGCAGAGCCCCAAGGCCTATCACGCACTGGTCCAGGCCTCCGAAGCCGTCCGTGCGACCGCCGCCGACGCGGGTCTTGACCGCATCCTCGTGGAGCTGATCAACCTCCGCGTGTCCCAGATCAACGGCTGCGCCTACTGCCTCAACGTGCACACCAAGGCCGCGCTGGGTGCCGGCGAGACCACACAACGCCTGGGCGTACTGCCCGCTTGGCGTGACACGGAACTGTTCGCGCCGCGGGAGCGGGCCGCACTCGCCCTGGCCGAAGCGACCACCGACATCGCGAACGCGACCGCCCAGGAGGACGCCTACGAGGACGCCCGCCAGGTCCTGACCGAGGACGAGATATCCGCCGTGATCTGGGTGGCCCTCACCATCAACGCCTTCAACCGGGTCTCGATCATGAGCAGGCATCCGGTGCGCGGGCTCCCTCAGGGGTGACGGGTACGCACTGGAGCGGTGCCTTCGACGGCGTCGTCCTGGATCGGCCCCGGCGAACGAAGCCCGGTCGTGCCCGACCGAACCGGGCACAGGATGTCGGGTCCGGCAGGGTGGGTTCTTCCTAACGTCAGTGATCGAAAGGGAAGGAGACCGGGGTGCTGGAGCGGCTCAACCAGGCCATGGAGCACATCGAGTGCCACCTCGATCAGCGCATCGAGGCGTCCGAACTGGCGCGGATCGCGGTGACGTCGGAGTACCACTTCCGGCGGCTGTTCTCGGCGCTGGCGGGGATTCCGCTGTCGGAGTACATCCGGCGCAGACGCCTGACGATCGCGGGTGCCGAGGTGCTGGCCGGTGAACGGACACTGCTGGAGATCGCGGTGCGCTACGGCTACACCTCGGGGGAGGCGTTCGCGCGTGCGTTCCGCGCTATGCACGGCGTCGGTCCCGGCGAGGCCAGGCGGGTCGGTGCGAGCCTGCAGTCCCAACCCCGGATGTCCTTCCGACTCGTCGTCGAAGGGAGTAGCAGCATGCGGTACAGGGTCGTGGAGAAGGAGGAGTTCCGGGTGGTGGGCAGGAAGGCGCGCGTCCCCCTCGTGCATGAGGGGATGAACCCGGCGATCGTCGCCTTCATCCGGGGCCTCGGCCAGGAGACGATCCAGCGCATCGAGCAGCTGTCCGATCAGGAACCGGAGGGGATCATCTCGGTGAGCGACAATCTGGACGAGAGCCGCGCCGAGGGAACCGAACTCGACTACTACCACGGCGTGGTGACCCTTGCCGCCGTGCCCGAGGACATGGACGCGCTCACCGTCCGGGCCGGGACCTGGGCCGTCTTCGAGAACTCCGGGCCGTTCCCGCAGGCGCTCCAGTACCTGTGGCGGGACGTGTTCACCCAGTGGTTCCCGTCCAATCCGTACCAGAGCCGACCGGGGCCCGAGATCCTCCGGACCCGGCTGTCGCAGGATGCCTCGCACGCGGACGCGGAGCTGTGGATCCCCGTGGAGCGGACCGCGGTCTGAGAGCCGGCGCGCGGCCCGGGGTCGGGGGGCCGGGCCGCGCGCCGGTGCGGCCGCTGTTTGCGCAGGCGGCGAGTCCGACGCCGTCGGCACGTTCCGGTGGATGACGGACCGGTGGCTCCAAGGGTCTATCGTGTCGGCATGTCCGTCCCTGAACTGATCCGTATCGTCTCCCGCGACTCGCCCATGGCGCTGGCCCAGGTGAAGCGCGTCCAAGGCGAACTGGCAGCGCTCCACCCGCACTTGCGCACCGAAGTGGTGCCCGTGAAGACGACCGGCGACAAGTGGATGGGCGATCTCGCCCTCGTCGAGGGCAAGGGGGCGTTCACCAAGGAGGTCGACGCCGCGCTTCTGGCCGGTGAGGCGGACCTGGCGGTGCACTGCGTCAAGGACGTGCCCGCCGACCGGCCGCTTCCTGCAGGCACCATGTTCGCCGCGTTCCTCAAGCGGGACGACATCCGCGACGCCCTCATCCACCCCGACGGACTCACCCTCGACGAGCTGCCGGACGGAACCCGGATCGGTACCTCCTCGGTGCGCCGCATCGCCCAGTTGGCCGCCTCCCACCCGCATCTTCAGTGCGTGCCCTTCCGCGGCAACGCCAACCGGCGCCTGGCCAAGCTCGCGGCCGGCGAGGCGGACGCGCTGCTGCTCGCGGTCTCCGGCCTGGAGCGCATCGACCGCACCGATGTGATCAGCGAGATCCTCTCCCCCGAGACCATGATGCCGCCGATCGGCGCGGGCATCCTCGCCCTGCAGTGCCGCGAGGGAGACACGACGGTCATCGACACCGTCAGCGCGCTCGGCGACCCGGACACCTACCGCGAAGCCACCGCGGAACGCATGTTCCTGCACGTCCTCCAGGGCCACTGCAACTCCCCGATCGCCGGCTACGCCACGGCCGCACGAAACGGCGAACTCTCCCTGCGCGCCTGCGTGTTCACCCCGGACGGCAAGACCCAGCTCAACGCCCACGAGTGGGCCGGCCCCCTCGACCCGGCCACCCTCGGCACCTCCGTCGCCGTGGCCCTGCTGCGCCAGGGCGCCCGGGACCTGATCGACGGCATCGCCCACTGACGGTTCAGAGCGATCACAGCGATTCGCCGGGTGCCAGATAGCGGTAGCCGCTGTCGGTCGACTCGGCGAGCCAGCCATTGACGCTGTTGAGGCCGCGATCGTTGATCTGGGCGTCGTGTATCGGGAACGCCCTTTGCGGTTCGATCGCCTTGACGAAGTCGATCACCTCCGCCATCTTCATCCACGATCCCTGGGCCGGGACCAGGAGCGTCTCGACCGGTTGCTCAGGGACGTGGAGCGAGTCACCGGGGTGGTAGACCGACTCGTCGACGACGTAGCCGAGGTTCGCGCAGTCCGGCTCGCCGTCGTAGATGAACGCGTGGCGTCCGCCGACCGCTCGCACTCGGAAGCCGGCGGCGGTGAACTCGGTGCCGGAGGACACCCCGATGGTCTCCAGCCGTGGAATGTCCGCGTCGGCCGGGGCGTACACCGGCACGCCGAGCCCGGCCAGGCGAAGGACGTCGATGTGATCGGCGTGCTCGTGCGTGACCAGCACGGCGTCCGCGCCGATCAAGGCCGCCGGCTCGCTCCATGTCCCGGGATCGATGACCAGCACCCGGCCTTCGTGTTCGAGCCGCACACATGCATGGGTGTATTTCGTGATCCGCATGGCATCCCAACGTACGCCGCACGCACGCTGGTTCCATGCTTCCTGCACCGGCGGTGCACGGTGGCGGTGGCCGCGAACGGGAGTCGTGGCGCGTGTCGAGCCGTCACCGCGCGGCGTCGCTCCCACCCGGGTCGTTGGGGTGGGACTGGAGTGCGGTGACGGTGAAGGTCATCCACGGGCGAAGCGGCAGCGTGCCGAGCACCTTCGCGTGGAGTTCCTCCTCGTCGGAGGCCCGCCAGATGCCGATGCTGCGCAGTTCGCCGACGGGGCGCCAGAGCCGCGCCAGGTTGCCGGCGGCGGCGAGTTCGCGGGCGCGGAGGGCTTCGGCCGCGCGTCGCCGGTCGACCTCGTCCTGGCTGGTTCCCTCGGGGACAGTGGTCGTGATCTCGACCAGGAACTCTCGCATGGCCCTGCTCCGCTCGATGGGGTGTCCGGCGGGACTCGATGGGGTGTCCGGCGGGAACCGAAACGCCGCGGTGGTGATCGCGTCCTGTGGTCGTCATCGTTCGCCCGCCACCAGGCCCGCGCCACGACCGGCTTCCTTGCTTCTGATAGGTACAGCCTCCTACGGGACGTAGGATGACGGACGTGGAGTTGCGCCAACTGCGGTACTTCGTGGCGGTGGCCGAGGAGCTGAACTTCGGCCGGGCCGCCGAGCGGCTGCTCATCGCCGGCCCGTCCCTGTCCCAGCAGATCAAGGCGCTCGAACGCGATCTCGGGGTGCGCCTCTTCGACCGTGACCGCCGTTCGGTGTCGCTCACCCCGGCCGGTTCCGCCCTGCTCCCCCACACGCGCGCCCTGCTGGAACGGGCCGACGATCTCCAGCACCGCGCCCGCCGCCTGTCCGGATCCGATCCGGTACGGCTCGGTTACGTCAACTGGCTGCCGGCAGATCTGACCGCCCGCACCTCCGCCGTGGCCCAGTTGCACATCGACGCGTGGATCGCGCCTTCGCACACCCAGGCCGCCCGGGTGGCCGACGGCAGTCTGGATCTCGCCGTGTGCTGGGTGCGGTCCGAGGATGTGGAGCGCCACGGCCTGGAGGCCCGGCTCATCGGTGCCGACCGGCTCTACGCCGTCGCCTCCGGCGACGACACCGGCGAGGTGGCCGCCCAGGACACCGCCGTCCTTCTCGACGACGACACCACCTCGTGGTCCTCCTGGAACACCTACGCCGAGCAACTGGCGCACGACACCGGGGCCGACGCGGTCCGCATCTTCGACGGAGGCATCACCGGGCCGGCCTTCTTCGACCACGTACGCCGCAGCGGCCGCCCGGTCATCAACTCCCCCAAGGGGCAGACCACCCCGCTGCCGCCCGACCTCGTCCAGCGCCCGGTCGTCGCACCGGAGATCTACTGGACGTGGTCCCTGGTCCGGCGAGCCGGCGAGGTCCGTACCGCCGTACTCGCCGTCGTCGACGCCCTCTGCGAGGGAGTCGGAGACCTCGGGATCCACGGCCCGGCCGCCTGGCTGCCCGACGGCGACCCTCACAAGCTCTAGCCGGCGTCCGACGTCTTCCCGAACATCATCCCGGCGACCTGCGCTGGGAGCCCAGCCCTACCAGCTGGGAGGAAGCCGGTCCCGGCCATCCCCCCTCTGACCTTTGACTTCTCCTCCTGCGTTCGCCTAGTTTTCAAATAGTCGACCGGTTGACTAGTAAGAAATCGGCCGAGAAACTCGCACCCATACCGGAGAAGATCACCATGAGCACTCAGCACCAGAAGGTCGCCGTCATCACCGGGGCATCGCAGGGCATCGGCGCCGGACTGGTCGACGCCTACCGCAAGCTCGGCTACGCCGTGGTCGCCACCTCACGCACCATCGCCCCCACAGACGACGCGGACATCCTGACCGTCCAGGGCGACATCGCCGACCCGGCGACCGCCGAGCGTGTCATCGCCGCCGGTGTGGAGAGGTTCGGCCGCATCGACACCTTGGTCAACAACGCGGGCGTCTTCGTCGCCAAGCCCTTCACGGACTACACCCAGGACGACTACGCCACCGCGACCGGCGTGAACGTCACCGGGTTCTTCCGCATCACCCAGCTGGCCGTCGAGCACATGCTCGCCCAGGGTGGCGGCCACATCGTCAACATCACCACCAGCCTGGTCGACAACGCCGACGCCAACGTGCCCTCCGTACTGGCCTCGCTGACCAAAGGCGGCCTGCAGTCCGCCACCAAGTCCCTCGCCGTCGAGTACGCCACCCGCGGCATCCGCACCAACGCCGTCGCCCCGGGCACCATCAAGACCCCCATGCACCCCGAGGAGACCCACGGGTTCCTCGCCGCCCTGCACCCGGTCGGCCGGATGGGCGAGCAGAGCGACATCGTCGACGCCGTGATCTACCTGGAGAACGCGCCGTTCGTCACCGGCGAGATCCTCCACGTCGACGGTGGCATGAGCGCCGGGCACTGACGGTCCCATCGGGCCTGTCGGTCCCATCAGTTCGATTGGTCCCATCAGTCCCATCGGCAAGGAGAACCCGATGAACAGCACCCTGGACACCGCATCGGTCCTGCGCGGCGTACTCGACCGGTGGAAGGCCGCCGTAGACAGCCACGAGCCGCAGAAGGTCGCCGCCCTGTTCACCGAGGACGCGATCTTCCAGGGACTGCACCCCTACAGCGTGGGGCGTCAGGGCATCGCGGACTACTACGACTCCCAGCCCCTCGGTCTGACGGCCGCGTACCGGATCGTCGAGACCAGACGCCTCGCCGACGACCTCGTACTGGGCTATCTGAGCGTCGACTTCTCGTTCTCCGACCGGCCGACACTCAACGTCAGCCTCGGCGTGGTCGTGAAGCGCACGGCGGAGGACTGGTACATCAGCCACTACCAGGTCTCGCGCCTCGACTAGCCGCCGTTCGCAGAGGCGCTCGTGGGTGTTCCGGACGGCCGGGAACCGTCCGGAACACCCAAGACGCCGGAGCAGCAGCAGGCCTACCTGGCGAGTTCGGCCCGCACATCCAGTCGTGTCAGCTTCTGCGGGTTTCTCACCAGGTAGATCCGGGTGACCCGCCCGCCGTCCACCACGAGGCTCACCGCGGCCGGCTCGCCGTCGACCTCGACCCGGCCCGCGGGGGCTCCGTTGAGCCACACCGTCGTCGTCTCGAACGGGGTGACCACCCGATCCGCGCGCGCGAGCAGCTTCGCCACCAGTTCGACACCGTGGATCGGCGCCTCAACGGCGGCCACGATCCCGCCACCGTCGGCGATCAGGACCACATCCGGCGACATGACCTCCATCAGTTCCTGCAACCGACCGGTGCGCAACGCGAGCAGGAAGCGCTCCACCACAGCCTGCTGCTCCGACCGGCTCACCTGTACCCGCGGCTTTCGAGCCGCCACATGCTCGCGGGCCCGCCGCCCGATCTGCCGCACCGTGGCCGCGGACTTCCCCACGACCTCGGCTATCTCGCCGTACGGCATCTCGAAGACCTCACGGAGTACGAACACCGCCCGCTCCGTCGGCCCGAGCGTTTCGAGGACGGTCAGCATCGCGATCGAGACGCTCTCCGCGAGTTCGACGTCCTCGGCGACATCAGGGCTGGTCAGCAGCGGCTCGGGGAGCCACTCGCCGACGTACTCCTCTCGGCTGCGCGACAACGTCCGCAGCCGGTTGAGCGCCTGCCGGGTGACGACCCGGACGAGATACGCCCGCGCGTCACGCACCTGCGAACGGTCGACGTCGGCCCACCGCAGCCAGGACTCCTGCAGCACGTCCTCCGCGTCGGCCGCCGACCCGAGCATCTCGTAGGCGACCGTGAACAGCAGGCTGCGATGGGCGAGGAAGGGATCCTCGGTCATATCGCCGTCGACACCACGCCGGGATTCTCCGAACGCGCTGCCAGCGGAATCCCGCACGCGTCGGAGAAGCCCTGCGACGTGATTCCGTGCGCCGTGTTGTTCCTGGTCGCCATGTTGGCGAAGCCGATGACCGCGGTGAGCTCGACCATCGCCGCCGGGCCGAGCCGGTCGAGCAGGCTCGCGTACAGCTCGTCGGTGACGGTCGTCGGCGTGCTCGTCATAGCCTCGGCATACTCCAGTACGTCCCGCTCCAGCGGTGTGAACACCTCCGACTCCCGCCAGCGCGGCACCTGGCTCGCCTTGGTCAGGTCCAGGTTCTTGTTCAGCGCCTGGAAGTAGTTGATGTCGAGGCACCAACTGCAGCCGACCTGTGCCGCGACCGCCATGTGCGCGAAGGTCTTGAGTCCCTCGTCGGCCATGTCCCACTGGGTCAGCCTGGCCCCGATCTCCGTGGAGTCCTGGGCGACCTTGGGGTTGTGCGCCGTCACTTCGAAGGGTTCGGGCACGGCACCGAACTGCTCGATCGTGGTCTCCCTGAGCTCGGTGGGGAGCTCCGCCTTCGGAATGCGCAGTGTCACGATGTTCTCCTTGTCCGGAGGCCTATCTGCCTGTTCGGCCTGTTCGACCTGTTCGGCATGAAGACACCGCCGGGGGCGAGAGTGTGACACCCACGTCGCTGCCGCACTCAGTGGCCGCGACGGTTCAGGCGGGCGTGGAGCAGGTTGGGATCGGTGGCGGTGAGGTAGGCGGCGCTGGGCACGTAGACGTCCTTGCCGCGGATCGCCACGGAGGTGGGGTTCTGCAGTCCGTCGGAGGAGTCCAGGACGGTGGTGTGCGTCCCGTCGTCCTGGATGCGCACCACCGTGCCGGGCCCGTTGAGCGCGGCGAGGATCTCGTTGCCCCGGCCGGTGAAGGCGAAGTCGTCGATGCCCTCAAGTCCGGTGGCCCTGACGGTCGGTGTGCCCGCGTGGTGGCCGCCGCGGAGGGAAAGGCTCAGCACGGTTCCCTGGTCGAGATTGGTCACCCACAGCGCGCCTTCGTGCACGCGTGCGCCATTGACCCCGAGGAATCCCTGTGCGGCGAGCTCCGGTGCGGTCGACCAGGGCGTCGCTCGTCCACCGTTCGCGGGGACTCGCCATACGGTGCCGAGGACCGAGTCCGTTATGTAGAAGGCGCGCGAGCGGGGATCGAAGGCAAGTCCGTTGGGCAGGCCGTCGGCGGGGAGGGCCGCGATCCGTTCCGGCGCTTTGCGCCCCGGCTTCAGCCGCCACAGGCCGGTCAGGTCCGCGGTGCCGGTGGCGTAGAGGACGTACAGGGTTCCGTCGTCGGTACGGACGAGCCCGGTGGTTAGGGGGAAGCCGAGCACCGGGGTGTGGACACCACCGTCGGAGGGAGCCGGCAGGGTGGCCAGGATCTGCGTCGCGCCATCCCGGTCGATGCGCGCCACTTGGCGGGCGGCGGCGAAGGTGACGTCCACGGAGCCGTTCGGTTCGATGACGGCGTTCTCCGGCATCTGGCCCTGGGCCAGGTCGAAGTGGTTGACGATACGGGCCTGGGCCAGCGGCGCGGTGGCAGCCACCGCTTCCGTCGCCGTGGCGACCGTGACGAGGGAAAGGCCCGCCGCGGCGGCGGCGAGTACTGCGCTCTTGAGAGTGTTCTTCATGATTCCTTCAGGTTTTCGGGCATGACAAGGAGACCCAGGGACGAAAATGCTTCTGCGTGGGGCGATTGATGCCGGATCAGAACAGGGGTATCCGGCGGGAGGTCACCGCGGAGGTGGACCCGCTGTGGGAACGGGAATGCGCGGCGCGGGCAAGGAATGCGCGGTGCGGGAGAGAAGGGCGAGTGCGTGGGCGGAGGCCGAGCCGGGCGCCGCGGTGACCATGACGATCCGCTGGTCCGACTCGGCCTGGAGGGTCTGCTGCGTCACCTCGATCGAGCCCACCGACGGATGCCGCATGGTGTAGACGGCGACAGGGCAGGCACGGACCCGGTGGTCGGCCCACAGTGATTCGAATTCATGGCTTTCCAGCAGGAGCTGCCCGACGAGTGAGGCCATTCTCGGGTCGTCCGGATGGCGCCCGGCCGCAAGGCGCAGCGTTCCGACCACATCGCGGGCCTTCTGCTGCCAGTCGGCGTACAGATCCCGCGTATGGCCGTCGCAGAAGACCAGTTCCGCCATGTTCGGCCGCTCCGCGGGCCGGTCCGGGCTTTCCGGGTCCAGATGCCCCGCGAAGAGCAGGTGCCCCGTCCGGTTCCAGGCCAGGACGTCGCAGCGGCGGCCGAGAACGACCACGGGCACATCGGTCAGGGCCGACACCAACTGGCGAACCGACGCCGCCACCTGTTCGGGCGGCACCCTTCGCGGCTTCGCCGGGCGGCGCTGCGCCACGGCGAGATCGTGCAGGTGGAGGCGATCGGCGTTGTCCAGATCCAGGGCCCGGGCAATGGCGTCGAGGACCTCCGGTGAGGCGTTCGACGAGTGTCCCTGTTCGAGCCTGGTGTAGTACGAGGAGCTCACACCGGCCAGGAGCGCCAGCTCCTCGCGACGCAGGCCGGGCACCCGCCGTCGTTCCCCGTACGTGGGGAGCCCCACGTCTTCCGGCCGCACCTGGGACCGGCGTTTCTGCAGGAACTCCCCGAGGGGCCGCTTTCCGTTCATGACTCATAGTCTGGGGCGCCGCTTCAGGACCAACCATCCCCTGCCGTGGATAGGCAGGGGATGGTGAGGCAGCCGCCTCGACCGACGGGCTCACCTCTGACGGACTCACCTCTGACGGACTCATCTCTGGAGGAAGGGAACCGACCATGGCGAGGATCGTCGTACTCGGTGCCGCGCTCGGCGGCCTGCAGACAGCGTTGCTTCTCGCACAGGACGGCCACGACGTGGCCGCCCTGGAACGCGATCCGCAGCCCCCGCCGCCCGACGCGGAACCCGCGTGGTCGCAGTGGCCACGCCCCGGTATCGCCCAGCTGCGCCAGACGCACCTCCCGCTCGCGCGGTGGCTTCAGCTGGCCGAGGCCCACCTTCCGGACCTGGTCCGGGAGATGACGGAGGCGGGGGCCGTCCGGATGAATGTGCTGGCGCCCGAGCCGGCCTTCCGTGGTCCGCCGACGGCCGGGGACGAACGGTTCGACACCCTCGCCGCACGGCGTTCCCTCCTCGAATCCGTCGCGACGCGCGTCGCCGAGGAGTCGGGCATCCGCATCGGGCGGGGCACCATCTGCCGCGGACTGCGCAGCTCGCCGGGCCTGCGGACCTCGTACGGTGGCGGGTCCGGCGAACGCGTTCCCCAGGTCACCGGAGTGGAGACCGACGCGGGCTGTACGGTGGCCGATCTGGTGGTCGACTGCACCGGGCGCAGGTCCCAACTCCCCTCCTGGCTACGGGATATCGGCGTGCCGTGTCCGGTCGACGAGTCCGGCCGGCGCGGCTTCACCTACTACAGCCAGTACTTCCGGTCCGCCGACGGCGCGCTGCCGACGGACCGGTTTCCCCTGGTGGTGGAGCACGGATCGCTCGGCCTCCTGCGCATCCCGGCCGACCGCGGCACCTACTCGCTCTGTCTCATCGGCCGCAGCGACGACCAACAGCTTCGCCGGGCGCTGCGGAACGAACGCGCCTGGTCCGCGGCCGTGCGCCTGTTCCCCGGCGCGGACCGCTGGCTCGACGGACAGCCCGTCACCGACGGCATCCAGATCATGGCCGGCCTCACGGACCGCAAGCGGCCCCTGTACGACACCCAACGCCCCCTCGTCGCCGGGCTGGTGGCCGTCGGGGACGCCTGGGCCATCACCACGCCGACCGTGGGACGCGGGCTGGCCATGAGCCTGCAGCACAGCCTGCTCCTGCGGGACGCCCTGCGGCAGACCGGCACCGCCCTCCCCGTCGAACTCGTCACCCGGTTCGCCGAGGCGACCAGGGAACGCCTCGGACGGATCTACGAGCAGACCGCCGCCTACACCCGCCACCGCCTCGCCGAGATGGACGGGCACACGGCCGGGGTCCCCTACCGGAACCCGGAATGGACCCGCGCCAAAGCACTCGCTCTCCTCGCCCGGCGCGACACCGACGCACTGCGCGCGGAACGAGCCGCGGCCCATCTCCTGCCCGGCGCCCGCCAGTTGCTACGGGCTCCGGCCCTCGCCGACGCGGTCACCCGGCTCGTCCCCGAGGTGGAGCAGCACATGCCGCCGGGACCCTCACGGGCCGACCTTCTCCGGGTCGTCGACGGATGAAGCCCCGTGCCCAGCCCGGGGGCCGCCTGTCAGCCCCACGTTTCCTGAAATCCGGTGGCGGCCCCGTCCGGCTGCGGTGACCATCACGGCATGGGCATCTTCCTGGAGACCGACCGGCTCGTGCTGCGGCCGTTCACCGACGGCGACGTCGACCATCTGCTCGCGCTGGACGGAGACCCCGACGTCATGCGTTTCATCAACGGCGGCCGTCCGGTGAGCCGCGAGGAGATCCGGGCGAAGACCCTGCCGCGGTTCCTGCACGACCATCCGGTCCTGGGGACCCGTGGCTACTGGGCCGCGGAGGAGAAGGCCACCGGCCTTTTCCTGGGCTGGTTCGAATTCCGGCCGCTCGCCGAGGACAGCCCGGCCGTGGTCGAACTCGGCTATCGGCTCAACAAGGCCGCCTGGGGCCGCGGTTACGCCACCGAGGGGTCGCGGGCCCTCATCGACAAGGGCTTCGCCGACCTCGGGGTCGAGCGGGTCACCGCGAACACCATGACGGTCAACACGGGATCCCGGCGGGTGATGGAGAAGGCGGGGCTGTCCTTCGTCCGGACCTTCACCCAGGACTGGCCGGACGCGCTCGCGGGCTCCGAGCACGGCGAGGTCGAGTACGAACTCACCCGGACCGAGTGGCAGCGACAGCGGTAGGCGTCTGTGGACCGCAGCGGCCACCGGACTTCACTCAGTGGCCCACCGGACCCTCATCCGTCACACCACGCCCTCACGGGCGAGCGTCACAGCGGCACCGGCCGCCGGGCCGGCGCCACACCGCCCGACCCCGGCTACGGCTTGACGCCCACGCCGGTCCACAGGCTGACCTCGGCGTCCGTCGGCGGGTGCTCCGTGGCAGCGTTGTCATCCTGTGCGTCGAGGCGCCAGCGGTGGCCGACGGTGATGCCGGGGTCGAGGAGGTCGAGGCCGTCGAAGAAGCGGGCCACGTCCTTCTGGGAACGGAACTGCACGGGCGTGCCGGCGCCCGTGTAGATCGCGGTGACCTTCTCCCAGGTGGGCGGGTCGAAGTCGGGTGTGCAGTGGCTCAGGGCCAGCGCGCTGCCGGAGGGCAGGGCGGCCAGCAGGCGGCCGACGATCCCGTACGGGTCCTGGGCGTCGGTGACGAAGTGCATCAGGGCGTTCAGGGACAGCGCGACGGGTCGGCCCAGGTCCAGGACGTCGGCCAACTCGGGGGCGTTCAGGAGTGATTCGGGGTCGTTGGCGTCCGCCTCGATGTACGTGGTGCGACCCTGGGGGGTGCTGCGCATCAGGCGCTCGGCGTACTTGAGGACGAGGGGATCGTTGTCCGCGTAGACCACCCTGGCCTCGGGGACCACGCTCTGGGCGACCTGGTGGAGGTTCGGTTCGGTGGGGATACCGGTGCCGATGTCGAGCCACTGGCGGATGCCGTGCTCCCGTGCGAGGACCCGGGTGGCGCGGTGCATGAAGGCCCGGTTCTCGCGGGCGCACACGAAGATGCCGGGATAGGCCGCCGCGACCGACTCCGCCGCCTGCTTGTCGATGTCGAAGTGGTCCTTGCCGCCCAGGTAGTAGTCGTACATACGGGCGGAGTGCGGCCTGCTGGTGTCGATGTCCCGCGCGGCCTGGGAGTTGCTCATTCTTGCCCCTTCAGTGGTGTACGTCGGCGTGCCGGGCGGGTCGTAGCCAGGGCCGACCCGGGTTCTGCCCGTTCGTGGTGTGGTTCAGCCGGCCGCCAGATGATCGGCGAGGCCCTTCTTGACGCCGGCGACGAACGCGGCGATCTCCTGCGGTGTGTAGATCAGCGCGGGGCCGGCGGGATCGGTCGACTGGCGCAGCGCCACGCGGCCGTCGGCGAGTTGCTTCGTCTCCACGCACTGCCCCCCGTTGGGGCCGCTCCACGGACGCTCCCAGCCCTGCTCGCCGAGTTCCGACGCGGGCATTCCGTTGTACACACTTCCGTCGGTGGTGGTCATGAGTACTCCTTGCGCATGCGGTTCAACAGGGCCTTGCTGTCCGCGGACGAGGTGAGCAAGGACATCCGGTTGTGCGCCTCCAGATGACCGGCGACGTCGGAGCGCTGGTCCAGGTACACGGAGGCGGAGAGGATCTCGCTGTAGACGATGTCCGGCAGTTCCCGCTCCTCGAACCGGAAGTAGGTGAAAGGGGCGCAGGCCCCGACGTGGGCCCCCGCGGTGAACGGCACGACGTCGACGCTCACATGGTCCAGCTCCGAGACCTCCAGGAGCCGTTCGATCTGCTCCCGCATCACCTCGGCACCGCCCACCATCCGGTGCAGTACGGTCTCCTCCATCACGACCCATAACGTGGGCGCGTCGGGTCTCTCCAGCAGGCCCTGCCGGCGCAGCCGCAGATCGACCCGCCGCCCCAGGTCCTCGTCGCTCTCGTTGGGGAAGCCCCCTCGGAGCACGGCACGCGCGTAGTTGTATGTCTGCAGCAGTCCGGTGACGTAGTGCGGCTCATAGGTGCGCAGTGTCCTTGCGCCGGTCTCCAGGCTCACGTACGCGCTGAACCAGTCGGGCACGACATCGCGGTACGCGTGCCACCAGCCGGGCTCGTTGGCCCGCTCGGCCAGGGTGACGAACTCGTCGACCTCCTGCTGCGCGGCCCCGTAGGTCTGGAGCAGTTTCTCGACGTAGAGGGTCTTGAGGGCGACCTCCGCCTTCTCCAGCCGGCGGATGGTCAGCGGCTTCACGTGCAGGGCCTTCGCCGCGTCGTCCAGCGACACTCCCGCGCCCTGCCGCAGCTCCTGCAGCCGCCTGCCCAGGATCATGCGGAGAACGGTGGGTGCACTGGTGCCGACGCCCGAACGAGCTTCGCTCACGCCCTACCTCCTGAGGAACTGTCACCAGTACGAGTCTGACATCGACTTGCTGATGCCACCAGACAGATACCGCCTTGCTGAAATTATCAGGGAGACGGTTGCAGCGTGAACTGAGCTACGAGCATAGTTAGTTCTGTGAGCGATCCCACCGAACGCGCGCGCATCGTCGTCAACACCCGCCACGCCCCGTGGAGTTGGCGCACCCCAGCGTTCGGACCGCAGGCCGCCGGAACACCCCGCCGGACGGAGCCGAAGGTCGTGATCCCCAACTCTCCCAGCACTCCTCCTTGTTGGAAGGCAATAACCGTGTCCCCCCACACGACCCCCTCCCTTCGGCTCTTAGGTTCCACGAACCCGGACACAGCACACTGGCTCGAACTCCCGGCGCACCGGACCAGCGTCAGGATCGCCCGCAACACGCTGGGCGAGCGGCTAACCGCCTGGCGCCTGCCCTGCGAGTTGCGGGAGGACGCCGTACTGCTCCTGTCCGAGCTGGCCACGAACGCCGTACTGCACACGGTCAGTACGCGGATTCTGTGCGGCGTCGGGCTCATCGCGGACGGGGGCCTGCGCCTGGAGGTGCACGACCAGGACCGCACGGGCCGCCTCCTGCCCCGATGCGATCCGGGCCCCGACGACGAGAACGGCCGCGGGCTGCTCCTCGTACAGCACATGGCCGACACCTGGGGAGTCGACCGCTCCACGCTCACCGGGGGTCACGCGGTCTGGGCGACCCTGACCGACGGCGTCTGAACCCACCGGGTTCCACACCCCTCCCGGATGCCGGCGGGCACGGCGCCCGTCGGCATCAGCCGCTCCCCCGCTCCCCCGCGGAAACGGACCCACCGGAAGCGCGCCCCGGGGCCCGCACGGACCGCGACCTTTCGCATGCGGTCAGTGACCACTGTGACGCCTGAGACCCCTGATCACGCTGTCGGAGTGGTGGCCCGCGCGGAGGCGCGGTGCCCTGCGCCCGGATCTCCCCGCCATTTCCGTGACGTCTTCGCCGGACAACCACTGCTGTGTTGGGAGATGGTGAAGGCAGACGAGAACGGCACCGGAGGAAACGGTGGGCACGGTAGAACAGGGGACAGTCGGCACAGGGAACGGCGTGCCGCGTAAACGGGCGAAAGCGGTGCCTGCAATGAGCGCAGCCGGAATTCCCGTGTCCGACGACGACGAACGGGTCCGCGGGCCGTTACGGCCGAGCGCGCTGCTGGACGTGCTGGGCGTGGCCTCGGTGGTGCTGGACGCCGAGGGACGCGTCGTGCTGTGGAGCCCGCAGGCCGAGGAACTGTTCGGTTACACGGCACGGGAGGCACTGGGCGAGTACGCGGCCCGGCTGATGGTGCACGAGCAGCACGTCCACCTGGCCGTGAAGCTGTTCACCGACGTCATGGACACCGGTCGCGGCTGGGCCGGCGGTTTTCCCGTCCGGCACAAGGACGGCACCACCCGGCTCGTGGAGTTCCGGAACATGCGGCTCCTGGACGACCGCGGTGGCGTCTACGCCCTGGGGCTCGCCGCCGATCAGTCGACCGTGCACCGCCTCGAACGGGATGTCGCGCTCTCCGTACAGATGGTCTCGCAGTCGCCGATCGGGCTGGCGGTCCTGGACAGGGACCTGCGGTACGTGTCGGTCAACCCGGCCCTGGAGCGGATCAACGGCATCTCCGCCGCGGAGCACGTCGGCCGGACGATCCGCGAGGCCCTGCCGTTCCTGGACGCCGAGGCCATAGAGTCCGCGGCACGCCAGGTCCTCGATACGGGTGTCCCTGTCGTCGAACAGCCCACGATCGGCCGGACCCCGGCCGACCCGGACGAGGACCATGCCTGGTCGGCCTCGTACTACCGGCTGGAGGACTCCCTGCAGACCGTGCTGGGTGTCGCCGTCTCGGTCGTCGACGTGACCGAGCGGCACCGCTCGGCGATCGAGGCGGAGACGGCGCGACGACGCCTCACGGTCATCGCCGACGCCTCCGCCCGGATCGGCACCACGCTGGAGCTGGACCGCACCGCCCGTGAACTCGCCGACGTCGCCGTGCCTGAGCTCGCCGACATCGCGTCCGTGGACCTGCTGGAGGCGGTGGTGGAAGGCCGCCGCAGCGACCTCGGCCCCACGGAGCCCACCCTGATCCGCACTCTGGCCGTCCGGGCCGATCACGCCGCCACCGAGGCCACCGACGAGGCCGCTCCTCGCGGACAGACGGCCCGGTACGGCTCCGACCGCCTCGTCACCCAGTGCATACGCACGGGCAGCCCGGTCATGGTGTCGCAGGTGAAGGACGAGGACCTGCTCCGTATCGCCCAGGACCCCCAGGCGGCCGTGCTCCTGGGCCGGGCGGGCGTCCACTCGTACCTGGCGGTGCCGTTGGTCGCGCGCGGCGAGGTGCTCGGTGCACTGGATCTCAAGCGGACGCGCAACCCGCTGCCCTTCAGCGACGACGACCTCGTGCTGGCCCGGGAGCTGGCGTCCCGTGCGGCCGTGCAGATCGACAACGCCCGCTGGTACCAGAACGCCCGCAACACCGCCGTCGCCCTGCAGCGCAGTCTGCTGCCCAGCCACCCGCGCATGACCGCCGGTCTGGAGGTCGCCTCCCGCTACCAGCCCGCCGGAGCGGCCGGTGAGGTGGGCGGCGACTGGTTCGACGTCCTCCCCCTGGACGGCGACAAGACCGCGCTCGTCGTGGGTGACGTGATGGGCAGCGGTATCAACGCGGCCGCGACCATGGGCCGGCTGCGCACCGCGACGAGCACCCTGGCCTCGCTCGGCCTCGATCCCGCCCGGCTCCTGGAGCACCTCGACAAGACCACCGGGGGCCTGGACGAGTCCATCGCCACCTGCGTGTACGCCGTCTACGACCCCCACAAGAACCAGTGCAGGATCGCCAACGCCGGGCACCTGCCGCCGGCCCGCGTCCGCGTCGGCCACCCTCCCGAACTGCTCGACCTGCCCACCGGGGCGCCGCTGGGCGTGGGCGGCGTCGCCTTCTCCACCACCACTGTCGATCTCGATCCGGGTGACCAGCTCGTGTTCTACACCGACGGACTCGTCGAAACGCGCCAGCACGACCTCGACGACCGTCTGAACACGTTCCTGGACCTCCTCGGCGACCCCACGCGCCCCCTGGAGGACGTCTGCGACCTGCTCCTGAGCACCCTGCACCACCCCGACAACCACGACGACGTGGCCCTGCTCATCGCCCGCGCCCAGCCACAGGCGTAAGGATCCGTCCCCCATGACCAGCCTCGCCCCGCTGCGCAGGACGGCGCTCTCGCTCCCCGGGACGGCGGAGCGGAGCACCGGCCCCGGCACGAAGTCGTTCACCGTGCGCGACAAGCGGTTCGCCGCGCTGAGCAGGGACGACCACATGCACCTTCACCTCCCCGCGGCAGACGCGGACGAGGTCCTTGCCGCGCACCCGACCGCCGCGCGGCTGACCCGCGGCGCGACGCCCATCGGCGTACGCCTTCCGATCGCGGACGTCAACGATCAGCAGCTCAACCACTGGGTGCGTCGCGCCTGGCTCGCGCACGCCCCGAAGCGACTGGCGGCGCAGGCAGCAGCCGCGGACACGGCGGCCGCCGGTGAGGTCGGGGACCTGCCCGAGGCACTCGTCGCGACGGGACACCGCCCCAAGGGCTGACGCAGCCGCGGTAGTTGCTGCCCGGCAACGGATGGCAGCCGACGAGTCCGCGGCCTCAGGGTTCGATGACCAGGCGTTCGACGAGGCCGTCGCGGAGCGTGAACCGGTAGTGCAGATCGACGGTGCCGCCGGGGAAGTCGCCTTCGAGGTGCTGGGTGGCGATGTAGTGGTCCGCGTCGGTCTGCCGGGCGTTGGTGAGCTCGATGGCGTAGGTGAATTCGGTGGCGGCTCCGCCCAGCCATCCCTCGATCGCTGCGGCGCCCTCGTACGTCTTGCCGTCGTCGACCACCGTGGCGTCGCCGGTGAACGCCGTGACCGCGGTGGCGGTGTCGTGGGCGCGGTGCGCCGTCAGATAGCGGGTGATCACCTCGGGCAGGGCGTCCAGGGCGATGGTCCGGGGCTGGTTGGCGTGCATGGCACTCCTTGTGGAGGGGGTGATGGTGGGGACGGGACAGACGGTGGGGGTGGTGCCGCCGTCTATGACGTGCTCGGCGCCGACGATGGCCGAGGCGCGGTCGGAGACGAGGAAGGCGACGAGTTCGGCGACTTCCTCGGGCCGGTTGGGGCGGCCGAGCGGGATACCGCCGAGGGAGTCCATGAGCCGGACCAGCGCCGCCTCCTCGGTGATGCCTGCCTCGCGGGCGATCCGGACGACGAGGTCGTCGGCGGCCGACGTCTGGACGAAGCCGGGCGAGACGGAGTTGCCGCGGACGCCCTGCGGGGCGACCTCGTTGGCCAGGCCCTTGCTGTAGGTGGTCAGGGCGGCCTTGGCGGCGGCGTAGGCCAGGGTTCCGTTCCACAGCGGCATGCGGCGCTGGATCGATGTGACGTGCACGATCACGCCCTTGCCGGCGGCGATCATGTGCGGCAGGAGGGCACGGTCCAGACGGACGGCGGCCAGCAGGTTCGTGTTCAGCTCCCTGCTCCAGTCGTCCTCGCCGAGCGCCGCGAAGCCGCCGGCAGGTGCCCGGGACCCGCCGAGGGTGTTGACGAGGATGTCGACACCGCCCAGACGAGCGCCCGCCTCCGCGACGACGTGGGCGGCACCCTCGGCGGTGGACAGATCGGCTCCGACAAAGGTCTTCTCCTCGACGTCGCCGGGGCGGCTGCGGGCGGTGACGAGCACGGTCGCACCGGCCCGGGCGAGGCGTCCGGCGATGGCGGCCGATGACGCCTTCGACGGCTACACCCGCTTCGACCAGTTCCAGGAGAGCCTCGGCATCTCCTCCAGCATGCTCACCACCCGGCTCAAGACACTCGTGGAGGACGGGCTGCTGGAGCGCCGGCCCTACCAGACCAACCCCGTCCGCCACGAGTACGTACTGACTGAACTCGGTTACTCCCTGCGCCCGGTGATCGTCACCCTGGCCGCGTGGGGCAACTCCCGGCTCCCGGCGGCGGAGCGCAGCATGATCCTCGTCGACGCGCACAGTGGCCAGGAGGTCGAGCCCGTCGTGGTCGACGCCAGGACCGGCCGTCGGCTCGACGACAGCGACGACTATGTCTTCGCGGCGGGGCCGGCGGCCGGCGATGCCATGCGCAGCCGCTACGCGACGCGGCCGGGGAGCCCGGCCGCGGAGGCGTAGGGCGTGGGTGCCCAGCGGCGTTCGGGCCACCGGTGACGAACGAGCCGAGGCCGCCGCGTCACCCGAACCCGCTCGGTCGTCGCCGGGCCGGTGTTCTCCGGTGGGCGCGGCAGACCTCGTCCTCACGTGCCGGACGCCTCAGCTCGTGAACATCGCGGTCCCGTTCACCCACGTTCCGGTGACCGCTCCGGCCCGCTCCGAGGCGAGGAACGCGGCCAGTTCCGCGACCTCCTGGAGCCGCGGTGACGCGGGGAGCATGCGCAGGCCGTCCAGCGTGTCGAGGATGCCCCGCAGTGCCTCGGGACTCGCCATCGCCGGGTTCACGGCGCCCAGCTTCTCCGGTGTCAGGGTCTCCGGTACTCCGGCCACCCACAGTCCGAGCGCCCGTACGCCCTTCGGGCCGAGCTCCTGTGCCAGTGCGCGGATCAGCGTGTCGATCGCCGCGTCCGCGGGGCACGTACCGCCCATCATCGGACTGGCGTGCGCTGAGCCGCTGTTGAGGGCGAGGATCACTCCGGAGCCCTGCTCGGCCATGCGGCGGCCCGCGGCCCGGGCGGTGATGAAGTTGGTGGTGATGCCGGCGGTCACCGGGGCGGTGTAGTCGGCCACCGACATGTCCACTACGGGCGTGCCCTGCACGTCGTTGCGGGTGATGAGGTTGAAGGAGATGTCGACCGAGCCCGCGTCCGCCAGCACGGTGTCGGCGTGCTCCTCCACCGACCGCTCGTCGAGTGCGTCGACCACGGCCGCGTGCGCCCGGCCGCCTGCCGCCTCGATGTCCTTGGCCACCGCCTCCAGCTTGGCCGCCGTGCGCCCGGCGAGGAAGACACGGGCGCCCTCACGGGCGAAGGTCCGGGCGACGGCACCGCCGATGCCCCCGCCGGCCCCGTAGATGATCGCGTTCTTGTCCTGCAGCAGCATGATGGCTCCTGGTCCGCAGCTGTCGTGATCCGAAGATGTCGGCCATACAGACGCACGGCGGACGCGTCAGTCATCGCTCCTGTTCGGAAATCTTCAGCGGCAGCCCGAAAGCCGGCAGCAGGTGCGGCTCGAACGTGGTGATCTCCGCGATGCGGCCGTCCTCGATGCGCAGGACGTCCAGGGTCTGGGCGCGGTAGACGGTCGTCCCCGGCCGCTGGACGTATCCGCCCACCGCCGGGGACCCGTTGGCCCAGGTCGGCAGGTGACGCCACTTGCCGAAGTACATCGGGGAGGCCGGGTCGAGGGTCTGGCCGACGAAGGCGAGAATCGCGTCGCGTCCGACGAACCAGAACGGGTTCGGCGGCATGGTGAGTTTCGCGTCGGCGGTCAGCAGCTCCGCCATCGCGGACAGATCGAGCCGCTCGGCCGCGTCCCGGTAGCGCTCGACCACCTCGCGCTCCTCCCGCGTCGGCGCGGCCGCAGGCGCCCATTCCGTACGGCGGCCCGCGGGGAGGTGCTCGCGCAGTGCGGGCCGGGCGCGTTGCAGGGCGCTGTTGACGGAGGCGGTGGACAGGTCCAGCAGCCCTGCGGTC
Source organism: Streptomyces sp. NPDC033178 (assembly GCF_055577685.1). Classification (NCBI taxonomy): domain Bacteria; kingdom Bacillati; phylum Actinomycetota; class Actinomycetes; order Kitasatosporales; family Streptomycetaceae; genus Streptomyces; species Streptomyces sp. NPDC033178. Next base: position 184,992 of record NZ_JBVIPT010000015.1, read on the forward strand.
TGCGTGGCCGGCAGGCCCACCACGTCCCGCAGGATCAGCACCGCCCGCTGCCTCGGCGGCAGATGCTGCAGCGCGGCGAGGAAGACCAGTTCGACCGTCTCCCGCGACAGCGCCTGCGACTCGGGGCCCGCCTCCTCGGCGGGGATGTCGGCGAGCAGCTCGTCGGGGTACGGCTGCAGCCACTCGATCCGTGTCGGCGGCTCGCCCTTGCCGTGTTCCATACCGGGCAGCCGCTCGTACGGGTGCGGGGTTCGCTGGTGGCGGCGCAGGTGGTCCAGGCAGGTGTTGGTGGCGATGCGGTACAGCCAGGTGCGTACGCTCGCCCGGCCCTCGTACGCCTCCCGGCTCCGCCAGGCCTTCAGGAACGTCTCCTGGACCAGGTCCTCGGCCTCGTCGTACGAGCCGGTCATGCGGTAGCAGTGCACCTGCAGTTCGCGGCGGTACGGCTCCAGGAGCTCGGCGAAGCCGGAGTCGGTGTCGGTCTGCTGCGGCACGACGATGCCTCCCGGGCGGCGGTGTCTCGGGGCTGATGCGCCGTCATTGTGCCAGCCGGGATGCCGCGCGAAGGGCGTCGGCCGTGGTGCCGCGCCCTATCGCACACCGCGAGCTCACCGAGGCGGCTGAATGCATGGGCGGGTACGCCGACACCGGGGCGTTGTCAGTGGTGGCAGGCAAGATGACGGGCATGACGACACCAGCTGCAGTGATCGTGGATGCCGCCGCCTACGCGCAGGCGGTCGAGGACGCGGTGAAGGCTTCGGCCGCCTACTACGCGGGCGGCACCTCGGTGCTGGACGACGACTCCTACGACCGGTTGGTGCGCGGGATCGCGGCGTGGGAGGCCGGCCATCCCGACGAGGTTCTGCCCGATTCCCCGAGCGGGAAGGTCGCCGGGGGCGCGGTGGAGGGGGATGTGCCGCACACGGTGGCGATGCTGAGCCTGGACAACGTGTTCTCGGCCGAGGACTTCACCGCCTGGACCGCGTCGCTGGCCCGGCGCATCGGCCACGAGGCGGAGCGGTTCAGTGTCGAGCCGAAGCTGGATGGTCTGGCGATCGCGGCCCGCTACACGCGCGGGCGTCTGGACCGGTTGATCACCCGGGGCGACGGCACGGCCGGGGAGGACGTGTCGCACGCGATCGGCACCATCGAGGGACTGCCGCAGGAGCTGGCCGAGCCGGTCACCGTGGAGGTGCGCGGCGAAATCCTCATGACCACCACCCAGTTCGAGCACGCCAACGAGGTGCGGACCGCGCACGGCGGGCAGCCGTTCGCGAATCCGCGCGGCGCCTCGGCGGGCACCCTGCGGGCCAAGGAGCGTGCCTACACGGTGCCGATGACGTTCTTCGGCTACGGCCTGCTGCCTCTTGCCGACACCGAGGCGGAGCTCGCGGAGCGGCTGGGCGAGAGCGCGCACAGCGATCTCATGGTGCGGGCCGCCGGGCTCGGGGTGAACACCACCGCGACCACTGCCGTGCCGGGCGTCACCGCGGAGACCGCCGAGCAGGTGCTGGACCGGGTGCGCGAGATCGCCGCGCTGCGGGCAGAGTTGCCGTTCGGGATCGACGGCATCGTCATCAAGGCGGACCTGGCCGCCGACCAGCAGGCCGCCGGTTCCGGTTCACGCGCCCCGCGCTGGGCGATCGCCTACAAGCTGCCCGCCGTGGAGAAGATCACCCGGCTGCTGGAGGTCGAGTGGAACGTCGGCCGCACCGGCATCATCGCCCCGCGCGCGGTGCTGGAACCGGTGGAGATCGACGGCGCCACCATCACGTACGCCACCCTCCACAACCCGGCCGACATCACCCGCCGCGATCTGCGCCTGGGCGACCACGTCATGGTTCACCGCGCCGGTGACGTCATCCCGCGTATCGAGGCCCCGGTCGCCCATCTACGCACCGGTGACGAACAGCCCATCGTCTTCCCCGAGGTGTGCCCGCGCTGCGGTGCCGGCATCGACACCGGCGAGCAGCGCTGGCGCTGCGAGAACGGCCGCAACTGTCACCTGGTCGCCGCCCTCTCGTACGCCGCCGGCCGCGACCAGCTCGACATCGAAGGCCTCGGCCACACGCGCGTCGTGCAGCTCGTCGAGGCGGGCCTGGTGAAGGATCTCGCCGACCTGTTCTCCCTCACCCGCGACCAGTTGCTGGGTCTGGAGCGGATGGGCGAGACCAGCACCGACAACCTCCTTGCCGCGCTCGACACGGCGAAGGGGAGACCGCTGTCGCGGGTGCTGTGCGCACTCGGGGTCCGCGGCACCGGCCGGTCCATGTCCCGGCGTATCGCCCGGTACTTCGCCACGATGGACCTCATCCGCGCCGCCGACGCCGAAGCGATGCAGCGGGTCGAGGGCATCGGCACCGAGAAGGCCCCGTCGATCGTCGCCGAACTTGCCGAGCTGGCCCCGCTGATCGACAAACTCGCCGCGGCCGGGGTGAACATGACCGAGCCCGGCGCCACCCCGCCCCAGCCGGCCGCGGAGAGCAACGAGGACAGCGGCGAGGGGAGCGTCGCGGAGAAGGGCGAGGAGAGCGGTGCGGGCGAGGCGGCCGGGCCGCTCGCGGGGATGACCGTGGTCGTCACCGGTGCGATGACCGGGCCGCTGGAGAAGCTGAGCCGCAACCAGATGAACGAGCTCATCGAACGCGCCGGGGGCCGCTCATCCTCCAGTGTCTCCAAGAAGACCACTATGGTCGTCGCCGGTGAGGGCGCCGGATCCAAGCGTGCCAAGGCCGAATCCCTCGGCGTCCGGCTGGCCACGCCCGACGAGTTCGCCGCCCTCGTCACGGACTTCGTCGACTGATCCCGTGCTCGTGTGAGCGGCGTAGCCCGGCGTGGGACCGATGAGTTTCTCCCGCCGAGGTCGTCCTACATCCGACGAGCGTCGGCGAGTGACAAGGAGGAGATGTCCACCATGGACGGATCGGCACGGCAGGAAACCTTGGAGAGGCTGGACGTTCTGGTCGGCGAGTGGGTGGTGGAGGCCGACTTTCCCGGCCTGGACACGCCTGCCGCGCGCAGCGTCTTCGAGTGGACCCTGGACGGACGTTTCCTGGTCCAGCGCACGGAGATCTCGCTGGCCGAGGCCCCGGACAGCATGGCGATCATCGCGACCGACCCGGAGACGGGCGCGTACACGCAGCACTACTTCGACTCACGGGGCGTCTCCCGGTTGTACGCGATGAGCTTCGCCGACGGAGTGTGGCGACTGCTGCGCGAGACGCCGGACTTCTCGCCGCTGGACTTCCGGCAGCGGTTCACCGGACAGGTCGGTGACGACGGCACCACCATTCGTGGCACCTGGGAGACCTCGCACGACGACTCGACCACCTGGGAGCACGACTTCGCGCTCACCTACCGCAGGAGTCTTTGAGATGGCGTTCAGCGGATCACCGGCCGAGGTCGCACGCGGCATCGTCGACGCGAACAGGTACATGGTGCTCGCCACCGCCGACCACGCCGGAATGCCGTGGAGTTCCCCGGTGTACTTCGCCCACCGCGGATACCGCGAGTTCTTCTGGGTCTCCTCGCCGCGGGCCACCCACTCACGCAACATCGCCGTACACCCTCAGGTGGGCATCGTGGTCTTCGACTCCTCGGTGGCGATCGGTACCGGACAGGGCGTGTACATGTCCGCCGTCGCTGCCGCGGTGGACGCCGCGGACGCGGAGGACGCGCTTGCGGTCTTCTCCCGCCGCTCGGTCACACATGGCGGCCGGGTGTGGACGGTCGACGACATCGAAGACGCTCAAGGCGTCTCCGGTCTGGCCCTCTACCGCGCGGTCGCCGATGAGCATTCGATGCTCGCCAAGGACGGGCAGCCGGATCATCGCGTGCCTGTCGAGCTCACTACCTGATCGCTCGCGTGCGGGGGGTTCAGGGTCCGAACTCGATGTCGGCGGCGATCGGGAGGTGGTCGCTGCCGGTGGCGGGCAGGGTGCGGATGTCGGTGACCACCATCGAGCGGGTCATGACGTGGTCGATACGGGCGACGGGGAGGGTCGCGGGCCAACTGAAGGCGAAGTTTCGCCCTGTCGAGTCCAGCCGCTCGGTGACCGGGTCCAGCCCGCGGTCGTCCACCGTGCTGTTGAGGTCGCCCAGCAGGATGACCTTGGCCAGCTTCTCGGCGGCGATGGCCTCGCCCAGCAGGCCGGCGCTCTCGTCCCGCCAACCGGAACCGAGGCCGTTCCATCGGATGCGGACCGAGGGCAAGTGGGCGACGTACACCGCGATATCGCCCTGTGGCGTGCGTGCGGTGGTCCGCAGGCCGCGGTTCCAGCCCTCCGGGATCCCCTCCGGTTTGATGTCCACCGGCCGGACGTCCGACAGCGGATACTTCGACCAGAGTCCGACGGTTCCTTCGACCGCGTGGTGGGGGTAGTCCGCTCCTAGAGCCGATTCGTAGACGGACAACGCGGAGGGCGTCAGCTCCTCCAGAGCGACGACGTCCGGTGCGGCCTCGATCAGGGCACTCGCGGTGCTCTCGGGGTCGCTGTTCTCGTCACTGACGTTGTGCTGGACCACCACGATGTCGTGCGCGTCACGGTCTTCCCCGGCCGGCACCATCCCGCCGAAGAGGTTCCCCCAGACCGCCACGGGCAACAGCAGGGCCACCAGCGCGACGGCCGAGCGGCGCAGCAGCGCCAGGACGAGCAGCAAAGGTACGGCCAGGCCGAGCCAGGGCAGAAACGTCTCCAGCAGGCTGCCGAGGCGGCCCACCGCATTGGGCACGACGGAGTGGAACGCCATCAGCCCGGCGGTCAGCACGGCAAACAACGCGAGAACACGCCCACGAGCCCAGGCCGACCGGCTTCCCGTGCCCTTCCCCAACCGCCGCCATTCAACGGCCCTCAGCCACCGGCGGACCGCCACGGCCTTCGCCCCCGACGCCACCCGGCTGTTCGCCTGCTCCCCCACGTCCCGCCCATCTGCCCCGGCCCCGTCCCCGCGCCACATCCATGAGCACGATGTGCCCTGTACGACGCGCAGTCCGAAGATCAGGTTCCAGTGGGCGAGCAAAGGACCCTCAAGGCAGCGGCCGGCGAGCGCCTCTCGGCCCGAGTCCGGTCCCCTGCGTCCAAGGCTGCCGATCAGACCGGAGCCCCACCGAACCCGATCTCGTTCCCCTCGGGATCGTGATACGTGGCCTTGCGCACACCGTTGCCGTACGTCTCCCGCTTCGTCGGCTCGATTCCCCGGTCGGCCATCCCTGCCACACGGGCGTCGAAGTCATCGACGAAGACGGTGTGAAGGGCGTGGCCCGCATGCTCAGGCCGATGCTCGACGGCCACCGAACGATGCTCCGCGAGCTCCCACACAGCCTCGGTGTCGCCGGCTACGTATGTCGGCGGAGTTCCAAACAACCGCTCGTACCAGGCCAGCGCCCTCGCGTAGTCACTGACGGGAATCCCTGCAAACAGGTCGACGGCCATTTGGCCATGCTAGCGAGGGAGCCCCACTCGGGCCGAGCGTCCCGCAACTGATCGCCTCGAAGCAGGCGGCGCCTCTGCTCAGCGACAATATGGACGGCCTCCGCCGGACAGATCGACGTGCACGAGACTGTCCTGTGTGAGTGCGCCTCGTTGTTCGTCGGCTGTGTGTCGGCGGGCGTTGACCCGGGAGGAAACGACAGCATGATCATCTTTGGTACCAAGGGATATCTGTACCAGCTCGCGATACTGACGCTGGTGTGCGGGCACTGCGGCAATCCCTCCGCGCACACGCTCAGGAAGCGCGTCACGAAGTTCACGCTGTTCTTCGTGCCGCTGTTCCCGTTCTCGACGAAGTACCAGACGCAGTGCACCTTCTGCGGTGCGGAGCAGAAGGTGACCAAGGAGCAGGCGGAGCAGCTGCAGGCTCAGGGTGCGGGCGGTCAGGGCGGTCAGCCGTACGGGCAGCCGCAGCAGCAGCCGTACCAGTCCTGAATCGGGCCGGGAGCGAGGGCGAGGGCAGGTCGCCGGCCTGGGCGGACAGCGCCCGGGCCGGGACCGGCGGACCTCAGGAGAGCCCACCCCAGCCGGAAGGCGTTGGCCCCGGTATCTGCCTCAACACCGCTGCGGGCCGCCAGTGGTCAAGATCAGGACGATGGTCGGATCAGGAAGGTGACGGAGAGCCGTAAGGCATCGGGGCGTGGTGGACATTGCTGGGCATGAACGCGGATGAGCGGAGTGAACGGCTGGAGCAGTTGTTCCGGCAGACCTTCCGCCGGGTGATGGCGTACTGCCTGCGCCGGGCGAGTGAGGCGGCGGCGCACGACGCGGTCGCCGAGGTGTACGCGGTGGCCTGGCGCAAGAGGCGGCAACTGCCCGCCGATGACGAGGAAGCAGTGCTGTGGCTGCTCGGCATCGCACGCCGGGTGCTGGCCAACCAGGCGCGCAGTCAACGGCGTTGGGCTCGGCTGTTGATGCGGGTCGCCGAACGGGCGGAGCCTGATCCGCCGCCCGCCGCCGACCCGTATGGCGCGGAAGACGCGGGCGACGGCCTCGCGGCGGCCCTCGCACAGGCCTCGGACGCCGACCGGGAACTGCTGCGCCTCGCGTACTGGGACGTCCTGTCCCGCAACGACATCGCGACCGTGCTGGGCATCTCCGTCGGCGCCGTCGACACCCGCCTCCACCGGGCCAGACAGCGACTGCGTCAACGCCTCGCCACGGCGAACCCGCACCAGGATCCGTCAAAGGAGAAGGACCATGCTGAGCGATGACGTGCTCGATCGAATGCTCCGTAACAGCGATCCGGATCCCGGCGACTCGGCCACGGACCCCAACTCGCCCACCGCGGAACGGATTCTCGCCCAAGTGCGCCGACGCACCCGGCAGCGGCGCAGGCGCACCCTCATCATGGCTCCGGTGGTGGCGCTGGTCGTGGCGGGCGCGACCGCGGGGACGTACGCCTGGGTGGCCGGCGACGGCAAGGGACACACCCTGGATTCGACGGGACTGGTCTGCGTGGGCCCCGCCCAGGGGGATGCTGTCGTCGGCTTCGACCCCGGGGCGGACGATCCGGTGGCCGTATGCCGACAGCAGTGGTCCGGGATGTTCGGCCAACCGGCGCCCGACGTGCTCACCGCATGCGTCGACAGCTCTCTGCAGGGTTCCATCAAGGTCTACCCCGGCGGCAAGGACCAGTGCGCACGCCACCGTGCCGACCCCTACCTCGGGCCGACGCGGGAACAGCTCGGCCTCTCCCGCCTCCGTGCCGACCTCAAGGAACGCTTCGCCGATCGCACCTGCATCCCCCACCCCGAGCTCAGGAAGGTGATGAGCGAGCTCTTCACCCGGTACGGCCTCGACGGCTGGGAGGCACGCCACTTCCAGACGGCCGACAAGGAACCGGAGGGCCCCTGCGCGGACATCGGCCTCATCGACGAGCCGGAACGCGTCATCTTTCTCGGGGATCACAAGAACGGCACCCCCGTCCACTGGCCGTAGGCCGCCCCAGGCCCGTCCGCTTCGGCGTCCGGCCCGCAGTCCTGAGCCGGACGCCGTACAGACGTCGCCGCCGCGCACGCCCTGTTCACCGCGATCGCCGGAGCGCGGCGTTCGGGGATCGAGACCCTGCCCTGCCGGGTGGTGATCAGGGGGTCGACGGCGCCCCTTTCCTGAGCAGGAAGAAGCCGGCCCGCGGCGGGCGAGCGGACGGTTCGGCGGTTTGCCGGTTCAGCCCTGCACTGGCAGGAAGTAGCGGAGTTTCTCCTTGGCGCGTGCGCCGAGGCGGTCGTAGAAGCGGATCGCGCCCTCGTTCCACGCGGGGGTCTGCCACTGGACCTCGGTCAGACCGAGGTCCCGTGCCTCGGCCACCACTGCGTCCATCAGCGCGGCGCCGAGGCCCAGGCTCCGGTTGCCGTCGCGGAGGAAGAGACATTGCATGGTGAGGTACTCGCGGCCCTCCCAGGTGGAGAGTTCGGGCGCGCAGGTGGCGTAGCCGACGACCTCGCCGTCGGGCAACTCCGCCACGAGGCACCGCAACCGCGGTGTCGGCGTGCCGAAGAGGAGGACCTGGAGCCGTTCGGCGAGGTCGGGAACGGGCGGTGCGGACTTCTCGTACGCGGCGTGTTCCGCGGCCAGTTCGGCGACACGCTGCAGGTCGGCGGGGCGTGCGTGCCTCACACGTGGAGCGCCGGTCATCGGACGTCTCCCGCCGTGGTGTCAGCACCCCACGCGGCCAGCCGATCCGTGACAGGGCCACTGCCGTCAAGAACGTGCCGCGTGAACGCGTCGCGCTCATGGGCCAGGACGGCGGCCTCCCAGACGCAGGGGGCGAGGCCGACCCGCCCGGGCCGCAACAGGTCGGGCTGTCCTGCCGGACCGGAGAAGACCGCCAGGTCGGACATGTACCCCTCGATCCAGTCGGAGACAAGGACATAGTCCCCGTCGCCTCCCGCGTGCACGAGCAGGACGGCGAGTCCCAGCGACCCCCGGATGCGCCCGAGCGCCAGATGCGCTCCGGCGATCCGCAGCGCCGCCGCCTCGTCCCGCTCCGTCACGACGCGCCCCGGCGCCTCGATCGCGTACACCTTCACCAGATGCCCACTGGCCTCGCGGGTGCCCAACGCCCGTGTCCCGCGGGCGTGGTATCCCTCGGCCAACGCGAGCAGCGCCTCCGCGTCGACCGCCGTCGGCAGTTCCTCACGATCACTCATCCGGCCATGATGCAGGGGTGGGCCTCGTCCGTCTCCATCACCCGGACACCAGGTCCGCCAACGCCGTGAGTGTCCGCTCCCCCGCCGGGTCACCCGCGGTAGCAGGCACAACCGCGATCTCGTCCAGGCCGGCCGCGGCGTACGCGTCGATGCGGGCACGGACGGTCGGGGCATCTCCCACCAGGGCGAGCGTGTGGGCGGCCTCGGGTGGGAGTGCTGCGAGGAGGGTGTCCGCGGTCGCGTCGGAGCGGGCGAGATCGACCGCCTCGCCGAAGCCGGCCGCGGCGAACACGTCGTTGTATCCCGGAACGGTCAGATAGCCGACGATGCTCCGCAGGATCTGCCGGAGGGACTCGGGTTCGGGGTCGACGGCCGCGGGCAGCCAGGCGCCCAGTCTCGGCGGTGTCCGTCCGGCGAGCTCGGCGGCTGCGGTCAACTTGGCGCGCAGGGTGCGGACTTGTTCCGGGGAGACGACGTCGAGCAGCATGCGGTCGGAGTGTGCGGCGGCCGCGGCGATCGCGCGGTCCCCGAACGCCGCCACGGTGAGCGGGCCTCCGGGCGGCTGCTGACGTCGGCGGAAGGTGCTTCCGGGCACGATCTCCTCGCCGGTTTCGCCGTGCATCAGGCCGCGTACCGCCTCGGCGGACTGTGCCAGTGCGGCGGCGGGCCGGGTGCGGGGCCGGCCGTGGACGCCTTCGACCACCCGCTTGCTGGACGTCCCCAGCGCCACCCCGACCGGTCGGCCGATCACCGCGGCGGCCGACGCCGCGCCTCTGGCGATCGTCAGCGGGTCCCGTACGGAGACGGGGACGGGTCCGGCGGTCAGCGTGACGCGCTCGGTGGCGAGCCCGATCGCCGTGGCCAGTACGAACGCGTCCCAGGTGGGCCCCTCACCGGCCCACACCTCGCGGTATCCGAGCCGGTCGGCGAGCGCGGCCACCCGCAACGGCTCGTCGACCGGGCTGTCGTCCTCCCGTGCCGCGGCAACCACACTGATGTCCATACACAGCACGGTAGTTGCTGCCTGCCGCTCGACGGCCCCGACAGGATCATCGGACGAGGGCGTTGTTACCGTGCACCGATGGCACACTCTTCACGCGACACCGCCGAGGGCGCCGGCTGGGGCACCGCGGAACGCGGCTACTACAAGCAGCTGATGCCGCACCGGGTCGAGAAGCTCTCCTGGCTCAACCCGAAGACGCTCTGGCCCGCCCGCAACGGCGTACTGGCCTCCTGGTTCGGCGATCCCACCGGCCGGACCCGCAACCGCTGGGTGGAACTGCGGACCGTCGCTCGGGCACCCGCCGACAAAGTGGTCCGGCGCAACGATCCGGACCACTTCTCCTTCATGGTCATCGGGGACACGGGAGAGGGCGACGACCCGCAGTACGCCGTCGTCCCCGGCTTTCTGAAGGTCAGTCAGGACACGCGGTTCGCGGTTCTCGCCAGTGACGTGGTCTATCCGGTCGGCACCACCGACGACTACGGCACGAAGTTCTACCGCCCGTACAAGGACTACCAGGCACCCATCTACGCGATACCCGGCAATCACGACTGGTACGAGGACCTGCAGGGCTTCATGCGGGTCTTCTGCGAGGCCCCGCCCCTCCCGCCGGAAGACACGCCCCGCACCCTGACGCCCGCCTGGCTGCGGTCGCGGCTGTGGCACAAGCCGCGTGCCATCGACGAGCAACGCCTGGCCGAGGCAAGGAAGTTGCGCTCGGCGCCGGCCCAACGGGCTGTGCAGCCCGGCCCGTACTGGGCCGTCGACGCCGGGCCGGTGCGCATCATAGGTATCGACACCGGTCTGCTGGGGACGGTCGACGCCGATCAGGGCCGCTGGCTCCGTGAGGTGTCGAAGGGAGACGCCCCGAAGATCCTCATCACCGGCTCGCCCTTGTACGTGGACGCCGAGCATCACCCCTGCCCGATCGACGGCGGCGGGACCGTCGACGACATCGTGCGCGACCCGGACCATCACTATGTGGCCGCGATAGGCGGTGACATCCACAACTACCAGCGCTATCCGGTGACGGTGGACGGCCGCACCATCCAGTACGTGGTCGCCGGAGGCGGCGGAGCCTTCATGCACGCCACGCACACCATTCCGCGCGTCTCGGTCGCCGGTGTCTCCGAGGACGACTTCCGCTGCTACCCGCTGCGCGGCGACTCGCTCGCCTTCTACAGCAGGCTCTACGGACGCCGGCTGCGCATGCGGCGCTTCTTCACTCTCACCGAGGGCGAAGCCACCACTGTCATCGCGAAGCGGCTCGGTATCCGCCCGACCCGCGCTCAGGTCTCGCCCGCTCGCGTCACCCTGCGTACCCGCCTGGTCGCGAGTCTGCTGGGCGCCGGCGGCCGTCCGGACCGCACCGCCCGCTTCCGCCTCCCCGTGCGCAAGGCGTATACGCAGCTGCTGTCCCCGGGGTCGGCGACGTACAGCCCGCCGTTCTTCAAGTGTTTCCTGCGCCTGGACGTCACTCCGGACTCGGTCAGGTTGCGCTGCTTCTCGGCGACGGGCAACCGGCAGCAGGAACTCGACCCGCCGGTCGAGGACGAGGTGACCATCCCCCTGTAGAAAGGCTTGCGTCTCCCTGCTGCCTTCCGCCGGGCTTCCGTCCCCCGAATGGCGGAACGGGGCGGACGGGCAGACGATGGAGAGGAGAGGTTCGGCCGGGTCGTCGCGAGGCGGTGACCGACCTCCCGCCAATGCTGAGCAAGGCCAGACGGGAAGGAGCCGTCATGATCGAGGTCAAGGCGGTCGAAAAGCCGGACGAGCGGCGCGATTTCCCTCGTGGCCACCTCGAAGCGGTCCACCTCACCGGGCTCGACTTCGCCGTGGCGACGTTCGAACCGGGCTGGCGCTGGTCCGAGTCCGTGGCTCCGATCGCAGGCACCGAGAGCTGCCAGGTCCATCACAACGGTTACGTCGTCGAGGGCCGCATGCGGATCCGTATGGACGACGGCGCGGAGTCCGAGGTCGGCCCCGGCGACGTCTTCGTCTGCCCTCCCGGTCACGACGCCTGGGTCGTGGGAGACGAACCCGCGGTGGTGTACGACTTCGCCGGAGGCATGGCAACGGAGTACGCGAAGGCCAAGGAGGGCTGATCCGACGGGCCGACGTGAGCCCCGGCGGATCGTACGGGGCAGCCGGCCCGAGATCACGCACGGAATTCCCGACCCGAGACGGTGGGACACCTGCTCGGGGTCACTTCCGCACATCATCTTCGCCTCGGCCCGCAGCCATTCAGGGCCCCCGCGTCTATTCTGAGGACGCATGGACGGGGCTGCGGGCAGAGGTGCGACCGGTGAACTGCCGGAATCCAGCGAGCCGTTCTTCATCGCGCCACAGCAACCGGTGATCCTGCGGGCCGCGCGCGTCGAGTTGCCCGAGGAGAATCCCGACCCCGTCCTGCTGCCCTCGATCACGCTGCTGGAGCGCGCCGCTTCCCGCGGGAGCGACCCGGAGGGACTGCCATTGCCGCCGCCGCACATGCTCGCGGGGCAGTACCGGATGATCCGCCCGCTCGGCTACGGCGGTATGGGCGAGGTGTACCTCGCGCTCGACACCAAGGTCGACAACCGCGAGGTGGCGATCAAGGTGCTGCGCGGCGAGCAGGCAGCGGCCGCGGCGGAGGCCCTGGCCCAGGAACGGCGGGCGCTGGTCGACCTCAGCCACGACGACATCATCCGCGTCTTCAACTACGGGCACCATCCCGAGATCGGTGACTTCCTCGTCCTCCAGTACGTGGACGGGCTCACCCTGGAGGAGGTACGGGCGCGGGCGCAGGTGAACCCTGGGGAATTCGGCGGCGGCCGCTTCCACGAGTTCGTACTCGCCTACGGGATACGGCTCCTGGCCGCACTCGGGTATCTGCACGGCGACTGGCCCGGCAAGGTCTACGGCGACCTCAAACCGGACAACGTCATGCACGACGGCACCACCACGAAGATCATCGACGTGGGGAGCGTCCGTATGGCCGGTCTGCCCGGCCACACCACGGAGGGGTACCGCGCCCCGACCGTCGGCCGCAGCGGTGAATCCACCGGCCAGGACGACCTGTTCAGCCTGGGCGAGACACTGCGGCGGCTGAGCGGGCTCGGCGGATCGCCGGACGATCTGGCGGAGCTCGGCCACCTGGACGTGATCGGCGGGCTCGGCGCACCGGGCGGCGAGCCCGAGACCGCGCAGACGCATCCGATGACGGCGCCACCTCCCGTAGGGCTCGGTCTGGTGTCGCTCGTCCGGGTGCTGCACCGCGCGACCCGGAGCGAGCGGGCCGAGCGGTTCGCGACCGCACGGGAGATGGAGGAGCAACTGCGGGGCGTCTTCCGGGAGTTACGGTCGCTGCGGACCGGCCTTGAGACCTTCGAACCGTCGCCGCTCTTCCTCCAGTCGTCGTACGCGCTGGACGCGGCCCTCGGTTCCGCGCCGCCCCTCGCCCGGTGGGCCACACCGAACGCTCCCGCCCCGTACGCGCCGCCGTCGCCCTCCGAGGCCGCGCAGCGGCTGCCCGTACCGCGGCCCGACCGGCACGACTACCACCACGCGCAGTTGAGCAGGCTGGCCGACGCCGCGCCGGAGGCGCTGCTGCAGCACACCGGGGACTGGCGCGACTCGCCGGAGGTTCATCTGCTGCGCTGCCGACTGCGGTTGCGCGGTGCCGGGGGCGGGACGGCGGCCGCCGAGAGCGAACTGCGGTCCGCCGAGACGCTGATCGGGGCCGAGCGCGCTCCTCACGACTGGCGGCTCGACTGGCACCGCGGGCTGCTCGCGCTCGGCCGGGACCAAGTGGCCGTGGCCCGGCGGCACTTCGACGCGGTGTTCGCGGCGATCCCGGGCGAGTACGCGCCGAAACTCGCCCTCGGCTACTGCGCCGAGCGGCTCGGCCGGTGGCAGGAGGCACTGACGTTCTACGAGGCCGTACGACTGCGCAATCCGTCGCTGGGCAGTGCGGCGTTCGGCGCGGTACGGGCGCGCCTGGCGCTGGGCGGTGAGCGGGCGTGGGACGACGCGGTACGGGCCCTGGACGTCGTGCCGCAGCATTCGCGGCACCGAACCGCCGCGCGCACGGCCGCCGTCCGCGTCGGCGTCGAGCATGTGCGGACCGCCGAGCGCACCGACGAGGTGACCGAGCGGCTGCGTGAGGTGCTGGAGCGGCTGGCCCGGCTCTTCCACGCGCACGGGCTGACGGACGAGCAGGCCCGGGTCCGTATGACGGCGGAGGTGTGGGAGGCCGTGCGGGGCGCGCTCGCCCGGGGTGCCGTCGACGCGGCGGGCCTGGCCGCGCTGGCCGCGGGGGCAGACGAACGGCTCGGCCTCCCGTCCGACGGGCCCGGTCTGCGCAAGGCCCTCTCCCGCCTCTACCTCACCCTCGCCCACCAGGCCGCCCGTTCCGCCTCGCCCGAGGACGCGGCCGTCGCCGAAACACTGCTGGACCGCGCCTACGAGGTCCGCCCGCTCGCCTTCCGACACCACAGGGACAGCCCATGGCTCGGAAAGAGAGTCACGACCTGGCTCCGGACGATCGCCCGTACGCCGCCACCGGCACCGCCCTCGGCGTCGGCACCGGGGAAGAACACCCGGACGGCTCGCGAGTGAGTGGAGCCGCGCACCCGCAGCCCGCGGCGGACGACGCCGTGCCGCCCGCACGGGTCCTGCGTGCCGCGCGGGCGGCACGTCTCGTCGCGGCCGAACTCGCCCGCCGGGTCTGGCTCTACGTGTGGCCGTCGGCGGCCGGCCGTCGCAACCGCGCCTACCTGCGGGAGCGGCTCGTCGCGCTGCCGCTGCTCGCCGTGGTGGCGTTCGGGACGCTCGGGTGGGCCTACTCGGGTGTGCGGGACGACTCCGCGTATGTGCGGGACCGGCTGGCGCCCGCGCTGGTCGGTCTCGCGAACGCGAAGGCGTCACTGTTCATCGCACAGGGCGAGGCCGAGGAGAATCTCGCCGAAGGACGGGCCGCCGAGCTCAGCGGGCTCAGCGAGCGGTACCGGACCCGGGTGGCGCGGGCCACGCAGAGCCTGAACCAGGTCACGCGCAGCGGAGCCCTGACGGTGGCAGAGGAACAGGAACTGCGTGTGGTGTCCGCGCTGGTGGTGGACTACACGGGCTGGATCGGCCGGGCGCAGAACCACGTGGCCGACCCCGTGCTGCGGGACGCGGAGCTCACGTACGCGCGCAGCATGCTCTGTTCGACGCCGGTCGCGGTCGCGGACCGCCAGGACCGCTATCCGCCGTGCAGCCCCACGGTGGGTTCCGCCGCGACCTCGATCGTGGACCGGGTCGCCGGGCTCGAACGGCAGTTGCGCGAGCGGCTCGCGGACCGGGCCGACTGGAGCGGGACCGTGCTCGTCGCCGCCGTGGTCTGCGGACTCGCCCTCGTGCTGCTCGCCGCCGGGCTCTGGCGCACGGTGTCGTTCCTGCGGCGCCGTTTCCGGATCCGGCTCAGTGTCCCGCTGGTGGTCGCCGCCCTGCCGCTGCTCGCCGTACCACTGCTGACGACCGACGCGCTGCTCGCGCGGCACGCGCAGAAGGAGGCCGTCCCCTTGGCGGACGCGCTCGCGAAACGGACCTCGCCCCAGACCGAGACGATCGCGGAGGAGCGCCCGTTCGACGGCCCGGACCCGCGGGCCATCGAGGTGCTGGAGGCGCGCATGGACGACGGGCTGTCGGACGGACGGCTCGCCTTCCTGGACGGGGTCGCGCCCTTCGTGTTCCCGGCGGGCCTGGTCAGCGCGGTCGTCGCCGGCGGTGCCCTGCACGCGTACCGGCGCGAGTATCTGGTGGTCGCCCGCCCGGGAGCCGTGTCGTGAACCGACTCGCGAACCGACTCGGGAGCCGACCCGTGAACCGTGCCGCCAGCCGTGGCCTGCGCATCGTCCTCGCTGTCTGTCTGCTCACGCTCGTCCCCGGCTGTACGTCGGACACCCCCGACCCGCTCGTCGTGCTGGGCCCGTGGACCGGCGAGGAGGGCAAGGCCTTCGAGGCGGCGCTGAACCGGCTCGACGACGGGACCGGCAGGACGTACACGTACGAGGGCACCCGCTCGCTGCGCGAGACGCTCGTCTCGCAGCTGGAGGCGGACGCCCCGCCCGACGTGGCGATCCTCAACAGCATCGGCGAACTCACCGAGTACGCGCGCCGCGACGAGCTGAAGCCCCTGGTCGAGGAGACCGCCGAGCGCGCGTACCCGCCGTGGGCGCCGACGCTTCTGGTGGACGGCAGGCGCCGTACGTACTGGGTGCCGCTGAAGGTTGATCTGAAGAGTCTGGTGTGGAGCAAGGAGGGCACGTCCAGCGACGATCCGGCATGGTGCGTGGGGCTCGCCTCTCAGGCCACCTCGGGCTGGCCGGGCACCGACTGGATCGAGGACATCCTGCTCCACCAGGCGGGCCCGGCCGTCTACGAGGAGTGGGCCACCAGCAGGCTCAGCTGGCTCGACCCTGCGGTCCGGCAGGCCTGGACGACCTGGGCGGAGCTGCTCGGCGACCGCTCGCCGGAGTCGATCGAGCGGTCCCTGACCACGTCGTACGAGGGAGTGCCCGGGCCGGGCGGGCCCCGCGGGCTGCTGGACTCCCCCGGGTTCGACTGCACGTACGAGCATCAGAGCGCCTTCATCCGGTACCTGTACGCGAGCGAGGACGTCCGTGTGGAGCCGTCGGCCCGGTTCCTGGGCGGGCGGGCCGAGTTCCGCGACACGTACGAGGTCGCGGGCGACATGGCTGCCGTCTTCAGCGACGACCCGGCGGCCCAGGAGCTGGTGGAGCGGCTGTCGAGCCCGGCCGGGCGCAAGCGCTGGCAGTCGGAGGCCGACCCGGGGGTGCGCCCGTTGTTCCCGAACACGGCCGGTCTGCCGCCCGCGGTGCCCGCGAACCCCGTCGAGCAGGAGATCGACGACCTGCTCAACTCACGCGCCCGTACGCTCTGTTTCGACGCGTCGGACGTGATGCCGCCGGAACTCCGGGACGCTTTCCACCGTGCGGTCCTGGAGTTCTTCCGGGATCCCTCCAAGCAGCATCTCGACTCGCTGCTGCGGCAGTTGGAGACCGTACGCGTCCAGGTGGACGAGGAGTCCGCCGACGGCCGCTCGTTCCGGCCGCCGGAAGTCATCTGTGCGAGCTCCGGCGGGTGAGCCGACCGGGTCCGTCCGGTCTGGCTCGCCCGCCGGAGCTCGCACCGGGCGTGGTGACGCGACTGTTCCGTGGATCGTGTCCCGCGGTTCAGGCCGTGGCCCCTGCCGCGATGTCCCGTGCCGCGATGTGGCCGAAGGTCATCGCCGGTCCGATCGTCGAGCCCGCGCCGGCGTAGCTGTGGCCCATGACCGCCGCGCTGGCGTTTCCGGCGGCGTACAGGCCGGGGATGACGGATCCGTCCGGGCGCAGTACGCGTGCCCGGGCGTCCGTGCGCAGACCGCCCTTGGTGCCCAGGTCACCCGGGACGATCTTGAAGGCGTAGTAGGGGGCCAGCCACAGAGGTGCCAGGCAGGAGTTCGGGAGGATCGCGGGGTCGGTGTAGTAGTGGTCGTAGGCGCTGTCGCCGCGGTGGAAGTCGGTGTCCGTGCCGTTGCGGGCCAGGCCGTTGAAGCGGTTGACCGTGGCCCGCAGGGCGGCCGCGGGCACGCCGATCTTCGCGGCGAGAGCGTCGAGGGTCCAGGCCTTGTGGGCGGCGCCGGACCCGTACCAGGCGTCGGGGAACGTGAACGTCGGTGCGATGTCCCTGAAGAGGTAACGGTTGCGGTAGTTCTGGTCGACGATCAGCCAGGCCGGGATGTCCGGGTCGGTCTCGTTGCGTTCGTACATGGTGTGGACGACGTCGCTGTAGGGGGCCGCCTCGTTGACGAACCGGGCTCCGGCGGCGTTGACGAGGAGCCCGCCGGGAAGGGTGCGTTCGGCGAGGCAGAAGTAGGGCTCGTCAGGCAGTGGGATCGCGGGGCCCCACCAGGCGTCGTCCATCAGGTCGAGCGCGGCACCGGCCCGGCGGCCCGCCTGGATTCCGTCGCCGGTGTTCTCCTTGGCTCCGACGGTCCACTCGGTGCCGATGGGCTGTTGCTGGTACTGGGCGCGCATGCCCGCGTTGTGCTCGAAGCCGCCGGAGCCGACGATCACTCCCCGCCGGGCCCTGATCAGGCCCGGGGTGCCGTTCTTCGTGACGACCGCTCCCGCGGTGACTCCGTTCTCCGTGTACAGGTCGGTGAGCGGGGTGTTCAGCCAGACCGGCACCTGGGCCGCGAGCAGTCCCGCGCGCAGGCCGGCCGCCAGTGACTGGCCCATGGTGAGGGGCTTCTGGCCGAGGAGTGCCGCCCTGGTGCCTCGGGCCAGGCATTCGGTGGCGACGGCGGCGCCCTTCACACTGACCGCGGAGAGCGCGAGCCACTTGTAGTCGGCGCTGAACACGACCATGCCGCTCGGGACGGTCAGGTACGGCGGGTTCAGCCGGGCGAGTTCGGCGCCGAGGATGTTCCCGTCGAGCTGGGCGGGTTCGATGGAACGACCGCCGGGCAGTCCGCCGGGCAGCTCGGGGTAGTAGTCGCTGTACCCCTCCATCCAGCGGAAGCGCAGCGGGCTGTTGGCCAGCACGAAGGAGATCATCGCGGGGCCCTGCCCGAGGAATGCCTGCCGTCGTTCCGCGGAGACGTCCGGGCCGACCACCGCGGCCAGGTAGGCGGCCGCCTTCGCCGGGGTGTCGGGGACTCCGGCGGCGAGGATCACCGGGTTGTTCGGAATCCAGATTCCCGCGCCGGAGCGCGCGGCCGAACCGCCGAAGGTGGCCGCCTTCTCCACGACGACGCAGCTCAGTCCTTGTTTCGCGGCCGTCAGCGCTGCGGTCATCCCGGCGGCTCCGGATCCGATCACGACGACGTCGTACGTGCCGAGCAGGGGCAGTTCGGCCGCGTCGGCGGCGCTCGGGAGGCCGGCCGCGAGGGCAAGCCCGCCCGCCGTCGCGGCGCCGAGCACCCGGCGCCGCGACGGGCCGGGCTGGAAGGGACCGGGCTGTGCAGGGCCGGGCCGTGAGGGGGATTCGGTACGTCTCGCAGGATCCGCGTTCGTCGACATGCAGCACTCCAACAGGGCGAAGGAAGATGAGGACGTGCTGTGCCCCGGGAGGCAACTTGTCTGTGGCGTCCCGGTTCTGATGCGGAGTCAGGAATCTGGCGCGGGGGTCTTGTGAAGTCAAGGGGTACGCCGGTCCCGCGGCCGGCCCGGTCACTGACGGGCCGCCGCGGCGGGGGCTCGCATCCTGACAGATGACAGGGACCGGCAGGCGGGTGGAGTCCGCACGTTCGCGGGAGACCACCGACACCAGGGGGAGTGCGTGCCGTGATCAGCAGAGTTCGCAGAATCCGAGGAACCGCGAGAGCAGGGTCCGGAGGAACGGAGTCCGGAAGAACGGGGCGGGGACAGCGGGGACAGCGGTCATGGGGTCGCCGCATACGGCTCCTCGTGACCGCGCTCGTGACGGTGGTAAGTCTCGGCCTGCCGGCCGTCTCGGCCCCTCCAGCGGCCGCCGCCACGGGGTACGCACCGCTCCAGTCCGGTGCGAGCGCCGCGGCACAGGCGGCCGTCGAGCCACGGGATTCGGCCCGACGCACGTCGCGATCCATCTCGGCAACGGCAAGATGGTCGAGGCACCGCAGTCGGGCGCGCAGATCCAGGTCAACAACATCAGCGCCCGCTGGGAGTGCTACCAGGGCGCGTTCCGCCCGCACGCCGACGTCACACCGATGGTCTGGTCCTGGGACGGCCACGGCTCGTACCACAAGACCTGGGGCCAGCCCAACCTGCGGCAGGACTCCAACACGAGCAGCCGCATCAACTTCACCAACGGCAACGGCATCTCCGTACAGGCGCGCGTGCTGTGCCAGCGGGTGGGCGAGCGGGCCACGGTCGACGGCATGGTGAACAACGTCTGGTCGTTCCTGCCGGACTACCACAGCTGGATCAGCAACCTGTTCGTACAGGGTCCGGCCGTGCTCAAGGATGTTCCGTCCTGCGGTGACTATCCGGAGATCGGCGGCACACTGGCCGGCGCGGAGAGCAACACGTCCTGCGGCGACGGTACGGAGCCCAACCCCACGGGCGCCTGGACGGCCAAGTCGACCACTGTCTTCGGCCGCGCCGTGGAGCTGCGCTACAACGGCACCACCCAGTGCGCCTGGGGTCGCATCATCGGTGGCGCTCCCGGCGACGAGATCTGGGTCGACCGCAGTGCCGACGGGGGGCGCGACCTGGTCCCCGATGCTCGGGTTCACCACCATCACCTCGGGCAACGACGCGTACACCACCCAGTGGAACGACGCCGGCCTCGTCATGCGAGCCTGCGGCACCAACGGCCCGGGCGGCGCCATCGAGTGCACCGGCTGGTTCTGACCCACCGTTCCGACCCGCCGTTGTCGAGACCGCCGATATGAGGCGTACCACTCTCCGGGCGCTTCGGGTCGGGCGTGCGGAATCATGATCGGAATGGACACTCGTTTTCTCGGCATCGCTGATCTGGTCGAAACCCCGTCCGTGGCGGTCGTGGTCGACGTCATGCGTGCGTACACGGTGGCTGCCTGGGCCTTTGCCCAGGGCGCGGAGAAGATCGTTCTTGCCGAGTCGTTGGACGAAGCCCTGGCGCTCAAGGCCCGCCATCCGGACTGGGTGGCGCTCAAGGACGGTCCGCCCGCGCCCGGGTTCGACGCCGTCAACTCCCCGGGCCTGTTGCGGTCGATCGGCCTCGGCGGACGGACCGTTGTGCAGAAGACCACGGCAGGGACGGTCGGTGCCCTGGCGGTCAAGGAGGCGCAGCTCGTGCTGTGCGCCGGCTTCGTGGTGGCGGAGGCAACGGCTCAGGTCCTGCGTGCGCGCGGGAGCGAGAGTGTCACGTTCGTGGTCACCGGCGAGGACGGGCAGGCCGATGAAGACCTGGCGTGTGCTCAGTACATCGCCCGGAGGACCACCGAGCCCGGGACGGATGCCGCCGGGTTCCTCCGCCGCGCCGCCGAGTCACGAGCCGCCGCCGAACTGGCGGAGGGGGTGCGAAAAGGAGTCCATCCCGATGACGTTGAGCTCTGTCTTGAGCTCGACCGGTTTCCCTTCGCCATGGTGGCGGCCTTGGAGGGCTCACTGATGGTCCTGCGTGGGCAGGCGGTCCCGACCGTGGGGTAGCGCATCCGTCAGACGTCGTCGTCATCCGCATCGGCCGGGCCGAGGAACTCCCCTGCGCCGTAGTTCAGACTGCGCGCGGTTCTCACCAGCGGCGCCAACGGGTCTCTGCGAGGAAGCCCGAAGCGGGTTGGCCGAAAGCCAGGAAATCGGAAGCCGGCAAATCGGAAGCGTCGAGGGAGACTTCGCCGGCACGTTCGCGCCAGTAAGGCCAGCGAGGAGACTCCGGCCATCGCGACGACACTCCCACTCACACCCAAGGACCGAACTCGCGTCCGAAGTTCGGGTGTTCTACGGACAAACGCCACGGCGCGCCACCCCTTCCAATGGATAGATATATCTACGAATATGACTCTGGGCATCGCCTCGGGAATGGCGCACGGAGCCGCGCCCGCGGAGGGGGTATCACTGTCCGCTCACACGGACCTGCGGTCGAAGAGGAGAGACATGAGAAGCGCTCCCCACCAACAAGCCGTGGAGTGGCTCGCAGCAGCCGCGGTGGACCCCCGGGCCTGCAAGCGCGAATGGGAACACGGGGCGAGCGGTGCCGCGCTGCTGCCGGCCGGCAGGTTCTGGGACGTCCTCAGCGTGCCGGAGGAGATCGGCCTGTTCGCCCTGGACGCCCTTCTGCGCCTCCCGCTGCCGATGCCCGGCCCCACGCTCGCCGATTTCGGCGCCCACCGGGTCGGGTTCTTCCTTCCCCCGGACCCGGAGAGCTACTGGGTGGGGCAGGACATCCGGTATTCCGGGAAGGGATCCTGGATCGCGGTGCCCTCGCCCCGCCGGACAACCGGCACGCTGCGCTGGCTGGTTCCGCCCGACGGCCAGGGCGCCCTGCATCTCCCGACCGCCCTGGAGGTGGCGCTCCATCAGGCCGCCGAGATGCTCTCCGCCCTGGTGAACGGGGAACGGGCACGCCCGGTCGGCAGCGCGGTACGTCCCGGGCCGGGCCGCGATCGACTCGGCTGAGACAACAGGGACGGCAGGGTCGACAGAGACGGCAGAGAGGGCAGATACGGCCGAGCCTGTGGCCGCGCAGGGCCCCTCAGTAACCGTTCGGCCCCGGACCCTCGCTTCGATGCCGCCCGGGACCGGGGAGGCGAACGTCGGTGACGCGCAGGGCGGTGAAGCCGGGCCGACGCGCCTCGTGCCGCCGCGGGACCACGCGTCCGCGGGCCTGCCAGTCGGCGACCAGCGCCGCGTAGATCGGCGGGTCCGTCCAGTGGGCGCCGACGAGTTCGACGGACGGCCGGTCCTGACCCTCGCGGCCCAGGAAGGGCCCCGTTGTGGCGAATGTGCTGTCCATGTCCGTGCAACGGGGCGCGTGCGCCGGTGGTACGCCCTCACCCGCCAGGGGCACCGGATCGAGCGAGCACACACCCCTCGTTCGGGGCCATGTTTTCATCGGACCAGACGATGTATCCGGCCGGCGGCCACGAAGACGGACAGGATCGTACGCGCGGATGCCGTGCCTTGGCCGACTCCGGTGCGGTGGAGCCGGCCGAGGCGGTCGGGTCAGGAGCTGGGGCACTCCTTCCAGGCCAGGTGATAGATCGTGCTGATGTCACCGTCGGTCGAGTCCATGGTCATGAAGCTGGTACTGCCGGGAGCCGAGGTGCCCGCGTTCACGCGGAGTTCGGTGTTGATGTTGAAGTTCCGCTGCACACCGCAGGGCGCCCAGACCAGCTGCGCCCACTCCGTCGTGTCCGTGGCCTGCCAGTTGTCGTCGTAGGGGCCTCTGAAGGGGTGCGTGATCGAGGCCGTGTTCGGCGAACCCTGGAAGTAGTACGAGGCCTTCTCGGTGCTGGTCGCCCCCGCCTTGAGCGAGGCGAAGCCGCGGTAGTCCGCGCTGGCGATGGCGTACGTGAAGCCCCCGGGCACGGCGACGGTCAGGTTGAGCTGGCAGTTCTTGCGGAACGCGGTGGGATCGGAGTTGCCTCCCACCTGGGCGAGGTAGTCGCTGTAGGTCACCGTGAACGCGGTGTTGTCCGGGGACACGGCGATGGCGGCGGTGCCCTGGGGACAGCCGGAGCCGTTCACCGTGGCGACCTTGATGACGATCTTGTCCGGGGGCGGGTCGACGATCCCGGTGGACGGGTTGTGCGCGGGGAGCGCGGTGGCGAAGAGAGCGGCGATCGCACCGCTCAGAAGCATCGCACCAGCCATGGTGTTCCAATCCGTTGCGTCGGTGTTCCGGCGGCGGGCGAACGTGCCCCGCCGCGAATTGGGGGGTGCGGCTTTCGCGTACGCGAAGAGCCGTCGCGGACCAGGTGCGTTGGATCAGGCATGGATCAGGCATGGATCGGACATCGAGCACAGTCGTTGAATGGTCATGTACATGCCAAACACATGACCGTACGAGCCCGGCCCTGTGAAGGAGCTGTGAAGACCGGAGCGGTCGCATCGTATGTACGTCCGGCGGGAGCAGCCAGGGCGAACTCCGGCCATTCCTCGTTGTGTTCCAAGCCACGGGGCTTTCTCGTCCAAGCGACCGGTCCCGGACGTCGCGCCCATCCGGCCGCGCGAGCCGTCGGTGTACCGGATCGGCGGTTCGCGCGCCGCACCGCACCGGTGGGCCCGCGGCGTGCCTCGACCGTTACGCCGCCTGCGCTCGGGACGCCGCGCCTGCCGGGTTCATGATCTTCATCTGATTAGCATTCACAAGCCCCGCAGCACCCGTTGCCGGGGCTGCCCTGCGCCAACACCGTGAGGGGATAGAGCCATGCCCCCGGGCCGCCAGAGACCGTCGTCGCAGCATGCCCCCGAACTGCGTGCGGCCGCTCGCCATCTCGCACGCCGTCGCTTCCTGACCGTCAGCGCGGCGGCCGCCGCGCTCGCCTTCGGCACACATCTGCCCGCCACGGGCGCGGCGAGCGCCACCGAACTCGACGCGGCGAGGATCACCGACGACCCCTTCACGCTCGGCGTCGCCTCCGGTGACCCGTGGCCCGGCTCCGTACTGCTGTGGACGCGGCTCGCGCCCGAGCCGTACCAGGCCGACGGCGGCCTGGCCCAGCAGCGGGTCGTCGTCGAATGGGAGGTGGCCGACGACGAGCGGTTCGGCGCGATCGTCCGGCGCGGCACCGCCATCGCCCACCCCGAGGTCCACCACACCCTGCACGTCGAGGTGGACGGTCTCGACGCCGGTCGCGTGTACTACTACCGCTTCAGGACGGGCACCTGGATCAGCCCGACGGGCCGCACACGCACCGCTCCCGCCACGGCCGGCCCCACCTCCGCGCTCACCTTCGCCGCCGTGTCCTGCCAGGCGTACCACGAGGGGTACTTCACCGCTCACCGGCATCTCGCGGACGACGACATCGACGTGGTCTTCCACCTCGGCGACTACCTCTACGAGTACGCGGTCGACGCCGTCGGCGGCGCCCGCAAGTACACCGACCGTGTCCTGCCCGGCCTCTTCAACCGGGAGACCGTGACGCTGGAGGACTACCGGCTGCGCTACGCCCTCTACCGCAGCGACCCGGACCTGCGAGCCGTTCATGCCATGCACCCGTTCATCGTCACCTGGGACGACCACGAGACCGGGAACAACTACGCGGCCGACACCGACGAGAACGGCACCCCGCCGGCCGCGTTCCTGCTGCGGCGCGCCGCCGCCTACCGGGCCCACTGGGAGAACCACCCGCTGCGTGCCTCCCAGCTGCCCAACGGGCCCGACGCCCAGCTCTACCGGCGTCTGCACTGGGGCACGCTGGCGCAGTTCGACGTCCTCGACACCCGCCAGTACCGCTCCGACCAGGCCTACGGCGACCGGCCGCACATCCCCGGCCCGGAGTCGGACGACCCGGCACGCACCATCACCGGCGCCGCCCAGGAACGCTGGCTGCTCGACGGATGGCGCACCTCCGACGCCGTGTGGAACGTGATGCCCCAACAGGTCTGCTTCTCCCAGCGGAAGCTGGACCTCAGCCCTGTCGCCAAGGTGTCCATGGACGCCTGGGACGGCTACCGGGCCTCGCGCGACCGGGTACTGGCCGGGGCGAAGGCGGCGGGCATCGACAACCTCATGGTGCTCACCGGGGACGTGCACGTCGGGTACGCCTTCGACATCAAGGACGACTTCGACAACCCCACGTCCAGGACCCTGGGCACGGAGATCGTCACCCCGTCCATCGCCAGCGGAGGGGACGGCATTGTGAGACCCACGAACTGGTCCACCTATCTGAGCGCCAACCCCCACCTGAAGTTCTACAACGGACAGCGCGGTTACGTCAGGGTGCGGCTGACGCCACAGGCGGCGCGGGCGGACTTCAAGACCGTGTCCGCCGTGACCACGCCCGGGGCTCCGATCACGACTGCCGCGTCCTTCGTCACCGAAGCGGGCGACCAGGGGCTCAAGCCCGCCTGAGTCCGTGCCCGTGCCCGTGCCCGCGACCAGCTGCCCTCATGACTCGGCCCGGCGGCGGACCGCCGCGAGCAGGCGGCGCACGACCACCGCGTGCCCTCCTGTCCCGAGGACGAGCAACCGGTAGAGGCCGCCCGCCGGGCCGGGAAAGGTGGCCCGGGTCTCGGCGGTCAACCGTGACCGGCCCGGACCCGCGGGTTCCAGGCGAAAGATCAGCGCGTACGACGAGAAGCGATGGCGCCCGCCGAGGACCAGCTCCCGCCCAGGGACCACGGCCGCCACCCGGAACCCGGGAAACGTCGAGCCCTCGGCGAGCGGCCGCGGACCCGACGCCGCGCGGTCCGCGCATCCGACCAGCCGCGCGTAGCCGTTGGCGCCGGGACGCGAGAAGGACCGGTCCAGTGTGTCGCCCAGACTGCGCCACACGTCATCGGCTTCCGCCGCGACGACGGTGGTGTGCTCGTCGCGATAGGGCAACGAAGGGATCTGCATCATGGCCTCCATGGCGGTCCGGTCACGGTCGGCCGCCCGGTCGGTCGGGGCACCACCGAGGAGCCGGTCAGCCCTCGAACTCCGTCAGGTCGATCCCGTACAGCCGCACGTCGTGCCCGTAGACCGGGTCCGTTGTCGCGCCTTCCGCCTGCATGCCGAGCTTGTCCAGCACGTTCGACGACGCGGTGTCGGCCGTTCGGCACACGGCGACGATCCGGTCGAGACCGCGGTCCTGCAGAGCGAATTCGAGTGTGGCGTGGGCCGCCTCCGAGGCATAGCCCTGACCCCAGAAGACGCGCGCCATCCGCCAGGTGATGGCCACCTGCCCCTCGACCTCGGGCGGGGAACCAGGAACGTAGAGTCCGACCGCCCCGGCCAGCTCCCCCGATCCGAGGAGCTCGACGGCGAAGACCCCGAAGCCCTCCTCGTCCCACTCCTCCTCCCAGGCCTCGATGTCCTCGGCGGTCTGTTCCAGGGAGCGGGGCGTGCCGTCGCCGATCCATCGCATCACCGTCGGGTCGGCGTGGATCTCGGAGAGGGGTACGAGGTCGTCGTCCTGCCAGCGGCGCAGCAGAAGACGGGGGGTACGGATGTCGGTCATGCCCCCATCATCGCGTGAGCCAGACGACAAGAACGACCACGACCACGGCGAGGACGATCGCCGCCGGAAGAGCGCGCTTGAGCACGGCACCGCGTGCGACGCTCATCAGGTCCAGGGGCTCAGGTGCGGCCGCGGCCGGTGTACGGGAAACTGCGGGCTCTTCCGTGGGGCGGACGCCGTTCGAGGCGGGGACGGAGGGAGCGGTTGGAGCGGTCTTGCTCGGGGCTCCGGTGGCGGGGGCGTTGTCCGCGGTGGCTCCTTCGGCGGCAGCGGATTCCGGCGTGACGCCCGATACGACCCCGGCGCCGATCTCGGTCTCAGCTCCGGCTCCGGCTCCGGCTCCGGCTCCGGCTCCGGCTCCGGCTCCGGCTCCGGCTCCGGCTCCGGCTCCGGCTCCGGCTCCGGCTCCGGCTCCGGCCAGGGTCCCAGTCCCCGTCGCGGGCTCCGGCGTCGGTGTGACCGACTGCTGCGCCTGTGCCTGTTCCTGCTTCTTCTCCGCCGCGAGTTGGCCTTCCAGGTTGGTGACGAACTGGGCCAGCAGTTTCCCGCTGACCTCCTCGATCACCCCTCGGCCGAACTGCGCGATCCTGCCGGTGATGGTGAGGTGGGTGTCCACCGTCACCCGCGTTCCGTCGCCGTCCGGGACGAGCCGGGCGGTGACGCGGGCGTCGGCGTTTCCCTGGCCGCGGGTGTCGCGGCCACGCGCGTGGAGTACCGCCGTACGCGCTTCGTCGTCCTTCTCCTCGAAGGAGACGACGCCCTTGTACTGGACGGTCATGGGGCCGACCTTCACCTTGACGACGC
Source organism: Streptomyces sp. NPDC033178 (assembly GCF_055577685.1). NCBI lineage: Bacteria > Bacillati > Actinomycetota > Actinomycetes > Kitasatosporales > Streptomycetaceae > Streptomyces > Streptomyces sp. NPDC033178. The sequence goes on from NZ_JBVIPT010000015.1 coordinate 212,040, forward strand.
CGTTGTAGGTGTCGCCGTCCACGCCGGTGAGCTGGGCGCCGGGCATGCAGGGAGCGATCCGCTCCACGTCGGTCAGCAGGGACCAGGCCTGGTCGGGCGGCAGGTTCACTCGGAACTCGTTCGTGAAGTCCATGACGGACACACGATGGGCGCGGGCGGCCCGGCCGTCAATGAGCTCTTCAGGGTTTGCTTAAGACGCCGCGCCCAGGACGCCGGAACCCATGATCCGCCGGCTCCCCGAGTCCCGTCAGCTCCAGATCGTCACGTGGACCGGTGGTCGGAACTCGTTCATCGGAACGCCCTTGGACCGGGTCAGCACGGCCTGTGTCGCAGCCGGTGTCGTGACGAACCGGCACAGCGCTGCGGCGGTCGTCGAGCGCCGTTCGCCGGTGAGCGCGCTCGCGTACAGCATGCCGCCGAGCCGGGCGCCGGAGACGTCGAGGACGACCAGTGACCCGCGGCGCAGCTCGTCGCGTACGACGTGGAGGAAGGCGATGGACAGCCCGGCCCCGCCTGCCACCGCGTTGAGAGAGGCCGTGACGCTGGGGAACGCCTTGGCCTTGGCGGCTTCGACTCCTATGTGGGAGAGGAAGGTGCCGGACACGCTGTCCGGGTCCAGTCCCGCCGGGCCCAACAGCCATGGCTCGTGGGCCAGTTGGGCGGGGGCGAGCCGCTTCCGGTGCCTGAGCGGGTGGTCCGGCGCCGCGACGACGACCAGTTGGAAGCGCAGGAAGGGGATCGACTCGATGCCCGGTTCCGGCCGCGGCGACGGACCGATCGTGACATCGGCGCGCCGGTCGCGGAGCAGGTCGCCGAAGACCGCCACCGGCACGGCGAGGGTGTCGACGTCCAGGTCGGGCTGTCGCCGCCCGAAGGCCGCGAGCAGCGCGGGGAGGACCTGTTCGGCGCCGGCCTCGGTGGACGCCACCCGTAGTTGGGCGGTCCCCGACCCGGCCTGGCGGACCCGGTGACGGGTCTCCTCGGCGAGGCCGACGATCTCGGCGGCTCCCGCGGCGAGGCGTCTGCCGCCCGGGGTGAGACTGATCCCGCCGGCGGCCCGGATGAAGAGCAGGTCCCCAAGTTCACGGCGGAGCGCGGCGACCGCCCCGGAGACCGCCGCCTCGGTGACGCCGAGCGACTCCGCGGCGCCCTTGACCGAGCCCAGACGGGCCACCGTGACGAATGCGCGGAGCTGAGTCAACGTCATGTCCGCCATTACAACGGCTGTTCGACCGGTAGGACCCCCTCCGTTGCCCAGGTCTCTTAAGCATTCGCTTGAGTCGCCGTTGACCGCCCCATGTCTTCGCGCAATTGTTCCCCCGGACCGCCGGAAACCGGCCAGGTCCTCAATCGACGGACGGCTCCCGCGCGCGCTGCCTCGCCCGGGCGTGCCGGGCGGGCCCGGTCCGGGAGGGAGCGTGCCGTGCAGGTACCCGCTTCGTTCGACTACCAGCGCGCCGAGAGCGTGGACGAGGCGCTGGAACTGCTGCGGCGCTACGGCGAGGAGGCCCGGGTCGTGGCCGGCGGACACAGTCTGCTGCCGATGATGAAGCTGCGCCTGGCCTCCCCCGAGGTCCTCGTCGACATCAACGACCTCCACGAACTCGACCACATCGCCCTGGTCGGCGACGAACTGCGCGTCGGCGCCCTCACCCGGCACCGCACACTGCTGGAGTCGGAGTTGGTCGGCCGGTACTTTCCCATCGTCCACGACGCGGAGAAGGTGATCGCCGACCCGCCGGTCCGCAACCGGGGCACGATCGGCGGCTCCCTCTGCCAGGCCGACCCGTCGGAGGACCTCTCGGCGGTGTGCGGCGCGCTGCACGCCCGTGCCGTCATCCGCGGGGCGGGCGGCGAACGGATCGTCTCCATGGCCGACTTCCACCAGGGCCCGTACGAAACAGCCGTGGGCGTCGGCGAGATGCTGACCGAGGTGCGGCTGCCGGTCCTGCCGGGTGCGGGCAGCGCGTACGAGAAGGTCGAGCGCAAGGCCGGGGACTGGGCCGTCGCCGCGGCGGGGGTCGCCCTGACGCTGCGCGAGGGGCGGATCGCCGACGCGGGCGTGGGTCTGGCGGCGGTCGGCGCCGGGGCGCTGAACCTCCACGCGGTCCAGACCCTGCTGAACGGCAGCGAACCGTCCGAGGCGCTGTACGAGGAGGCCGGCCGGGTGGCGTCCGACAGCTGTTCGCCGGTCACCGACGGCCGGGGCAGCGCCGAGTACAAGCGGCATCTGGCAGGCGAACTCACCCGGCGGGCGCTGCGGCGGGCGGTCGCCCGGGCCGGGCGGCCCATCGGGTCCACGGCAAGGGAGGCGTGAGGCGCATGCGGATCACCGTCAACGTCAACGGCGACGACCACACCCGGGAGGTCGAGCCCCGGCATCTGCTCGTGCGCTTCCTCCGCGACGACCTGGAACTGACCGGCACCCACTGGGGCTGCGACACCAGCAACTGCGGTACCTGCGTGGTGCTGATGGACGGGGAGCCCGTCAAGAGCTGTACGGTCCTCGCGGTGATGGCTGCCGGTCACGAGATCCGTACGGTCGAGGACTTGGCGGACGGAGACCAACTGGACCCGGTGCAACAGGGGTTCATCGAGCAGCACGGTCTGCAGTGCGGGTTCTGCACCCCGGGGATGATGCTCTCCGGCCGGGCGCTCCTGGACCGCAACCCGGATCCGTCCGAGCAGGAGATCCGTGAGGCCATCTCCGGTCAGCTGTGCCGGTGCACCGGCTATCTGAACATCGTCAAGTCCATCCAGTGGGCGGCGAGGAACGGCCACGAGGCTGCGGGGAGTCAGACATGACCACCGTCGAGGAACCGGCCGCAGCCCCTCAGGAGCGGCCCATCGGTTTCGGCCGGATGAAGCGCAAGGAGGACCCTCGCTTCGTACGCGGCAAGGGCCGCTACGTCGACGACATCCACCTGCCCGGCATGCTGCACGGCGCTGTGCTCCGCAGCCCGTTCGCGCACGCCCGCATCGTCTCCATCGACACCTCGGTCGCCGAGGCCCACCCCAAGGTCAAGGCGGTGATCACCGGCGAGACGCTCGCGGGCCTCGGCCTCGCCTGGATGCCTACGTTGTCGATGGACACGCAGGCCGTACTCGCCACCGACAAGGTGCGCTTCCAGGGGCAGGAGGTCGCGTTCGTCGTCGCCGAGGACCACTACGCGGCGCGCGACGCGATCGAGTTGATCGACGTCGAGTACGAACCGCTGGACCCGGTGGTCAACGCCCGCCATGCCCTCGACCCCGGCGCACCCGTCATCCGGGACGACCTGGAAGGCCGTACGGACAACCACATCTTCGACTGGGAGGCGGGAGACAGCGCGGCCACCGACGAGGTGTTCGCGCGGGCCGACGTCGTGGTCGAGCAGACGATGCTCTACCCGCGGGTCCACCCGGCCCCGCTGGAGACCTGCGGCGCGGTCGCCTCCATGGACCCGGTCGACGGCAAACTCACCCTCTACTCCACCACCCAGGCCCCGCACGCACACCGCACCCTCTACGCGATGGTGGCCGGGATCCCGGAGCACAAGATCCGGGTCGTCTCCCCGGACATCGGCGGCGGTTTCGGCAACAAGGTCGGCATCTACCCGGGTTACGTGTGCGCGGTCGTCGGCTCGATCGTCACCGGGCGGCCCGTGAAGTGGATGGAGGACCGCTCCGAGAACCTGATGAGCACCTCCTTCGCCCGCGACTACCACATGACCGGCGAGATCGCCGCGACCCGGGACGGGAGGATCCTGGGCGTACGGGTCAAGGTCCTCGCCGACCACGGCGCGTTCAACTCCACCGCGCAGCCCACCAAGTACCCGGCCGGCTTCTTCCACATCTTCACCGGCTCGTACGACATCGAGGCCGCGCACTGCTCGGTCACCGGCGTCTACACGAACAAGGCGCCCGGCGGGGTCGCGTACGCCTGCTCCTTCCGGGTCACCGAGGCGGTGTATCTGATCGAGCGGATGGTGGACTGTCTTGCGGCCGAACTCGGCGCAGATCCGGCCGAGTTGAGGATGCGGAACCTGCTGCGGCCGGAGCAGTTCCCGTACGAGAACAAGACGGGCTGGACGTACGACTCCGGCGACTACCCCGCCTGTCTGCGCAAGGCACTGGACCTGGCCGGGTACGAGGAGCTGCGCAAGGAGCAGAGCGAGAAGCGGGCCCGCGGCGAACTCATGGGCATCGGGCTGTCGTTCTTCACCGAGACGGTCGGCGCCGGGCCGCGCAAGCACATGGACATCCTTGGTCTCGGCATGGCCGACGGCTGCGAACTGCGCGTGCATCCGACCGGCAAGGCGGTGGTGCGGCTGAGCGTGCAGACGCAGGGGCAGGGCCACGAGACGACGTTCGCGCAGATCGTCGCCGAGGAACTGGGCATCCCGCCCGAGGACATCGACGTCGTGCACGGCGACACCGACCAGACGCCGTTCGGGCTCGGCACGTACGGAAGTCGCTCAACTCCCGTGTCAGGAGCGGCCGCTGCAGTGGTCGCGCGCAAGGTGCGGGACAAGGCGCGGATCATCGCCGGGGCCATGCTGGAGGTGTCCCCCGACGACCTCGAATGGACCAAGGGCCGTTGGTCGGTCGCGGGCGACCCCGCGATGACGAAGACGATCCAGGAGATCGCGCTCGCCGCGCACGGAGCGCTGGAACTGCCGGAGGGGGTGGAGGGTCATCTGGAGGCGACGACCGTCTACAACCCGCCCAATCTCACGTACCCGTTCGGCGCGTACGTCTGCGTGGTCGACGTCGATTCCGGCACAGGCACGGTGAAGGTGCGGCGCTTCATCGCGGTGGACGACTGCGGAACGCGTATCAACCCGATGATCATCGAGGGGCAGGTGCACGGCGGGCTGGCCGACGGCGTCGGTATGGCGCTGATGGAGTTGATCAGCTTCGACGAGGACGGCAACTGTCTGTCCGGGTCCTTCATGGACTACCTGTTGCCGACCGCGCTGGAGGTCCCGGCCTGGGAACTGGACCACACCGTCACGCCCTCCCCGCACCATCCGATCGGCGCGAAGGGCATCGGCGAGTCCGCGACGGTCGGTTCACCGCCGGCTGTCGTCAACGCGGTCCTCGACGCGATCGGCGTACGCCACGCCGACATGCCGCTGACCCCGAGCCGGGTGTGGCAGGCGCTGCACCGGGGCGAGGTGGAGGCACCCCAATGAGCCCCGCCGCACCCCCACTTGAGGCACGCATGGCCGAACTGACGGGACACCACGTGCCGTTCGTGAAGGCCACCGTGGTGCGCGCCCGCCGTCCCGCGAGCGCTCGGCCGGGCGACACCGCGCTGGTCCTCGCGGACGGCCGCGTCGAGGGCTTCGTCGGAGGTGCCTGCGCGGAGGCCACCGTACGGGTGCAGGCGCTGCGGACGCTGCGCAGCGGGGAGTCGCTGCTGCTGCGGATCTCGCCGGAGGAGACGGCGGACGGCACCGGGGAACCCGTCGTCGAGGAGGGCGCGGTGAGCGTCGCCAATCCGTGCCTGTCCGGCGGCGAGTTGGAGATCTTCCTGGAGCCGCTGCGGCCCGTGCCGCGCGTGGTGGTCCTGGGCGAGTCCCCCATCGCCCGCGCGTTGCTCGCCCTCGGGCCTGCGCTCGGCTACGAGATCACGGAGTCGTCCGGCGCCGAAGGGATCACGCCGGAGGACCTGGCCGGCGCTCAGGCTCTCGTCATCGCCTCGCACGGCCGGGGCGAAGAGCCGGTGCTCGTCTCGGCCGTGCGCGCGGGGGTGCCGTACATCGGGCTCGTGGCCAGCCCCAGACGCGGGGCGGCGGTGCTGGACGGGCTGACGCTCGATGCCGGGCAGCGCGCGCGGATCCACACACCGGCGGGGCTGTGGATCGGTGCTCGCACACCGGGCGAGATCGCGGTGTCGATCCTCGCGGAGGTGATTCAGGCGGTGAGGGGGCGCTCCGTTGAAGCGCACGTAGCGGCGGAGGTGGCAGTGCAAGAGCCTACGGAGAGCGGCTCGGTGACCGCCGTCGACCCAGTGTGCGGGATGACGGTCTCCATCGCGGACAGCACCCCGTACTCCGACGAGGGCGGCGACGGGCGGCGCTGGTTCTGCTGTGCCGGTTGTCGTGCCGCGTACGAGAAGGATCCCGCCCGCCACGCGAAGGCCGATGCCTCGTGAGCGAGTATGTCGAACGCTGTCTGCCGGGCGTGGAGAGTCTGCGCGCCGCGCTGGACTCGCTGGGCTATCTCACCGACGACGGTCTGGCCACCGCGCTCTTCCTCGCCCTGCGCCTGCCCCAGCCGCTGCTCCTGGAGGGCGAGGCGGGCGTCGGCAAGACCGAGGCGGCCAAGGCGGTGGCCGCGATCCTGGGCAGCCCGCTGATCCGGCTGCAGTGCTACGACGGCCTGGACGCGGCCGAGGCGCTGTACGAGTGGAACTATCCGCGCCAACTGCTCGGCATCCGCCTCGCCGAGTCCCGGTACGAGCAGCTCAGTGAGGCCGATCTGTTCAGCGAGGAGTACCTGCTGCGGCGGCCCGTGCTGGCGGCGCTCACGCACCCGGGTCCGGCCCCCGCCGTGCTGCTCATCGACGAGATCGACCGCGCCGACGACGACTTCGAGGCGTTCCTGCTCGAAGTGCTGGCCGAGGCGGCGGTGACCATCCCGGAGATCGGCACCGTCCGGGCCGCCGTGCCACCCGTCGTGCTGCTGACCTCCAACCGCACCCGCGATCTCCATGACGCGCTCAAACGCCGGTGTCTCTACCACTGGATCGACTATCCGGACACGGAACGGATCGTCGAGATCGTGCGTCGCCGGGTGCCCGGAACGTCGAGGGAGCTGGCGGTCGCGGTGTCGGCGGCCGTACGGCGGCTGCGGGCCCTGGACGTGCAGAAGGCACCGGGCGTCGCCGAGACCATCGACTGGATCTCCGCGCTGAACCTGCTCGGCGTGCCCCGTCTCGACGCCGTTGTCGCCGGGCGCACGCTCGGCTCCCTGCTGAAGTACCGCGAGGACCAGGAGCTGGTGCGGGAGCGCGGCCTGGACTGGCTGGTGGCGGACCGACAGCCGTGACCACTGCGGCGGTTCCCCTCTTCGACCGGGCAGAGTTCGCGGGCCGGCTCGGCGCGGAACTGCGGCGGGCCGGGGTGACCGTGACCCCGGAGCGGTCGGTGCGGTTCCTTCAGGCGCTGGTGCTGCTGCCGCCGGTGGACCGCACGGCGCTGTACTGGGCGGCGCGGCTGGCGTTCGTGACGGACCGCGAGCAGATCGAACCGTTCGAGAGGGTCTTCGACGCGGTCTTCGCGGGCGGGCCACGCTCGGTGGTCGTCAGCAGAGCCGGTGGAAAATCCGAACCCGCGCCAGACACCGCCCCCGGTCGGCCGCCACCGCTCTCCGGAACCGGCCCGGATCCCACCAGCGCTTCCCTGCCGAGTGGCACCGTCGGCGAGGCATCGGACCGCGACCGTACTCAACCCCCGGACAAGGACAGCGACCGGCGGACCTCGGAACTACCGACGGCGGGAAGTCCGGCCGAAGTCCTCTCCCACAAGGACTTCGCCGCCCTCGAGCCCGGCGAACTGGCCGAACTCAACCGGCTCCTCGCCCTGTTGACGCTCAAGGCACCGCTGCGCCGCGGCCGCCGCCAGGAGACCGACCGTCGGGGCCGCCGCATCGACCTGCGCCGAACCCTGCGCACCGGCCAGCGCACCGGCGGCGAAGCCGTACCGCTGGCCCGCACCCGCCACCGGCTACGACGGCGACGACTGGTGCTGCTGTGTGACATCTCCCGCTCCATGGAGCCATACACCCGCGCCTACCTGCGCCTCTTCCCACGAGCGACGGCCGGTGCGGCGGCCGAGGCGTTCGTCTTCGCCACCCGCCTCACCCGGCTGACGCCCGTGCTGCGGCACACCGGCCCGTCCGGAGTGGACGCGGCACTGCGCCGAGCGGGCGCCGCCGCGTCCGACTGGTCGGGCGGCACCCGCATCGGCCACGCGCTGGCCGAGTTCAACAACCGCTTCGGCCGCCGGGGCATGGCACGCGGCGCCGTCGTGGTGATCTTCTCCGACGGCTGGGAGGGCGAGGACCCCACCGCCGTCGGCCGCGAAATGGCCCGCCTCGCACGCCTCGCCCACCGCATCATCTGGGTCAACCCCCGCAAGGCGGCCCCCGGGTACGCCCCGCGTACCGCCGGCATGGCTGCCGCGCTCCCCCACTGCGACGCGTTCGTGAGCGGCCACAGCCTGGCGGCTCTCCTGGAGGTGGTGGAGGCGATCGCGGGCAACGAGACGATCGTGCGGCGGCGCCTCGACGTCGGCCGGAAGTGAGCGGAAAGTAGGCAGATTACGCCTGGTGATGGTGTGTAGTGTTCCGTCGCGTGCTGGCTGAACAACGACACCAACTCATCCTGCGGGCCCTGCGTTCCGGCGGCACCGCCTCCGTGATCGACCTCTCCGAGCAACTGGACGTGAGTGCGGCGACCGTCCGCCGCGACCTCCTCAAGCTGGAAGGGGACGGGCTGCTCAGCCGCGTGCACGGCGGTGCGGTCATCGAGGAGGACCGTGCGCCGTTCGACGAGGCCGCCGAGGTCCAGGTGACCGAGAAGGACGCCATAGCCGCCCGCGCGGCCGAGCTGATCGAGGACGGCCAGTCGGTCATCCTCGACAGCGGCACGACCGTCCACCGGCTGGCACGCCGACTGCACGGACGCCGGCTCACCGTGATCACCAACAGCCTCGCCGTGTACGAAGAACTCACCACCGACGAGAACATCGCCCTGATGCTGCTCGGCGGCATGGTCATTCGCGAGTCACGCATGCTGGACGGCTTCATGGCCGAGGACAACCTCCGCCAGGTGCACGCCGACTGGACCTTCATGGGCGCCTGCGGCGTACGCTCCGGCGGCCAGGTCATGGACACCACCGTCGCCGAAGTGCCCGCCAGGCGGGCCATGATCGCCGCCGGCGACAAGGTGGCGCTGCTGGCGGACCGGAGCAAGTTCCCAGGAAGTGGCATGGTGAAGATCTGCGGCCCGGAGGACCTGGACGTGCTCATCACCACCGCGTCGGCGGACGGCGCGACCCGCACGGCCCTGCACGAGGCCGGCGTGAGAGTGATCACGACACCTCCGTCGACGGTCGACGGCTCTGCCGAGGTCGGCGTCTAGGCTGCTGTCCGAGGCACCCTGTGCCCGGCCCGAGCCACACGTTCGACGCCCCATGTTCGGCAAGGAGGCAGTCATGAACTCCCCCGGCAACACCTCACAGAACATTCCCGTACTGCGCCACCCGCCTGCCCCCGCCGGCAGCCTCCTGTGGGAACCCAGCGAGCGTTGGGTGCGCGGGACGAAGGGCGAAGTCACCGTCGTCGACAGTCGGCGGCCGGTCCTCGTCTGGGAGCCGGGCCGGCCGGTGCCGTTGTACGCGTTTCCGCGTGAGGACGTGCGTACGGATCTGTTGCGGGAGACGGAGAAGTCCGCCGGGCGGCCGCATGCCGGGACGACGCTCTTCTACGACCTCGACATCGGCGGCGAGACCATCGCCGGCGCGGCCTGGACGTATCCCGGCGAGGAGTTGGGCTCGTGCATCTCGTTCGAGTGGTTCGGGCGGGAGGTGCTCGACCACTGGTACGAGGAGGACGAGGAGATCTTCGTCCATCCGCGTGACCCGCACAAACGGGTGGACGCGCTGCCCAGTTCACGGCATGTCCAGGTCGAGATCGACGGCACGGTCGTCGCGGACACCCGAGCGCCGGTCCTCCTCTTCGAGACCGGTCTGCCCGTTCGGTACTACATCCCGCGCGAGGACGTACGCCTCGATCAGTTCACTCCCAGCGACCTCACGACCCGCTGCCCCTACAAGGGCGTGGCAACCGCATACTGGTCATGGCCCGGCGAGGACGTACCGCCGAACATCGCGTGGAGCTATCCCGACCCGCTCTCGGCCGTGGGTGTGATCAAGGACCGTGTGGCCTTCTTCAACGAGGCCGTCGACATCACGGTCGACGGGGAGCGGCTCGAACGCCCTGTCACCGAATTCATCAAGCCTCGGGAGTGACTCAGACCTCGGGGTGATGAGGGTGGCCGGAGGCCCGGTCGTTGTCAGCCCGTGTCGGGTGTCGGGTCTCCTGGAGCGATCAGGCCGGTCTCGTAGGCGAGCACGACCGCCTGGACGCGGTCTCGGAGGTCCAGCTTCGACAGGATGCGGCCGATGTGCGTCTTGACCGTGGTGGGGCTGAGGAACAGGCGGTCCGCGAGTTCGGCGTTGCTGAGGCCTGTCGCGAGCAGCCGGAGCACCTCCAGTTCGCGCGGGGTGAGGCCGGACAGGTCGCGGTGGAGGGTCGGCGGCCGGGGCTCCTCGCGGTGCGCGAAGCGTTCGATCAGCCGGCGGGTGATGGTGGGCGCGAGGAGCGCGTCGCCGGACCGCACCAGGCGGACGGCGGCCACCAGGTGCTCCGGGGTGACGTCCTTGAGCAGGAAGCCGCTGGCGCCGGCGGTGAGTGCCGCGTAGACGTAGTGGTCGAGGTCGTACGTGGTGAGGATGATGACCCGGGTGTCGCCCGGGCCTTCGTCCCCGAGGATCCGCCTGGTCGCCTCGATGCCGTCCATCCGCGGCATCCGGATGTCCATGAGCACGACGTCGGGCCGGGTGCGCCGGACGGCTGCGACCGCCTCGGCCCCGTCCGCCGCCTCCGCCGTCACCTCGATGCCGTCGGCGGCGAGGATCATCCCGAACCCCGTACGGACCAGAGCCTGGTCGTCGGCGATGACGGCGCGCAGGGCCGGCCCGTTCACGCGGTCCGCCACGGGACTCGGGCGCTGATCCGGAATCCGCCTGCGAGGGTCGGCCCGGTCGTCAGTTCGCCGCCGTAGACCGTCAGCCGCTCGCGCAGTCCGATCAGCCCGCGGCCGTTGCCACCGCCAGTGCCATTGCTGGTGGCTGTGCCTGTGCCATTGGCGCCCGTCGACAGGGCGTCGTGGGCGGCTCCGGTATCGGTGACCTCGATCTCCAGGCAGTCGTCGGTGTGGCCGATCGTGACCGAGGCATCGGCGCCGGGCGCGTGTTTGATCGTGTTGGTCAGTGCCTCCTGCACGACCCGGTACGCCGCGAGGTCCACCCCGGGCGGCAGCGGCTCCGCCGGCAGGGACACCGCGATGGCGACCGGTGTCCCGGCGGCGCGTACGCGTTCGATCAATGCGTCGAGGTGCCCGAGACCGGGCTGCGGTTCGAGTCCGTCGGCGGGGCTGTCGGGGCGGCCGGTGTCCGGGGCGGCGAGCAGCCCCATCACATGCCGGAGTTCGGACATGGCAGCCCGCCCCCCGGCCTCGACCGCCAGCAGTGCCTCTTTCGACCGCTCCGGCGCCGTGTCCATCACCTTGCGGGCCGCGCCCGCCTGGATCACCATCACGCTGACATTGTGGGTCACGACGTCGTGCAACTCCGCCGCTATGCGGGCCCGTTCCTCCTCGACGGCCCGGCGCATGGCCTCCTCCTGGGCCCGCTGCAGCTGGGTGAACCGGTCCCGGCTGGCGGTCAGCCGCCGACCGCCGACCCGGACGAGTCCGGCCAGTACCCCCGCGACCAGCAGCACGACCGCGGGGCTCGACCAGCCCGGGAGCACGGGATCCGTCTCCCGGAACGCGAACCCGGCGAGCACGGCCGCCACGACCATGCCCGCCAACGCCCGCACTTGATAACGGCTGTACATGACGGCGCTGTAGGCACCGATGACGCAGGTCAGCACGTTGATCCAGGAGGCGTCGTCACCGATGGGCAGCGCCGCGCCCATCACGACCCCGAACGCGACCAGCGGATACCGCCGCCTCGCCGCGAGCGGCAGCGCCGACAGGACGACCAGGGGCCACGGCACGGTGCGGGGCTCCGGCTCCACAACTCCGGGACCAGGTACGGGCGGTCGTGGCGGCACGGGCACCGGCACCGGCACCTCGGGCAGGCGGTCGGTCCGCTGCTCCGTCCGCTGCTCGGACTTGGTCGAGACGCGTGCCGGCCCGTCGCCGGGGAAGCGCGCCGCCACGACCAACGCGACGACGGTCAGCACGATCGCCAGCACCACGTCCGCGCGTACCGCCCACCGCGACAACGGGGCGCGTCTCTCCTCCGGCCGTAGCGCGTCACGCAGTTGCCGGAGCCTGTCGCGGCGGTCCTCCGTCTCCATCGGCTCATTGTGTGGCTCCCCGCCCCGGTCCGCGTCCGTCTGCACGACCAGAGTCCCGTCCCGCAGGTGTACGTCGCAGGGATGACCTCGCGGCCGGGTCCTTCGCGGGGAGGTCCCGATGTCGGTGCCGCGGCCGACGCGCCCCAACACCCCGCGCTCCTAGGTTCGCTGAGCCCGACCAACCCACCCGAAGCGAACCGACGCCATCCGAAGGACGGTCGACTCCCATGACACAGGTGATCCAACTGGAGGACGTGGCCAAGCGCTACGACAGCGTCGGCACGCCCGCGCTGGGACCTCTCACGCTCTCCGTCGAGAAGGGCGAGGCCCTTGCCGTGACGGGCCCGTCCGGCAGCGGCAAGTCCACGCTGCTGAACCTCGTCGCGGGCCTGGACAAGCCGACCGAGGGCACCGTGTCCGTGGGCGGCAGGCAGCTGAACGCTCTCAACGAGCACGCGCTGGCCCGGTTCCGCCGCGAGCAGATCGGCATGGTGTTCCAGTTCTTCAATCTGCTCGACGACCTCACCGTCGCCGACAACATCCAGCTGCCCGCCCAACTGACCGGCACCGCACGGCGTAAGAGCGCGGCCCGCGCCGAGGAGCTCATGGAGGTGCTCGGCATCCGGAAGCACGCCCGCGCCTACCCGGGCCGGCTCTCCGGCGGCGAACGCCAACGCGTCGCGGTCGCCCGGGCGTTGGTCAACCGGCCGGCGCTGTTGCTCGCCGACGAGCCGACCGGCGCCCTCGACACGGCCTCGGGCCAGGACGTACGGGAACTCCTGGTGGAGCTGCACCGCGGCGGGCAGACCATCGTGCTGGTCACGCACGACCTCGCGCTCGCCGAGGCATGTGCGAGCCGGACGATCCACCTGGTCGACGGTCATCTCGCCCTCGACACCCGGGCGGGGGCCGTCCGATGACCCGCTTCGGCGGCGGTGCGCTCGGCCGGGTCATACGTTCCGGTGTGGGGCGGCGCCGGGTGCAGACCGTGGTGATCGCCGTGGCCACGATGATGGCCGTGGCCTCGGCGGTGGTCGCCGGGTCGCTCATCGTCGCCGCGAACGCGCCCTTCGACCACGCCTTCGCGAAGCAGCGGGGCGCCCATCTGACCGCCCAGTTCGATCCGGCCAGGGCGAGTGCGGCGCAGCTCAAGGCCACCCGGGAGCAGACGGGCGTCACCGCGAGCGCGGGTCCGTACCCCTCCACGACGATCCAGCCGGAGGACTCGGAGGGCCGGCGGATGCCGAAACTGACGCTCGTCGGGCGGTCCGGTCCGAAGGCGGACGTGGACGATCTGGACCTCAAGTCCGGCCGGTGGGCGGCGAAGGCGGGCGAGATCGTGCTCAACGCGTCGTTCTCGGGCCCCGCCTTCAAGCTCGGCTCCACTCTCAAGTCCTCGGACTCGGAGGGCAGTTCGACCCTGACGGTCGTCGGTTTCGCCCTGTCGGTCAGCAAGACCGCCGACGCCTGGGCGACTCCCTCGCAGACGAGGGCGCTGGCGTCGGCGGACAACCCGCTCACCAGTCAGATGCTGTACCGCTTCGACTCGGCCGGGACGGAGAAGCAGATCACCGACGGCCGGAAGAGGCTCGCCGCGGCCGTGCCGTCCGATGCGCTGCTGGGCAGCCAGTCCTATCTGGAGACCAAGCGTGCCGCCGACCAGGGTGCCGCCCCGACCATCCCCTTCCTCATCGCCTTCGGTGTGCTCGGCATCGTGATGTCGGTGATCATCGTCGGCAGTGTGACCAGCGGCGCGGTCGGCTCCAGCCTGCGCAGGATCGGCATCCTCAAGGCCATCGGCTTCACGCCGCGTGAGGTCGTACGGGCATACGTGGCCCAGGCGCTGATCCCGGCAGCCGTCGGTATCGCGCTGGGCGTCATGCTGGGGAACCTGCTGGCCGTGCCGCTCCTCGACGACACCGAGCAGGCGTACGGGACCGCCTCACTGACGGTGGCCTGGTGGGTGGACGTCGTGGTGCCGGTCGCCGCGTTGGTGGTCGTCGGGGTCGCCGCGCTGGTTCCCGCGCTGCGGGCCGGGCGGCTGCGTACGGTCGAGGCCATCGCGGTGGGCCGGGCCCCGCGGACGGGTCGCGGCCAGTGGGCGCACCGGGTGGCGGGTCGGCTGCCGCTGCCGAGGGCGGTGACGTACGGCCTCGCGAGCCCCTTCGCGCATCCGGTCCGCACGGTCGCGATGCTGCTCGCGGTGGCCTTCGGTACGGTCGCGGCGACCTTCGCGGTGGGCCTCACCTCGTCCCTCACGGCGGTCGGCGAGGCGCAGGATCCCGAGGACCGCGCCGCGGTCACCGTGTTCGCCGGCGGACCGCCCGGCGCCCCCGGACCCCCGCCGACCGAGGGCGGGCCCGGAGCCCCGGCCGAGGGCAGGTCCGAGGCCCAGCCCGCCGATCCGGCACGGATACGCGCCGCCGTCGAAGCACAGGAAGGCACCGCTTCGTACTACGCCACGACCCAGGAGGAAGCCACCGTGGCCGGGGGCACCGGCTCGGTCACGATCTGCCTCTACCAGGGAGATTCCCGCTCGGGCAGCTACGAGATGATCAGCGGGCACTGGATCGACGGCGCGGGGCAGGTCGTGGTGGCCACGGGCTTCCTGGAACGGACCGGCACCAAGGTCGGTGACACCGTCCGGGTGACCCACCAGGGAGCTACCCGGACCCTGCGGATCGTCGGTGAGGCCTTCGACACGGAGGACGACGGCATGCAACTCCACGCGAGCATGGCCGACTTCCCCGCGGCCGAGCCCCGGACGTTCCTCGTCGAGGTGGAGCCGGGTGTCTCTCCCGCCGACTACGCCGACAGGCTCGCCGAGGTGGTGCGGCCGCTGGGCGGCGACGCCATGGCCAACTCCCCTTCGGAACAGGACAACTTCGTCCTCATCCTGCAGTCGATGGCGGCCCTGCTCACCCTCATGCTGGTCTCCGTGGCCGGTCTCGGTGTGCTCAACTCCGTTGTCATCGACACCCGGGAGCGCGTCCACGACCTCGGTGTCTGCAAGGCGCTCGGCATGTCGCCGCGGCAGACCGTGGGCCTCGTACTCGCCTCGGTGGCCGGGATCGGTGTGCTCGGCGGTCTGGTCGGCGTGCCCGCCGGGTTCGCGCTGCACGGCATCGTGCTGCCGGTGATGGGGCATGCGGCCGGGACCAACCTGCCGCCCTCGGTCCTCGATGTGTACGTGCCTTGGCAGTTGGTGCTGCTGGGTCTGGCCGGTATCGCGATCGCGATGCTGGGCGCCCTGCTCCCGGCAGGGTGGGCGGCCAGGGCCCGTACGGCTGTGGCTCTGCGTACGGAGTAGCGGCCCTCGGCGGCCCGGGAGTGGAACCGGCAGCCGGAAGAGCGGCCCGGCGTCCTTGGCACGCCGGGCCGCCGCGGCCCCTCCGCGCTCCGAGTCAGCAGCAGCGGCTCTGCGGATGGTCCTCCAGGTGCCGCGCTCGCAGTGCCTGGTACTCACGTGGTGTCGGCACCGGGGCGAGTGGGTGCTGACGCAGATGGCGCTCGCAGTGGCGGTCGTACTCCGCCTCCCCCGTCAGCTCGCGCAGGTACCAGCGCACGGCCCGTGCCCATCGCCGGACGCTCATGTCCGGGCTCCCGCCAGCGGTTCGGCGGACTGCTCCGGGAGTTCGATGCGGGACTCGACGTACGGCGTCTCGGTCGTCGGCAGCGGGACGGGGGACCGTACGGCGCGTACGCAGACCACGGCCGCGTTGGCGATCACCACGGCGACCAGGAGCAGGAACAGGGCGATCAGGACGCCGTCGACCGTGGAGTTGGTGACCACGGTGTGCATGTCGTCGAGGGTCTTGGCGGGCGGCAGGACCTGACCGGCGTCGATGCCGTCGGCGTACCGCTCGCGCTGGGCGAAGAAGCCGACGCGCGGGTCGGCGGAGAAGATCTTCTGCCAGCCGGCGGTGAAGGTGATCGCGACCACCCAGGCCAGCGGGACCCCGGTGACCCAGGCAAAGCGCAGCCGCCCGGATTTGATGAGGACTGTCGTGCAGACGGTGAGGGCGATGGCGGCAAGGAGCTGGTTGGCGATGCCGAAGAGCGGGAAGAGCTGGTTGATTCCGCCGAGCGGGTCGGTGGCGCCGGAGTGGAGGAAGTAGCCCCAGGCCGCCACGACGAGTGCGCTGCACAGCCAGATGCCCGGCTTCCAGTTGACCCGGCCGATCGGCTTCCAGACGTTGCCGAGCATGTCCTGGAGCATGAAGCGTCCGACGCGAGTGCCGGCGTCGACCGTGGTCAGGATGAACAGTGCCTCGAACATGATCGCGAAGTGGTACCAGAAGGCCTTCATCGAGCTGCCGCCGAAGACGCCGGAGAAGATCTCCGACATGCCGACCGCGAGGGTCGGTGCTCCGCCCGAGCGGGCGATGAGGGTCTGTTCCTCCACCGCCTTGGCCGCCTGCGTCAGTTGGTCGGGGGTGATGGTGAAGCCGAGGCCCGCCACTGCCTGGGAGGCGGACTCGGCAGTGGTGCCGAGCAGCCCGGCGGGCGCGTTCATCGCGTAGTACAGGCCGGGTTCCAGGGTGGCCGCGGCGATCAGCGCCATGATCGCGACGAACGACTCCATCAGCATGGCGCCGTAGCCGATCATGCGGACCTGGGACTCCTTCTGGATCAGCTTCGGGGTGGTCCCGGAGGCGACCAGTGCGTGGAAGCCGGAGAGCGCGCCGCACGCGATGGTGATGAACAGGAACGGGAAGAGGGATCCGGCGAAGACCGGGCCCGTGCCCGAGGAGGCGAAGTCGCTGACCGCGTCGGTCCGCAGCACGGGCGCGGCCACGATCACGCCGACCGCGAGCAGCGCGATGGTGCCGATCTTCATGAAGGTGGAGAGGTAGTCGCGCGGTGCGAGCAGCATCCACACGGGCAGCACTGAGGCGACGAAGCCGTAGCCGACGAGGCAGAAGACGAGGGTCGTCGGGCTGAGGGTGAAGGTGTCGGCGAGCGAGGACTCCTGGACCCAGCTGCCGCCGACGATGGCGAGAAGCAGCAGCGCCACTCCGATCAGGCTGGTCTCGACGACCCGGCCCGGCCGGATGCGGTGCAGCCAGAAGCCCATGAACAGGGCGATGGGGATGGTCATGGCGACGGAGAAGGTGCCCCACGGGGAGTGGGCGAGCGCGTTGACCACGACGAGGGCCAGCACCCCGAGCAGGATGATCATGATGGCGAAGACGGCGATCAGAGCTGCGGCCCCACCCGCCCTGTCGATCTCCTCCCGGGCCATCTGTCCCAGCGACTTGCCGTCCCGCCGCATGGACAGGAACAGCACGACCATGTCCTGCACCGCCCCGGCGAAGATCACTCCGGCGACGATCCACAGGGTGCCCGGCAGATACCCCATCTGGGCCGCGAGTACCGGTCCCACCAGCGGCCCGGCGCCGGCGATCGCCGCGAAGTGGTGGCCGAGCAATACCCGGCGGTCGGTCGGCTGGAAGTCGACTCCGTCCTCCAGGCGCTCGGCGGGGGTGGCCCGCCGGTCGTCGGGCTTCAGTACGCGCCGCGCGACGAAGCGGGAGTAGAAGCGGTAGGCGATGGCGTACGAGCCGAGGGCGGCCACCACCAGCCAGACCGCGGAGATCTGCTCACCGCGGGCCAGCGCGAGGACACCCCAGCCGATCGCGCCGAGCAGGGCGACCGCGGCCCACAGCAGCATCGACCGCGGAGTCATCCGGGAACGTGCGGGCGGCGGCTCTTGTGGCGCCGGGCGACCGGATTCGGGCATGACTGACGTGGGCATGGCGGCTCCTCACCTCTACGGTGATGTGTGGTGGTACGGATGCGTACGGGTCGGCGGTGCGGACTGCGGAGTACGTACGAACCAGGGGTCGTGGCGGTCGTACGTACGCCTAGGGGTCGTGGCGGTCGTGCCTGGTCAGCGCGTACGCGGCCAGGAGGCACAGGCAGCAGCCCGGCACCCAGGCGAGCTGGTACCAGTAGAAGAACGGCGTCCCGGCGAGCCGTGGGCTCTCGCCGGCGTACCAGGGGACCCACAGCAGACCCGCGGCGGGTGCGAGGAGCAGTACGGCGATCGCGACGCGCCGTAGCCGGTGATGACCCGTGGGTGCCATGACCTGCGCTCCTCTCCCCGTGCTTGTCGGTCTGTGCAAGAGTTGCCCACCGGCCGGAAGTGGTTGACAGCGAATTTCCAGAAGATTTCCCGCCGGTTCCCTGTCCTCCGAGTGGGGTGTCCGCGCAACTCTCCGGCAAGGGCACAGGCACACCAAGGACGGTGACCCATGGCGGATGTCGCCATGACCGCGACGTTTCTCGCCGTGATCGGCGGAGCGTCGCTGCTCGCCGTCACGGCGCGCCGGCTGCGCCCCACCGACCGGCTGCCGTCCCTGGAGGGCTGGGCGCTGGCCGACCGGAGCCTGGGTCCGGTGTGGACCTGGCTGCTGCTGGGCGGCACGATCTTCACCGCGTACACGTTCACGGCCGTCCCCGGCCTGGCGTACGGCAACGGGGCGCCCGCCTTCTTCGCGGTCCCGTACACGGTGATCGTCTGTCCGCTCGCCTTCGTCCTGCTGACCCGCCTGTGGACGGTGGCCCGCCGCCACGGCTATGTGACAGTGGGCGACTTCGTCCGTGGGCGGTACGGTTCGCCGCCGCTGGCCCTGGTCGTCGCGCTCACGGGGATCCTTGCGACGATGCCGTATCTGGCGCTGCAGTTGCTGGGGATACGAGCGGTGCTCACCGCCGGGGGCGTCTATCCGCGCGGCGCGGCGGGCGATCTGGTGATGGTGGCGCTCTTCGCGGGTCTCGCGGTGGCGACGTACCGGCACGGGCTGCGCGCGCCGGCGGTCATCTCCGCTCTCAAGGCGGTGGCCGTCTTCGTCTCGCTCACCGCGGTCTGCTGGCTGGTCCTCGACCGGCTCGGCGGCCCCGGCCCGCTCTTCGACCGGGCCGCGCAACGGCTCGGCGGTACGGACACGGCGCACTCCGCCCTGCTCCTCTCCCCCGAGCAGCAGCCCGCCTACGCCACCCTCGCCCTGGGCTCGGCGCTGGCCCTGCTGATGTACCCGCACGTGCTCACCGCCGGATTCGCCGCCGACAGCCCGCGCACCCTGCGCAAGGTCGCCGTGGCCCTGCCCGCCTGGACGGGCCTGCTCGCACTCTTCGGCTTCCTCGGCGTCGCGGCCCTCGCCGCGGGCGTACAGGCCCCGGAGGGAGGCGCCGAGGCGGCCGTGCCGATGCTGGTCGACCGGTTGATGCCGGGGCCGCTGGCCGGGCTGGTGTTCGGCGCGATCGTCGTGGGGGCGCTCGTCCCGGCCGCCGTGATGTCGATCGCCGCCGCCACCTGCTTCGTACGCAATGTGTACGTCGAGTACGTGCAGCCGACCGCCACGCCCAAACGGCAGGTGCGGATCGCCAAGGCGGTCTCGCTCACCGCGAAGGTGGGGGCGGTGGCCTTCGTGTTCGGGCTGCGCGACCAGGACGCGATCAATCTCCAACTGCTCGGCGGCGTATGGATTCTGCAGATCTTCCCCGCCGTGGCCGTCGGGCTGTTCACCGGCCGGCTGCATCCGCGGGCGCTGCTCGCCGGGTGGGCCGTGGGCATGACGGCCGGCACGTTCCTGGTGGTGCGCGAGGGGTTCTCGTCGATCGTGGCCTTCGGTTCCGCCGACCGGCCGCTGGAGATCTACGCCGGGCTCGCAGCCCTGGTCCTCAACCTGGCCGTCGCCCTGGTCGGCACCGCGGCCCTCGAACGGCTCGGCGTCCCGCGCGGCGCCGATGTCACCGACCTACCGTCACGCCTGACCGTCAGGCGCCGGCCCGAGACGGGAGCTGCCAACCCGTGAGACGCAGACACCACACCCATGCGACGGTGGCGCAGGCCGCATCGGCAGCCCTCCCCGAGCCACGCGTTCCCCGCGCGGCGACTGCCCGGCCGCCGGGCGCGGACCGTCCCGGGCTCGACGAGGAGCCCCGCCCCGACGGCGTACGCGAAGGGGCACCCGGGGAGTCGCCCCTCTCCCCCGCGGTCGCCGATCCTGTCGACCTGGAACGGGAGGCCGCCCTGGCCCGGCTCTTCGAGGTGCACTACTCCTCGATGCTGCGCCTGGCCGTGCTGCTCGGCGCCGACGACCCGGAGAACGTCGTGGCCGAGGCGTACTACCAGATCTACCGGAAGTGGCGCCGGCTGCGGGACGCCGAGGCCGCGGAGGCCTATCTGCGGTCCACGGTCTGCAATCTGACCCGGATGCGGATACGCCACCTCCAGGTCGCGCGCAAGCACGTCGAGAAACCGCCGAGCGACGTCGTGGCCTCCGCCGAGAGCACCGCACTGCTCCACGACGACCAGCGCGTACTGATCGACGCACTTCAGCAACTGCCCGCCCGGCAGCGCGAAGCGCTCGTGCTGCGCCACTGGCTCGGCCTGAAGGAGAGCGAGATAGCCGCCGCGATGGGGATCTCCTGCGGATCGGTCAAGACACACACCGCACGCGGCATCGCCGCCCTGACCCAGGCGATGGAGGCCCGGCGATGAACGACACCTCTCCGGACCGTACGGAACACGAGCCGGACCGTACGGAACAAGAGCTGCGCGAGGCCCTGGAGGCGCTGGCCGGCGGGGTGCACGCGGCCCCCGACGCCTACCGCACGGCCCGCGGCGACTGGATGCGCCGCGAGCGGCGTCGCCGGTTCGTGCTCGCGGTCCTGATCGCGGTCGTCTTCACGCTCGCCACCCTGATCGGTCTGTGGGTCCTGAACCAGGCGCCCTCCGAACCCGGGGTCATCTTCTCCGGCACAGGGAACCAGGTCACTTCCAGCGGCGCGGGCGCCGTCCCGGGCTGATGGACGGCCGCCGGGCATCGCCCTCCCCGGCGGCCCCGCCAAACCCTGCCGGGACTCGGTCCGCTCCCGTCGAGAACTCCTAAGGCACCCCTCGAAGCGGCGGATCCGGGGATACTGGCCGTATGCGGTTTCGAAGCATGGCCTGTGGTGCCGCGGGGCTGGTGCTGGTGGCCGCTGTCGGCTGCACCGGGGGCGGCGACGGCGACGCCGGGCCCACGAGTCCGCCGACCTCGGCCCGGGCTTCCACCAAGACCCCCAGCGCGACGCCCACCCCGACTCCGACTCCGGCCAACCCCGTGTCGATCCCGGGGCTGATCGAGCGCGAGCACCGGGGCTCCGACCTCAAGCTCGGGAACGTACGCGTGCGGACCGACGCCTACACCCAGTACGCGGTCACGTACGAGGCCAACGGGCTGACGATCTCGGGAATCATGAACATTCCCAGGGGCAAGGGGCCTTTCCCGGCCCTGGTACTGGCGCACGGGTACATCGACCCGGCCGTCTACACCAGCGGCCGCGGACTGGCCCGGGAGCAGGAGCTGCTGGCCCGGAGCGGCTATGTCGTCCTGCACACCGACTACCGCAACCACGCGGGCTCCGACGACGACCCGGACAATGACGTCAATCTGCGCCTCGGCTACACCGAGGACACCATCGGCGCCGTGATGGCGCTGCGCTCGTCGGGACGTCCGGAGATCGACGGCGAACGGATCGGCCTGCTGGGGCGGTCGATGGGCGGCGGCGTCGTGTACAACACGCTGGTGGTCGCGCCCGGTCTGGTCGACGCCGCCGTGGTGTTCGCCCCCGTGAGCTCGCGTCCGGACGAGAACATCGACCACTTCCAGCGAGGCGACGGCGACCCGGTCGTCGCCGAGATCGACAAGACGCACGGCACCCCTGAGGAGAACCCCAAGTTCTGGAGGGAAGCCTCCCCGATCACCTACGTCGACCGGGTGTCCGAACCGCTGCTCATCCACCACGGCACGGCCGACGAGAGCTGCCCCATCGTCTGGTCGGAGCGGACCACCGCCGCGTTCGAGAAGGCGGGCAAGGACGTCGAGCTGGTGAAGTACAAGGGCGAGCACCACACGTTCGCCCCGCAGTGGCCGGCCTCGATGGAGACGACGATGGACTTCTTCGAGAAGCATCTGCGCTGACCCGCCGCGGTCGGCCGTCGGCGCTCACCGGATGCCGAGCGGCTGCTGGATCCTTCCTCTACCGTTTGTACGGTCCCTCCCGAATCGGGAGGGATTGGTATGCCAAGCGACAGACCCCAGACGGAAAGGCCGTGTCATGAAGTTCGCAGTGATCGGCGGTACCGGACTGATCGGTTCGCAGGTCGTCACGAAACTGAACGACGCCGGGCACGACGCGGTGCCCCACTCCCAGTCCACCGGAGTCGACGTCATCACGGGCAAGGGCCTGGACCAGGCCATGGAGGGCGCCGGCACCGTCGTCAACCTGACGAACTCCCCGACCTTCGACGAGGCCTCACCGGCGTTCTTCCAGACCTCGATGGACAACCTCCTCGCGGCCGCCCGGAAGAGCGATGTCCAGCACTTCGTCATCCTCTCGATCGTCGGTGTGGACCAGGTGCCCGAGCTGGACTACTACCGGGCCAAGGCCCTCCAGGAGGACGTGCTCAAGGCCGGGCCGGTCCCCTACTCGATCGTCCGGGCTACTCAGTTCATGGAGTTCGTCGACGCGGTCCTGTCCTGGACCACCGACGGCGACACCGTCCGCCTGCCCGCCACACCGATCCAGCCGATCGCGGCCAAGGACGTCGCCGCCGCGGTCGCCGAGGTCGCCGCGGGCACCCCCTTGCGAGGCATCCGCAATGTCGCGGGCCCCGACGTCTACCGGCTCGACGAGCTCGGCAGGATCACGCTGGACGCCCACCCGGACGGCCGCACGGTCACGACCGACGACAGCGCGGGCATGTTCGCGGCCGTCCGCGGTGCCGTCCTCATCGCCCCGAAGGACGCCCACATCGCGCCCACCCGCTACACGGACTGGCTCTCCTGAACCCATTGGGCGGTCCCGACCGCGGGTGAGCCGCGGCTGCCCGGCGAGCCTGCGGTCACCGCCGGATGAACACTATGAACGCAATGATCAAGCCATGGGTTTTCGCCCGGCCTCTCCTTAGCATCGGCCCCGCCGCGCAACGGTGCGCCGATGAGGAGAAGGAGTACGCCCATGGACCGGCCGAGACTCGGAACGTCGGGTATCCGTGACATCCGCAACGGGGCCAAAGGACTTCGACGCCGCCGTGCAGCGATGGCCGCGGGCCTTGCGGGAATTCTCGTCGGCACACTCGCCGGACCGACGTCGGCCGTCTCCGCCCCCTCCTCAACCGCGGGCGGGCCGGCTTCCGTGGAGTGCCCAACCACTCTGACCGGAAAGGCCACTTGTTACACCGGGCAGGATTCCAACGGCGCCTATTACGCGATCGCCGTCCCGAAGGAATGGAACGGCTCGCTCGTGATGCACGCGCACGGGGGCCCCGACCTCGGCGCGGACTCCGACCCGGACCGCAGCATCGGCGACCTGGAACGCTGGTCGGTGATGGTGGACGAAGGCTATGCGTGGGCCGGTTCGTCGTATCGCCGGGGCGGTTACGGAACGCGAATGGCCGCCGCGGACACGGAGAATCTGCGCCGCCTGTTCGTCGAGAAGTTCGACAGGCCGAAGCGGACATACGTGCACGGTCAGTCCTGGGGCGGCAACGTCGCCGCGAAGGTCGTGGAGACGTACGGCGCGAAGAAGCACGGCCCCTACGACGGCGCCCTGCTCACCAACGGCGTGCTGGGCGGCGGCTCGCGCGGTTACGACTACCGCGTGGACCTGCGGGTGGTCTACCAGTACTACTGCCAGAACCACCCTCGCCCCACCGAGCCCCAGTACCCGCTGTGGGAGGGGCTGCGGACGACCTCGACCATGACGAGCGCGGGGCTGCGCGCCCGCCTGGAGGAATGCACGGGATTCGCCTCCCCCGCCGAGGAGCGGACCGGGCCGCAGCAGCGCAATCTGGACGACATCCTCGCGGTCACGGGCATTCCGGAGCGCACCCTGGAATCACATCTGCGCTTCGCGACGTTCACGTTCCGCGACATCGTGCACAACCGGCTCGGCGGGCGTAATCCGTTCAGCAACAAGGGCGTTCGCTATTCCGGGTCCCACGACGACAAGGCGCTCAACGCGGGTGTCGAACGGTTCTCCGCGGATCCGACCGCCGTTCGCGATCTGTCGTACGACAGCGACCTCACGGGCAAGGTCGCGATTCCCGTCCTCACACTCCACGCCATCGACGATCCGACGGCATTCGTCGAGCACGAGGCGGCCTATCGCGACAGCCTTCGGGGCGCGCACCGGGAGAAGAGGCTCGTGCAGTCCTTCACCCGGGAAAGCGAACACAGCGGGCTGAGCAATTCCGAGTACGCCAACTCGATCTCCACTCTGGACTCTTGGGTACGCACCGGAAAGAAGCCGACGCCGAAGTCGCTCGCGGCGTCCTGCGGTGCGTTCGACAAAAGGTACGGCACCGGCTGCTTTTACGACCCGAGTTTCTTCCCCGGTTCATACGCCACACGGGTCAACCCCCGTCCGGGCGGGCTGCGTTGGCCCGCCATGAGCGCCGCCCAGGAGAAGTCCTGGAGCCGGATCAACGGCGTGGGCATCGCTCCCTGAACGTGACGTGACCCCCCGGGGCAACAGCTCCGCCTCCCGGCCGGCACGGATGGTGTCGGCCGGGAGGCGGAGCCGTAGGTGTGCGCTACGGCACGAGGACGATCCCGTGCACGTCCGTCATGAGCGACGCGAGCGGGCCGCGAACACCGCACCGGCGCCCAGGGCGATCACCACGGCAGCACCACCGGCGATCAGACCGACCGGCGCGCCTGCACCCGTCTCCGCCAGCGGCGGCGTGCTGTCGCTGGGCGACGGCTCCGGGGTGGCGGGCGGCTTCGAGGACAGCGGCGGTACGTCCGGTGTCGTGGGGGGCGTCGCGGAGGGCTTGGGGGTGGTCGGCGGAGTCGTCTCCTCCGCGGGCGGAGTGCTGTCCGCGGGAGTCGACGGGGTCGGCTCCGAAGGGGTCGGGGTCGGGCTGGGCGAGTCCGGCGGGCTGTCGGCGCACTCCTTCTCGCCTCCGTTCCACGCCGCTATGAGGTGGTACGGAGTGTTGACGCCGTCGGGCTGGTAGGGGGCGGGGCCGTGCCCCTCGCCCGTCTTGCCGTCGTAGGCGATGTCGTCGCCGTACAGGTCGATCTGGCCGTAGCAGTCGGGCAGCTTCACGGCCAGCTTCTGCCAGGTCCGCTTCGCGTCGTCGTCGCCGGCCACGTCATCGGCGGTGAGGTAGACGGTGGCCTTGTCCACCATGGTCTGGCGACCGGAAGTGGCCCAGTTCGGCCCCTCGGTGGTGTATTCGGCGAGGGAGACGGGGTACTTGCAGCCCTCCGCGACCTTCTGTCCGGGGGCCAGCCGGACCTCGACGGGCCCGGGGACGGTGTCCCAGGAACGGAATCCGCCCTGTGAGGTCCAGTCCGCGCCCACGACACCTCCGTCGGCGCCGACGATGCGGTACTGGACGGTGGCCGACTGGCACGTCCCGCCGGGCGTGGCGCTTGCGACGCCTGCCCCGAACACGGGCACGGCGGCGACTGCGAGGAATGCGGACGCTGCGAGGGCAGCCGGAATCCTGGGTTGTTGCGAACGCGACAAGATGGGCCTCTGTGGATCGAAATGTGTGGGAGGTGGCTGAGCGCACGTGACCGACGCGGGCGGACGCAACGAGGGCGTGCGCGACCGAGTCACTCGCGCCACTTCACTCGCTTCAGACACAGCGGAGTGGAGTGATCCGAATTCTTGTCACCTTTCACAACTCCCGTCAATCCTTCACGAGTTCACCATGTTTCGACTTGATCACGACTCGCGTTCCCCGGCCCGAAGGGGCGTGACACGGAGGTGGGCCCCGGGGCCGGAGCGGGTCCTGGAGGCCCCACGAAACCGCACCGAAAGCTGCGCTCCTGGAAGCGAATGATGCGGGAGGTATTGACGCTCCTGGTGAGCCCTCTAGCATCCAAGGCCCACGAACCGGGCACGACAGCACCCGCATCACCCGTACCGGCAAGGCTCTCCCCACACGCCACAGTTCCGGACGAAGAGCGCACCTGGTGTTCGTGCGGTGAGCCCCGATCTCCCCTGGGAGCCCGCATGTCCGCACCCTTATACGGTCTACGCCCGCGCCATCACCACATCCACCACGCCCGCCGTACGGCCCTGGTCCTCCTGCTGGGCCTGGCGATGTCACTGCTCGCCGTTCCCACGCGGTCGTACTCCGCTCCGCCTCCGAAGGAATCGGCGGTCGCGGCGCAACTTCCGAGCAGCTTCCGGTGGTCGTCCAGCGGCCAGCTGATCTCGCCCAGGCCCGATGCGAGCCACCCCGTCGTCTCCGTCAAGGACCCGACGGTGGTCCAGGCGAACGGCAAGTGGCACGTCTTCATGACGACCGCGAACACGGCCGGGTCCTGGAGCCTGGCCTACACGAGCTTCACCGACTGGTCGGGGGCTTCGGCGGCCCCACTCACCTACCTCGACACCAACCCCAACATCGGCACCGGTTACCGGGCCGCCCCTCAGGTGTTCCACTTCGCGCCGAAGAACGTGTGGTACCTCGTCTACCAGACCGGTCCGCCCTCGTACTCCACGAGCACGGACCCCGGCAACCCGCAGAGCTGGTCGGCGCCCAGGACGTTCCAGAACGCCGCCCCGTCGGGCACGCTCGACTACTGGACCATCTGCGACAGCGCCATGTGCTACCTGTTCTCCGCGGACGACAACGGCCACGTGTACCGCTCCGAGACCACCGTCGGCGAATTCCCCGGCGGCTTCCGCAACACCCAACTCGTGCTCCAGGACTCCAAGTTCGCCCTGTTCGAGGGCGGCGCCGTCTACCGCGTACAGGGCACGAACACCTATCTGCTGCTGTGGGAGGCCATCGGCAGCGACGGCAGGCGGTACTACCGCTCCTTCACGGCCCAGGGACTCACCGGTCAGTGGCAGCCGCTGGCGGCCACCGAGGCCAATCCGTTCGCCCGCGCCACCAACGTGACGTTCCCCTCCGGCGCGTGGACCAGGGACATCAGCCACGGCGAACTCATCCGCGCCGGCAACGACCAGACCATGACGATCAACCCCTGCCGCCTGCAGTTCCTCTACCAGGGTCTGAACCCCTCGGCCGGCGGCACCTACTCCCAACTCCCCTATCGCCTAGGCCTGTTGACCCAGACGAACTCGGCCTGCTGACCGACCGCGGGCCTCCGCGCAGGCGGAGGCCCGCACGGCTCGCGACGGCACCCCGTCGTCCGTTCAGCCGTGGTCCCCTTCCGGATCCACGTGCGGCAGGATCCGGTCGAGCCGGCCCGGCGTCCACCAGGCGTGCCGCCCGAGCAGGGTCATGACGGCCGGAACGAGCAGCAGGCGTACGACAGTTGCGTCGATCAGCACGCTCACGGCCAGGCCGAGCCCGAGCATCTTGACGACGATGTTGTCGATCACGATGAACGCGGCGAAGACGCTCACCATGATCAGGGCGGCGCAGGTGATGACACGCGCGGTGATCTCCAGGGCGTGCGCCACGCCGGCCTTCGCGTCCCCGGTGCGCAGCCAGGCCTCGTGGACACGCGACAGCAGGAAGATCTCGTAGTCCATGCTGAGGCCGAAGATGATGGCGAACATCATCATGGGCACGTAGCTCTCGATGGGCACCTTGCCCGACACGCCCAACGCCGGTCCGCCCCAGCCCCATTGGAAGACGGCGACGACCACGCCGTACGAGGCGGCGATGGACAGGACGTTGAGGACGGCCGCCTTGAGCGCGACCAGCAGTCCGCGGAAGACCACCAGGATGATGATGAAGGCCAGGGCGACCACCACCGCGATGATCAGCGGGAGACGCTCGGCGACGATGTCCCGGAAGTCGACCTGGGCGGCCGTGGTGCCCGTGACATAGCCCTTGGCGTCGGTGCCCGAGACCGCCTGGGGCAGGGTCTGGTCGACCAGGCGGTTCGTCAGGTCGGTGGTGTCCGCGCTCTGCGGGGCCTCCTTGGAGTAGACCGTGCCCACGAGCACGTCACCGTCCTGGGTGGGCGTGAGCTGTGTGCTCGTGGCCGCGCCCTGCACGTCGGTGAGGGACTTCTGCGCCTGTGTCGCCAGCGACGAACGCTGGTCGGACGGTACGGAGGTCTGGTCGATGACGACGGTCAACGGGCCGTTGGAACCGGGTCCGAAGGCGTCCGACATGAGGTCGTAGGCCCGTCGGTCCGTGAACGACTTGGGGTCCGCGCCGTCGCCGATGTGGCCGAGCTGGATCGAGAACACCGGGATCGCCAGGACCAGGACCGTGGCGGCTCCGCCTGCCAGGAACCACCAGGGGCGGCGCTGCACACGCTGGGCGTAGCGGTGCCAGGTGCCCTGGACGGGTTCGCCCGGTGCGGCGTTCGTCTCCGCGACGGGGCGGCGCACCCGGTAGCGGTCGATGCGGTGGCCGATGAGTCCGAGCAGGGCGGGGACGAGGGTCAGCGCGCCGGCGACGGCCGAGACGACGGTCACGGCCGCGGCCACGCCCAGCAGGCCGATGAAACTGACTCCGGAGACCGAAAGACCGGCCAGGGCGATGATCACCGTGCAGCCGGAGACGAGTACGGCCCGGCCGCTGGTGGCGGTGGCCCTGCCCGCCGCGCGGACCGGGTCGTCGCCGTTCATGAGGTTCTGCCGGTGGCGGGTGATGAGGAACAGCGCGTAGTCGATGCCGACGCCCAGGCCGATCATGGTGGCCAGCGTCGGGGACACCGTGGCGAAGGTGAAGGCCGAAGCGAGAAGCCCCAGGCAGGCCAGCCCTCCCACGGCGCTGATCAGGGCGGTCAGCAGCGGGATGCCCGCCGCGAGCACACTGCCGAAGCCGACGAGCAGGACGACGATCGCCACCGCGAATCCGATCAACTCGCTGATCCGGTCGTCGGGGGCGGGCCTGGCGAGTTCACCGAGGGGGCCGCCGTACTCGACGTCCACCCCCGCCGACCTCAGGGACTGGACCGAGCTGTCCACTCCGTCGAGGTACGAGTCGCCGAGCGTCGACGGCTGTACGTCGAAGCGGATGGTGATGTAGCCGGTCTTCCCGTCGCTGGACAGCGGACCCACGTTCGGCTGCTGCGACTGTCCCGAGGACTGCTGCGACGACTGCTGGGAGGAGGCGGCCGTCAACGGGTTCTGTGCCGAGAGGACATGGGGAAGCTTCTGCAGAGCAGTGATCGTCTGGCTCATCTGCGAGCTCACCGACGTCAGCGACTGCTTGTCGTCGTGCAGCACGATCTGGCTGCTGTAGCCGCCCGCCGCCGGGTCGTGCTTCTTCAGAACGTCCAGGCCCTGTTGCGACTGGACCCCGGGAAGCTGGAAGTCGTCCGAGTAGTCTCCGCCGAAAGAGCGGTCCAGGACCTGCAGGGCGGCCGGCACGACCAGCCAGGCCACGATGACGATCACGAAGTGCCGGGCACACCACTCCCCCAGCCTGCGCAGCAGCCCCGGTGCACCATGCCCGTCCCCTGTACTGGACCGCGTTGGCGACATGGGCTGCTCCCGCAGTGAGTGATCACGACTTTCCCCATTGAACGACGCTTTGATTGCACCGTCATATGGAGCGTCATATGGAGGCGGGAGGCCCGTCAGTGGTCCAGGAGTCAGGAACCCCTGGCGGCTTCGGCGGCCAGCCACTCGCCGAGGACGTCGAAGTCCGCGTCGGTGAGGCCCCGGCGGGGGTCGACCCGGTGCAGCAGAGCGCGCCCGCGATGATGTGCGCAGACCCAGGCCCGATCGGTGTCGGTGATCTCGTCGTCGACCCAGACGAACGACCGGCCGGCCGCCCGGTCGACGAGAGCGCGGGTCTTCCAGTGCAGTCCGCGCCGCGCGTCCCGTTCGGCCTCCCCGTCGGCCTCCTCGGCGTCCGGCTCCGGCCAGGTCACGACGGTCAGTTCGGGGAGACCGAGCCGCGGGGCGACGGTCTCGTTCGCCTCGGCCATCCAGGTGGTGGCCCAGACCAGCTCGCACGGCAGAGCCATCAAGCGGGGTCCGTGTCCGGGGTCGATCCTGGCCAGGAGTGGATTCTCGTCGGGCCCTGCCGGGTTCGCCCCATACGTCGGATACCCGTCCGGGTACTGCCCCGATGCCGCCCCGAAGGGTATGAGCGGACCGTCGACATCGAGGAAGAGCAGTGGACGCTCCGTGGATCCGGTCATGGCCGCACAATAGCCGTCCCTGCGGGAAATCGTCACATGACCATTCGCGCTGTTTCCATTTCATGGAGTGCATGAGACGGATAGAGTCGGCCCATGCCCAAGATTGAATCCACACCCCGTGTGGCCCTCAAGAAAACAACCCCCGACGTGTCCGGAGCGATGGGCGCGCTGCACGGCGCGGCCGTTCTGGCGGCGCAGGACGCCAAGATCGAGCCGGAACTCCTTGAACTCATCCGGATTCGCGCCTCACAGATCAACGGCTGCGCGTTCTGCATCGACATGCACACGAAGGACGCCCGCGCGAAGGGCGAGAGCGAGCAGCGTGTGTACGCGCTGAACGCCTGGCAGGAGACGCCCTTCTTCAACGAACGGGAGCGCGCCGCGCTGGCGTTGACCGAGGCGGTGACACTGGTGCACGACGGGCACGTCCCGGACGAGGTCTACGCGGAAGCGGCCGAGGTCTTCGACGAGGCACAGATGGCGGCACTGATCTGGGCGGCCACCGTCATCAACGCGTACAACCGCATCGCCATCGCGACACGGATGGTTCCTGGCGCTTATCAGCCGGCCCAGAAGAAGTCTTGATCGATCCCCGAAAATTGACCTCCGATAATTACTGAATGCGGATACAGGTAATCGCGCCGGGCCGAATACTTTCGGTCCGGCGCGAACCTTTCCCTTATTTGCCTGATCCTAATTGGATTCTTTATCGGATCAGGAAGCTGGCGGATCAGGCAGGAGGCAGTGGTTCCATCAGGCCGTCCAGCCATTCCCGCCATTCCTTGGCGAAGAGGTCCTGACCCGCTTCCATCGGCCGGCCTTCCCAGCCGATCACCGGCCGAATTCCGTGCAGGGCGTTCACGAGCCACACCTCCCGCCCGGCGAGCTGCTCAAGGGTCCGCTCGCGGTGGGCCATCCGGATCCCGCTGTGCACGGCCCGCTCCTGGATGAGGCCCGTGGTGACACCGGCCAGGATCGGCAGTTGCTGCGGGGGCAGGCACAAGGTGTCGTCCTCCCACCACAGCACGCTGGAGGTCGCCCCTTCCAGCACCAGGCCCGAGGGGGCGATCAGTACCGCCTCCTCAGCGCCCTGTCCTCTGGCCCGCTGACGGACCCGGGCCAGCACGTCCAGATCCGGTCCCTTGCGGCGCGGCACGGTTCTCGGGTCCGGCTGGCCGGCCGCCCACACGCGTACCTCCGGAGCGATCGGCGGCGCGTACCGCAGGAGCAGCCGCAACTGGAGGGAGCCGGCCACGAGTTCGACGCGCGGGAACCACGATCCCGTCCGGGGCAGCGCGGCCGTCATGTCCCGCCAGAACTCGTCGAGTTGATCGAGGGACGGACCTCCGCAGTCGCCGCAGGACCGCAGGAACCGCTCGCGGTGCCGGTCGAGACCGCGCACCTGCCCGTCCCGGACCAGCCAGGAGTCCGCGACCAGCAGCTGTGTGTCGGCCGCCAGGCCGGCGATCAGACCACGGCCGGGCATCCACGCCAACAGCCCCTCTGCGGTTGCCGGTTGTGTCATCAAGATACTTTCCCCTCTCAGTACGTCCGTCAGTACCGCCATGCTTGAAGGTGCTCCGGTCAGTACTTCCGGCCGGCGCTCGCCGGTGATCCGTGCCTGGGACCGTACGGTGCGTGTTCCAACCAGGCCCCGCACCAGGGCAGTACGGGTGCCAGGGCCGCCGCGGCCCACTGCTTCGCCCGTACGGTCCGACGGCTGGGCCGCAGATGCTCCAGGGCGGCGCCGGCCGCAGCGCTGTTGAACCGGGCCGCCGTCCGCCGGGCCACCGCGAACTCCGCGACCGCCTCCGTGGTGCCGGCGGCCACGGCCGACGCCGCCGCCGCCGCGTCCGCGATGCCGCTGTTCATGCCGCGGGCGCCGAAGGGCGGGAACAGGTGGGCCGCCTCGCCGACGAGCAGCACCCGGTGCTCCTCGTCGGTGAAGGCCGCCGCGACCTTGCGGAGGAAGTGGTACGTCGACACCCACAGGATCCGGTCGGCGTACCCCTCCCCCACGACCGCGGGCAGCCACTGACGTACCGCCTCCTCGGTGCCGTAGGACTCCTGCGCGTCGTCGTCACGGCACTGCAGGTCGACCTGGAAGCCCCCGGTGAACGGCACGCGCATGACGCTGCGGCCGCCGACGCCGGGATGCTCGTAGTGGAAGACCCGCTCCAGCGGCAGGTCGGCTCCCGGGATGTCGGACACGTCCACCACGACGTGGAAGCCCTCCGAACGGGTGCCCTCCATGGGGATGTCCAGCTCCCGCCGGACCGCGGAGCGGGCGCCGTCGGCGGCGATGACGTGGGTGCCCGTCCAGCCGCGGCCGTCCTCGCTGCTCACCGCGACCGAGGAGTCGGTGACCTTGACCCCCGTGACCCGCGCGCCCCAGGCGAAGTCCACCCCGGCCGCTTCGCAGGCGGCGAGCAGGAACCGCTCGGTGTCCACCTGGCGCAGGCTGGTGAACGGGGGCGGGAAGGAAGGCGGCGGGAACGTCCTGGCGTACACCTCGCGGCCCCGGTACAAGGTGCGTTTGGTCTGCCAGGTCCGTCCGTACGACGTGATGCGGGCGGCAAGACCCGGGCGCATCCCTTCGAGCAGTTGCAGGGTCTCCTTGTGGACGAACAGGGCGCGGCTGCCCGGCCGTTCGCGACCCTGCGGGTCCGCTTCCACGAGGGTGACCGGCAGTCCGTGGGCGCGCAGTGCGAGTGCGGCCGACATGCCCACGGGTCCGGCGCCCACGACGATGACAGGGCTCACGTCAGGCGCCGCCGGGATGCTCGGTGGTGGTGGTCGCGCTCTCGGTGAGCATGCGGGTGATCTCCACCCGCTTGACCTTCCAGGTGGAGGTCATCGGCAGTTCGTCGAACCGCCACTGCCGCGGGCCCGCCATCTTCGGCAGGTCGACGGTGGCCTCGTGCCAGCGCCCGAGGTCGAGGGGCTGTTCGCCCCGCACGCACACCACGGGGACGGGCTCGCGGTCGACGCCGGGCACGATGACGACCTCGCGCAGTTCGTCGAGGCGGGACATCAGCGTGTCCTCGATCTCCAGGTTGCTGTGCACGGAGTCGATCTGGTCGATCTCGCGGTCGATCAGATAGAGGGCGCCCCAGCGGTTCCGGTAGCCCATGTCGCCCATCTGCCACCAGCCGTCGCCCAGTTGACGGTCGTACTGGTCCTGGGCGCCGAGGTAGGTGAGGATCCGGCCCCTCGTGCGCGCCTCGATGCGGCCGGGTGTCCCCGGCTGTGTGCGCCGTCCCTCGCTGTCGGCGATCCGGGTCCGGG
This sequence comes from Streptomyces sp. NPDC033178, assembly GCF_055577685.1. NCBI lineage: Bacteria > Bacillati > Actinomycetota > Actinomycetes > Kitasatosporales > Streptomycetaceae > Streptomyces > Streptomyces sp. NPDC033178. Next base: position 245,570 of record NZ_JBVIPT010000015.1, read on the forward strand.
TGAAGCCGGGGATGCCGATGCCGACGCGGCGGCCGTCCGCCCTGGCCGCGCTGCGGCGGGTGTACCACTGGAAGGCGACCGGGCCCGTCTCGCTCTGCCCGTACAGCTGCATCAGCCAGGGCGAGCGCCGGTTCGACGCGCCGAGCAGCCGCTGCACGGTGCGCGGGTGGATCGCGTCGAAGGTGCTGCCGTACGAGCGGACGCGGGCCAGCGGCGCGCCGGGCGCGTCGGCCAACTCCTCCCAGAGTACGAAGGTGTTGGGGTGGGTCTCGACGATGCCGGGGCGGTGCCGGGCGAGCAGCGGGCCCGCGGCGGCGGGCTCGGGGTCGGTGATGAACAGCAGCGGGCTCCCGAAGTGCAGCAGTACGCCGAGCAGGTGGTAGAAGCGCGAGTGCACGAAGGACATGTGCAGCGCGGCCGTCTCGCCGCGGGTGGGCCAGCCCATGGCCTTCTGCGGTACGAGCCGGTTCCACATGGTGTTCGGGCAGTGCACGGCGAGCTTGGGGATGCCAGTCGTGCCCGAGCTGTGGGTGATGAGCGCGGGTTCGCGCGGGTGCAGCCGGACGGGCCCGTGCGGCGGGGCGCCGGCGTACTTGTCCAGCGGGACCGCTCCGGGCGCGTCGTCCACGCTGAGGGTCTGCCGGACGAGCCGGGCGACGTCGATGTCCTTGAGCGGTCCGGTGAGCTTCGCTCGGTCGGTGACCAGCCAGGGCTCGCGGAGCCGCTTCAGGAGCTGCCCGACGACGGGGCCCTGCAGGCCCGGTGAGAGCAGGACGGGGACGGCGCCGATTCGGGAGACGGCACAGGTCAGCAGGACGATGTCGACGTTGTCGCTCTTGTGGACGACGACCTGCTCGGAGGGCCGGACACCGGCCTCCCACAGCCGCCCGGACAGGTCCTCGACCAGGGCGGCAAGGACCGGGTAGCTGAGGTCGAGACCGAGGTCGGGGCTGACGTCCAGCGGCCGGTCCAGGGTGACCGGGACGGCTCCGTGCCGGGCGGCGGCCTGCTGGAACATCGGGCCGAGGTAGAACCCACGATCGGAGAGCAGGGACTGCGGCTGTGGCATGTGCCCTTTCCTTTCTGGGGTGTTCGCGATCACGGCCACGGTCACCACGCGCCCTGGCGGACGAGGTGGCGGCGGAGCTTGCCGGTCGGGGTGCGGGGCAGCGACGGCACGACGTGGACGGTTCTGGGGGCCTTGAAGGCGGCGAGGTGTTCGCGGGCCAGGCCGATGAGCTCGGCCTCCAGACCGGACCGGCTCGCCGCGAAGGTGGGAGCCGTAGAGGGCGACACGCCGATGACCACATAGGCCCGCAGTGCGGTCGCGCCGCGCTCGTCGGTGACGGCCGCCACGGCGACCTCGCGTACCGCCGGATGCTTGCGCAGCACGGCCTCCACCTCCAGTGGGGAGACGGTGATGCCGCCGACCAGCTCCATGTCGTCGGCGCGGCCCAAGTGCCGGTAGGTGCCGTCCGGTTCGCGCCGCGCGCGGTCCCGGGTGTTGAGCCAGCCGTCGACGAGGACGCGGTCCGTCTCCCCGGCCAGGTTCAGGTATCCGGGTGTCAACGTCGGCCCCTTGACCCAGAGTTCGCCCTCCGAGCCGTCCGGCACCGGGTGTCCGGCTCGGTCGCGCAGCTCCACGTCGAAGCCGGGGACCGGGCGGCCGACGGTGCCGGGGGTGTTGGCGTCGAGACTGTTGGCGCAGAAGGCGTGGCCGGCCTCGGTGGAGCCGATCTGTTCCAGGACGGGCGCGCCGAGCAGTTCGGTGACGCGTTCGCCGAGTCCGGCGGGCATGCCCTCTCCGGCCGACACCGCCGCGCGGACGGAGGCGAAGCAGGCGGCGTGTCCGTCGGCCCGGTCGGCGACCAGGGCGGCGTACGCCGAAGGGACGGAGTAGAGCAGGGTCACCCGGTGGCGGGCGACGAGTTCGTCCACCGCGGCGGGCGAGGGGCGCCGGTCGACCAGTACGGCGGAGGACCCCGAGAAGAGCGGGAAAGCGAAGGCGTTGCCGAAGCCGTACGCGAAGAACAGCTTCGACACCGACAGGGTCACGTCGTCCGGGGTGATCCGAAGCAGCCGGTCGCCGATGAGCTCGTGGTACGTCGCCGGGTCGCCGTGGCAGTGCACAACTCCCTTGGGGGTGCCGGTCGTTCCGGAGGTGTACTGGATGTAGAGCGGGGTGCGCGGTCCGGCCGCGTGGGCGCCGGTGGTCGGGGGTGTGCTGCGGGTGAGCGCGACGAGCTGGTCGGCGCCGAGCCGGGTCCGGCCGGCGAACCGCTCCTCCAGTCCCGGCCCGGTCACGCACAGGGCGGCTCCGGCGTCCTCGGCCATGAACTCGTGGTCGGCCGCGGGCAGTTCGGGATTGACGAGGACCGCGACCGCGCCGAGCCGGGCGGCGGCCAGGAAGGCCGTGACCCAGGCGAGGGAGTCGGGCAACGCCAGGAGAACCCGGTCTCCGGGGCAGACACCGTGGTCGGCGAGCACGCTGGCCGCGCGGGCGGCGAGGTCGTGCACCTCGCCGTGGGTCCAGGCCCGGTGGCCCTGGTGGAAGGCGGGCCGTTCGGTCCAGCCCTGGCCCTCGGCCAGTGCGGCCAGCCCGGAGGCCAGGTTCCCGGCCTCGGTCTCGGCGACACCGGCCGTGTCGGTGGGGCTCGGGGCGGAGGTCGTGGGCGTCATCGGATCTGCTCCTGCAGGGAGACCGGCTCGGCGGTCGTGGACTCGCGGAGGGCGCGTAACTGCGCGGCGGTCTTCAGCAGCATCTCGTCGTACTCCGCTTCGGGATCGGAGCCGAGGACGATGGCGCCGCCCGCTCCCAGGTGCATCCGGCCGCCGGTGAAGACGGCGGTGCGGATGACGATGTTGAGGTCGGCTCCGCCGCTGCAGCCGAGATAGCCGATGGCTCCGGAGTAGACCCCGCGGGCGGCGGTCTCCAGTGAGTCGATGATCTCCATCGTGCGCAGCTTGGGCGCCCCGGTCATCGAGCCACCGGGGAAGCAGGCGCGTACGCAGTCCACGGCTTCGGTACCTGCGCGGAGGCGGCCCTCGACGGTGGAGACCAGTTGGTGCACGGTGGCGTAGGTCTCGGTGGCCATGAGGCGCGGCACCCGGACCGTGCCGGTCTCGCAGACCCGGCCCAGGTCGTTGCGGAGCAGGTCGACGATCATCAGGTTCTCGGCACGGGTCTTGGCGTCCGCGGCGAGCGAGTCCCTCAGCCGGGCGTCCTCCTCCGGCCGGTCGCCGCGGGGCGCGGTGCCCTTGATGGGCTTGGCCTCTGCGACGCCGTCCCGGGTGATCCGCAGGAAGCGTTCGGGGGACGCGCCGGCCACGGTCAGGTCGCCGAACTGCAGGAAGGCAGCGTAGGGCGCCGGGTTGATGCGCCGGAGCACCCGGTAGTAGGCCAACGGGTCGGGCGGCGCGGGTAATTCGGCGGCGTCGGTCAGACAGATCTCGTAGCTCGTACCGGCGTTCAGTTCGCGCTTGCAGGCCTCGATGTCGGCGAGATAGGTCGCGCGGTCGCGCACCAGCCAGGGTTCGGCGGCGTGCGGGTCCGGCTCGGAGGCGGCCGGCGGGGTTGCGGCGGTTCCGGCCGCCGACACGAAGCTCAGCTGCGCCACCGCGCTGTCGAGCCAGTCGGCGGCGTCCCGCGCGCCCTGCGGGGTGTTCTCCGCCAGGCAGACGGCGTAGGTGAAGCCGTCCTGGTGGTCGACCGCGATCAGCCGGTCGGCGAAGAGCCAGGAGGCGTCCGGGGTGTCGGCCCGGTGCCGGTTCGGCGAGCCGCAGTCGGCCTTGAGTTCGTATCCGAAGTAGCCGACGTATCCACCGGTGAAGTCGAAGGGCAGCTCGCCGGCGTCCACCCGGCGGGTCGCCAACTGCCGCTTCAGATAGTCGAAGACGCTGGCCCGCACCTTGCGCGGGGGCCGCCCGGGCCGCTCGACCTCACAGACACCGGACTCGACGTCGTACCGTACGAACTCGGCCAGCGGGCCGGTGCCGTCGCCGAAGAACGAGAAGCGGGACTGCCCCTCCTCGACGCGCGAACTGTCCAGCCAGAACGCCCTGGGCGCGTCGGCGCACATCCGGGTGAAGGCCGTCTCGGTGTCCACGGCGGTCGCGATCCGACGGGTGTGCAGCCGGTACCCGACGGGCGCGGAGCGCCGGGGGCGGGGTACGAACGCCGTGGCGGCGCCGCCTTCGGTACGGGACTCCCGCGTACGGGACTTGGTCAGGCGGACCCCGCGACTGCGCGCCGCCGTGAGGCCCCGGAAGTTCAGGAACAGCCGGTGGCCGTACTCGGTGAGGATCGACTCGGGGTGGAACTGCACACCCCACAGTGGCCGCATGCGGTGGCGCAGTCCCATCAGGACGCCGTCCTCGGCCCAGGCGGTGCCCTTGAGGCTCGCCGGCAGCGGTTCCCGTACGGACAGCGAGTGGTAGCGGACCGCGGTGAAGTCCTGCGGGAGTCCGCTGAACAGGCCCTCGCCCGTGTGCCGGATTCTGGAGAGATGGCCGTGCCGGGGCTCCGGTGCGGCCGTCACCCGGGCTCCCTCGCCCGCCGCGATGCCCTGGTGTCCGAGGCAGACGCCGAGTACGGGGATCGTGGCCTCGGCGAGCACTGGGGCGCTGATGCCGAAGTCGCGCGGGTGAGCGGGGTGGCCGGGTCCCGGGGACACCACGACGTTGTCGAAGCCCCGGAGGTCCGGAAGCTCGTCGGCCGAGGCGTCATTGAGGATCACCACCGGCTCCTCGCCGTTGACCTCGGCAATCAGCTGGAACAAGTTGTATGTGTACGAGTCATAATTGTCGATGAGCAGGGTCTTCACCCGCCCACCCCCCTTTGGTCGTTCTCAGCCTTGCGCAGCCCGTCGTTTGTGCCGTCCGCGGATTGCCTGCAGCGGCGGGTACAGCCATTTCTTGAAGAAACGCTGAAGCCGCGGCATGAGAATCCACGTGACAATGGCCGTCACGGCCAGGCAGAGGAACAAGGTGCGGATGAGAGGGTTGAAGTCACCGAGGTAAGGAAGCACCAACAAATTGAATATGAGTACAGGAGGGAAGACCGCGCTCATATTCACGAACCATAACTTCCACTTCGGTGGCGGACGTGGTGCCGCCGCGGTCGCGGAAGGGGTTTCGGTCAGGGACTCGAACCAGGCCTTCGAGCCCTGCACGGTCCGCCGGCCCGTCTCACGGGCCAGCATCTCCCCACGGGCCTGCCAGTCGGCCCGCTCGACCGAGTTGTCCCAGGCCAGAGCGGAACCTTCACTGGTGAAGCGGTAGACCACATGCCACTCCGCCTCTCCGTCGACAAGTACGCCACCGCCGAGAAAGCCCGGTTCCTGCGCGGTCGCACGCAGCACACCCCACCCCCAGGAGTGGAACTCGGCCTCGCGGCCCGGTACCACTCGATACGCGACGGTGACGGTAACGGGATTCCTGGTCACGCCTCTGAATACGGAAAGGGAAGACTTGATGTTCAACTCTCAACGGAGTTTTTGCGCCCGGCCGGGAAAGCTGCCCTTTGTCACCCTTCTGCCCGCCTTGACAGCTTTTGTCAGGCAGTACTTCCGGTAACATTTGTGAATTCCTGAAATCGCTTGCCGGGTTATCGAACAAAGCGGCACCATCACTCCCGGGGGCACCGTTCGCAGTCGACGTGAAGAGCCGTACGTCGAGCCGAATGAGCCGGATCTGAAAGAGCAAGAAGGAGACCCATGTCCAGGTACGACTGGAGCATGACCCACGAGGGAATCGACCGGGTGCGCGCCGAGATCGAACCGGCCCGAAAAGAAGTGACCGCCCATCCGATTTACCAGCGGATAAGCACCCGGGAGGACATGGCGACCTTCATGGAGCACCACGTCTTCGCGGTGTGGGACTTCATGTCGCTCCTGAAGTCCCTCCAGCGGGAGCTGACGTGTGTGGACGTCCCCTGGGTGCCGCGCGGCTCGCAGGTGAGCCGACGCCTCATCAACGACATCGTGCTGGTGGAGGAGAGCGACGAGCTGGACGGCGGCTTCACCAGCCACTTCGAGCTCTACCGGGGCGGCATGGCCGAAGCGGGGGCGGACACCTCACGCCTGGACACGTTCCTCGCACTGCTCGGGGAGGGCCACGACGTGCAGGCGGCGCTGCGGGTCGCCCAAGTACCCGGCCCCGCGGCCGAGTTCGTCACCACGACGTTCGGGATCATCCTCGACAGGCCCCTGCACTGCCAGGCGGCCGCTTTCGCCTTCTCCCGGGAGGACCTCATCCCGGACATGTTCGACCAGGTGATCAAGAAGGAGGGTTCCGACCGGTTCCCGATCTTCTGCGACTACCTGGCCCGGCACATCGAGGTGGACGGCGAGGAGCACACACCCATGGCCATGGCCATGGTGGCGGACCTCTGCCGCGACGACGACGCCCGCTGGAAGGAAGCAGCGGAGACTGCGGCCCTCGCACTGGAGGCGAGGTCCCGTCTCTGGGACGCGATCGTGGATGCCATGGAGCAGCCGGACAACTGACCCCGGCCGACGGCTCCCCCGGGCCGCGCGACGCCTTCCTCGCCGGCCCAGTACGGTCCCGCCCCACAGGGGCACGGGGAACTACGCGACCAGCCACGGCCAACCCGCGGACGGCACACACGCACAGCCCGCCCCGCGGATCGCTCACCGCACCCGCGGAGCCGCCGTACTGTCGCGCACCACGAGCCGCGTAGGCACGAGCGTGGTCCCGTGCTCCGGCATGTCGTGGCGCATCTGCCGCAGCACGCCCTCGACACAGCGGCGTCCCACCTCGGCGAAGTCCTGGTGGACGGTGGTCAGGGGAGGCAGGAAGGAACCCGCCTCGGGGATGTCGTCGAAGCCGATGACACTGACGTCGTCGGGCACGTACCGGCCCTGTTCGTGCAGGGCCCTCAGCAGGCCCAGCGCCATCTGGTCGTTGGCCGCGAACACCGCCGTGCAGTCCCGCTGTGCGGCGAGTTCGAGGCCGGCCCGGTAGCCGGACTCGGCCGACCAGTCGCCGCGTACCAGCGGTGGCGCCGTGCAGCCCGCCTCGGTGAGTTCGGCACGCCAGGCGTCGGCGCGGCGCTGGGCCGCGAAGGACTCCTCGGGCCCGGCCAGGTGCCAGACGGTCTCGTGGCCGAGGTCGAGCAGATACCGCACCGCTGCGCGGGTCCCGCCGGCCTGGTCGGTGTCGACCACGGTGTAGCGGTCACCGGCGTCCGAGTCCGCCACGACGACCTGGATGTGGGGCGGCAGGGTGAGGGCCACCGCGTCGAGCAGGTGCACTTCCAGGATGACGATGACGGCGTCGACGGCCAGCTCCCCCAGCCGGGAGAACGCGCCGCGCACCTCGTCCTGCGTGGGTACGGCGACGGGCAGCAGCGTGACGGCGTACCCCTCGTGCGCCGCCGAGGTGGCGATCGCCTCCAGTGTGCGCACGTTGCCCGTGGTGGAGAGGCCGAAGGTGATGACGCCGATGGTGCGGAACTCGCCGCGCTTGAGCGCCCGGGCGGCGCTGTTGGGCCGGTAGCCCAGTTCCTGCATGGCCGCCAGGACCTGCTGCCGGGTCTCCTCGTTCACACCCGCGTAACCGTTCGAGACTCGCGAGACGGTCTGCGAGGAGACGCCCGCCAGTCGGGCGACATCCGCCATGGACGCGCTCTGCGTCCGGCGGGAGGCTCGTTTTCCGGCACGTGCCGGCGCCTTCGGCCTGCTCACCGAGGCGTTGTCCGCTGTGTCCACCCGTCTCCCTCGCTGTCCGAGCCGCAGTTTCCTCAAATGACCCTTGACCACCGTCAACGGGGCAGTGTAGACATGCCGCCATCAGATGTTTACGTAAACATAACAGGCCACGACCTGCTTCGGGACTGGATGTTTACGCAAACATCAGCGGCGCACGACGCCGGGTTCGCGAGAGGGACGAGCGAGGAACGACATGACGACGCTACAACCGCCGGCGGCAGCCAAGCGGCGCCCGGACCGGCCTCCGGCGAAACGGGACCGCCGCTCCTGGACGGGGTGGGGTTTCATCGGTCCCTTCGTGGCCGTGTTCGCCCTCGTCTTCCTGGCCCCGATCGTGTACTCGATCTACCTCAGCCTGTTCCGGGACCAGTTGATCGGCGGCACCACCTTCGTCGGCCTGGACAACTACACACAGGCCCTCAAGGACGAGCAGTTCTGGGACTCGCTCGCACGGGTCTCGCTCTTCCTGGCCGTACAGGTTCCGATCATGCTCGGCATCGCCCTGCTGATCGCCCTCGCGCTGGACAGCGGGCGCCTGTACGGCAAGGACTTCTTCCGCATCGTGATCTTCCTGCCGTACGCGGTGCCCGCCGTGGTCGCCACCCTGATGTGGGGCTTCATGTACGGCACGAAGTACGGACTGGTGGGCGACATCAACTCGGCCTTCGATGTCTCCCTGCCCGACCCGCTCTCGTCCGACCTGGTCCTGGCGTCGATCGGCAACATCGTCACCTGGGAGTTCATCGGCTACAACATGCTGATCTTCTACTCAGCGCTACGGGTCATCCCCAACTCGCTCTACGAGGCCGCGGAGATCGACGGCGCCGGGCAGTTCCGGATCATCAGCGCCATCAAGCTCCCTGCGATCCGCGGTGCCCTGGTCATCGCGACGATCTTCTCGATCATCGGCAGCTTCCAGCTCTTCAACGAGCCGGCCATCCTGCGGCCGCTGGCACGCAACGCGATCACGACCGACTTCACCCCGAACTTCTACACGTACTCGCTGTCCTTCAACGGCCAGCAGCACAACTACTCCGCGGCGGTCGCCATCATCATGGGCCTGATCACCATGGTCATCGCTTATGTCGTGCAGCTCCGCGGCATGCGCAAGGGAGCGTGAACATGAGCAGCTCCGTCACCACCGCCTCCCAGACCGCACCCGCTCCGAACTCCGGCGGCTCCAAGGGCGCGCCCCGGCTGCGCACGCGCAGGGGGCACGTTCCCGGGCGCCCCAAGCGCAGCGTTCTGCTGACCGTCCTCACCGGCCTGGTCCTGCTCTACACCGTGGTGCCCCTGGTGTGGCTGGTCATCAGCGCCACCAAGACCCAGGAAGGGCTCGCCGACTCGTCCGGGCTGTGGTTCAGCAGCGACTTCGCCCTCTGGGACAACATCAGCGAGACGTTCTCGTACCACGACGGCATCTTCGTCCGCTGGCTGCTGAACACCCTTTTGTACGTGGTGCTCGGTGCCGGTGGCGCCACCCTCCTGGCGATCCTGGGCGGCTACGCGCTGGCGAAGTTCGCCTTCCCCGGCAAGCGCGCCGTGTTCGCCGTGGTCATCGGTGCCGTCGCGGTCCCGGGCACCGCGCTTGCGGTGCCGACCTTCCTGATGTTCAGCAAGATGGGGCTCACCGACACCCCGTGGGCGGTGATCATCCCGTCGCTGGTCTCGCCCTTCGGCCTGTATCTGATGTGGGTCTTCGCCACCGAGGCGATCCCGGGCGAACTGATGGAGGCCGCCCGGATCGACGGAGCGGGCGAGATCCGCACCTTCTTCCAGGTGGCCCTGCCGCTGCTCGCCCCCGGCACCGTGACCGTTCTGCTGTTCACCACGGTCGCCACCTGGAACAACTACTTCCTGCCGTTGATCATGCTCAAGGACCCGGACTGGTATCCCCTGACCCTGGGTCTGGACGCCTGGAACAACCAGGCCCAGACGATCGGCGGTGACGTGATCTTCAACCTGGTGATCACCGGTTCGCTGCTCACCATCATCCCGCTGATCGCCGCGTTCCTGCTGTTGCAGAGGTTCTGGCAGTCCGGGCTCGCCGCCGGAAGCGTCAAGGAGTAACCCGCCCTCAAGGCCCCCTCAGTCCCGTCTCTTTCACCTTCATCTCCTCACCCTCACCCTGTCCCACCCACGAAGAAGTGGAAGCACCTCCATGCGCAGAACCACACGCCGCCTGATGCGCGGCCTCGCCGTCCTCTCCGTCCTCGCCCTGGGCGCGACCGCCTGCGGCGGCTCCGACGACGACAGCTCCGGCCAGAAGCCGGTCTCCGCCGACGACATCCAGGCGGCCCTCAAGAAGGGCGGCTCGGTCACTGTCTGGGCCTGGGAGCCCACGCTGAAGTCGGTCGCCGCCGACTTCCAGAAGAAGTACCCCAAGGTCAAGATCAACCTCGTCGGCGAGCGGTCCGGCGACAAGCACTACACGGCTCTGTCGAACGCCATCTCGGCCAAGAAGGGCGTCCCCGACGTCGCGCAGGTCGAGTACTTCGCGCTGAGCCAGTACGCCCTCACCAAGGGCCTCAGCGACCTGGCCCCCTTCGGCGCCGACAAGCTCAAGTCCAAGTACACCCCCGGCCCGTGGAACGCCGTGAGCGAGGGTGACAAGGTCTACGGCCTGCCGATGGACTCCGGCCCGATGGCGATGTTCTACAACAAGAAGGTCTTCGACAAGTACAAGATCGCCGTCCCCACCACCTGGGACGAGTACGTCGAGGCGGCCCGCAAGCTGCACGAGGCCGACCCCAAGGTCTACATCGCCAACGACGCCGGCGACGCCGGTTTCACCACCAGCATGCTGTGGCAGGCCGGTTCGCGTCCCTACAAGGTCGACGGCACCAAGGTGTCGGTCAACTTCGACGACGCGGGCGCCAAGAAGTACACGGACACCTGGCAGAAGCTGATCGACGAGAAGCTCGTCTCGCCGATCAACGGCTGGACCGACGACTGGTACAAGGGCCTGGGCGACGGCACCATCGCCACCCTGACCACCGGCGCCTGGATGCCCGCCAACTTCGTGACCGGCGTGCCGAACGCCGCCGGTGACTGGCGCGCGGCGCCGATGCCGGCCTGGACCAAGGGCGACAAGGCGACCGCGGAGAACGGCGGCAGCTCGCTGGCCCTGCCCGAGCTGGGCAAGAACAAGGAACTCGCCTACGCCTTCGTCGAGTACGCGAACTCCGGTGACGGCGTCGCGACCCGCATCAAGGAGGGCGCCTTCCCGGCGACCACCGCCGAGCTCCAGGACAGCGCGTTCCAGAACAAGGAGTTCGAGTACTTCGGCGGCCAGAAGGCCAACGAGATCTTCGCCGAGTCGGCGGCCAACGTCGGCTCCGACTGGTCGTACCTGCCCTTCCAGCAGTACGCCAACTCGATCTTCAACGACACCGTCGGCAAGGCCTACGTCGGCAACACCAAGCTCGCCGACGGCCTGAAGTCCTGGCAGGACGCCTCCATCAAGTACGGCAAGGAACAGGGCTTCACCGTCGACTAGTTCGGCACACGCCCCCAAGCCGCCCACCCCTGTGCCACCCCGGAAGGACCACGATGATCTCCACCCTCCTGTCCCAGCTGAACGGGCCGGACGGTGACTCCACCCCACGCCTCGCGTACGGCGCCGACTACAACCCCGAGCAGTGGCCTCGCGAGGTGTGGGAGGAGGACGTACGGCTGATGCGTGAGGCCGGCGTCAACCTGGTCTCCGTGGGGATCTTCTCCTGGGCCCGCATCCAGCCGGCCCGGGACCAGTGGGACTTCGGCTGGCTCGACGAGATCATGGGCCTGCTGCACGCGAACGGCATCGGGGTCGACCTCGCCACCGCCACCGCGTCCCCGCCGCCCTGGCTCACCACGGCGCACCCGGAGATCCTTCCGGTGACCGCCTCCGGTGAGACGGTGTGGCCGGGGGCACGGCAGCACTGGCGGCCCACCTCGCCCGTCTTCCGCGAGCACGCACTGCGTCTGGTGCGGACGATGGCCGAGCGGTACGCGGACCATCCCGCGCTGGTGGCCTGGCACATCTCCAACGAGCTGGGCTGCCACAACATCTACGACTACTCGGACGACGCGGCCCGTGCCTTCCGCGACTGGCTGCGCGACCGGTACACCACCCTCGACGACCTCAACCACGCCTGGGGCACGGCCTTCTGGTCGCAGCGCTACAGCGACTGGGACCAGATCCTGCCGCCCCGGCTGGCCGCCTCCCACCCGAACCCCACGCAGCAGCTGGACTTCAAGCGCTTCTCCTCCGACGCGCTGAAGGAGTACCTGCGCGCGGAGCGGGACGTGCTGCGGGAGGTCACGCCCAGCGTGCCGGTCACCACGAACTTCATGGTGATGGGCAACACCAAGGGCATGAACTACCCGGACTGGGCGGGCGAGATCGACTTCGTCTCCAACGACCACTACGTCCACCCGGGCCCGCAGGACCGCGACGAGCTGTCCTTCTCCGCGAACCTCACCAGCGGAATCGCGAGCGGCCGTCCGTGGTTCCTGATGGAGCACTCCACCAGCGCCGTCAACTGGCAGCCCGTCAACGTGGCCAAACGGCCGGGTGATCTGGCCCGCGACTCGCTGCTGCACGTCGCGCACGGCGCCGACGCCGTGTGCTACTTCCAGTGGCGCCAGTCCGCGGCCGGCGCCGAGAAGTACCACTCCGCGATGGTGCCGCACGCCGGCGCCGACAGCGAGGTCTTCCGCGCGGTCACCGCCCTCGGCCGGACCCTCAAGGCCCTGGCCCCGGTCGCGGGCACCGAGCGCGAGCCCGCCCGGGTCGGCATCGTCTACGACTGGGACTCGTGGTGGGCGAGCGAGCAGGACTCCCACCCGACCGCCCTGCTCGACTACCGCCAGGAGGCGCTGGACTGGTACTCCGCCCTGCTCGCCCTCGGCGTCCGGGCGGATGTCGTCACCACCACGGCCGACCTCGACCGCTACGACGTGCTGATCGCGCCCGTGCTGCACGTGATCCCGGCGCCGCTGGCCAAGGAGCTCACGCGGTACACCGAGACCGGCGGCCACCTGGTCACCACGTACTTCTCCGGTGTCGTCGACGAGAACGACCACGTCTGGCTCGGCGGCCACCCGGGAGCGCTGCGCGACCTCCTCGGCATCCGTATCGAGGAGTTCGGGCCGCTGCTCGACGGCGACAGCGTCGACCTGGACGGCGCCGCCACGGGCACCCTGTGGACCGACCGGATCACCGTCACCGACCCGACGGTGGAAGTGCTGGCCCACTACCGCTCGGGTACATACGCGGGCATGCCCGCCGTCACCCGCCGTGCTGCGGGTCAGGGCTCGGCCTCGTACGTCTCCACCCGGCTCGGCGTCGAAGGGCTGGCCGGGCTGCTGCCGGAGTTGCTCGGCCCGGCCGGCGTACAGAGTGAACTGCCCGCCGACGCACAGGGATCGGTCGAGCAGACCGTGCGCCGCGGACCCGACGGCCGCTTCCTGTTCCTGGTCAACCGGACCGACACAACCGTGCCGCTGACCGGCCTCGCCGGAGAGGTGCTGGTCGGCGACACGGACACCGAGGGCCGCCTCGTCCTCGGGCCCAGGGACGTCGCCGTGGTGCGACAGCCCGCCGGCTGACCCACTCCCCGCACCACCGCCGACTCCTCGAACGGCACCGCACTGGTTCGAGGGCCATCCCTCCTGCCCGACGGGCGGGAGGTCCACCGCAGCGCCAACACCGTAGTTGGGAGCACACGATGGCACGCCGCACCCGCAACAGACGGCTCCTCGGAGCCGCCGGCCTCACCGCACTGGCCACCGGGGCCGCCCTCATCTCCGCCCCGTCGTCCACCGCACAGGTCACGGCGGCCGACACCGCCGCCGTCACCGTGCGGCCCGACCCCTCGTACGAGCAGGAGAAGTTCGAGGGGTGGGGCACCAGCCTGGTCTGGTTCGCCAACGCCACCGGGGACTACCCCAAGGAGGTACGCGAGAAGCTCGCCAAGCTCCTCTTCGGGGACGACGGCCTGGCGCTGAACATCGCCCGCTACAACATCGGCGGTGGCAACGCCCCGGACGTCGAGGACTACCTGCGCGCCGGAGGTGCCGTCGAGGGCTGGTGGAAGGCCCCGGCGGGCACCACCCGCGAGGACACCGACTGGTGGAGCGCCGACGACCCGGCGGACTGGAACAAGGACGCCGACGCGACCCAGCGCTGGTGGGTCGACCGCATCAAGAACGACATCGACCACTGGGAGACGTTCAGCAACTCCCCGCCGTGGTTCATGACGAAGAGCGGCTATGTCTCCGGCGGATTCAACGCCACCGAGGACCAGCTCAAGACCGAGTCGGTCGACGACTTCGCCGCCTACATGGCAGGCGCGACCAAGCGTCTTGAGAAGGCCGAGGGCATCAAGGTCGACACGATCGACCCCTTCAACGAGCCCAACACCGGCTACTGGAGCACCCGCCTGGGCGCCGACGGCAAGCCGGTCGGCGGCCGCCAGGAAGGGGCGCACATCGGCCCCGAGCTCCAGCAGAAGGTCATCAAGGCCCTGGACCCGGCGCTGAAGAAGGCGAAGACCAAGGCGGAGATCTCCGCGATGGACGAGACCAACCCGTCCATCTTCTCGACGAACTGGAACACCTACCCGCAGGAAGTGCGGGACCTCGTCGGCCAGATGAACGTCCACACCTACGGCACCGGCCAGCGCACCACCGTGCGTGACCTGGCGAAGGCGGCCGACAAGCCGCTGTGGCAGAGCGAGGTCGAGGGCGACTGGGGCGACGGCCAGAGCTTCACGGACATGCGGCCGGGCCTCGGTCTCGCCCAGCGCATCGTCGACGACCTGCGCGAACTGGAGCCCAAGGCCTGGGTGTTCTGGCAGCCCGTCGAGGACTACGACAACATGAAGCCGGGCGGCGAGTCGGCCAAGGGCGGCAACTGGGGCAGCATCCAGCTCCCGTTCAGCTGCACGTCGACGGACACCCTCGAGTCGTGCCCGATCTACACGAACACGAAGTTCGACACGGCCCGCAACTTCACGCACTACATCAAGCCCGGTGACCGGCTGATCAAGACCGACGACACCTCCAGCGCCGCCGCCGTCTCCAAGAAGGGCAACGGCGCGACGGTCGTCCACGTCAACAGCACCACCGACGCCCGCGCGGTCACCGTCGACCTGTCGAAGTTCGGCAAGGTCAGCCGCAGTGCCACCGTCACCCCGGTCGTGACCAGCGCCGACGGCAAGCTCGAACGCCACAGGGCCGTCAAGGTCAGTGACCGCAAGGCCACCTTCACGGTGCCCGCCCAGTCGGTGACCTCCTTCGTCGTCAAGGGCGTCTCGGGTGTCGCGAAGGACGCGGCCGAGCTGCGTAAGGGCCACACGTACGAGCTGACCGGCGTCCAGAGCGGCAAGGCACTCACCGTCGCCGACAACGGCACGAGCCTCGTCATCAGGACCTCGGCGGGAGACGCGGCCGGCCAGGAGTGGAAGCTGCGGCAGATCTCCGGTGACACCGGCAACCGGCAGCGGTACGTCTTCACCAACCCGGTGGAGGGTAAGCGTCTGGCGGTCCGTGACGGTGCCCCGGTGCTGGAGGCCGACTCCGGTCCGCGCGACAAGGCCACCCAGTGGATCATGTCGACGACCGGCGACGGCACCTGGACCCTTGTCAACGCCGGCACCGGACGGCTGCTGGAGGTCGGCGGCCAGGCCACCAACGACGGAGCCGCGGTCACGCTGTGGACGCCCAACTCCGGCTCCAACCAGCGCTGGAAGGTCACGGACGTGACCGACTAGGACCGGCCGCCGCCCCGAGCGGGCGCCCGGACGCACCCTCTGTCGCACAGCTCTGTGCCCGCCGTTCTGTGCCCGCCGTTCTGTGCCCGCCGTCGCGAACGGCGGGCACAGAGGTGCGTTCGCGGACGTTCCTCTTTTGACCACTCCGTCGAGGGCGACCTCATGGTGTGATGACCGATGAAGAGACTCATCTCTGATCAAGATGCCTGAAGAAGCTGGACCACGCCCCGGGAGAGCCAGTGGATCTGCGGCAGATGGAGGTCGTCATCGCGGTGGCCGAGGAGGGCGGCTTCACCGCGGCGGCGCAGCGGCTGCACGTCGTCCAGTCCGCCGTGTCGAGCACGGTGCGCGCGCTCGAACGCGAGCTGGGCACCCCGTTGTTCGACCGCACCACGCACCGGGTCTCCCTGACCCCGGCCGGTGAGGCCTTCGTACCGGCCGCGCGGGCGGCGTTACGGGCCGCGGACCAGGCGCGGGCTGCCGTCGACGTCGTACAGGGGCAGCTACGCGGGCGGATCACGGTGGGCACGATGCAGGGGGTCTGGGCCGACCTGCACCGCCCGCTGGCGGCCCTGCGGGCCGAGCATCCGGGTGTGGTGGTGCGGCTGCGGCAGGCGGCCGTGGTCGACATCCGACAGGCGCTGCGCGAGGGCACGGTGGATCTCGCCGTGGTGGCTCTCGACCGCCAGCAGCAGCGGGGACTGGTCACCCGGCTGTTGTCCCGCGAGGAGATGGTGCTGGTGAGTGCTCCGGGGCGGACGTTTCCCGTGACGGACGGGAAGGTCGCGCTCGCCGACGCGGCCCGGCTTCCTCTGGTGGACTTCACTCCCGGCTGGGCGATCCGGCTCGCCGTGGACAAGGCGTTCCGGGCGGCCTCCGTCGACCGCGAGCCGACCTTCGAGGTCAACGACATCGTCGCGGCCTCCGAACTCGTCCGCAACGACCTGGGTGTCTGCGTCATGCCCGTCTCGATCGCCGACCGGTTCCCCGACCTGACGACCCACCACTTCGACCGTCACGCACCGAACTGGAAGGTCATGGTGGTCCGGCCGCGGGGCGAGGCACCCCCGGCGGTCGCCGCGCTGCTGCGGCACATGACCTGACGGGACCCGGTCCGTTCATCGCCCCCGGGCGTCATCTCCTTAGGAGATGACTGACATCTCGAACCATCGCGGCAGCGAGGGAAGCACAGAGGTGCCCCCGGACGCTGACGGAACCATGAACGTCCTCCAGAGTTCGCGCGACGACCACACTTCGGGCCGGTCCACCGACACCGCCGCACTCGGTGTGCCGGGATGGCTGGTCGTGCTCCTGGCCACCGCCTCCGGCATGACGGTCGCCAACCTGTACTACGCCCAGCCCCTGTTGTCCTCGCTGCGCGACGTCTTCCACGTCGGCGAGGCGGCCGCAGGGGGCCTGATCACCCTCACCCAGGTCGGCTACGTCCTGGGCATGCTCATGCTCGTCCCGCTCGGCGACCGGCTGGAGAAGCGCCGGCTGATCACCGTGCTGCTGGCGGTCACCACGCTCGCCCTGCTCGCCGCCGGTCTCGCGACGAGCTTCCCCATGCTGCTGATCGCCTCCCTGATCAGCGGCGGCACGTCGGTCGTCGCCCAGATCCTCGTGCCCTTCGCCGCGAGTCTCGCCCCGGACCACACCCGCGGCCGGATCGTGGGCCGGGTGATGAGCGGTCTGCTCACCGGCATCCTGCTGTCCCGCACCCTCAGCAGCCTGGTCTCGGACGTGGCGGGCTGGCGCGTCGTCTATCTGGGCTCCGCCGTCCTGATGGCACTGCTGGCGCTTGCCCTGCACGCCGCCCTGCCCCGCCAGGCCGCCACCACGGCGATCCCGTACACCCAGGTGCTGCGTTCCACGGTCCGACTGGTGCGTGTCCACCCGGCGTTGCTGCGCCGCGGGCTCTACCAGGCGGCGATGTTCGGTGCGTTCAGCGCGTTCTGGACCACCGTCTCGTACGTCCTCACGGGCCCGCGTTTCCACTACTCCCCCGTCGGAGTCGGTGTCTTCGCCCTTGTCGGAGCGGCCGGGGCGGCCGTGGCTCCCTTCGCGGGCCGCTGGGCCGACCGCAAGCTGGTGCGCCCGATGACCGGCGCCGGGCTCGCCGCCGCGGCCGTCGCCTTCGCGGTCGCCGGGCTCGGCCGGCGGCACATCCTCCTGCTCGCCTTGGCCGCCGTGCTGCTCGACATGGCCGTGCAGACCACGCTGATCCTCGGCCAGCACACCGTCTACCAGCTCGACGCGAACGCGCGGGCACGGCTGAACAGTGCCTTCATCGCACTGTTCTTCGTCGGCGGCGCCCTCGGTTCGCAGTTCGGCTCGCTCGCCTTCCACGCCGGCGGCTGGACGGCGGTGGCCCTCCTCGGCACCGCACTCCCCGTCCTGGCCCTCCTCTACTGGGCCACGGAGTTCCGCGACCGGACAAGGGTGGCCGAAAACGCATGAGCTGAACATCCGTTCCCTACGATGACCCGGTGACCAGTGACATCGCGGCGCAGGTGGGCGCCGACGCCCACCCGAAGACGGATCCTCCTCCCTGGGCGAGGCGGCTGCGCCGGTTCGGCTACACGGGGCGCCCACGGACCGACACCCGCGACCTTCTGGTCCCGCCCTTCCCGGAGCCCGGCACGCGCGTCGGCGAGGCACTGGGCCTCAGCCCGGCACTGACCCACCGCGTCACGAAGGCGATGGGCTGGATCGGTCCGGTCCTCGTCGCCGTCCTCGCCGGAGCGATCCGCTTCTGGCACCTCGGCCGGCCACGGTCCGTCGCCTTCGACGAGACGTACTACGCCAAGGACGCCTGGGCACTGCTGAAGCTCGGCTACGAAGGGACGTGGCCGGACCGCAAGATCGCCGACCCGCAGATCCTGGCGGACCCCCAGGTGATCCCGCTGTCCGACACCGGGACCTTCGTGGCTCACCCGCCGATGGGCAAGTGGGTGATCGCCCTCGGTGAGTGGATGTTCGGCCTGAACCCCTTCGGCTGGCGTTTCATGACGGCGGTGCTCGGCACGTTGTCGGTGCTGATGCTGTGCCGAATAGGCCGCCGTCTGTTCCGTTCGACGGCACTGGGCTGTCTGGCCGGACTGCTGCTGGCGGTGGACGGCCTGCACTTCGTGATGAGCCGCATCGCTCTGCTCGACCTCGTCGTCATGTTCTTCGTCCTGGCCGCGTTCGGGTGCCTGCTGGTCGACCGGGACCGGGCGCGGGCCCGTCTCGCGGAAGCCCTGCCGGTGGACGCGGGCGGCTTCGCGGGTCCGCATCAACACACCGGCGAGCATGCGGGGATGGGCATACGGCCCTGGCGGATCGCGGCCGGCGCACTTCTGGGCCTGGCGGCCGCGAGCAAGTGGAACGGCCTCTACGTCCTGGCGTTCTTCATGGTCATGACCGTGCTGTGGGATGTCGGCTCCCGCCGCGTCGCAGGCGCGCGCCGCCCGTATCTGTCGGTGCTGCGCAAGGACCTCGGCTGGTCCGTGCTGTCCCTCGCGCCGGTCGCCCTGGTCACGTATCTGATGACCTGGACCGGCTGGTTCCTGTCCGACAAGGGCTACGGACGGCACTGGGCGGACGGCCGGGGCGGCCCGTGGTCGTGGATCCCCGCCTCGCTGCGCAGCCTGTGGCACTACGAGCACGGGGTCTACGAGTTCAACGTGGGGCTGGACTCCTGGCACCGCTACGAGTCCAACCCGTGGAGCTGGCTGGTCCTCGGACGGCCGGTGGCGTACTCGTACGAGACGGACTTCGCACAGGACGGCTGCCGCACCGCGTCCGGCTGCTCCCAGGCGGTCCTCGCGCTGGGCACACCGCTGCTGTGGTGGTCGGCGTGCTTCGCGCTGCTCTATCTGCTCTACCGGTGGGCGCTGCGCCGCGACTGGCGCGCGGGCGCCGTCCTGTGCGCGGTGGGTGCCGGCCATCTGCCCTGGTTCCTGTACCAGGACCGTACGGTCTTCTCCTTCTACGCGGTCGTCTTCGTGCCGTATCTGTGCCTGGCCGTCGCGATGTTGGTGGGCGCGATGCTGGGGCCGCCGGGGTCGAGTGAGAGACGCCAGGCCGTGGGAGCGATGAGCGCGGGTGTCCTCGTACTGCTCATCCTCTGGAACTTCGTCTACTTCTTCCCGATCTACACGGGTGCGACGATCCCGTATTCCGACTGGCATTCGAGAATGTGGCTCGACACCTGGATCTGAGGGATACGGGACCGTGCTCCGTATGTCACCTTCGGCGGCCCCTGGTCGCCAGGCCACTGCCGACCCCGGCGAGGTGCAGGGCCAGCACGATCAGACCTATCAGCATCACATTGGTCGAGGTGAAGACGTCGTTGGTCGAGATCTCCGCGGCATTGATCAGGAACGCGATGAGGAACAGGACGGCCGCTGCCATGCCGAGCATGGATTCCCCTCTCTGCGGTTTGCCGGAGTGGGTTCAGTTCCCACTCCCACTCGCCGAGTGCCCCGGCCCGGCCGGATCAGACACCCATGACCCGGGCCGATCGTGGTACTCGCCGGCCACAGCGGAATCCTCGCAGACCACCGTATTCCGGAGTCCCTGCCATCGTCACCGGAACCGGACGAGTAAGTCCCTTTGCCGTCGGGAAGCAGCAACGGTGGAAGCAAAGCAAGCGCCAGAGCCCCACAGGAAGTGGGATGGGGGAAGGCGTGATGGCGATCGAGCCGTGTTGGGACGACAAACTGCCTTCTGAGGAGACTTACACCCAGACCACCGAATTCGCCGGCGAACCGTCCGATGTGACGGACTCACGACTCGCCGCGGAGGCGTTCCTTCTTGCGCTGACGCGCACCTCGCCACCGGCGGAGCCCGAGCGCTGGGACGACATCCTGTTGGTCGTCACGGAGCTGGCCGCCAACGCGGTGCAGTACGCGCCGGGCCCGTTCACGCTGTTCATGCGGCGCACGTTCGACGGTGTGCACGTGACGATGCACGACACCAGCACCACACCGCCGGCGCCCCGTCCCTTCAGCCCCGGCCGGAACGACGGGGGCGTGGGATGGCATCTGATCCATACGCTGTGCGACCAGGTGAGTGTGGTGGCGACCGAGAAGGGCAAGGACATTCACGTGTTCATGCCGTGGTGAGGTTTCCCCCGGGTGCCCCTACGGCATGGTCTGCAGCGGCACCAGGACGCGGATCGTCTTGCCGCCTTCCGGACGCCTTTCGATGGTGATGTCCCGCGCCAGCCGGATGATCAGCGGCCAGCCGTAGCCGTTGCCGAGATGCACCAGGGGAAGGCCGCCCGAGCCGAAGGCGGCGGCGGGGACGACGTCACTGTTGTCGTGCACGGCCAGCCGCACGCCCTCAGGCGTGGGCGTCGCCTCGACCCCGACCAGCCCGCCACCGTGCCGGACGGCGTTCGCGGCCAGCTCCGAGACGACCAGCAGGAGATCGATGAGAGCGGTCTCCGTCGCCCTGCGGGACGGGGAGTTCCACTGTTCCAGCACCACGGCGCGGACGTGGGCACGCGCCATCGCCGCGGTGGTGATCGGAACCGCCGTCATCGACGTCCCACCGGGCGTGCGGCCGGGCGACGCGAGGGCAGTCGTGTCGATTCGGTCCATATCCGTCGTGTCCCTGAGATCTGCTTGCTCGATGCCGGGTCCCAGAACGGGGCCGTCCACATCCCTCTTCCCGCTGATCGCACGACCATGGGTGCGAATCCCCCGACCGTCGTGCCGGGTCAGGGCGTGGTCGCCCGTCGTGGAGGCAGACTCCGGTAGTAGTCGCCGACACCGGCGAGGTACTCGGGGTCCAGCGTCTCGCGATCGGTCTTGAACCGCGGCGCGGCCTTGATCTCCTCCTCGGTGCACGCCACCCTGACCTCCTGGGCCTCTGCGTCGACGGCGGTGACGACGCCCACGGGTATCAGCACGCTGCTGCCGAACAGCCAGACTCCGGTGTCGACGATCAGATGACGCAGACCTGAGTCGTCGGCCTGCCGGTCCACACGCCCGATCGTGCCGTCGGACGCCACCACCGTGAACCCGGTGAGCCGCTGTCCCTCCGTGTGCCCGCTGTCCCCTGCGTACGACCAGATTCTGTCGGTGACCACGCCGCTCCTTCCGTCCCGTGTGCGTTCCGTCCCCGGGTGAGCCCGGGTGGAGCACCGCGGCCGGACATCCGCCGCCGTCGTACTCCACGGGCAGCAAATACCCTGTCGACGGACTGGCATTCGCAACGATTTCGCCGAAAGGGCCTTCCCGCGTGCTTTACGCGCGCGCCACGTAGCTGCGGATCGTCGTGCCGTGCTCATCGGTGTGCATGCGGACCAGATCCGACAGGTGGTGAACGAGGAGAAGGCCTCGGCCACCGAGTTGGTCGGGGGGTGCCGGGCGGCGGCCCACGAGGGGGTCGGTCAGCCGGCCGGTGTCCTGGACCTCACAGACGATCTGCTCGCTCTCCGCCCACAGGCGCAGCGTTCCCCTGCCGCCGGCGTGCACCACGCTGTTCGTGGTCAACTCCGCCACGACCAGCGCCAGATCCTGCAGGCGGACGGCTCCCATCCCCCGCTCCCGCGCCTCCTGGAGCGCGAAGTCCCGGGTGGCGGGCAGGGCTTCGGCGTCGAACCGGAACGTCGCCGCCCCGGGCGGACAGCGCAGCGGTTCGTTGTAGCGGTCGAGCACCTTCACCGGGTCGTAGGCGCCGCTGACCGACCGACGGCCCGCGGTGATGAGCAGAGGGTGCGTGGCGTGGGCGTCGGCGAGGACGTCGTCTGGCAGTGACCGTGCGTCGTACGGGCAGAGGATGGTCACGTCCCGCCCGCGGAACGCCGCGTTGATCAGGGCCTCGTGCTGGACGCAGGCGGGATACTCCGTGGCGGTGCGGCCGGACCAGATCGGTTCCCCGATGATGCGCACACGGCCGCCGCGCCGGGCGTCGGCGAAGGCCCGCAGGACCGACGGGATGATGCGGCCGGGATTCCGGCCGGCCCTGGTCATGTCGACGAAGTGCACGACCTCGGCCGCTGCTCCCAGCGCCACCGCGATCAGTTCCAGCCGCGGGACGGGAGCGGCCACCGCGACGGGCTCCGACGCCGCCAGTCCCTCCAGGAGGAAGGGCACCGTCCCGGCCACGTACTCCTGGTCACCGCGGTAGAAGAGCGCGGGATGGACGAAGGGGGCGTCCTCCGTGGCCGTCGTCGTCATGTCGCCCCACAGTCTTCGGGGGTAGGGGCCGGGATCCGGGGCAATCCGCCACCGCCCGGCCCGGGTCTCGTGGGCTCCGGGCATGAAGCCGGCCGTCGGCCGACTCGGCCGGGGCGGCCCACCGCTGCAGGACCTCGACACGGACAACGATGTGTCCGTGCTGCCCATCAGGCCCACCGGTGCCACCCCGGGGGCCACAATACGCCGTCGCACTGACGTTCCATAAACGTGTCCGAGTCGTCGCCGCACACCCCGCGGGCCGGTCGCGCGTCTGCGCGACCGGCCCGCGGGGCTCACCTGGTGACCGTCTCTCCGCCGTCACGCGCGCCGGTACCACCCGTACCCGGAGCCCGCGGAGCCGTCGGCGCCACGGGCTGCCGGGCGGCCGCGAGATGGCGGCGCGCCCTCTCCAGAGCACGCCTCACGTCGCGCGTGCCGGTCGACACACAGAGCGTGTAGGCAAGGTCCTGCGCCCGCTGGTCCGGTTTCGCCACGGCGCCGCCCTCGCGCTCGGCGGCGATCAGCGCCTCGTACTCGTCCACGAGCCTGCGCAGGGTCGCGGGATGGGGCATCAGCATCGGACTCACTCCTCGACCTCCTCGGCCTCTTCGGCTTTCCGCGTCACGCGGCCCTGGTGCGTCCGTCGGTGTCGGTCCGCCCGTCGGCATCGGGGTGACCGGCTCGCGGCTCCTGCCCGCCCATCGCCTCGTCCCTGATACGCGCGCAGCTGCGGCTGATGAGGCGTGAGACGTGCATCTGGGAGATGCCGAGCTCGTCGGCGATGCGCGTCTGCGTCATGTCCTCGAAGAAGCGCATGTACAGAATGGCCCGCTCGCGTTCGGGCAGCCGGCGAAGCCCTTCCCTGGCCGCTTCCCGGTCGACGACCAGCTCGTACGAGGAATCGACGTCGCCCAGGGTGTCCGCGAGGCTGTAGTTGTCGTCCGCGGAGGCGAGTTCGGCGTCCAGAGAGAGCGTGCTGAAGCTCTCCATCGCCTCCATCCCGGCACCGACCTCGTCGTCGGTCAGCCCGGTGTGCGCCGCGATCTGGGCCACCGTCGGCTCCGGGGATCCGGGATTCAGCGTGAGATCCCGACGGGCCACCCGCACCTTGTTGCGCAGTTCCTGGACCCGGCGGGGCACTCGCAAGGCCCACATCCGGTCCCGGAAGTGCCGTTTCACCTCACCGGTGATGGTGGGCACGGCGTAACTCTCGAACGCCCCGCGAGAGGGGTCGTACCGGTCGACCGCCTTCACCAGTCCCATGGCCGCGACCTGGCGCAGGTCCTCGACCGACTCGCCCCGGTCTCGGAAGCGGCCGGCGATCCGGTGCGCCATGGGCAGCCATACAGTCACCAGTTCGTCGCGTACGGCGTCCCGCTCGGGCCCGTCCTCCAGTTCGGCGAGCCGGGCGAACGCGGCCGCGGCGTCAGGGGCGTCGTCGTGCGAATGCTTCGCGTGGGCGGACGGGTGCTCCGAGTGGGCGGACGGCCGGGTGGGTGAGTCCGGCCGGACGGCCGTCTCCGTGCTCACGGGCTTGTCAGGTCGATTTGTAGACAAATCGCTAGGCATGTGGATTCGCTCCTGAACATTGGCTTGCGGGGGAATGCCGCAGGAGGAGTGGTGGCGCCCGAGCCGCCCGGAGGCCCCCGGAGCTCACGCCTACTCGCTCCCACGGACGTGCCTCCGGTCCGAAGCACAAAATTCCGCTTGCCCTTGCTTCCCGAGGAAAAACACCACTGCTCGAAATCGACCACCCGACGTGGCGGCGAGATCCTCGCCCCACCACGGCTCCGGCCAGGCCTCGTCCTTGGTCGGCGCCCGCCCGAAACCCCCTCAAGAGAGGGAACAAAGGGGCGACTTCCGGCCAGATCCTCCCGGGCGTTGCTTTCTCTTTCCTCCCGGAGGGAGTGGGCGGCCTCAAGCAGGGCATGCGGGCTTTGACACATCAGCGGCGACGAGTGGGGTGGACGGCATGACAGCCGTGACGGCAGGCGAAGCAACGGCCACGGCACAGCGGACGCAGGCGGTCGACGAGACGGCACTCCCTCTCATCGACGAACCGTCGCTGATCAAGCCGAAGGACGCCCGCGATCTGTCCCGACAGTTCTTCGACCGCCTGGCCGTGCTGGAGGAAGGCACGCACGAATACCAGTACGCGCGCAACACCCTGATCGAGATGAACCTGTCCCTCGTCCGGTACGCGGCCTCCCGGTTCCGCGGCCGGGGCGACTCGATGGAGGACATCGTCCAGGTCGGCACCATAGGGCTCATCAAGGCCATCGACCGGTTCGAGCTGACCCGCGAGGTGGAGTTCACGTCCTTCGCCGTCCCCTACATCGTCGGCGAGATCAAGCGGTTCTTCCGCGACACGAGCTGGGCCGTCCATGTGCCGCGCCGTCTGCAGGAGGCCCGGGTCGAGCTGGCGAAGGCCACGGAGGAACTGCGGACGCGTCTGGGGCGTACGCCCACGACCGCCGAGCTGTCGCAGCTCATGTCGCTGCCCGAGGCAGAGGTCATCGAGGCCCGCAAGGCGGCGAACTGCTACAACTCCTCATCGCTCGACGCGGCCCTCACCTCCGACGGCGACTCGCAGGGCGAGACGGCCCTGGCCGACTTCATCGGCGAGGACGACCGGGCGCTGGAGCTCGTGGACGACCTCCACTCCCTGACCCCACTCATCGCCGAACTCGACGAGCGCGAGCGCCTCATCATCCATCTGCGGTTCGTCGAGGAGCGGACCCAGGCGGAGATCGGCGAGGTCATCGGCATCTCCCAGATGCACGTTTCGCGACTGATCAGCCGCATCATCAAGCGGCTGCGCGCCGGTCTGCTCGATCCCTCGGTGGCCTGAGCAGCCGTCCCGCCGACCGCCTGATCCCACCGCCGGCCGTCGAGCCCGCCCTCCGTCTGTCGCGAGCATTTTCACCCCGCGACAGACGGAGGGCGGGCTCCGTCGTGCGCGGCTCATGTGGCGCTTCCCAGGGAAGACCATCCTCCCCGGCACCAATCTGGCTCGACCTTTGTTCACGGCATGACCTTCGCGTTAGCCTGCGGCGTACTTCCTCAACGGGCGGCCCCGAATGCACGGGTCCGCGCCGACGAGGAGGGGTCCGGCAGTGGGCCTGAAGTTCCGAGTCCCCCCTTTCACGGGACTCTCGTCTTGAACGGAACGAGGGTGCGCATGACCAGGCAGACGACCGACCCCGTCGGCCGCACACCGGGCGAGCCGGAGCTGCGCCGGCTCCTGGCCGGACTGACCGCGGTACGGGACGGAGACTTCGGCACACGACTGCCGGACGACGGCGGGGGCCTGCTGGGCGACATCGCCACCGTCTTCAACGGCATGGTCGACCAGTTGTCCGTGTTCACCTCGGAAGTGACCCGTGTCGCGCGCGAGGTGGGCACCGAGGGGACACTCGGCGGACAGGCGGAAGTGCCCGGCGTCTCCGGCACCTGGGCCGATCTCACCGACTCGGTCAACGCGATGGCGGGCAATCTCACCACCCAGGTCCGCGACATCGCGCAGGTGGCGACGGCGGTCGCCAAGGGTGACCTCTCCCAGAAGATCGACGTGCCGGCCCGCGGCGAGATCCTGGAGCTCAAGAACACCATCAACACGATGGTCGACCAGCTGTCCGCGTTCGCCGACGAAGTGACCCGCGTGGCCCGCGAAGTCGGCACCGAAGGGCGGCTCGGCGGCCAGGCGGACGTCAAGGGCGTCAAGGGCACCTGGCGCGACCTGACCGACTCCGTGAACTTCATGGCGAGCAACCTGACCGCCCAGGTCCGCAACGTGGCCCAGGTGGCGACCGCGGTGGCCAGGGGTGATCTCTCGCAGAAGATCACCGTCGACGCCCGGGGCGAGATCCTCGCGCTCAAGGAGACCATCAACACGATGGTCGACCAGCTGTCGGCGTTCGCCGACGAGGTGACCCGCGTGGCCCGCGAGGTCGGCACGGCCGGCAATCTGGGCGGGCAGGCCACCGTCCGCGGTGTCTCGGGCACCTGGAAGGACCTCACCGACAACGTCAACGTGATGGCGTCCAACCTGACGGGCCAGGTCCGCTCGATCGCCCAGGTCGCCACCGCCGTGGCCCGAGGCGACCTGTCCCAGAAGATCACGGTCGAGGCCAAGGGCGAGGTCGCGGCCCTTGCGGACGTCATCAACACGATGGTCGACACGCTGTCCGCCTTCGCCGACGAGGTCACCCGGGTGGCCCGCGAGGTCGGCACCGAGGGCCGCCTCGGCGGCCAGGCCCGGGTGCCGAACGTGGCGGGCACGTGGAAGGACCTCACCGAGAACGTCAACTCGATGGCGAACAACCTCACCGGCCAGGTGCGCAACATCGCGCTAGTGACGACGGCGGTGGCCAAGGGCGATCTGTCCAAGAAGATCGACGTGGACGCCCGGGGCGAGATCCTGGAACTCAAGACGACGATCAACACGATGGTCGACCAGCTCTCCGCGTTCGCCGCCGAAGTCACCCGCGTGGCCCGCGAGGTCGGCAGCGAGGGACGGCTCGGCGGACAGGCCGAGGTGGAGGGGGTCTCCGGCACCTGGAAGCGTCTGACGGAGAACGTCAACGAGCTCGCGGGCAACCTGACCCGGCAGGTACGCGCGATCGCCGAGGTCACCAGCGCCGTAGCCGAGGGCGACCTGACGCGCTCGATCACCGTCGAGGCGTCCGGCGAGGTGGCCGAGCTCAAGGACAACATCAACTCCATGGTCGAGTCCCTGCGCGAGACCACCCGGGCCAACCAGGAGCAGGACTGGCTCAAGACCAACCTCGCGCGGATCTCCGGCCTGATGCAGGGTCACCGGGACCTGTCCGTGGTGGCCGAGCTGATCATGGACGAGCTCGCGCCCCTGGCGTCGGCCCAGTACGGCGCGTTCTACCTCGCGGAGGAGGCCGGCCGCGGCCACGAGCTGCGGCTCGTCGGCTCCTACGGATGGCCCGACGACGACGGGCGTCCTGTCCGGATCCCATTCGGCCGTTCGCTGGTCGGTCAGGCCGCGCGCAGCCGCCGCACCATCTCCGTGGACGAGCTGCCGCCGGGATACGTGACCATCTCCTCGGGGCTCGGCCGGACGGTGCCGACCGCCCTGGTGGTGCTGCCGATCACGGTCGAGGACCAGGTGCTCGGAGTCATCGAGCTGGCCTCGGTCACCCGCTTCACGCAGATCCACCAGGACTTCCTGGGCCAGCTGATGGAGACCATCGGCGTCAACGTCAACACCATCGTGGCCAACGCGCGGACCGACGAGCTGCTGGACGAGTCCCAGCGCCTGACCACCGAACTGCAGGCCCGTTCGGAGGAGTTGCAGGTCCAGCAGGACGAACTGCAGCGCTCGAACGAGGAACTGGAGGAGAAGGCCTCGCTGCTGGTCGCGCAGAACCGTGACATCGAGGCGAAGAACCTGCAGATCGAACAGGCCCGGCAGGAACTGGAGACCCGCGCCCAGCAGTTGTCGCTGGCCTCCAAGTACAAGTCGGAGTTCCTGGCGAACATGAGCCACGAGCTGCGGACCCCGCTGAACAGTCTGCTCATCCTCGCTCAGCTCCTGGCGCAGAACCCCTCACGCAACCTCACTCCGAAGCAGGTCGAGTACGCGGGCATCATCCACTCCGCGGGATCGGACCTGCTGCAGTTGATCAACGACATCCTCGACCTGTCGAAGGTCGAGGCCGGAAAGATGGAACTCGCCCCCGAGCGCGTCCCGCTGCGGCAGCTTCTCGAGTACGTCGAGGCGACCTTCCGGCCGATGACGACGCAGAAGAGCCTGAACTTCACCGTGCGCACCGCGCCCGGCGCACCCGCCGACCTCCTCACCGACGACTCCCGGTTGCGCCAGGTGCTGCGCAACCTGCTGTCGAACGCGGTCAAGTTCACCGAGCAGGGCGGTGTCGAGCTGCGTATCGAACCGGCGGCCGACGACGAGGTGCCCGACGGCGTGCTCCGGGGCGGCACCATCGTGGCGTTCCGCGTGCGGGACACGGGGGTCGGAATCCCGGAGCAGCATCTGGAGACGATCTTCGGAGCCTTCCAGCAGGCGGACGGGACGACGAGCCGCAAGTACGGTGGCACCGGCCTCGGTCTGTCCATCACACGGGAGATCGCGCATCTGCTCGGCGGTGCCGTCACCGTCGCCAGCACGCCCGGACAGGGCAGTACGTTCACGCTGTTCCTGCCCGTGGCGCGCGCCGACTTCGAGGACCTCCTGAGCGGCGACCGGTCGTCCGACAAGGCCCTGACCGCGGCTCCTTCCGAGGAGTCGGCGGCGGATGCGCCGCCCTCGGGGCCTGCCGCCCCGCCCCGGAGCCGCAGGCGTCGTCTGCTGGTCGTCGAGGAACGGCAGCGCGGCCTGCTGACCCTGGTCGCCGAGAGCACGGTCGCGGACGTCGCCCATGGCCCGGACACCGGTGATCCGCGCGGCACGGTCGACGTCATCACCGCCGTCGGGGCACAGGAGGCGGCGAGCGCGCTGGCCGCGGGACCGTGCCACTGCGTCGTTCTGGAACTCGGCATGCCGGACGGCGAGGCGACCCGGTTCCTGGACGCCATGCACGGCGACTCCGCGCTCGCGAACGTTCCGGTCCTCGTCCACAGCGGTCACCGCGCCGATCTGGCACAGGAACAGGCGCTGCAGGCGCGTTCGGGCACGCGTGCCCTGGAGTTCCTGTCGAGCCTCGACGAACTGCGCGAGCGCATCGCCCTGCACCTCTCCGCGGAGGAGCTGGGAGATGTACCCTCCCTGGCCCGCGCCGAGGAACCGCAGCCCGAGACACCGCACCCCGTCGAGGACGCCTTCCTCGGCCGCACGGTCCTGGTGGTCGACGACGACGCACGCAACCTCTTCGCGCTCAGCGGGATCCTGGAGCTCCAGGGGTTCCACGTCCTGCACGCGGACAACGGCCGCAAGGGCATCGAGAAGCTGGTCCAGCACCCGGACATCTCGCTCGTCCTGATGGACGTGATGATGCCGGAGATGGACGGCTACACGGCCACGGCGGAGATCCGGAAGATGCCTCAGTACGCGGGTCTTCCCATCATCGCCGTCACCGCGAAGGCGATGCCCGGCGACCGGGAGAAGAGCCTCGCCTCGGGGGCCAGCGACTACGTCACCAAACCGGTCGACACCAACGACCTCATCGCCTGCGTCCGCCAGTGGCTGCCCGCGTGACCCGCACCGAGCAGTGTCCTGATCCGGCCGAGGAACGGCCGCCGGACGAGTCGGCAGACGAGTCCGTGGAAGAGTCGCCGGACGAGCCCGCGGAGGAGACGGCCGACGAGGCGCCCGAGGATTCGGCCGCCCTTCTCGCGACCTATCCGGTGGGCAGACTCGCCGCCACGGTGGAACGCCTGCGCCGCGAGGTGCGTGCGGCCCAGGCCGAGGCCGACGGACGTGCCCTGATCGAACTGGCCAAGGGGATCCTGGTGGAGCGGCTGGGGTGCGGGCCCGCGCAGGCCGCCCGCCAGCTCGCCGAACTCACCGAGCAGGCCGGGGTGAGCACACTCGAACTCGCCGTCGAGGTCATCAACCAGGCCGCCCGCGACCGCCTTTCGGAGGTGGCCGACGCCTTCCTGGCCGCCGCGAAGTCCACCACCGCTGACACGGACGATGTGTCGTCGAACGCGCACTCCCCCGCCGTACGGATGCGGGAGGCGGAAAGCGGTGCGCTGGCGGCCCCCGACACCCAGGCCGTTGCCGACTCCCTGCTGCAGCACGCGCTGACCCCGCTCGGCGCGGTGGCCGTGGCCATCTGGACCGTGCGCTCCGACGGTTCCCTGACGCTGGCCGGAAGTGCCGGGTTCTCCCCGGCGGAAGCCGGGCGCTGGCACCACGTGCCCCCGGCAGTGGTGACGGTGGCGCGCACCAGCCTCTCCGAGCGCGCAGGGCAATGGATCGGATCGCTCGCCGAGACCGGGCTTCCCTCCATCGGCCAGCACCAGTACCCCGACGGTGGAAGGGCTGCCGTTCCCGCCGGCACCGGAGGCCGCATCCACGGGGCGCTGGAGATCGTCTGGCCCTCCCGACTGGAACCGCAACCGCCCCAGGTGGTGCGGCAGGTCGAGGCCCTGGCGGAACTGTGCGCCCGCACGCTGGAGACGTACGCCTTCGTGCACGGCGACGAAGCCCTCCGCGAGCCGCGTGTCGTCCCCGACGCCACCGAACTGGTCGACCTGGCCGACGGGCTGCACGACCCCGCCCTGGTCCTCGTGCCCTACCTCGACGGCGGGCAGCTCGTCGACTTCCACATCCATCACGTCAACAGCCGTTTCCTCGATCCCGCGGGCCGGCCGCGCGGGCTCGTCAACGGCGCGATGCTGCTGGAGGCCTACCCGTTGGCCGCCGGGGAGAGCGAACTCTTCCAGCGGATCGAGCGTGTCTACGCCACGGGCGAGCCGTTCCGTGCGCAGCGCATGAACCTCACGGCTCTCGTCGACCAGGTGCCGTTGTCGGCCGTGGCGGACATCAGCATCAGCCGGCACGCCAACAGCGTGCTGCTCATCTGGCGCATCGAGGACGAGACGGCACGGCTCGCGAGCATCCTCCAGCACGCACAACGCCTGGGCCGCATCGGCGGCTTCGAGGAGAATCTGCTCACGGGCGAGATCACCTGGAACGGCCAGCTCTTCACCCTGTACGGCAGGGCTCCGACGAGCGCGCCCGTGCCGCTGGAGGAACTGCCCGTCCACGCGCACCCGGACGACGCCGTCGCCATCGGCCGCTTCCTGCGCACCGTGCTCCATCACCGGCGACCGGCGTCCGCGTCGTTCCGGCTCCGGCGTCCCGACGAGGTGACGCGTCACATCCGTGTGGTGGCCGAGCCGGTGCTCGACGCCGACGGCCGGCTGTTCGTCGTGCGCGGGGCCTACCAGGACATCTCGGCCCAGCACTGGACGGAGGTCGCGCTCGCCGCCACCCGTGTCCAACTCGCCCACACCGAGCAGCAGGCGACCGAACGCAGCCGCCTCACGCTGCAGCTTCAGCACGCCATCATGCCCCCGACCCAGGATCCGTTGCAGGCTCCGGGAATCGACGTGGCGGTCCGCTACCGGCCGGCCGAGACGGAACATCTGGTGGGCGGCGACTGGTACGACGCGGTCGTCCTGCCGTCGGGTCTCGTGCTCCTGTGCGTGGGTGACGTGGCCGGTCACGGCATGGAGGCGGCGACCAGCATGGTCGTCCTGCGGAACGCGCTGCGGGGGCTGGCCGTGACGGGCGCGGGCCCGGGCCAGTTGCTGACATGGCTCAACAGCGTGGCGCACCATCTGACGGGCACCGTGACCGCCACCGCGGTGTGCGGCCTCTACGACCCGGAGCACCGTACGTTGCGGTGGGCCAGGGCCGGTCATCTGCCGCCCGTGCTGGTGCGCGACACGGGGGCGGTGTCCCTGCCCCTGGTCAAGGGGTTGCTGCTGGGCGCGGCGCCCCAGGTGACGTACGAGGAGGACGAGATCCAACTGGCCGTCGACGACACGCTGTTGATGTACACGGACGGTCTGATCGAGCGCCGGGACCGCTCGATGGAGGAGTCCATGACCCAGCTGCTGACGATGGTCCGTGCCGCCCCGTCCACGCTCGACCAGCAACTGGACCGGCTGCTCACGTACAGCAGGTCGGACACCGACGACGACACCTGCATCATCGGCATCCGCGTGTCGTAGCCGCGGCGCCGACGAGAGTCTGATCACGTCGTGCGGCCGGCCGCCGCGGGCATCGAATCCGCACAGGGGGGTAACCGGCCCAAGCCGTCAATTCTTCGGGAGGTACCTGTGTCCATTGCCCAGAACCCGCTGTCCGTCGAGGTAGCACTGCCTCGCGAGGGCATCGCCCTGCTCACGGTCGAGGGCCATCTGGACATCGACACCGCGACAGGGCTGCAGCATCATCTGGCGAACCAGTTCCAGCACGGCCGTCGGCACTTCCTGCTCGACCTCTCGGCCGTGCCCTTCATGGACTCGTCCGGCATGAACATCATCATCAGGGCCTACCAGCAGACCCGGGAGTCCGCGGGGAGCGTGCACATCATCGGGCCGCCGCCGGCCGTGCGGCGGATCCTGGACCTCACCGGGGTCAGCATCACCGTGCCGGTGTCGGACACCGTCGACGAAGCACTCGCTCTCGTGGACGAGCCGCGGGACGAGCCCGGGCTCTGAACGGGAGCGCGAGCAGTACGGCAGCGTGGGAGGGGGTCCGGGATGGGGCGGTGGATGACAACGAACAATCACGCGGAGCGAGTTCCGCGTACAGACGCACGGGTTCCGTGTACGGGCGCACGGGTCCCGGTGCCGCCAGGCGGTCAGGCCGTCCTGGCGTCCGTGACGTCGTCCTCGTGGATCTCCTGCGCCGCTGCGGCACAGAACGCGACCAGGCCCTCCAGGAGTGCGGTCCGTTGCGCGGCCGGCATGTGCTCCAGCACGGACTGCAGAGCCCGCTCACGGCGGGAGCGCAGGTCGACCAGGAAGGCACGCCCCCGGCGGCTGAGGTACAGCCGCAGTTCGCGACGGCTCGTGGCACCGGGTCTGCGTTCGACGAACCCCACGGCCTGGAGGCGGTCGCAGAGCCGGCTGGTCGAGGGAGGCGTGGAACCCAGGGCGTCGGCGAGCGTGCGCAGGTTGATGCCCTCGTGGTGTTCCAGGATGAACAGCACACGCAGCTGGGACGCCGAGACCGGAGCCGTCGAGGCACGCCCCCACAGGACTTCCAGCAGCTCCGCCGCCTCTGAGGTCACACGCGCCACTTCCTGGGGCCGCGGGCGCGCGTAGGAGGAAGTCACGGTGACACTCTCCCAGGCTTCCCGAACGCTGTCAGCCCGCCGCCTCGGGCGACCGGCCCCCGGTCACCGACTCACACAACAGACCGTCGGCGTCGTGTACCCGACGAAACGGACCCGACGCCGACGCGGAAAGAATGGCATATCCACCATCGTGAACAGATTCGTGGCAGCCGAGCGCGCACTGCGCTCCGCGGCACCCCACCAGTTGCTGGACGCGGTCCGCGAGGTGCTGTGCAACCAGTACGGGGCGCAGGATGCCGAACTATTCCTCGCCGACTACGGACTGACCCTGCTGCAGCCCGTGTCCGCGGTGCAGCACGCCCTGGACCCGCTGCCGGTGCACGACAGCCCGGCAGGCAGGGCCTTCGGGTCGCAGGAGCCGTACACGGAGCACCACGGCGGCGGGAGCGTGCGGCTTCATCTGCCAGTCACCGTGCGCGGAGACCGGCTCGGAGTGCTGTCCGTCACCCTGCCCTCGGCCGAGGCGGCCGGGGAGTGCCGGACCGAACTGGCAGAGGTGGCCGAGGTCCTGGGCCACGAGGTGGTCGTCGCCGACCGCGACACCGACCTCTATCTGCTGGCGCGGCGCAGGGACCGGCTCACCCTGGCGGCGGAGATGCAGTGGCAGCTGCTGCCCGCACGGTCCTGCGCCCGGCCCGAGTTCACACTCGGCGCCCAACTGGAGCCCGCCTACGCCGTGTTCGGCGACAACTTCGACTGGTGCGTCACCGCCGACCGGCTGACGCTCTACATCACCAACGGCATGGGCGAGGGCATCGACGCCTCGCTGCTGACCAGCCTCGGCATCAACGCGCTGCGCAACGCCCGGCGGGCGGGCATCCCCATCGCGGACCAGGCGTCTCTCGCCGACCAGGCGGTGTACGCCCACTACCGCGGCGCGGCGCATCTGTCCGTGCTGCTGCTGGACCTCGAACTGTCCACCGGACGCCTGCGGGTCGTCGACGCCGGCTCACCCCGGATGCTGCGTCTGCGCGACAGGACCGTCACGACCGTGGGCATGGAGGCGCAGCTCCCGCTGGGCATATTCGAGGAAACCGACTATGTGGCGCAGGAGTTCACCGTCGAGCCCGGCGACCGGCTCGTCCTCGTCAGCGACGGGGTCCACGCGGTCGCGGCACCGGGCGGCGAGCGCTACGGCGACCGGGCGCTGGCCCGGGCCGTCACGTCCACGAGCCTGGTGCCGGCCTCCGAGGTGCCCGGCGCGGTCCTGCGGGAACTGACGGGGCATCGCGGCGAATCCGAGCCGGACGACGACGCGTTGGTGGTCTGTCTCGACTGGCACGGAAAGCAGTCGGCGCCCTAGGCGGGCGCCCACAGGGTAGGAGGTGTCGTGCCGGACGGCGCCGCGGCTACAGTTGTCATCCGGCAAGCTTTACATCGCTTTCTCGTTGCCTTCGGCAAGTTCGGAGCGATTCGACGCATGTGAGGAGTGGAACAGGTGCCGGAGCACGAAACGGCAGGACAGCACGGATCGCCCGCGCGGGAGGTCGGGGACTTCCTGCGGCGCCGCCGCGAGCAGATCGCCCAGCGGTGGGCCGACACCCCCTTGTTCCGTACGGTCTTCACCGTGTCCAGGGACGAGGCGGTGGAGGCGGGCAAGGCCGTGGTCGAGGCACTGGCCGCGGTGGCCTCGGCCGGCCGCGTCGAGGACGCCGAGGCGGACGGATTCACCGTGGTGCGCGAGCAGTTGACGCGTACGGCGGCGGCCCGGTCGCGCGCCGGTGCCGGCTCGGCACAGGTGTCGAACGAGGTGGACGCCCTGCGACCGCCCGTCGTGGACCTCCTCGTGGCCGACCTGTCCCAGGCGTCCGCCGAGCACGTACGGGAGTGCGCGACCGCGGTGACCGTACTGATGGGCACGCTGAGGCTGGTGGTCATGGAGTCGGCGCTGAACGAGGGCCGGGCCCTCATCGACCGGCAGCGGATGGAGCTGCTGGAGACGGCCACGCCCGTGATCAAGCTCTGGGACGGCATCGTCGCCGTACCGCTGATCGGCACGCTCGACAGCGCGCGCAGCCAGGTGGTGATGGAGACGCTTCTGGAGTCCGTCGTCGACCAGCACGCGCGCTTCGCGATCCTGGACATCACCGGTGTGCAGACCGTCGACTCCCTCGTCGCGCAGCACCTGATGAAGACGGTCGCGGCGGCGCGGCTGATGGGAGCGGAGTGCATCGTCTCCGGCATCCGGCCGGCCATCGCGCAGACCATCGTCCATCTCGGCCTGGACCTGGGCACGGTGCTCACCCGCGCCAGCCTCGCCGACGCCCTGGCGTACGCGCTCGACCAGCAGGGTTCCGGCATCGTGAACGCGGCGCCCCTTGGGGCGGTCACGCGGTGACCCACGCGCACGCCGGACCTCCGTGGGGATCCGTCCCGGTGCTCAGGCTCGGCGACGTCCTCCTCGTGACCCTCCAGGGCGATCTGCACGACAGTACGGCGGAACAGCTCCAGCAGGACATCAGCGAGACCATCGCGAGCAGTTCGACCACCGGTGTGGTCATCGACCTCTCGGGGGTCGAGATGGTCGACTCGTTCCTGGGGCGGGTGCTGGCCGAGATCGCGGCCAAGGCGGGGCTCCTCGCCGCGCAGACCGTGGTGGCAGGCATGCGGCCCGCGGTCGCGATCACGTTGGTGGAACTGGGTCTGACGCTGCCGGGTCTGCGCACCGCGCTCACCACGGAGGACGCCCTGGGCCTCCTGGCCGGGGAGGCCTCGTCGCACCGTCCCCGCGGCACACGGCGGGAGAGTCCGTGATGCAGACAGCCGGCTGTGTCGACGCCCGCCTGCCGATCCACTCGGACATGGATCTGGTGTGGGTACGGCAGCATGTGCGGCAGACGGCCGCTCAGCTGG
Organism: Streptomyces sp. NPDC033178; assembly: GCF_055577685.1. Lineage (NCBI taxonomy): Bacteria > Bacillati > Actinomycetota > Actinomycetes > Kitasatosporales > Streptomycetaceae > Streptomyces > Streptomyces sp. NPDC033178. Next base: position 281,893 of record NZ_JBVIPT010000015.1, read on the forward strand.
GCTTCGGCCTGGTGGAGCAGACCAAGCTGGTCACCGCGGCGAGCGAGCTGGCCCGCAACACACTGGTGCACGGCGGAGGCGGCGAGGTGGAGGCCACGGTCCTGAAGAACGGTCACGCACCGGGGCTGCGGCTGGCGTTCATCGACGAGGGCCCGGGCATCGCGGACCTGGAGCGGGCGCTGAGCGACGGCTACACCTCGGGGGACGGCCTCGGCATGGGTCTGGGCGGCGCCCGGCGGCTGGTCCACGAGTTCGCGGTCGACAGCAGCCCCGGGAACGGCACCACGGTCACCGTGACCTCGTGGACCGTCCGTCCGCCACGGCAGCGGGAGGAGGCCTGATGCCCCGTGTCTGGGACGTCCCGGTCCACGACTCGACACGCGTGCGCGACGCGCGGGTCGCGGCGGAGGGCGCCGCCGCCCTGGCCGGGCTCGACAGGAACCGCACCGCCGCGGCCGCGCTCGTGGCCACCGAACTCGCCACCAACCTGCTCAAGCACGCCAAGGGAGGCCAGCTGCTCATAGAGACCGTGCCTCCTCCCGTGCTGCCGGCCGGGCACGAGGCGACCTCCGTGGTGCAGATCGCCGCGATCGACCACGGCCCCGGCATGGCCGACGTCCCGGCCGCCCTGCGTGACGGTTTCTCCACGGCGTCCACCCTCGGCGCCGGCCTCGGCGCCTGCCGGCGCATCGCCGACGACTTCGACCTCCACAGCGCGCCGGGGCGGGGCACGGTGGCGCTGGCGCGGATCGGTGCCGCCCGCGTTCGCGATCACGCAATCCCGCCCGCACCAGATGCCGCCACGGCTCGGGCGGGAGGGGTCAACGTCCCCTTCGCCGGCGCGGAGTTCTCCGGTGACGCCTGGGCGTGGGTCCGGGCGGGCCACCGTACGACCCTGATGCTGGCCGACGGACTGGGCCACGGCCCCGACGCCGCTCACGCCTCGTCGGCGGCGGTCGAGGCACTGCGCCGCTCGGGCCATCTGCCGCCGGCCGAAGTGCTCCGGTACCTGGACGCGGAGCTCCGCCCCACCAGGGGTGCCGCGGTCGCCGTCGCCCAACTCGACAGCGAGACCGGGCAGCTGACCTTCTCCGGGATCGGGAACATCGGTGCCCGGCTGCGCACGGGTGAGGGCTGGCGGCCCCTGCTGTCCCGTCCCGGCATAGTCGGAGCCCACCGGCCCACGACCATCCCCGAACACCGGGCGAGGTGGGGAGCGGACTGTCTGCTCGTCCTGCACAGCGACGGGCTGCCCAGCCGCTGGACCCCGCCCGCGGACGCCCGCCTCGCGTCCTTCGACCCGGCTGTGATCGCCTCCGTGACGGTGCGCGACGCGAGCAGCTCCGCCCGGCCGGTACGGGACGACACCGCCGTCGCCGTACTGAGCCCCGTTCCGCCGGACGGCACACCATGATGCGTACCTGGCACATCACCACGGTCACCGACGCCGCACGGGCCCGTATCGACACGGCACGCCTGACGGCCGCGTACGGGGTGCCCGGTCTGGAGCGGACCCGGCTGACCACCGCGCTCAGCGCGCATCTGCGGCAGTGCCTCACGAAGGGCGGCACGTGGCGGCTCCGCCTGGAGGAGACGCCCTCGGTGCCGCCCGGGGACCGTCTCCTGCGGGCCGTCGTGACCTCGTGCGACGACGCCGGCGCCGACGGGCAGCCGCCGTGGCACATGACGGTCACATGCCCGGAGGGCGCGGACCTCTCCGACGTTGGCCCCGCGGCGGACGATCCCGCGGTCCTGGCCGAGGCGCTGTTGGGCGCCGACGAGGACACGGCCCTGGTCCTGGAGAAGCTCGGCGAGCAGGAAGGGCTGGTGGACTTCCACCGGGAGGAGCTCCACCAGACCAACCAGGGCGTGCTGGCGCTGCACGCCGAACTGGACGCGGCGGGCCGGGCCCAGCGTGAGCTCTTCGCCGCCGAGCGGAAGGCCCGTACTGAGGCGGAGAGCGCCCGCCGCAGGCTGACGTTCCTGGCCGACGCCAGCGCCGTACTCACCGCTTCGCTCAACCACGACGAGATCGTGCGGCGGCTGCCCAGCCTTCTGGTGCCGGAGTACGCCCGCAGTGTCGATGTGTGGCTGTTCGACGGCGAGGACGACGAGCTGCGACAGAGTCCGCGTCCGGCCGCCGCCGTGGTCGCGGCCCGCAGCGGGCGCCCTCAGTACGCCGCCGACCATCCGGGCGGCCTGCCCGGTGTCGACGACCAGCCACCCTCGGCGCTGCATCCCACGCGGCCCCTGCTGTGCGTCCCGCTGCCGACGCGGCGGGCACCGCTGGGGGTGCTGATCCTCACGCCACCCGGCGAACGCTGGGACGCCGACGACGCGGTCATGCTGATCGAGCTCACACGCCGCGCCAGCATCGCCATCGACAACGCCCGGCGCTTCGAGCACAACCGCGACATCGCCGAGACACTGCAGCGGGCCCTGCTCACGGACCTGCCCACCACTCCGGAACTGCGCCTGGCGGCCCGCTATCTGCCTGCCACCCACGGTCTGAACATCGGCGGGGACTGGTACGACGCCTTCCGCCAGCCCGACGGCAGCCTGATCACCGTCATCGGCGACGTGACGGGGCACGGGCTGCACGCCGCCGTCATGATGAGCCAGTTGCGCACCGCGCTGCGCGCGTACGCCGTCGACGGAGGCACCCCCGGCCAGCTCCTCACCCGGCTGCACATCCTCCTCCACCATCTGCAGCCCGATCTGTACGCGACGGCCGTCATCGCGCGCTTCCACCCCGACGATCCGACGCTCACCTGGGCCGCGGCGGGCCACCCGCCGCCGGTGCTGCGCACCCCCGACGGGCAGGTGCACACGCTCGACGCCAAGCCCGGCGCCATGCTCGGCATCCCGCTGCGGCAGGAGATCGGCGACCACACCGTGCGCCTCACCCCCGGTTCGACACTGGCCCTCTACACGGACGGGCTGGTCGAGCGCCGCGCCCAGGGCATAGACCCGGGTATCGAGCGTCTCGCCACGTCGCTCGGGGCCTTCCGTTCCGAGGACCTCGACGCGGACCTGGACGGCTCGGCCGACCGTCTCCTGCATCCGTTGCTGAGCGACTCCGAGCGGGACGACGACGTGTGTCTGCTCCTCTGCCACATCCCGAGCCAGGCGTCGGAGACGGTACGGCCCTCCCCCACCGGACTACCCCTCTGACGGCCCTCAGCCGCCGGTCACCGCTCCTCCCCGCCCTGCCTGTCGCCCCGCGGTCGCGGCCGTGTGCGCGCATGGGCCTGCTCGAAGGCGCCCAGTCCTCGTCGCAGAGAAGCTCGTTCGCCGGGCGTCATCGCCCCGAACACGGACGCCAGACACAGGGATCGCCGCTCGGTGACGTCCGCGAGGAACCGCCGTCCGTCGGCGGTGACCACCAACCGCACCTCGCGGCGGTTGTGGGGCTGGACGGTCCGCTGCAGCAGCCCGGCGGACACGAGCCGGCCGCACAATCGGCTGGCTGTGGGCAGTCCTATCTCCAAGTGCTCGGCGAGAGCAGTGAGATTGAGCTCGGGCCGGCGGCGGACCGTCTGCAGGGCGAACAGCTGACGCGCGGACAGCTGGGGGACGACGTCCTCGGCCGCCGCGAACCAGAGCGTCACCAGGCTCTCCACCGTGTCGACGACGTGGCGGGCAAGCGTGTCCGGCTCGTTGCCGGGGTCCTGGTCGCGGCCCGTGGGCCGGTCGGTCTCCACAAGAGCTCTCTCAGTGAACTGCGGACAGGGCAGCTGTCATGTAGGTCGGCCCTACCCGAAGAACCGGGTCGTACACGGCCCGGCTCCCGCTCGTTGCACGCCTGCCCGGACCGCTCGGGGCCGAACGCCGCCCGGCCTCCCGTCCCTGCGCGCGGTGTGCGGGGTCGAGAGGCCGGGTCGGTGGCCGGACGGCCGGTCAGCCGGTGGCGAGCGCGCTCCTCAGCACGGTCACTGCCTGGCTGACGGCGGCGCGGGCCGCGTGGGTGTCGGCGAGGGCGTTGAGCATCACGAAGTCGTGGATGATGCCCTGGTAGCGGACCGCCGTGACCGGGACGCCCGCCTCGCGCAGCTTGTTGGCGTAGGCCTCGCCCTCGTCGCGCAGGACGTCGGCCTCGCCGGTGATGACCAGGGCCGGCGGCAGACCGGTGAGCTGCTCGGTGGTGGCGCGCAGCGGGGACGCGGTGATCTCGGCGCGCTGCGTCTCGTCGGTCGTGTACTGGTCCCAGAACCACTGCATGGCGTCGCGGCGCAGGAAGTAGCCCTCGGCGAACTGGTGGTAGGAACCGGTGTCGAAGGCGGCGTCGGTGACCGGGTAGAAGAGGACCTGCTGGACGAGGGGGACGTCACCGCGCTCCTTGGCCATCAGGGTCAGGGCCGCGCTCATGTTGCCGCCGACGGAGTCGCCCGCCACCGCGATACGGGAGGCGTCCAGGTTGTGGCCGGCGCCGTCGGTGACGACCCAGCGGGCGACGGTGTAGTTCTGCTCGATGGCGACGGGGTAGCGGGCTTCGGGCGAGAGGTCGTACTCGGGGAAGACCACGGCCGCGTTCGCACCGACGGCGAGTTCACGGACCAGGCGGTCGTGGGTGTGGGCGTTGCCGAAGACCCAGCCGGCGCCGTGGATGTAGATGATCACCGGGAGGACACCGGAGGCGCCCGTCGGGCGGACGATGCGTGCCCGGACCTGTCCGGTGGGGCCGCCGGAGACCGTGACCCACTCCTCCTCGACGTCGGGCTTGGTGATGTCGCCCGACTGCACCTCGTCGACCGCCTTGCGGCCCTCCGCCGGGCCGAGGTCGAACAGGTACGGCGGGTTCGCGGTCGCGTCGGCGAAGGCCGCGGCGGCGGGCTCCAGGACGGGACGGGTGCCGGTGGTGTCGGTCATGGCGATCTCCTCGGATCCGGTGCCGCGTGCAGGCTCCGTCGACGGTCTTTCGCCGGAGCGGCGGCACACCACGAAAGTAGCGCGCTATTCAGTCGTGCGCAACTTATTAGGGTCCGATAGAATCGAGGAGACTCGAACGGTAGAGTGGAGATCGCCGTGCGGCGCACCGCGACAGGCGCAAGAAGCAGGGAGCGACATCGTGAGCACATCAGGAGCCGAACCGACCCAGGAGGGTTCCCTGCTCCTGGACGACCAGCTCTGCTTCGCCCTCTACGCGGCCTCACGCGCGGTCACCGCGCGCTATCGGCCCCTGCTGGACGAACTCGGACTGACCTATCCGCAGTACCTGGTCATGCTCGTGCTGTGGGAGCAGGACCAGATCTCCGTACGGGACCTGGGCAACGCGCTCCAGCTGGAGTCCAGCACCCTCTCCCCGCTCCTCAAGCGCCTTGAGGCCAACGGCCTGCTGCGGCGCGAGCGCCGGGCGGAGGACGAGCGTTCCGTCGCCCTCCGCCTCACCGACGCCGGAGCCCGGCTCAGGGAACGTGCGGACACCGTCCCCCTCGCCATCGGCAACGCCATGGGCCTGACCCCCGAACAGGACGCCACGGCCAAGCAGTTGCTCCGCCTGCTGACGACAAACGTAACCAGGTGAGGACAGCCCGCACCCCCGAAGGGGCGCGGGGAACGGCGCGATTAGCCCCCACCGGGCCGCGGACAAAACATCGCGCCCCAGCGGAGCACTACCGCACTACTGCCGCGTCCACTTCTGATTCGCACCGCCACCACACGTCCAAAGGACGATCTTCGTGCCGTTGGCGGTAGCGGCGTTGTAGGCGTCCAGGCAGAGACCGGCGTTGACATTGGTCACGGTCCCGTCGGCGTTCACGTTCCACTTCTGGTTGTTGCCGCCGTTGCAGTCCCAGATGACGACCTTCGTGCCGTTGGTGGTCCCCGCCTGGTAGGCGTCGAGGCACTTGTTGCCGTAGACCACCAGCTCCTTGCGCGCGGTGTACGTCCAGGACTGGTTGACGCCGCCCGCGCAGTCCCACAGCTGGGCCTGGGTGCCGTTGGTGATGGTGTCGTTGTCGACGTCGAGGCAGCGACTGGACTGCTGTCCCGTGAACTGCGTGCCGTTGGTGCCGGGCAGCGGCCGTACCTCGATCGCGTCCAGGTCGGGCGTCCAGGCGGAGGCGTTGGAGAACGTCAGGGTGTTCGCCGAGCCCTTGGTCAGGGACACCTCGACCGAGACGGTGCCGGGCGTGGTCCAGGAGCCGGTCGGCGGGAAGGAGACCTTGGTGGCCGTCTGCCCGTTGACCTGGAGGACCGCCGTACGGGCCGTGCTGTCGCCGTTGGTGTAGGCGATGTCGACGACCTTGGTGCCCGTGTCGGCCGCCGAAACGGCGTTGAACCGCAGAGTGTTGGCCGCGCCGTTGCCGACGCCGCCCACCTTGGTGCCGCCGGAGCAGTTGGCGCAGGTGGCGTCGGCCGCGGAGCCACCCTTGGTGTTGCCGGAGGCCTCGGCCTCGTACGTGGCGCTCGCGGCCTCGGTGGCGCCGGTGACCGTGAGCATCACCGAGTCCTTGGCGGGGACGTTGACCGTGTAACTCGTGCCGAAACTGCCCACGTTCGCCCGCGTCCAGAGGTTGCGGACCGTCGCCGACGCGTTGGTCAGGCCCAGGTCCGACCAGCGGACGGTCATGTTCTGCGCGCTGGAGGTGCGGTTGAGCAGGACGACGGCGCGCTTGCCGGTGCCGGCGAGGACCTTGCCGTACACCTGCAGCCCGGAGGTGTCCTCGGCGACCTTGACGCCCTGGAGGCCGCGCGGATCCTGGTCGACCGCGATGACCTCGGGGTTCTTCAGGATGTTCGCCGATTCGGTGCTCATGGTCGCCAGGTTGTTGCCTGCGAGGAGCGGCGCCCCGGAGACGGCCCAGAGGTTCATGTGACTGCGGTTCTGGGCGGCGGTGAAGCCGTCCATGCCGACCATCAGCATGTCGGGGTCGTTGTAGTAGCCGGTGTGCTGGGCGGTGGGGTGCACGTTCGTGTCGTAGTTGGCCAGCATGCTGTCCCACGACGGGGAGTTGCCGTGGAAGATGATGTCGGTGTTGGTCCGCCACAGGGCGGCCATGCCGGCGCCCCAGTTCCACGGGTTCTGCTTGCCCCAGTTGCAGATCGACAGGGTCAGCGGCCGTCCGGTGGTGGCCGTGGCCTGCGCGGCCGCGTCACTGATCGCCTGGTACGTCGTCCTGGCGTCAAGGCCCTCGACGTCGCCGCCGCACCAGTCGACCTTGACGTAGTCGAAGCCCCACTGCGAGAACTGGAGCATGTCCTGCTCGTAGTGGCCCTCACTGCCGCTGCCCGGGGCCGCGGGGCGGCCGGTCGGGAAGTAGTAGCCGCAGCCGTCCCTGCCCGCGTCGGTGTAGATACCGGCCTTGAGGCCCTTGCTGTGGATGTAGTCGGCGATGGCACTCATGCCGCCGGGCCACTCGGACTCGTCGATCGTGATGTTGCCCGCGCTGTCGCGGGTGCCCTGCCACCAGCCCTCGTCGAGGTTGATGTACTTGTACCCGGCCGCAGGCAGGCCTGCCGCGACGAACGCGTCGACCTGCGCCTTGATGACGTTGTAGTCGATCTTTGCGGCGAAGGTGTTCCAGGAGGCCCAGCCCATCGGCGCCGTCGGAACCGGAATCTGATTCGACGTCACCGCGACCGGCTGCACCCGGCCGAGATCGACAGTCCCCTGTTCCTGTAGACCGACCAGGGCGCCGGCGGCCAGGGCGAGAACGGCGGCGCGGACAACCACAGCTCTGCACAGACGTCTTGCACGGGGGACGAACTGGTGAAAAGGCATGGGGGTCCTTCCGGGGGCGCGGTAACCCAGCACACACGAGTGGTCGGCATATCGAACGCTGCACGAGTTGTCGAACCGATGGGACGCCGAAGCTAGGCCCGCACCACACGGAAGTCAACGGATCGTCACCACTGGATTTCCATCAGTCGCACACGACTCGGGGGACGACACCCACGACAGACACCGGTCGCGCGAAATTAACCGGAGTCGAACGCGCCGGAAGCGTTGACGTGCACCCACCCCAAATCTATGTTTTGGTCGAACTTCCGCACGCCGTACGGCATTTCGAACATCCCCGACGTCCGTACACCGGTCGCCCGGTCCCGACCCTCCGCGCAGAGACGAGGAACGAATGGCCCCCGCCCTCCCCAGACGGAGACTCCTCCAGGCCGCCCTGTTCGCCACGGCGACCCCGACGTTCGCGTACGCGGCGGGAGGCGGTTCGGCCGCGGCCGCCACGCTGCCCGCGCCCTCCGCCTGGACGCTCCGGCCGTTCGAGCTCAAGGACGTGAAGCTCGGTCAGGGCGTCTTCGCCGCCAAGCGCCAGTTGATGCTCGACCACGGCCGCGGCTACGACGTGAACCGGTTGCTCCAGGTGTTCCGCGCCAACGCCGGGCTCTCCACCGGCGGTGCGGTCGCCCCCGGTGGCTGGGAGGGCCTGGACGGTGAGGCCAACGGCAATCTCCGCGGCCACTACACCGGCCACTTCCTGACCATGCTGTCCCAGGCGTACGCGAGTACCGGAGACCAGGCCTACGCCGACAGGATACGGACCATGATCGGCGCTCTGACCGACGTGCGCGCGGCCCTGCGCAAGGACCCGGCGGTGCTCGGTGTCACCGGGAAGTTCGGCACCGCTGCCGAGAACGTGCGGGGTTCCTACCAGTACGTCAGCCTGCCGGCCGCAGTGCTCAACGGTTCCGCGACCATCACCCTGTCGGCCTGGGTGAAGCCCACGCACGACGCCAACTGGACCCGGGTCTTCGACTTCGGCAACAACAACACCCGGTACATGTACCTGGCCGCCCGCAACGCGAGCGGCGTACCGCGCTTCGCCATCTCGACCAACGGGCCCGGCGGGGAACAGGGACTCAACGGCACAGCCGCGCTGCCGCTGAACCAGTGGAGCCATGTGGCCGTCACGATCTCGGGGAGCACCGGCACCCTCTACGTCAACGGCACCTCCGTCGCCCAGAACACGTCGATGACGCTCAACCCGTCGTCCCTGGGCGCCCTGACGAACAACTGGCTCGGCCGCTCGAACTTCGACGACCCGGTGTTCGCGGGCGTCTACGACGAGTTCAACGTCTGGTCGCGGGCACTGACCGCCGCCGAGATCACGTCGCTGCAGAGCAACCGCGCCGCCGCCTCCTCGGCGGGCCGCGGCACCCTGGCCTCGTACACCTTCGACGAGACCACGGGCGGCACCTTCGCCGACGCCTCGGGCCGTGGACTGACCGCCACCCTGCGCCGCACCTGGGGCGGACCGAGTCACGCCGGGTTCCTGGCCGCGTATCCGGAGACCCAGTTCATCGACCTGGAGTCTCGGACCAGCCCGGACTACACCAAGGTGTGGGCGCCCTACTACACCGCGCACAAGATCCTCAAGGGCCTGCTGGACGCCTACCTCGCCACGGACGACGCGCGGGCGCTCGATCTGGCGTCCGGCATGTGCGACTGGATGTACTCCCGGCTGTCCAAGCTGCCCGAAGCCACCCTGCAGCGGATGTGGGGCATCTTCTCCAGCGGGGAGTTCGGCGGCATCGTCGAGACGATCGTCGACCTGTACACGATCACCGGCAAGGCCGACCATCTCGCGCTGGCCAAGCTGTTCGACCTCGACAAGCTCATCGACGCCTGCGCCGCGAACACCGACACGCTCGACGGACTGCACGCCAACCAGCACATCCCCATCTTCACCGGCCTGATCCGGCTGTACGACGCGACGGGCGAGACCCGCTACCTCACCGCCGCGAAGAACTTCTGGGGCATGGTCGTGCCCCACCGCATGTACGGCATCGGCGGGACGAGCACGGCCGAGTTCTGGAAGGCGCGCGGGGTCGTCGCGGGCACGATCAGCGACACCACCGCCGAGTCGTGCTGCGCGTACAACCTGCTCAAGCTCAGCCGGATGCTGTTCTTCCACGAGCAGGACCCGAAGTACATGGACTACTACGAGCGGGCCCTCTACAACCAGGTCCTCGGCTCCAAGCAGGACAAGGCCGATGCGGAGAAGCCGCTCGTCACCTACTTCATAGGCCTGACGCCCGGTCATGTCCGCGACTACACCCCCAAGCAGGGCACCACCTGCTGCGAGGGCACGGGCATGGAGAGCGCCACCAAGTACCAGGACTCTGTGTACTTCAAGAAGGCCGACGGGAGCGCGCTGTACGTCAACCTCTACAGCCCGACCACCCTGACCTGGTCCGAGAAGGGCGTCACGGTCACGCAGACCACGGACTACCCCAGGGAGCAGGGCTCCACTCTCACCATCGGCGGCGGCAGCGCGGCCTTCGAGCTGCGGCTGCGGGTGCCGTCCTGGGCGACGAGCGGCTTCCGGGTAACGGTCAACGGCGGTGCGGTGAGCGGGACTCCGGTCGCCGGTGGCTACTTCGCCGTCTCACGGACCTGGCAGAGCGGTGACGTGGTGAAGGTCGCCATCCCCTTCCGGGCCCGGGTCGAGAAGGCCCTCGACGACCCGGGGCTGCAGACCCTGTTCTACGGCCCGGTCAACCTGGTCGCCCGTAACTCCGCAACGGCCTACCTGCAGTTCGGGCTCTTCCGCAACGCCGCGCTCTCCGGCGACCTGCTGCCGAGCCTCTCCCCCGTGTCGGGCAAACCGCTCCACTACACGCTGAACGGCACGGAGTTCGCCCCGTTCTTCGAGGGCACCGAGGACCCGACCCACGCCTATTTCCGGCGTTCCGAGCCCAAGGTGGTCTTCGGCACCACCGATTCCGGCGTCACGAACCCGGCCAGGTCCGACGGCACCACGCTCCTCGACGAGATCTGGGCGGGCGCACCCTTCGGCAACAAGGCAGCACTGGTCTCGCGCGTCCAGAGCACGGTGAACTCCTGGGTGTCGACGGGCCTTCTCGGCCAGGCCGACGGCCAGAAGGTGGTGACCACGGCGCAGAACGCCTCGTACGTGTCCTGACGCCTGTCCGTTCACGGCCCGACGTCCCGGGCGCCGCGGAACCGGGCGCGTATCGCGGTCGTGGGACGATCGGGCCATGCTGCTGGAGACCCCCAGGCTCGTACTGCGCCGATTCCGTGCCGAGGACGCGGCGCCGCTGGCCGCGTACCGGTCCGATCCGCTGGTGGCCCGCTACCAGAGCTGGACCGCGCCGGTGTCGCTCGACTCTGCGGTCCGGATGGTGCGGGGCATGGCCGCGGGGTCGCCCGAGGAACCGGGATGGTTCCAGTACGCGATCGAGCTCAAGGCCGACCGCTGTCTGGTGGGGGACGTCGGCGTCTGCCTGCACGAGAACCGCATGCAGGCGGAGCTCGGTTTCACCCTGGCCGGCGACCGGCAGGGGCACGGCTACGCCTCGGAGGCCGTACGGGCTGTCCTCGGCGATCTCTTCGAGCGCCGGGGACTGCACCGCGTCTCCGCCGAGTGCGACGCGCGCAACGACCGCTCGGCCCGGCTGCTGCGACGGCTCGGCTTCGTCCAGGAGGGTCTTCTCCGCCAGGCCACCTGGCTCAAGGACGAGTGGACGGACGACCTGCTGTTCGGCCTGCTGGCCTCGGACTGGCAGTCGTCCGACAGGCCCTAGCCTCCGACCTAGCCGTCCTGGTCAGGTCGGTCACGCGTCGGTTGCCGCGTACACCCGGCGGCCGTCGACGAACGTCTGGAGCACCCGCGTGGTGGCGATCTCCTCCCGCGGTCCGGCGAAAGGGTCACGGTCCAGGACGACGAGGTCGGCGAGCCTGCCGACGGTGATGCTGCCGGTGATGTCGTCGAGGTGGTTGGCGTGGGCGCTGCCCGCCGTGTACGCGGCAACGGCGGCGCCGAGGTCGATCCTCTGGTCCGGCAGGAAGGCAGGGGTGCCCTCGGGTGCGTCGGGGGCGACGCGATTGACGGCGACGTGGAGGGCCGCCAGGGGGTCGGGGCTGCTGACCGGCCAGTCGCTGCCCGCGGCGAGGGTGGCTCCGGCGCGCAGGAGGTCGCCGAACGGGTACTGCCACGCGGCGCGTTCGGGGCCGAGGAACGGGATGGTGAGCTCGTCCATCTGCGGTTCGTGGGCGGCCCACAGTGCCTGGAGGTTGGCGGTCGCGCCCAGTGCGCGGAAGCGAGGTATGTCCTCCGGGTGGACGACTTGGAGGTGGGCGAGGTGATGGCGGGTGTCGCGCCACCCGTTGGCCGCCCGGGCCGCCTCCACGGCGTCCAGCGCCTCACGCACCGCGCGGTCGCCGAGCGCGTGGAAGTGGACCTGGAAGCCGAGCGCGTCGAGTTCGGTGACGTACTTCTTCAGTTCGTCCGGCTCGACGAAGCTGAGGCCGGAGTTCTCGGAGGCGCAGCCGCAGCCGGTGAGATACGGGCCCAGCAGGGCGGCGGTGTGGTTCTCGGCGATGCCGTCCTGCATGACCTTCACGCTGGTGGCCCGGAACCGGCCACGGCTCGACTCCTCCCTGCGGGCGGCGAGTTCGGGGATCTGTTCGCCGCCCCGGCTCCTGTCCCACCACAGCGCGCCGACGACCCGGGCGGTGAGCAGGCCGCGGTCGACTGCCTCGTGATAGGCGGGCGTCGGATCGGTCATGTTGGCGTACTCGCCGACGATGGCGTCCTGCCAGGCGGTGACCCCGTACGAGTGCAGGACCGACTGGGCCCGCAGCAGCGCGGCGAGTTGCTCCTCGGGGCTGCGGTCGGGCATCAGGCGGGACACCAGGTGGGCCGCGCCTTCCTGGAGCATGCCGGTGGGGTTGCCGTCGGCGTCCCGCTCGATGCGGCCGTCGGACGGGTCGGGGGTGCGGGCGTCGATGCCGGCCCGTTCCAGGGCGCAGGAGTTGACCCAGGCGCCGTGGTGGTCGCGGTTGGGCAGGAACACCGGCCGGTCGGGGACGACCGTGTCGAGCAGAGCGGCGGTGGGCGTGCCGCCGGGGAAGGCCTCCATGGACCAGCCGCCCCCGGTGATCCACTCGGCGTCCGGGTGCTCGTCGGCGTACGCCCTCACCCGTCGCAGGTACTCCTGCGGGTCGACGGTGTCGTTCAGGTGGCACAGGCCCAGTTCGGTGCCCGCGCCCTGGGGGTGGACGTGGGCGTCCTGGAAGCCGGGCAGCAGCAGCCGTCCGGCGAGGTCGACGACCTCGGTGCCGGTGCCGATCAGCTCGTGGACCTCGTCGTGGCCGACGGCGACGATCCGCCCGCCGCGCACGGCCACCGCGGTGGCCCGGCTGCGCGCGGCGTCGACGGTGTGGACGGGTCCGCCGGTGAAGACGAGGTCGGCGGCCTGGGGGTGGGACATGGGTTCAACGCTCCAGAGGAGAAGGGGTCAGACGGCGGTGCGGTCCATCGGGAGTGCGAGGGAGTCGGCGTCGGTGCCGCGCCCGGTGGTGAAGTACGGCGAGCGGCGGGCGTACTTGGCGACGGCCGCCATGACGAGTCCGCTCAGCACGATGGTGACGGGCAGGGAGAGCATGAACCAGCCGTTGTCGGGGCTGAGTTCGATGTGGTCGGTCATGGTCAGGTACGAGTATCCGAGGTAGCCGCCGAGGCCGAGCAGGACCAGTCCGGAGGCGGCCGGCACACCGACGGCGAGCAGTGCCTCGCGGGGTCCGTCGTGCCGGGCGGCGCGGAAGCGGACGGCGCAGGCGAGCGCGGTGAGGCCGTAGTAGAGGGCGACGACGAGACCGATGGCGTTGACGGCGGCCAGCAGCATGTCGCTCAGCTTGGGGATGGCCATGGCGAGCAGGGCGATGGCGGCGGCGATCGACATGACGACGAGGGTTCCGGCGGCGGGTGTGCCGTACTTGGGGTGGATACGGGTCCACACCGGGCCCATCGTGCGGTCGCGGCCCATGGCGAGCAGTCCGCGGGCGGTGGGGATGACGGAGGACTGGACGGAGGCGACGGCCGAGAACATCAGGGCGAGCAGCGGGAGGCTGGCCCAGGGTTCGGCGGCGAGCTTGGCGCCTAGGTACGGAAGGGCCTGCGGACCGTTCTCGATGAGTTCGGGCAGGCTCATCTCCCGCTGGAAGGCGACCGAGGCGAAGATGAAGAGCCCGAGCATCGCGAACAGGGCGATGAATCCGCCGCGGGCCGAGTCGCCGGGGCTCCTGGTCTCCTCGGTGACGCTGAACGCCGCGTCCCAGCCCCAGAAGAAGAACACCGCGAGGACCATGCCCTGTGCGAAGGCCGTACCGCTGGAGATCTCGAAGGGGTTGAACCACGCCCAGGAGAAGTCCTGGTGGCCGGTGACCAGGGCCCAGGTGCAGAAGACCAGCAGGACGGCGTACTCGAAGACCAGCAGGCCGAACTGGAGCCGGGTGGCGCTGCGCACCCCGGTGATCGCGAGGACGGTGACGGCGGCGAGGACCACCAGACCGACGACCGTGCTCACGGCGGTGGACGTCGGGTCGAGGGCGATCCCGGCGAGGGAGTCCAGGCCGGCCTTGTTGGCGAAGATCAGCACGACCGAGCCGGTGACCGCGCTCGTGTAGGCGAGGAAGATGATCGAGCCGACGAGGGTGACCCAGCCGGCCAGGAATCCGGGCCAGGGGCCGAGGGACTTGCCGACCCAGGTGTAGCCGTTGCCGCAGTTGGGTTCCGAGCGGTTGAGGCGGGCGAAGGCGGTGGCGATGCCGAGGACAGGCAGGAACGCCAGGAGCAGCAGGGCCGGGGCCTGGAGACCGACGATCGTGCCGATGGCGCCCATGCCGATGGCGATGCTGGTGGTGGCCGCCGTGCTGGAGGCGGCGATGGCGACACCGTCGACGACGCCGAGCGAACGGCGCAGTTCGGCGGGCGGGCGGTCCGGGGCGGACTTGCCGGGAGCGAGGGAGGACATCAGGGCTCCTCACGAGGAGGGAGAGGGACGGGAGGAAGAGCCATGTGGGGGATGCGAAGGATGGAACAACGGCCGCACACCTTGCGTCAATGCTGTTGACATAAGGCCGGGGTGAGCCGTTCACTGAGCGTGCACAGGCCCGTCGACCGTGCGAAGGGATCCGCCCTCATGCCCACCCGCGCCCCGCAGGAACGCCGACGCCGCCGCCCGACCGCCTCGGGCGTCGTGCTGTCCAAGGAGCTCATCACCGAGACCGCGCTGCGGCTGATCGGCGAGCACGGTCCGGAGGCACTGAGCGTGCGCCGCCTCGGCGCGGCCCTGGGCTGCGACCCGAGCGCGCTCTACCGCTACTTCCGCAACACCGACGACCTGCTGCTGGCCGTGTCCGACCGGATCATCGGGGATGCCATGGCCGGCTTCGTCCCGGGTCCCGACTGGGTCGCCTCGCTGCGCGAGATGGCGATGCGGGTACGTGCCGGATACCTCGCCCATCCGCGTGCGGCCGCCATGGCCTCGTACCGCATCACCCGTCGTGAGCACGAGTTCCACGCCGTGGAGACCGGCGTGGGTCTGCTTCTGTCCGCCGGATTCCCGCCCGCCCAGGCCGTCCGCCTCTACCTGGCGTTCATCGACACCGTCCTCGGTCACGCGGCGCTGGACGCCGCGTGCCACGCACTCCCCCGGGAGCAGCGAGAGGCCGACGAGCGGGCGTGGACGGAGGCCTACCAGTCGGTCGCCCCGGAGTCCTATCCCGCGCTGAGCGAGGTGCGGGGCGAACTGCACGCCATGGCAGAGAGTTCCTTCGAACCGGCCGTGGACCTGCTGCTCGACGCACTGGCGGCCCGGGCCCCGGCCGTGCGCGCGCGGACGTGAACCGCTCCCCCGAGGCGCACTGTCGCACTCCGTACGGAGCGGTCATGCTTGCCCGGACGAGTCGGAACGAGCGATCGACGGAGCCCGGATGACGACGGACAGGGACACACAGGTCGAGGTGAAGCCGGTCGCGGGACACATCGGCGCCGAGATCACGGGCGTCGACCTGGCCGGGGACCTGGACGACGCGGTGGTCGCCGGGATCCGGGCGGCTGTGCTGCGCTGGAAGGTGGTGTTCTTCCGGGGGCAGTGCCTGGACCACTCCTCGCATGTCGCGTTCGCCCGGCGGTTCGGCGAACCGGTCCGCCTCGGCAGACGCGGCAGCGCCTCTCCCCCGGACTTCCCCGAAGTCGAGACGACGGCGGACCGGCTGGAACTCGGCGGGCGTTACGGCATGGACCACGACGAGTGGCTGCGCAGGCGCCGGCACTCGCTGCTGCGCGGCTGGCACTGCGACCACGGCGCCCGCGTCGATCCGCCGGCCGCGACGATCCTGCGGGCGGAGGACGTGCCCCCGTACGGCGGCGACACCACCTGGTCCAACCTGGCAGTCGCGTACGCGGGGCTCTCGGGGCCCGTACGGGACTTCGTCGACGGGCTGCGCGCGGAGCACCGGCTGGGGGTCGGTTATCAGCCACGGCCCGGCGACGACGCGTACGTACGGCATCTGCTGGACCGGCAGATCGCCTCCGACCATCCGCTGGTGCGGGTGCACCCGGAGACGGGCGAGCGGGTGCTGTTCGTCAACGGCTACTACGTCGAGCAGATCCTGGGGCTGTCCCGCATGGAGAGCGCGCCGCTGCTGGAGATGCTTCTCGGGCAGGCGACCCGGCCCGAGTACACCGTGCGGTTCCGCTGGGAGCCGGGGAGTGTGGCCTTCTGGGACAACAGGGCCACCATCCACCTGGCTCCCAGCGACACAGCCCACCTCGATCATTCCCGGGTCATGCACCGGGTGATGCTCTCGGGCGATGTCCCGGTCGGCGTGGACGGCAAGCCGTCGGCGCCGATCGTGGGGAGCGAACCGCAGCGCTGGTGAGGACGACGGGCGGGCCGGGCGAATCCGCGGGGCTCAGCCGGCCTTGGCCTGGGCCGAGATGCCGCCGTCCACCGGCATCGCCACACCGGTGACGAACGACGAGCGGTCGCTGCACAGCCAGGCCGCCGCCTCGGCGATCTCCCGGGGCGAGGCCATGCGCTTCTGGATCTGCGGGGCGATGAACGCCTGCTCCAGGTCCGGGTACTGACGCACGGCCTCTTCGATCATCTCGCTGCGTGTCGTACCGACGACGAGCGCGTTGACGCGGATCCCTTGGTCCCCGTACTCGGCCGCCGCCGCGCGGGTGATCCCCAGGATGGCGTGCTTGGACGCGACATACGGGACCGAGGCTCCGGTCGCGTAACGGCCCGCCGTACTGCTGGTGTTGACGATGGAGCCGACCTTGCCCGACGCGAGCATCACGGGCAACTGGTACTTCATGCAGTTCCACACGCCCCGGACGTTGACGTCCATCGTGCGGTCGTACACCTCGTCGTCGGTCTCGTGCAGGAGGGTGCCGACGGTGGCGTAACCCGCGTTGTTGAAGGCGGAGTCGAGTCCGCCGAAGTGTTCCACGGCCGCCTCGACCGCGCGGCGGACGTCGGCCGCGACGGCGACGTCGCCCGGTACGGCGAGCGCCCGCCCGCCGGCCGCTCCGATCTCCTCCTCGAGCGTGTTCAACCGCTCCTCGCGGCGTGCGGTCAGGACGACCGCCGCGCCCTCCTCCGCGAACAGACGTGCCGCGGCCGCGCCGATACCGCTGGACGCCCCCGTGATCATGACCACCTGGCCCGCGAGCAGGCCCTGGTGGCTCCCCCGTGTGATCTCTTGTCCGGTCATCGGGCGAGCATACGCATCACGACGTCGGCCGTAGCAGGGGCGAATCAGCCCCTCCGGTCAGCCCTTCCGGCTGCTGAGCCGCCGCCAGACGAGGTCGATGAGCCACGCGTTGGCCACGGCGGACGCGGCGAGTACGGCGTACAGCCAGGCCACCGATCCGCCCGGAATCGCCAGGACCAGCAGACTGGTCGGGGCCGTGAAGAGGACCGGGATCACGGCGGCGAAGGAGGCGTCCCCCTGAGGCTGCGACGACACGACGGCCAGCCAGACGATCAGCGCGGCGGACACCGCGAGATACAGACGAGCGGGCCAGGTGCCGAAAGGAGCGCCCAGCGTCTGGCCCCCGGTGACTGAACTCATCGTGCATGCTCCCTCGTACGAGAGGTTCCGGCCGCTCCGGTGCCCCACTGAGGTCCAGTCTCTTCGGGTGGGTCCGGTGGGGCATGAGTTCACGTACTCAGAACGGCCGGGCAGGTACTCACCCACGCACCTCCGCCATCGCGCCCGACGGGTACGTACTGGTGTCGCTGTTGCGACATGTCCCACCTGTGCCACCGGAATCGAGTGACATGGCATTCCGTACCACCGGATTCTGTCCAGCGCATGAACTTCTCCGCGCGTACGACGGAAGGCACGGGACTGATGAGACGGATCCGCCTGGTGGCGGCGATACCGACAGGACTCGCCCTGGCTGCCGGTGCCGTGGCGCCGGTGGCCGCTCGCACCGGTACGGGACCCACGGCGACGGCTGCGGCCGACGCTCCCGCGCCGAGGAGCCTCGGCACCGTGGGCCTGATCACGGGTGACCGGGTGACCGTGGGCACCGACGCCGAAGGGCGGCGGACCGCCTCGGTCACTCCCGGAGCCGGGCGGCGGCACATCCTCTTCAGGACCTACGAACAGGACGGGCGTCTGACCGTCCTGCCGTCCGACGCCGGGGATCTGGTCTCGGCGGGGCGCCTGGACCGGAAGCTGTTCGACGTGAGCGCGCTCCTGGCCCAGCGGTACGACGAGGCGCACAGTGACGCGCTCCTGCTGATCATGGCGGGGGCCGACGGCGCGGCGGCGTCCGCGGTGCGGCGGCTGGCCGGCCTCGCCGAGGACGGTTCGCCGGTCCGCCGCCTGGACACCATCGGCGCGCGATCGGTGCGGGTCGCGGAGGAGGATCTCGGCAGGTTCTGGAAGCAACTGGTCCCGGACGACGGCCCGGTGAGTACGGCACGGGCCGCCGGCACCCCTCGGGTGTGGCTCGACGGCCGGGTGAACGCCACGCTGGACCGCAGCGTCCCGCAGATCGGCGCACCGGCCGTGTGGAAGGCAGGCCAACAGGGCGAGTCCGTGAAGGTCGCCGTTCTGGACACCGGCGCGGACCAGTCCCATCCGGATCTGGCCGGACGGATCGCCGAGGCCAAGGACTTCTCGGGCAGTTCCGGGACCGGGGACGCCTTCGGGCACGGCACGCATGTCGCGTCGATCGTCGGACGCGGCGGCCCCCACGGCAGCCCGGACGAACCCACCGCCGCGCTCGTACGGGACAGCAATCTGCTCGCCGCTCTCATCGCCCTGTTCGAGCTCCACTGGGAGGACGCCGTCCCGCTCGACGTCGACGACTCGGGTGCGGTCGCCGGTACGGACGGAGTCGGCGGACCCGACCCGCTGTCCGCGATCGACCGGCGGCTGCTGGCCCTGCTGGTGGCAGGAGTCGCCGACAAGGCGGTGGCGACCCAACTGGGTCTGAGCCGCCGCACGGTGCAGCGTCACATCCAGCGCATGATGGAACTCGTCGGCGCGGCGACCCGTATGCAGCCGGCCTGGCAGGCCGCGCGCCGGGGCTGGCTCTGACGGCTGCTCGGACGGCAGAGCGAAACAGCCCCTCCTTGTCGGTGAGCCGCCGGACAGCGGCCCTACGCGCCCGAGTCGAAGGTGCCGTACTGGGGCAGGCCCGTCGTCTCGTAGATCTGGGACGTCACTCCGCTCGGTGTCGTCTCGCTGCGCAGCAGCCGCAGCCCGGACGGCTCACCGTTCTCCGGGAAGAGCCGGCGGCCGCTGCCCACGACCACCGGCGCGATCATCAGGCGTACCTCGTCGACCAGCCCGGCGGCCAGTAGGGAGGCGCCCAGGCGGGCGCTGCCGTGGATCTGGAGTTCGCGGCCGGGCTGCCGCTTCAACTCGGCGACCTGGGCAGGCACGTCCCCGGAGAGGATGGTGGTCGGGTCCCAGTCGGCCGTGGTCAGGCTGTGCGAGGCCACGTACTTCGGCAGGCCGTTGAGCTTGGTGCCGATCGGGTCGTCCGGGTCGTTCATCTTCGGCCAGTCCCTCGCGAAGTTGACGTAGGTGCGGCGGCCGAACAGGAACCCGTCCGCCTCGTCGAGCCAGCCCGTGACGATCCGCATGTACGCGTCGTCCAGGTGCGGCACGAGCCAGCCTCCCCGCGTGAACCCGTCGCTGGTGTCCTCCTCAGGGGACCCGGGCCCCTGCGCCACGCCGTCCAGCGACAGGAACTCCTGCAGAATCAGTCTCACGGTGAACTGCCCTTCGTCGGTTCGAGGCGCTCGCCGCCTCCGGCCAGTACCGACTGTGCGCCGCGCCGAAACTCATCGGTCCCTGACAGGCCGCTGCCACGGGCCGCCGTCACCGTTCGGCCGACACGCTGTGAATGCCCGGTGACACGGACCGCCCGCGCACCCAGCCGTACATCACCACCGAGCACACCGCCGCGAACGCGCACCACGTCGAGACGAACTCCAGCTCCCACAGCGCCCAGCAGACCACCGCGCCGACGGCGACCAGGACGCCCAGCAGTACAAGGATCCGGTCACCGGAGAGCAGCAGGGAGCCGACCGTGGCCAGCAGGTAGCCCGTCACGAGGAGTTCGGCCTGAGGCAGATCGATGACGTATCCGACGGTGTGGCCGCGGATATCGGCGGTCACGGAGTGGGTGGCGAGGTTGTACGAGAGGGTCGCGGCGGTGGCGAGACCGGCGGCGAGCGGGATCATCAGCCGGCGGCGGGCACTCGGCGGCACCGCGCACAGTACGGCCACCGGTACCCACACCGCCAGCAGCGGAAGCGCCATCGCCGCCCAGGCCACGGTGGCGGGTCCCGTGCCTCCCCCGGAACGCCAGACCAGGGACTCGACCACCTGATGAGCCCCGAGCAGCAACGGCAGCCCGGCCAGCGGAAGGTCACCCACCCTGCGGGTCCGCGCCACGCAGGCGACTCCGACGGCGGCGATGCCGCAGCCCGCCACGAGATCGGCCGTCGCGCTCCAGCACATCACGCCACCAGGTGTTTCGTCACTCGGGGTCCGGCCTTGCGGTGACACGCTACGGCCCGGCCGGCCGACGCCCGCGCTGACACGACCGCCATGCCCCTGACCGGCGGCGGGACCGGCAGGGCCGGCGGCGGATCGACGGCAGAAGGATTGCCGGGGCCAGTAAGCGCTCTCTAGACTCGCGGGAAATGAACTCGGAAAGCTCGGTGGACGACTCCTACTTCGACTACTGCCCCTGGGACTTCGTCCTTCGTGCGTCCGACGAGCAGCGCGCCGCACAGGCGGCACTGCAGAAGCGACTGGCCGACGGCGGCGCGAGCTTCGGACCGTCCTCCTACGTCTCCCCCGCCGCCGGGGTGTTCACCGACGTCCTGCGGCTGGGCGAGAACTCCTACATCGCCGGGCACGCGTACGTCACCGGCGAAGTGACGGCCGGCGCCGACTGCTCGGTCAATCCGTACGCCACCGTGCGGGGCCGCGTCATCCTCGGGGACGGTGTGCGGATCGGCGCGCACAGCTCACTGCTCGGCTTCAACCACGGCTTCGCTCCCGACCGGCCCGTGCACCGGCAGCCCCTCACCAGAAAGGGCATCACCGTCGGCGACGACGTGTGGATCGGCTCGAACGTCGTCGTCCTCGACGGGGTGACGATCGGCGACCACTGTGTGGTGGGCGCGGGCGCAGTCGTGACCAAGGATCTGCCGCCGTGGACGGTTGCCGCCGGGAACCCGGCCCGCCCGCTGCGCGACCGCCGTGGTCAGGGCTCCACGTCATCCGGAAACGGGGTGAGGCAGGGCGGTCCGCAACGCCTGGGGGAGGCAGTCGCCCGCTTCGCGGACCGGGCCCGGAGCCAGGCCGCCGACCTCCTCGCCCGTGGCTGGGACGCGGACACGGGCCGCTACAGCGACCGGCCCGGAGCGCCCGAGACCGTCCGCGCCCACTGCGACGCCGTCGAGATCGCCGATCTCCTCCTGCGCTCGCATCCACCGCAGCTGTCCGCCGCCGAACACGCCGAGCGCCTGCGTGCGCTCCAGGACCCCCACAGCGGGCTCGTGCCCGAACTCGCCCCGGACGGCGGTCGCGGCGTGCTGCCCGCCCCGGCGCCGGACGGCTGGATCGACGACGGCACCGCGGAGTACCACGTGCTGTCCGTGGGCTACGCGCTGGACCTGCTGGGCTCCCGTTTCGCCCATCCGGTCCACGTCGTACGTCGCATGACGGCCGATCGGCTCGTCGCGCGCCTGGACTCGCTGCCGTGGCGGGCCCGGGCGTGGTCGGCCGGTGCGTGGGTGGACTGCTGGGCGACCGGTGCGCACCGGAACCTGGAACTGGGGGCCGAGGCAGGCGCGCCCGGCGCGCTGGAGGCGCTGTTCGGCTGGCTGGGCACCCGGGTCGATCCCTGGACAGGGATGTGGGGCGAGGCCGCCTCCCCCGCCGCGGGCCGGCTGCAACTGGTCAACGGCTACTACCGCCTGACGCGGGGCTCGTTCGCGCAGTTCGGGCTGCACGTGCCGTATCCGGAACGGGTGGTGGACACCGTGCTCGCCCACGGCGGTGATCCGCGCTGGTTCGCGGCGGGCCGGCAGAACGCGTGCAACGTGCTGGACGTGGCGCACCCGCTGTGGCTCGCCGGGCAGCAGACCCGCCACCGTGCGGCCGAGGCGCGGGCCTGGGCCGAGGAACAGCTGGCCCAGGCGGTGGAGCGCTGGCGGGACGCGGCCGGCTTCGGGTTCGGCCCGCCCGGCGAGGGCGGTTCGGGTCCCGGTCGGGACCCGGGTCTCCAGGGCACCGAGATGTGGCTGGCGATCATCTGGCTGCTGGCCGATCTGGTGGGTGTGGCGGACCGGCTGGACTACCGGCCGCGCGGCGTCCACCGCCCGGAAGCCGCGCGCTCACGCGCACAGCGGATCCCTGCTCAGCCGATCCCCGTCGACAACTCGCTGTAGTAGAAGTCGTGGTCCGAGTGGCCGGTCGGTCGGGTGCCGGTGTCGGCCCAGCGCGCGGCACCCCGCTCTCCCCACACGAACAGGTAGTCGAGCTTGCGGCCGTCGTCGTAGGTCGGAAAGGCGAACGGCGGCCCGGACTCACGAGGGCCGCTCGCCTCGATGCCGTCGTACATGACGTCCAACTCCGGTGCGTCGGGCGGGGCGTTCAGGTCACCGGCGATGATGAGCGGGCCGTCCGCACCCAGCGTGTGCGAGCCGTCCGGTTTCCAGCCGTGGCGGATGAACGCGGCCTGGGCCTCCCGTTCGCGGTCCTTTGTTTCGCCGACGCTCAAGTGCGTGCTGCACGCGGTGACTTGGGGACCCGAGGGGCCCTGGTGTCCGGCAGCGCGGACGACGGCGCAGATGATCCCCCGTTCCCCACCCCTGTTGTCCGGGTTCGGCAGCAGGGCAGGTGGCAGGATCTTCGTGGCCGAGTGGAACAGGATGGCGTTGCCGTACGGCTGGCCGTCGGCGCAGTCCGTACCGGTATCGATGAAGGCACTGCGCAGGCCCAACTCCCGGGCGAACCTCTCGCCTTGGGCCTCGCAGACCTCCTGGAGGCCGATGAACATCCAGCGGTCCATGCCGCCGCGCCTGAGGTTCCTGATGGCGTCGGCTTCTTCTTTGATCCAGTCGCCGGCATCGCCTCGATGGCCGATGTTTCCGTAGATGTTGAAGGTGCCGACGTAGTGGCCCTGGGTGACGTTCGGTCGGGCGGCCACGTCGGGTGCGGCGGCCGCGTCGGGTGCGGCACCACTTCCCGCGGGGAGTGCCACCAGAACGCACAACAGGGCCAGCACAATTGGCCTGGCCCCGCCGCGTCTCCTCGTACGACGCGTTGTCATGACATCGAAGATACCGTCGTAACCTGTGACCCGGTCAGGCCAGAGTGCCAGATGTGAATGGCCCAGTCCCCCATGGCAGTTGGGCGCTCAGCGGCGTCGGTAGAGCGTGATCGAGTGGCCGACCTCGTCGAACGGTGTGCTGGTGTCGAGGAGCGCGGCCAGCCTGCCGTCGGCCTTGGCCGCCGAGGAGTTGGACACGACGAGCAGCCCGTGCACCTCGCCCAGCGGGGCCTTCAGCGGGTTGGCCGCGTTGATTCCGTAGTACGAGGGCACACCCGCGCCCTTGTAGACGAGCCACACCCGCTGACCCGGATGGTCACGGTGGAGGCGATCGCCCAGGCGGCCGAGATCCTGGCCCCAGTCGACGTTCGAGTCGTGCAGCCGCAGATGGGTCTTCGACGGCCCGCCGAACGCCTCGTTGGAGTACGGCAGGTAGTACGGAAACGTCCGCAGTGAACTGACGGCCACGAAGCACACCAGCGCGGCCGTCACGCCGTACACCCACCGGCGGCGCAGGAGCGTCACACCGGCGGCGGCGACCGCCGCGAACATCGGTACGAAGATCGCGTACCGGACGCCGAGGTCGCGGGCGCCGTTCATGGACACGGCAAGGAGCAGGCCCGCGGGGACGAGTACGTACGGTGCCGCGGGCCGCAGCCGACGCAGCGCCAGGACCGCGACGGCGCCGGCGGTCCACAGGACGAGCATGCCGAGCGGTGTCTTCACCAGGAGCGCGGCCGGCAGGTAGTACCAGAGCGATCCCTCGTACAGACGGCCGAACAGGAAGCCCTGCCAGATGTCGTACTCGAAGCCGAACTGGATGCGCATGCCGTCCCGGTACGCCTCCGGGAACGGCAGCCACGCGGCGATGCGGCCGCGCATCCCGCGGATGTCCGGCACGTTCTCGGGCTGTGCCCAGCGTAGCCGCGGGTCGACGACGAGGTAGGTGGCCCACACGACGGCGACCGCCACGAGCGCCATGCCGACGGCGGCCGCGGCGCCGTACGCGAGGATCCTCGTCCGTTCGCGAGCGTCGAGCCCGGGTGTCCTGCGGGCGTACCAGAACGACAGGACGGCCAGCAGCATCAGGACCGGAACCACCGCGAGCATGCTCATCTTCGTGGCCACGGCCGCGCCCAGCGCCACCCCGGCGAGCGGGAGGCAGAGGTACGGCCGTCGCCGTGCCCGCCACAGGAGCCAGACGGAGGTGAGCAGGAAGCCGGCCGCGGGGACGTCGAGCGTGGCCAGCGATCCGTTCGCGATGACGTCCGGCGAGAACGCGTACAGGGCGAGGGCCACCAACCCGCCCGCCGGACCCGTGAGATCGCGGGCGAACGCGAGGACGACGAGCCCGAACAGCAGCGTCAGCGCGATCACCGGGAGCCGTGCCCACAGCAGGAGCCGCTCCGGGTCGTTGCCCGACTCGTACAACACGCTGCGGCCCAGGGCCATCTGGCTGCCGACGAAGCCCGAGTCGAGGTGCGCGTCGGTGAACACCAGCCCGGAGGCGATGATCAGCTTGCCCAGGGGCGGGTGTTCGGGGTTGTAACGGAGGCTGTGCTCCTTGAGGTAGACCTCGGCCGTGGCCACGTACACGGGCTCGTCGATGGTCGGGATCTGTTCGACGGCCGTGGTGACCATCGCGACCGCCATCTGGGCGAGGAGCGCGACGACGGCCAGCACGTACAGCGAACGCCGGTGCCGCAGAAAGCGCTTGAGTCGATCGGATCGGCCTGGCCACCCGCCCGTTGCCGTCGATACGGGCAGGTCGGGCGCGGTGTGCTCGTCACCGTCGAGCCCGGTGATTCGCGGCGCGCTCATGGGGCCCACCTTCCCATCAACCCCACCCTCCGTGGCGCTCTTTCCCGACGCGGGGCCCAAGTGTTGGGCGGTCCTTCACCAATGTGACGCCTGCGACCTCTTGGCACGCGAGTGAAAACCCGGGACCCTGAACTGCACATGTCACAAAGGGCGTTGGCCTGCACAGGGCCGATCAGGAGGACACTTTGAACGGCAGACCCGCATCGAAGCTTTCCGGATCCCGGCGTGTGCGCCGGAGGTCACTCGGCGTCCTCGCGGGCGCCGCCGCTCTGGTCTTCGTCTTCCCGTCCACCGCCCTGGCGGCCCCGCCCGGCGCACTGCCCGCCAACGCCGACGGACTGGACCAGACGTTCCAGCCCGCCTACGACTACGACACGGACGGCTGCTACTCGACGCCCGCGATCGGCCCCGGCGGCGTCGTCAACGGCGGCCTCAACCCGAGCGGTGCCCTCAACGGCCAGTGCCGCGACGCCTCGGACCTCGACAACACCAACGGCTACTCGCGCTCCAAGTGCAACAACGGCTGGTGCGCGATCGTGTACGCCCTCTACTTCGAGAAGGACCAGGCGCTGGCCGGCAGCAGCCTCGGCGGGCACCGGCACGACTGGGAGCACGTCGTGGTCTGGGTGCAGAACAACGAGGCCCAGTACGTCTCGACCTCCAACCACGGCTCGTTCACGGTTCACAACCGTTCGGCGATCCGCTGGGACGGGACGCACCCGAAGATCGTCTACCACAAGGACGGGATCAGTACGCACTGCTTCCGGGCCGCGACCGCCGGCGACGAGCCGCCGGAGAACCACAAGGGGACCTGGCAGTACCCGCCGCTCGTCGGCTGGACCGGCTATCCCGCAGGCGTGCGCGACACGCTGACCTCGTACAACTTCGGCAGTGCCACGCTCGGCATCAAGGACAGCACGTTCAACTCGCACCTGTCCTCGGCCAAGCCGTCCGGGATCGCGTTCGACCCCAACGCCTGACCCATCGCCTGACCTGACGTCACACGGAAGGCCCGCCCCCGTCACCCGGGGACGGCGACCTCCCGGCCCTGCCGGGAGCGTCGCCGTCGGGGCGGGCCGGCAGGACCCGGGCGGCGAAGCCGACGACGTCCTGGACGACCCGCTCCGGCTCCTCCCAGTACAGAAGGTGCCCGGCGCCCTCGTACACGACGAGGGCCGAGCCGTGGATCGCGTCGAGGATCCGCTGCTGGTCGGCGCGCGGCAGCACGCCGTCCGCGTCGCCCCAGAGCACGAGCGTGGGTACGAGGATTCCCCGCAGTGTCGCGGCGAGGTCGGCCTCCAGCAGGCCGCTCATGGTCTCCCGCCACACCCGTGCGGGCACCTTGAGGTTCTCCTCGGCCATCGTCGCCAGGAGCCCGCGGCCCAGCGGCCGGGACGCGAGGTCGCCGAGCAGGTCCTCCACGAAGGCGCGCGGCACGGGGTCTTCGAGCGCCTGGATCCTCTCCCACAGGGCGGTGATGCCGGGCTTGTCGGCGAGCGTCGCCGGGACGCCCACCAGGACGAGGCCCGCGACCCGGTCGGGATGGCTGCCTGCGACCATCCGGGCGGCCACCCCTCCGCTCGACGCCCCGACCAGGACGGCACGAGGGATGCCTGCCGCGTCGAGGAATTCCACCAGGTCGTTGGCGAAGTCCTCCGGCCGGTAGCCGTCGGCGGGCCGTTCGGCGTCGCCGTGGCCCCGCTGCGTGGGGGCGTATCCGTGCACCGCGGCGGGGAGCTGCCTGAGCAGCGGTTCGAACGTCCACCAGGAGTCCGCGAGGCCGTGCACGAAGACCACGGGAAGGCCCTCCGGATAGCCCGCCTCGGCATAGGGGAGCGCGGGCCCGCTCCGCAGCTGGGCGGACTTCACCGCGATCGTGCTCACGGCGGCCCTCCTGACGTCGGTCGGCCCCCTCGCACGCGGACGCGCGGGGCGGCGCCACGATCTCTTTCATCGTAATGACGGGTGCGGCGGACCGCCCGTCCACGGCTGGACGGTCCGCCGCTCTCCCGACTGCTTTCCAGTTTCTTCCCTGCGGCGCCCTCGGGCTGCTTCTCGGCGGCTCCTCCGGGCGTGCCGTCTTCAACTCCTTTCGGGCGTGGGGCGATTTCTTGCTGTCTTCGCTTCAGATCTTGACGAGCTTGGTTCAGACCTTTAGGTTCACCGATCGCCGAGGTTCCACCCATGCGCTCAACGTTCACACTCATGAACTGATCGCGAACAGGAAGGGACGTTCCATGCTCGGAATCAGGTCCTCCGGTCCGGCGCGCGTCACTCTGCGGGTCCTCGCCCTTCGGGTCCTCGTACTGCTGGCCACTCTGCTGGGCCTCGCCGCGCCACCCGCCCAGGCGGCCTCCACGGCGGCCCCGTTCAAGGTGCTCGCCCTCTACAGCGGTACGTGGGACGCCGCGCACATCAGCTTCGTCCGCGAGGCCAACCAGTGGTTCCCCGCCCGGGCCGCCGAGAACGGCTTCACCTACACGGCGAGCACCGACTGGAACCTGCTGGCCAACGGAGGCGTGAACGCGTACCAGGTCGTGCTGTTCCTCGACGAACTGCCACAGACCGCCAACCAGCGGGCGGGCTTCGAGCGGTACATGCGCGGGGGCGGCGGCTGGCTGGGCTTCCACGTCTCGGCGTTCACGACCGAGGCGCAGAAGTGGCCCTGGTACCACCAGCAGTTCCTCGGCAGCGGGAACTTCAGGTCCAACACCTGGGGTCCGACGACCGCCGTCCTGCGGACCGAGGACCGCACGCACGCCTCGACCAGGAACCTTCCTGCCACCTTCACCTCGTCGGTCAGCGAGTGGTACAGCTGGTCCAACGACCTACGGCGGAATCCGGACATCAAGATCCTGGCCTCCGTCGACGCAAGCAGTTTCCCGCTGGGCACTGATCCCAACCAGACCTGGTACAGCGGGTACCACCCGATCCTGTGGACGAACGCGAAGTACCGCATGCTGTATGCGAACTTCGGTCACAATGCGATGGACTACGCGTCCAACACCCCGCTGTCCTCCACGTTCGCAAGTGCGACCCAGAACCGTTTCCTGCTCGACGGACTGAAGTGGCTCGGCACCACCTGAACCATCCTTTCCCGAAAGGACATCAAGCCAGGCGTTCGACGGTTCGTGCTACACCCACCGCCGCCGTGGGCTAGATTTCGAACGCCTCGATTCCGGACTCCATCGGAGGGGCGCTCTGCGCGGAATTACTGGAGCGGCACATGCACCCCTTGGAAGTTGTCAGAACGGCTCCGCCATTGATGCAGGGAGGGCTCGCGGACAGTCTCTTCGAGACGGCTGAACGCGATCCCACCCTGTCCCAGCTGGCCCGCCGTTCGGACGCCGCTCCGGGGGCCTGGGAACCGGTGGCCGCGATCGAGCTGCGGGACGAAGTCGTGGACGTGGCCCGGGGCTTCATCGCGGCCGGGATCTTCCCGGGCCACCGCGTGGCCGTCATGGCGCGCACCCGCTACGAGTGGACCGTGCTGAGCTACGCGCTCTGGTCGGTGGGCGCCGAGATCGTGCCGATCTACCCGACGTCGTCGCACGAGCAGGTCGGCTGGATCCTCAAGGACGCCGGCTGCGTCGCGGTCGTGGTGGAGGACGAGCAGGGCATCATGACGGTCGGCTCCGTGTGCGCCTCGCTGCCGACCCTGCAGCACGTCTGGCAGCTGGACTCCGGAGCCCTCACCGACCTGATGGAGCAGGGCCGGTCGGTGCCCGTCACCACCGTCGAGTCGATGCGCCGGATCGTGCTGCCCGACTCGACCGCGGTCATCGCCTACACCTCGGGTACGACGGGACCTCCCAAGGGATGCGCCCTGAGCCATCGCAGCCTGGCGAGTTCCTGCGACACCCTGCTGGCCGGCTGGGGCCACACGGTGGCGCCTCCCGGGCAGCAGCCGGCCATCCTCGCCTTCCTGCCCTTCTCGCACGTGTACGGCCTCATGATCCAGGGGCTGTGCATGCGCGGCGGGATGCTGATGGGGCACGTGCCCGATCTGCGCGACGAGACGCTGTCCGCCGCCCTGCTGTCCTTCCGCCCCACGTTCCTCTACGCCGTCCCGTCCGTCTTCGAGAAGATCTACAAGAACTTCCTGCGCAAGGCTCAGGAGGCGGGCCGCGGCGCCCTGTTCGAGCGTGCGGTCCGCACGGCGCAGGACTTCGCAGCGGCCTCCGAGCGGCACCGGCTGGGAACGGGTCCGGGCCCCGGTTTCGATCTGCGCCTTCAACACGCCCTCTATGAAAAGACGGTGTACCGGAAGCTGCGTGCGGCGCTGGGCGGAAGAGTCCGCGGCGCTGTGTCGGGCGGCTCGCCCCTCAACCGTGAACTCGCCCTCTTCTACTCGGGAATCGGCATTTTCGTCCACGACGGATACGGGCTCACGGAAACCAGCGGAGGAATTACGGCCCAACCCGTGGGCCGGGAGAAATTCGGAACCGTCGGACGCCCCCTGCCCGACATGGAGGTCCACGTCGCCGAGGACGGGGAGATCCTGGTGCGGGGCCCCGCGGTCTTCCAGGGCTACATCAACGACGAGGCGAGCACCCGGGCCGCACTGCACAACGGCTGGCTGGCCACAGGCGACATCGGCCGGATCGACAGCGAGGGCTATCTGAGCATCACCGGGCGGAAGAAGGACATCGTCATCACGAGCAGCGGCAAGAGCGTGGCTCCCGCTGCCCTCGAAGAGCGTCTGCGGGTCCATCCGCTCATCCATCAGGCGGTCGTCGTGGGCGACAACCAGCCCTGTGTGGGAGCTCTGATCACCCTCGATCCGGATTTCCTGGCGCACTGGCGCTCGGTCCTCGCCATACCGGGCGAGGTGCACGACCGCGAGATGCGCGAGGAGAACGCCCTGCGCGAAGAGGTCAAGCGTGCCGTCGCCGCGGCCAACAGCACCGTGTCGCGCTCGGAGTCGATCCGCGTGTACCGCGTGCTCCCCGAGGCGTTCGACCTCGCCAACGGCATGCTCACCCCCTCGATGAAGCTGCGCAGGGACGCCATCGCGCAGCGCTACGCCGCCGAGATCGAGGCCATGTACCAATCGTCGTCGCGAGTCCCCCGTAGTCTCTCGACCGCCGATCCCTACAGCTGGGACGACGCGGACAATGTCTTCAGGTGAGCCACCGGGTTCAGCTGAGCCATTCGTACGACGCCTGACGTGGTCAGGTCCGGGAGACAGACATGCGACGAGTACACGGGGTCCGGCTGCCGCGGTTGGCCGGCGCAACGGTCCTCCTGGGGGCCGTCGTGGCCTGTGGGAGCACTGAGGCGGGGGCCGGGGACGCCTCACCCGGCCCCGACACCGCCCAGGCCTCCCCCACCTCCCGCTCCTCGCCGTCGCACGCTCGCTTCGTCGAGGAGATCGAGTGGGCCGACGGGCGCCGCGTGGGCATGTACTACGCGGCGAAGCGCGGGCTCATGGAGCAGCACCAGGACACCGCGGGTGGGGCGTGGAGCAAGCCCAGCCTGGTCCACGCGACCAAGTCCGATCCGTGCCAGAGCATCACGCTCAAGGCGTTCGACGGCGGTACGGTCGCGGCCATCGCGAACTGGGGTCCCTACTGCTCCGACGGTGAACCGCCGATGGAGTCCGTCGCCGCGGTCGGCACCAACAACCTATCGAAGTGGGACACGAAGCTCACCAAGGAGTTCGACGGCTGGGAGAAGGTCGAGGCGTCGGCCGACAACGAGCAACTGACCTTCGGCCGCAACTCGACCGAGTGGCTGACCCGGCTGCGCTGGGGCCGGACGGACGGCTTCGGCGAGGTGGAGGAGACCCGCCGGTAGGTCCCGGCGCCCTTCAGCGGCGGCTCTCCTCAGGAATTTGCGTCGTGCACGCTTCTTGACGCCTCTTGATCGAGAGACTTACTTTCGCAGCGATTAAAACGATTCAACCAGCAGGCCCCTCAGGGGGGTCTCTTCGTGCTGCCCTCCGGGAGTGACAGGAACCATGGACGACCTCACCGCAGTTCACCGGACGGGCATTCCGCGCCGTACGCTGCTCGCCGCCGCGGCGACGACGGCCGCGGCGGGTGCTCTCACCGGGGCACTACCCGGGAGCGCCGCGGCCGCTTGGGCCGCCTCCGCCTCCTCTGCCTCCTCTGCCTTCTCTGCCTTCTCGGGTTTCGCCGAGCCGGGCCGCGCGGTGCGGCCGAAGTTCCGCTGGTGGTGGCCCGACGGCCTGGTGCGGCCCGACGAGATCAGACGGGAGGTCGACCAGATCGCCGACGCGGGCTTCGGCGGCGCCGAGATAGCCGCCGTCCACCACAGCGTCGCCGACCCGTCGGTGCTGGACACCGAGCGCCACGGCTGGGGCAGCCCCTCCTGGGTCGCCGGTGTCGAGGCGGCGCTGGGCCAGGCGGCCCGTCGCGGCCTCACCATCGATCTCACCGTCGGACCCGCGTGGCCCGCCGCGGTTCCCGGCATCACCCCGGACAGCGAGGCCGCCGTCAAGGAACTCGCCCACGGGGCCGTCACGTTGGCCCCTGGTACCGCCTACTCCGGCCCTGTCCCCGAGCCCGTCCACGAGGCGGCGTCCGGCGTCACCGAGCGACGGCTGCTGCTGGTTCAGGCCGCGCGGGTGAACACCGCGAACTCCACCCGCAAGGAGACCGGCCTCGACCAGGACTCGGTCCGCGACCTCACCCCCACCGTCTCCGACGGCACGCTCGGCTGGACCGCGCCCGACGACAGCACCTGGGTCCTGATCGCGTACTGGGTGCGCGGCTCCGGCCAGACACCGGAGGCCGGCCCGCACACCGACCCGCCCTCCTACGTCGTCGACCACTTCGGCGCGGCCGGCACCCGAGCGGTGACCGACTTCTGGGAGGCCCACCTCCTCACACCGGCGATCCGCCGTCTGCTGAAGGTCTCCGGCGGCGCGCTCTTCGAGGACTCCATCGAGCTGGAGACCGACGGGCTCCAGTGGACGCCGGGCCTGCCCGACGCGTTCCGCGAGCACACCGGCCGCTCCCTGCTGCCGCTCCTGCCCGCCGTGATCCTCGACAACAGCAACCAGGTCTTCGCCTTCGAGGCCGCCGCCACCCGCCAGATCCGGCACGACTTCTGGGAGACGGTCTCAACTCTGTTCAACAAACACCATGTGGGGGCTCTGCGCACCTGGGCCCACTCGCTCGGCCTCCAACTGCGCTCCCAGCCCTACGGGTTGCAGACCGACGCCATCGCCTCGGCCGCGATTCTGGACATCGCCGAGGGTGAGTCCCTCGGCTTCAAGAACCTCGACGACTACCGCTGTCTGGCCGGCGGCCGTGACATGGCCGGGCACACCGTGCTCTCGTGCGAGGCCGGCGCCTACTCCGGCAGCGCCTACAGCACCACCTGGCAGCGGTTCCTGCGCACGATGGGCGGCGCCTACGCGGCCGGGGTCAACCAGACCGTCGTACACGGCTTCTCCTACGCCGAGCTGCCGGGCGTCAACTGGCCTGGATACGCGGCCTTCACCCCGTACAAGGGCACGGCCGGCTACGGCGAGTCCTGGGGACCCCGTCATCCGACCTGGAAGCACGTGCCGGACGTCTCCGGCTACCTGGGGCGGGTCCATCAGGTGCTGCAGAGCGGCCGGGCCAGGGCCGATGTGGCGGTGTTCCGGCAGACCGGCTACACCGCCACCGGCATCGGCGCCTCCTGGTTCACCGCCACGGGCATCACCCTGGGCTGGACCCATCAGTTCCTCAGCGGCCCGCTGCTCGACCTGCCCTCCGCCACCGTGCGCGGGGGACGGCTCGCACCCGACGGCCCGGCCTACAAAGCTCTGTTCATCGAGGGCGACTTCTTCTACGGCTCCACGGCGACCCTCGCCCTGCGGGACGCCCGCGCCCTGCTGCGGCTCACCCGCGCCGGACTGCCGATCGTGCTGCTCGGAGCGTGGGAGACCGTCGTACCGTCCGGCATCCCTGACAGCGGCGAGACCGACGAACTGCGTTCGGTCGTCGCGGAGTTGCTCGCCCAGCCGCGGGTCCGTCGCGTCACCGACAAGATTGCGGTGCCGGCCGCCCTCACCGAACTCGGCGTATGGCCCGACGTCGGGTACGCGTCCGCCTCCACCCTCCTCAACACCCACCGGGTGGCCGACGGCGTCGACTACTACTACCTCTGCAACGGCAAGCACGCCGAGACCGTGAAACCGCCGGTAGCCGCCGTCGACCACGACGTCACCCTGCATCGCACCACGGCCGAGGGAGTGCCGTATCTGCTGGATCCGTGGACCGGCGGAGCCGAGCGCGTCGCCCGCTACACCGAGGACGGCGACACGGTCACCGTGCGGGTCGCCCTCCAGCCCGCGGAGACCCTCGTCGTGGCGATCGGGCGCCCCGGTCTCTTCGGCGACCGCAACGGCCACCGCCCCCACGCGGTCGGCAGCGAGGCCGACGAGGTGCGCTTCACGGAGGCCGGACTCACCGTCCGCGCCACGGCGGCGGGCACGTACCGGACCGTGCTGTCCCACGGACGCACGGTGCGTACGTCCCTCAAGGGCATCCCCGAGCCGACGGAACTCACCTCCTGGCGCCTGCGCGTACAGGACTGGCGGCCCGGCGCCACGGCGACCAGGACCACCGTCGTCGAGCACGACCTGACCCTGGACGCCCTGGTGTCCTGGTCACAGATCCCGGGACTCGCCGACGTCTCGGGCATCGGCCGCTACCGCACCACGGTCACACTCGGCGACGCCTGGACGGGCGGCCGTGGCGCACGCCTCGAACTGGGCGCCGTCACCGACACCTGCCGGGTCACCGTCAACGGCCACCGACTCGACCCGGTCGACCAGATCCACCCGGTGGTGGACCTCGGCGGTCTCCTCCGCCGCGGGCAGAACGTCATCGAGGTCGAGGTGGCGACCCCGCTCGCCAACCGGCTGCGGGTCAGCGACCCCGGGGTGTACGGCGGCCTGGCACGGCAGGCGTACGGGCTGATGGGGCCGGTACGCCTCGTGCCGTACGGAGAGGCTCGCGTCGGTCCGCTCGCGCTCTAGGTGCTCGCCGTGGTGTCCCGGGAGGCCGGAGTTCCCCCGACCCGGCCTCCCGGGACCCCGCTCGCCCGGCGCTGTCCGCCGTCCGGCGTCGGCGGGCCGGCAGCGTGGAACGCTCCCCCGTGCTCCCCCGTACGTCCACGTGGATCACGCCGGCCCGCCATGACCTCAGCTTTCACGGTCGGGGCATTGTCCGGCAGACCCCTGTCGCCACTTCAGACAATTTCGTGGCGCGAGTGGTGCGTTCTCGCCGTGCCCCTTTCCCCAGCGCCGTCAGGATTCGTAGCGTGCGGGTCGACAGACGCACACGGCGACGGGGGATGCGATGGGACGTCGTGAGCGGCCGCTGGACCCGGCCGAGGGACCTGTCGCGCAATTCGCCTACGAGCTGCGGAAGTTGCGTCGGGAGGCGGGCGGGATCACCTACCGCGCGATGGCTCGGCAGGCGCACTACTCCCCGGCCACGCTCGCGCAGGCGGCGGCCGGAGAGCGGCTGGCCTCGCTGCCGGTGGCCCTCGCCTATGTCGAGGCGTGCGGCGGGGACCGCGACGAGTGGGAGCGACGGTGGCACCGGGCCGCCCAGGACACGGCCGAGGAGAGCCGTGCCGCCGACGACGACGCGGAGGCGCCCTACCCCGGTCTGGCCCGCTTCGACGCGAGCGACAGCGAACGCTTCTTCGGCCGCGACCATCTCGTCGGCCAACTCGTCGACCTGGTCCGGGACAAGGACTTCGTCGTCCTGACGGGCCCGTCGGGCAGCGGCAAATCCTCACTGCTGCGCGCGGGCCTCATCCCGCGCCTCCGGAAGACCGACCCGCCGCGTGTCCGGCCCGCGACGATCCGGATCCTCACCCCGGGAACGCACCCGGCCCGCACCCACGCCGACGTCCTGGATCCGAGCACCACCCGCTCCGGGACCGTCATCGTGGTGGACCAGTTCGAGGAGGTCTTCACCCTCTGCGCCGACCCAGCCGAGCGAAAAGGCTTCCTCGACCTGCTGTTCACCGCCGTCCGCCCCGAACACGGCATTCGTGTCGTCGTCGCGGTCCGCGCCGACTTCTACGGCCACTGCGCCCGGTACCGCCGACTCGCGCAGGCCGCACAGGAGGCGACGCTCCTGGTGGCTCCCATGAGCACGGAAGAGCTGCGCGAGACGATCGTGAAACCGGCCGCACTGGGCGGTCTGATCGTCGAACGGACGCTGACCTCACGGATCATCGCCGAGATCCAGGACGAGCCCGGTGGCCTGCCCCTCATGTCGCACGCCCTGCTGGAAACCTGGCGCAGACGCCGGGGCAGAGCACTGGGCGAGGCCGCGTACGACGCCGCGGGCGGCATCCACGGGGCGATAGCCCGCACCGCCGAGGATCTCTACGAGAGCCTCACCGGCCGGCAGGCCGACACCGCCCGTCGCATCCTGCTCCGCCTGGTGAGCCCGGGTCAGGGGACTGCGGACACGCGCCGTCCGACCCGGCGCACGGAGCTCACCGCGCTGGGCGGCCACGCGGACGCCGACACGGATGTCGTACTCGAACGACTCGCCCGCGCGCGTCTCATCACGCTCGACGAGGACACCGTCGACCTGGCCCACGAGGCAGTCCTCACCGCATGGCCCCGGCTACGTACCTGGATCGACGAAAACCGTGAGCGGCTCAGGTCCCAGCACCGGCTCACCGAGGCGGCGGCCACCTGGCGGGACCTCGGGCGGGACGCGGGCTCCCTCTACCGGGGCGTGCGACTGTCCACCGTCGAGGAGCAGTTCGGCGCCACGGACGATCTCACCCCGCTGGAGCGGGAGTTCCTCGACGCCGGCCTCGACGCCCGCCGGGGTGAGCTGCGGGGCCGCAGGACCCGTACGGTCGTCCTGTCCGTCCTTGTGGTGCTCAGCCTCGTCGCGGCACTCGTCGCCTGGCAGCAGAACCAGTCCGGCGAGCGGCGGCGGATCGAGGCGGAGGCCCGTCGGCTCGTCGGAGTCGCGGAGGGTCTGCGCCTGTCCGACCCGGCCACGGCGATGCGGCTCAGCCTCGCCGCGTGGCGCGTCGCCGACCTTCCCGAGACCCGCTCCGCGCTGCTCGGCGCCGCGGCGCAGCGCAGCCAGGACGTGTTCACCGATCCCGACGGCACCGACGGGACCATGCGGCATCTCAGCGCCGACGGCCGCACTCTCCTCAGCGTCGGCAGCGGTCAGGTGACCCGGTGGGACGTGGAGACGCGTCGGCGTGAGGCCACCTGGCCGGGGCTCGGCGACGCGGCGAAGGACGTGGGGTTCGTCCGGGCGGACGCGTCGTGGATCCCCGAGTTCGACAAGGGAAGGGTCGTGCTGCGAAACCTCGCCACCGGACGTCGCAAGGGGAAGCCGCTGGGCGTCGCCGACGGCGGCGTCGAGATGGGGGCGAGCGGTCGCAGCCTCCTCGTCTACCACGCCGAGGGGTCCGAGCGCCGGGTGCAGCTCTGGGACGCCCGGTCCCGGCGGAAGCTCCTGGAAATCGCGCGCGACACGGACGCGAAGGCGGACGCTGCGACCGGCGCCCAAGTGGAGTGGGCGAGGCTCACGGCGCACATGAACCGGCAGCAGAAGGACGGCCGGGGTACGGCTCTGACGGACGACCCCGCCTTCACGGATGCCACGGTCAGCGCGGACGACCGTCTGCTGGCCCTGTGCCTCCCGGGCGAGCGGTTCGAGTTGTGGGATGTCGCCGAGAACCGTCGGATACCCGCGCCCTGGCTGCCGAAAGCCACCATCGAGCAGTGCGTCAAGGAACGGATCGGGTTCACGCCCGACGGCCGCTATCTGGGACTGATCGACGCCACCGGATTCCGGGCGTGGGACGTCGCGTCGGGCAAGGAGCTTCCCGCGGTCGCGTACCCCGGTCTGAAGATCGCTCAACTCAGTGCGGACGGCGCCTTCTTGGTGGCGTCGGACGGCGAGGAGATCCTGGTCTGGCGGATGGACTCACCCGACTTCCCCGTCGTACGGCACCAGTTGGCCGGTGAGACCGTCCAGGAGATCAGGGTGGACACCGAGGCCGGCATCGTCCGGTACCTCGGCGGTCCTGAGGGCTCATGGGGGCCGGCCGTCCACACGCTGAACGTGGGCAGCGCGGTGAACACCCGCTGGGAGCCCTCCCCCGCCCTGGCCGTCGAGTTCGCCCCGGACGGCAGGACTCTTGCCGTCGCCGACGTCGGCGAGGACGGGAAGCACCTTCGGTTCCGCGTGCTCGACGGACGTACGGGACGGCTGCTGGCCGAACCTCCGCCTCTGCCGTGCCCGGCCCCCTCGGAAGATGCGGCGTTCGGAGGCTGCGACGCCCTGCTCGCCATCGATTCCACCGGCAAGGAACTCGCCTACGGCGTGGTGAACTTCGTGTCAGGTCCCCCCACGACCAAGGTGTCCCTCTACGACATTCCGCGACGGCGCGTCACCACCACCCTCGGCACCGATGAGGTCGGCGTCGAAGCGCTGTCGGACATCGCCTTCGACGCCGGGGGCCGGTCGCTGCTCCTCTCCCCGCTGCCCGGGTCCGTACCCGAGTCCACCCGTATCCGGGACCTGCGCCGCCGGACCACGGTCGGCACGCTCCCCGGCTCCGTCGGCGCGGTCACCTCGCATCCCGACGGCGACCTGCTGGTCACCGCGCGCGGGCAGGCGTACCGCATGCCCGCGGGCACCCTGCTGCCGTCCGTCAGAAGCCCCGGCAAGTCCACCGCTCTGGCGTTCAGCCCCGACGGGGATCATCTGGCCGTCGGTGACGGCTCCGGCCGGGTCGTGCTCTGGGACGGGCGGCTGGGCCGACGGCTCGGTGTCCTCGCCGACCCTGACACGACCACCTACCAGTACGTGTCGGCCCTGGCCTTCTCCCCCGACGGCCGGACGCTCGCCGTCGCGGGTGACGAGGGCACCCTGCAGCTCTGGGACGTCTCCTCCCGCCGACGGATCGGATCCCCGCTCGTCACACCGGGCGACACCGTCCGCGCGCTGGCGTTCGGCCCCGACGGCGGCACGCTCTACGCCGCCGGGGACCACGCCCCCTTGCAGACGTACGAGATCACCCCGGACCGTGCGGCACGGACCGTCTGCCGCCGCGTGACCACAGGGCTCTCGCGGGACGACTGGGACCGCTACGTCCAGGACGTCGCCTACAGACGGAGTTGCCCGAGGACATAGACGGACCGGGCCTGCCTGGACGGATCTCCGGGCTCCCCTCTCCTGTCGGGGAGCTCTGGTGAGCAACGCTCTGTCGGGGAGCCCTGGTGAGGAACGCCACCGGCCCGCGACCGCCTGAGCGGTTGCGGGCCGGTGCGGCGTTCTCCGCAAGGGCCGGATCTACCCGGAGGCCGCCGCGACGACCTCGGCCTCGATCGAGCCCACGGGCATGGAAATCGCCATCGCCGGTACGGGCATCTCGCGGGGCGTCCGCCGGGCCTCGCGCAGACTGGGCGCGGGACCGGCCGGGACCAGCGGGGCGCGCTCGATGGCGCGGGCCCGGCGCGAGAACCAGACGATCTTTCCGCCGGTGTCCGTGCCGCAACAGCCCCATCCGTCGCTCAGCGCGGCGATGCGGGCCAGGCAGCCGGGCGTGGCGGACTCCGGATGCAACCCGCCGTCGCTGTCGGCGACGGCGGTGATGAGGTGATGGCCGTTCCACCACATCTCGATGGTGGTGTTCTTGTCGGCCGCGTACTCCCCGATCGAGCGGAGCAGCACTTCGGCGCAGTGACAGACGGGCTCGACGAGGTTCTCGAGGTTCCAGTACCGGAGATGGGCGGCCAGAATGCGCCTGACCTGGTCGACCCGCTCCGGACTGACTTCCACGTCGAGGTGGTAGTAGCAGGGCACTACGGTCTTCATCGTCGTTGGCTCCTCACCGGCGAAGCTCTTGCTCCTCCTCGCCCCTGCGGGCCGAGCCCCGAACACGAAGCGTGAGCAGTGATCGCTTCTGAGTCAGTCCCAGAGTGGGAGCGGTACTCCATTCGTGCAACACGAGAGCGCGCCGGATGTAGTTGAAGCGACAACAGGACGTTGAGTGTTACCACGTGCACCATGGGTAAGGGCGTCGGCCGCTGTAGTCGGTCGATGCCCCTCCGCGCACGGGCTTCACGCACGATCCGGGCGAACCGTGCGCATTCGAGGGAGTGGAAGGTGACCAGTGAAATGCTGCTGCCTGCCAAAGCCGAGGTCGCCAGGCATCTGGAGCTGTACCGAGCCTGGGAACGCATGATGCTCGCGGCCCCCGCCGACCGTGCGGCGCGGGGCAATTTCGAGGACACGGGCTACACGCTGTGCGTGCTGATGGGCAAACGCTGCGCGCGGGAGGCCGTCCACGCCGCCGAGCGTTACCTGTCGGTCGGGCCGGTCGGACGCCGCCGGGACCGGGCCAAAGGCGGCCCTGCCGACGGCAGACGGTCCGGCAGGTCGGGCCGGTCGGACGGTCTCGCGGCAAGCCCTGTGGCGTAACGGGGCCTCCGACAATGCCGCCGCCCGGCACGGACCGGGCGCGGGAGCGGCGAGAACAGCGCGAACGGCGAAGAACGCAAGCACAGCGAAGGAAACGCAGAAGACGACGGAGGTGAGATCCATGACCGACAACCCGGCCGACGGCCGTGTCCCCCCTGTTGGCCGCGTGCCCATCGTCCCGATCGGCCGCGTCCCTGTGGTGGATGTCCGACCGGCCGTCGACCGCGGCACCCGCCCGGCGAAGGCGGTCCCGGGCGAAACCTTCCAGGTCACCGCCACCGTCTTCGGCGAGGGTCACGACGCGGTCGCCGCGAACGTCGTCCTGCGCGATCCGGACGGCCGTACGGGCCCCTGGACCCCGATGCGCGAACTGGCCCCCGGCACCGACCGCTGGGGCGCCGACGTCACCCCCGGAGCGGTGGGCGACTGGGTCTACTGGGTGGAGGCCTGGTCCGACCCCGTGACCACCTGGCGCCACGCCGCCGGCATCAAGATTCCGGCGGGCATCGATGTCGGGCTGGTTCTGGAGGAGGGCGCCGAACTGTACGAACGGGCCGCCTCCGGAGTCCCGCACGAGGCCGGCCGAGCGGCGGTACTGACCGCCGTGGACGCTCTGCGCGACGAGTCCCGGCCGCCCATCGCCCGCCTGGCCGCCGCCCTGACCCCGGACGTGGACGCGGCGCTGGCGGACCACCCCCTGCGGGAACGGGTCTCCCGATCGGCCCCGCTGCCCTTGCTGGTGGAGCGGGAGCGGGCGCTGTACGGCTCCTGGTACGAGTTCTTCCCGCGCTCGGAGGGCGCGGTGGTCGAGGACGGCAGGCCGCCGGTCACCGGCACGTTCCGGACCGCGGCGCGACGGCTGCCGGCGATCGCGGAGATGGGCTTCGACGTGGTGTACCTGCCACCGATCCACCCCATCGGCACGACCTTCCGCAAGGGCCCCAACAACAACCTG
Source organism: Streptomyces sp. NPDC033178 (assembly GCF_055577685.1). Classification (NCBI taxonomy): domain Bacteria; kingdom Bacillati; phylum Actinomycetota; class Actinomycetes; order Kitasatosporales; family Streptomycetaceae; genus Streptomyces; species Streptomyces sp. NPDC033178. Next base: position 322,710 of record NZ_JBVIPT010000015.1, read on the forward strand.
TCGGCAGGCCGTCAGGATGTCGGTGTCCCCTGGGCGATCGGCTCGCCGGAGGGCGGGCACGACGCCGTCCACCCCGACCTCGGCACGATCGACGACTTCGACGCCTTCGTGCGTACCGCGGCGGAGCTGGATCTCGAAGTCGCCCTGGACTTCGCACTCCAGTGCTCACCGGACCACCCCTGGGTGGAGAAGCACCCGGAGTGGTTCCACCACCGTTCCGACGGCACGATCGCGTACGCGGAGAACCCGCCGAAGAAGTACCAGGACATCTATCCGATCGCCTTCGACAAGGACATGCCCGGGCTGGTCGCGGAGACCGGGCGCATTCTGCGGTTCTGGATGAGCCATGGTGTACGGATCTTCCGTGTGGACAATCCACACACAAAGCCGGTGCTGTTCTGGGAGCAGGTGATCGCGGACATCAACCGCACCGACCCCGATGTCATCTTCCTGGCCGAGGCGTTCACCCGCCCGGAGATCATGCATGCCCTGGCACGCGTCGGTTTCCAGCAGTCGTACACCTATTTCACGTGGCGCAACACCAAGGAAGAACTGACCGAATACCTCACCGAACTCTCCAGTGACGACGTCGCCGCGTACATGCGTCCCAACTTCTTTGTGAACACCCCCGACATCCTGCCCGGGTATCTCCAGCACGGAGGCCGGCCGGCTTTCGAAGTACGGGCCGTTCTGGCGGCGACCCTTTCGCCGGCCTGGGGCATGTACGCCGGATACGAGCTGTGCGAGAACACTCCGTTCAGGGCGGGCGGCGAGGACTATCTCGACTCGGAGAAATACCAGCTGCGGCCCCGGGACTGGGAGTCGGCCGAGCGTGACGGACGCTCCATCGCACCTCTCATCGGTTCCCTGAACCGTGTCAGACGGCAGCACAGCGCACTGCGCCGGCTCAGGAATCTCCACTTCCACGGCACCGACAACGCCGCGGTGATCGCGTACAGCAAGCACGACGAGTCCGACACGGTTCTGGTGGTCGTGAACCTCGACCCTCACCACACCCAGGAGGCCACGGTCTCGTTGGACATGCCACGACTCGGCCTCGACTGGCACGAGTCGATGCCGGTGCGCGACGAGCTCACCGGCGAGACCTACCACTGGGGCAGGACCAACTACGTACGCCTTACGCCCGGCCGCCGGCCCGCGCACGTACTGACCGTCCTGCGACCGTCCTCACCGCCAACCGGAGGGTCACCCACACCATGATCGTCAACGAGCCCGTCCCGGACACCTTCGAAGACACCCCGCAAAAAGACCGGGACCCGGAGTGGTTCAAACGCGCCGTCTTCTACGAAGTCCTCGTCCGCTCCTTCCAGGACAGCAACGGCGACGGCATCGGCGACCTCAAAGGCCTCACCGCCAAACTCGACTACCTGCAATGGCTCGGCGTCGACTGCCTCTGGCTGCCCCCCTTCTTCAAATCCCCCCTGAAAGACGGTGGCTACGACGTCTCCGACTACACGGCGGTATTGCCGGAATTCGGTGACCTCGCCGACTTCGTCGAATTCGTCGACGCCGCCCACCAACGCGGCATGCGCGTCATCATCGACTTCGTCATGAACCACACCAGCGACCAGCACCCCTGGTTCCAGCAGTCCCGCACCGACCCCGACGGGCCCTACGGCGACTACTACATGTGGGCCGACGACGACAAGCAATACCCCGACGCCCGCATCATCTTCGTCGACACCGAAGCCTCCAACTGGACCTTCGACCCCGTCCGCAAGCAGTACTACTGGCACCGCTTCTTCTCCCACCAGCCGGATCTGAACTTCGAGAACCCCGCCGTCCAGCAGGAGATCGTCTCCGCGCTGCGGTTCTGGCTCGACCTGGGCATCGACGGCTTCCGCCTGGATGCGGTGCCCTACCTGTTCGCGGAGGAGGGCACCGACTGCGAGAACCTCCCCGCCACCCACGAGGTCCTCAAACGGGTGCGGGCCGAGATCGACGCCCACTACCCCGACACCGTCCTGCTCGCCGAGGCCAACCAATGGCCCGAGGACGTCGTCGACTACTTCGGCGACTACAGCGCCGGCGGCGACGAATGCCACATGGCCTTCCACTTCCCCGTCATGCCGCGCATCTTCATGGCCGTGCGCCGCGAATCCCGCTACCCCGTCTCGGAAATCCTCGCGAAGACCCCGGCGATCCCGTCCGGCTGCCAGTGGGGCATCTTCCTGCGCAACCACGACGAACTCACCCTCGAAATGGTCACCGACGAAGAACGCGACTACATGTACGCGGAATACGCCAAAGACCCGCGCATGCGCGCCAACATCGGCATCCGACGGCGGCTGGCCACCCTCCTGGACAACGACCGCAACCAGATCGAACTCTTCACCGCCCTGCTGCTCTCCCTGCCCGGCAGCCCGATCCTCTACTACGGCGACGAGATCGGCATGGGCGACAACATCTGGCTCGGCGACCGCGACGCCGTGCGCACCCCCATGCAGTGGACCCCCGA